>NZ_JBHYOB010000015.1:2473-206665 GCF_042744565.1 Streptomyces sp. NPDC058812
CGTCCGTCCCGCCGGAGCCCGGCCCTGTGCCGTCCGTCCCGCCGGAGCCCGGCCCTGTGCCGTCCGTCCCGCCGGAGCCCGGCCCTGTGCCGTCCGTCCCGCCGGAGCCCGGCCCTGTGCCGTCCGTCCCGCCGGAGCCCGACCCCGTGCCGTCCGTCCCGCCGCAGACCGACCCCGTGCCGCCCGCCCCGCCGCAGACCGGGCGCCGGGCGGGACCGCACGGGCGTACCACCTCGGGGACCGGCCCCGCCGACCTCACGGAACCCCCCGACACGGCCCTCCCGGCCGCCCGGTCGGCCCCCGGCACACCCCCGCCCCTACCTCGGACCACCCCCGGCCTGCCCCCGCTCCCGCCCCCGTTCCTCCCCTCGCGACCTCCGGGGCCCCTGCCCGCGCCGTCCGGGGACGGCACCGGCGAGGTTCCGCCGTCCGCACGTGACTACGTCGGTTCCGGGCCGCCCACCTACGACGCCGAGCCCACCGCGCTGCCGTCGGCGGACCCCGACGGGCTCGACGGGCTGGTGGCGGACACGGTGCTGGACGGCGCCCGGTACGGGACCTGCACGCTGCGAGCCGTCTCCGTACGGGGGGACTCCGCGCGGTACCGGGGCGACCCGCGCCGCGACGCGCTGCTCGTCGCGCGCTTCGGCGCGGGGGAGCAGGCACTGGTGCTGGTGGCGATGGCGACCGGTGCCCGCGCGACCGCCGGGGCGCACCGTGCCGCCGCCGAGGTGTGCCAGTGGATCGGCCGGGCCGTGGGCCGCAGCCACGCCCGGCTCGCCGAGGACCTGCGGGCCGCCCGGCGCGGCGAACTGAAGTCCGGACTGCACCGCCTCACCGACCGCAGCCTCGGCAGGCTCCGCGCCGGCGCCGCCGAACAGGGCCTGGCCCCGGACGAGTACGCGGCCACCCTGCGCTGTCTGCTGCTGCCCGCCGACCCCGAGTGCCGTACGCGTGTGTTCTTCGGCGCCGGCGCGGGCGGACTGCTCCGGCTGCGGGACGGCGCCTGGCAGGACATGGAGCCGGCTGTCGGCGACGTCGCCGGCGAGCCCGTCGTCGGGTTCGGCTCGGCGCCGCGGGCGAGGCCGGGCGAGACGCCGGACCGGCCCCCCGAGGGCGACCGGCCCCCCGAGGGCGACCGGCCCCCCGAGGGCGACCGGCTCACCATGGGCCTGGGCATCACCACACCGCCCGGACCGTACGACGGACCGCCCGCCGAGCCGCCCCGCGAGCCCTTCCGCTTCCGGGCCTCCATAGCCCGCCCGGGTGATGTGCTGCTGATGTGCACCACCGGCCTCGCCGAACCTCTGCTGAGCGAGCCCGAGCTGGGCGAACTCCTCGCGCGGCGGTGGGCCGGCCGCACCCCGCCCGGCCTCGCCGAGTTCCTCACCGACAGCCGTGTCCGGGTCAAGGGTTACGCCGATGACCGTACGGCCGCCGCCGTTTGGGAGGCGTGACGCCGCTCGCTGTGCCATAGCTGGAGCCATGGCCAAACAGAACGTCGCGGAACAGTTCGTCGACATCCTCACCCGCGCCGGAGTCAAACGCCTCTACGGAGTCGTCGGCGACAGCCTCAACCCGGTCGTGGACGCCGTGCGCCGCCACTCCGGCATCGAGTGGGTGCACGTCCGGCACGAGGAGACCGCCGCCTTCGCCGCCGGGGCGGAGGCCCAGATCACCGGGAAGCTGACCGCGTGCGCCGGCTCCTGCGGCCCCGGCAACCTCCACCTCATCAACGGCCTCTACGACGCCCACCGCTCGATGGCCCCCGTCCTCGCCCTCGCCTCGCAGATCCCCTCCAGCGAGATCGGCCTCGGCTTCTTCCAGGAGACCCACCCCGACCAGCTCTTCCGTGAGTGCAGCCACTACAGCGAGCTGATCTCCAGCCCGAAGCAGATGCCGCGGCTGCTCCAGACCGCCATCCAGCACGCCGTCGGCCAGGGCGGCGTCAGCGTCGTCTCCCTGCCCGGCGACATCGCCGACGAGCCGGCGCCGGAGACGGCCGCGGAGACGGCGCTCGTCACCTCCCGGCCGACCGTCCGGCCCGGCGACGAGGAGATCGACCGGCTGGTGCGGCTGATCGACGACGCCGACAAGGTCACCCTGTTCTGCGGCGCGGGCACGGCGGGCGCGCACGCCGAGGTGATGGAGTTCGCCGGGAAGATCAAGTCCCCGGTCGGGCACGCCCTGCGGGGCAAGGAGTGGATCCAGTACGACAACCCGTACGACGTGGGGATGAGCGGCCTGCTCGGCTACGGCGCCGCCTACGAGGCCACCCACGAGTGCGACCTGCTGATCCTGCTCGGCACGGACTTCCCGTACAACGCCTTCCTGCCCGACGACGTGAAGATCGCCCAGATCGACGTCCGGCCCGAGCACCTGGGCCGCCGTTCCAAGCTGGACCTCGCGGTGTGGGGCGACGCGAAGGAGACCCTGCGCTGCCTGATCCCGCGGGTGAAGGAGAAGAAGAGCCGCCGCTTCCTCGACCGGATGCTGAAGAAGCACGCCGACGCGCTGGAGGGCGTCGTCAAGGCGTACACCCGCAAGGTCGACAAGCACGTCCCGATCCACCCCGAGTACGTCGCCGCCGTGCTGGACGAGATGGCCGACGACGACGCGGTGTTCACCGTCGACACCGGCATGTGCAACGTCTGGGCGGCCCGCTACATCTCGCCCAACGGCCGACGGCGCATCATCGGTTCCTTCTCGCACGGCTCGATGGCGAACGCGCTGCCGATGGCGATCGGCGCCCAGTTCACCGACCGGCGCCGGCAGGTCGTCTCCATGTCCGGTGACGGCGGGTTCACCATGCTGATGGGCGACTTCCTCACCCTCGTCCAGCACGACCTGCCGGTGAAGGTCGTCCTCTTCAACAACTCCTCGCTCGGCATGGTCGAGTTGGAGATGCTGGTCGCCGGCCTGCCCTCGCACGGCGTGGCCAACGTCAACCCCGACTTCGCCGCCGTCGCCGAGGCCTGCGGTGCCTTCGGGGCGCGGGTGGAGAAGCCCAAGGACCTGGCCGGGGCGCTGAAGGCCGCGTTCAAGCACAAGGGGCCTGCCCTCGTCGACATCGTCACCGACCCCAACGCCCTGTCCATCCCGCCGAAGATCAGCGCCGACATGGTCACCGGCTTCGCCCTGTCCGCCTCGAAGATCGTGCTGGACGGCGGTGTCGGACGCATGCTCCAGATGGCCCGCTCGAACCTGCGCAACGTGCCGCGACCGTGACCGGTGTCGTGGCCGTCGTGAATCGACATGACTGCCGGGGGCCCGAACGGGCAAGGCTTCCCCGTGAAGACGTTCGAAACGGGAGGGGAAGCGACATCAGCACACGGACGGGGGACATGAAGGGACACACGGCACCACAGCTCAGGCGACGGCTGGGGCGGGCGGACCTGCGGGCGGTGCCCGAGGCCCGGCGCGCCCTGCGTGAGCTGCTGCGGCACTGGGGAGGGCCCGGACGGTCGGACGTCGCGGAGCTGCTCACCAGCGAGCTCGTCACCAACGCGCTCGTCCACACCGACGAAGGCGCCGTCCTGACCGCCACGGTCGGACCGCGCGCGCTGCGGGTCGAGGTACGGGACTTCGTCGGCCGGCTGCCCCGGCCGCGCGCCCCGGAAGCGGAGGAGAGCACCAACGGCAGAGGCCTGGTCCTGGTGCGGTCCCTCGCCGACGACTGGGGCGTGCGGCCCTGCGAGGTGGGAAAGTCCGTCTGGTTCGAACTGGACGCCGAGGCCGCGTGAGGCGCCGGGAGCCCCCGGCGCCTCACACCTCGTCTAGCCGAACTGCTGCTCCAGGTCCTTGAGCTTGCGCTCCAGGGAGTCCAGGCGCGGCAGGGCCTGGGTGTCGTCCTCCGCGGTGAGGTCGACCGTGACCTGGTCGGTTCCGTGGCGCACCGGCTGGAGGGAGGGCCGCCGGGCCGCGGGCAGGGGCTCCGGCGCGGATATGGCGGGCTCCGCTGTGGCGGCGCGCTCGGTGCCCCGCTCCACCTGCTGCACCTCGACCTCGACCGGCCGGCCGCCGCGGCCGGGGAAGCCCCGGTGGCCGTGACCCCGGCTGATCGCCTTGAGCTGCGCCCGCTCCAGGCGCTCCTGCTCGCGCCGGCGCTGCTTGGCCTCCTCCTTCTTGCGCATGTCGTCGCGCACCTCCTCGACGGCCTCGTCGAGGCTGCGCACGCCCTCCAGGAGCATCAGCGACCAGGCGCGGTACGTCTCCCGGGGTGCCCGCAGCCAGCGCACCATGCGGATCTGCGGCAGCGGGCGCGGCACCAGGCCCTGCTCGCGCAGGGCGGCCCGGCGGGTCTGCTTCAGGGCCCGGTCGAACAGCACCGCCGCCGACAGGGACATGCCCGCGAAGAAGTGCGGGGCACCCGCGTGACCGATGCCGCGGGGCGCGTGCACCCAGTTGAACCACGCCGCCGCGAACGCGAACGTCCACACGAGTATGCGGGAGCCGAGCGCCGCGTCACCGTGGCTGGCCTCGCGCACCGCGAGGACGGAGCAGAACATCGCCGCCCCGTCGAGTCCGAACGGGACCAGGTACTGCCAGCCGCCGCTCAGGCCGAGGTTCTGCTCGCCGAAGCCGACCAGACCGTGGAAGGAGAGCGCCGCGGCGACCGCGGCGCAGCAGAAGAGCAGGACATAGGAGAAGGTGCCGTAGAGGGCCTCCTTGCGCCTGCGGCGCTCCTCCATGCGCTCCCACGAGTCGTCAGCGCCCGCGTCCTTCCCCGAGGAACGCTTGCCGCGCGCGAGCACCGCCACCGCCGCCAGCATGCCCAGGAGCAGCACGGCGCCCGGAAGCAGCCAGTTCAGCGATATGTCGGTCAATCTCATCTGGGGTCCCTTGCATTGGGATAGGGCGTAACGCCCGCCATGGTGGCCCAAACCCGGCGGCCCTCAGAGGGTTTCGGGGCAAGAGGCAGCCAAGGGAGTGCGAGGGGATGCCCAGGGCGGCGTTCTGCTCGAACTGCCGCATGAGGGGCGGGAGTTGAGTTCGAATAAGACTACCCGTACGAGTGGTTCCACGGAAAGTTCCCGCAACGCGTGAGGGAGTTGTGAAACGACGCCGGTGATCTTAGCCGACGATCATAGGGGCGATCGCGCGTGAGGCGGCCGGGGGAGGCTCAACCCGCCGTGGTGAGGAGCTTGTTGACGCGGTCCGCGTCACAGGTGCGCGGGCAGGTGGCGCAGGTGTCCTCGGGGCGCAGTGTGTAGAACATGCAGCAGCTCGCCCGGTCCCGGGTGTGCAGCGGCTCGCCGTCCGGTCCGGTCAGCTGCCGGAACGCCGCCTTGCCGACGTACGGCTTGGTCGCGCCCGGCAGCAGCAGCTCCAGTTCGTGCCGCGCCCGCTCCTGCTCGCCGAGCAGATGGGCGACGTACCAGAGGCCCTCGACGACCTCGTCGGTCGCCATGCCCCACAGGGCGCGGCCGCGCCGTCGCATGCGTGGTCCGAACCCCGCCAGCACCGGCTCCATGTGCTCGGCGACCGCGGCGCGCACCTCGGCCCGCAGCGCCTCCTCGTCGGCGACCACGCGGGCGCCGGGCAGCGCGGCGGCCGGGTCGCCGGGCAGGCAGGCGAAGCCGGTGGGCCGCACGGCCATGCGGCCGAGGGGGAGGCCGGCGGCGGAGCGGTCGTAGGCGACATCGGTCACGGGGTAGCGGGGCACCCTGCGGTGCAGGAACCACGGCACGGTGATCAGCAGGCAGGCCGGCCACGCGTACCGGTGCAGTCCGAAGCTCGCGACCACGTCCGGCCGGGCCCGCTGCCCGTAGTCCCGGATCACCTGGGCGTCGTCCCAGGCGAGGAACGCCTCCAGCTCCGCCCCGCCCGAGGCGAGCGCGCCGGCCGCGACCCATCCGCCGCCGCGCGGGACCTCGCCGGCCGTGTCCAGTTCGGTGACGCCCAGTCCCGGGAGGACCTCGGACAGGCGCGCGTAGGCGTCCGTGAAGGCCGAGCGGGTGACAGGCATGCGGGACCACCGATCCACGTCCGAGCAACGGGCTGCTTGAGGTAAGCCTTACCTTACCCAAGATTCTTGGGATTTGAACTGGCGGCCCGTGCCCTTATGGTGCTTGACGGACAGGTGACAACCCGCCGTAATGACCCCAAGTACCGACACGTCCCACAGGAGGACCCGTGAAGCCGAGCGCGCAGGGTCCCGCAGGGGCGGGGACCGGGCGGGTCCGCACCGCCGGGTCGACCGAATCGGCCGCGTCGCGCGAACCGGTCGCGTCGGCGCGGATTCCGGCGCAGCCGGGTGCCTCGGACGTGGACCGGGACAGGGCCCGCGGGGCCGTGGAACCGGCCGGAGCCGCGCGCGGCGAGCACACGCACGGCGAACCTCCCCTGCCCCGCCCGCGGGCCCTCGTCCAGCGCTCCTCCGTGCGCGGGCAGGTGCTCGACGCCCTGCGCACCGCGCTGGTCTCCGGCGAGCTGCGGCCGGGCGAGGTCTACTCGGCGCCCGCGCTCGGCGAGCGCTTCGGCGTCTCGGCCACGCCCGTTCGGGAGGCCATGCAGCAGCTCGCCCTGGAGGGCGCCGTCGAGGTCGTCCCCAACCGCGGCTTCCGCGTCGTCGAACGCGGCGACCGGGAACTGGCCGAGCTGGCCGAGGTCCGGGCACTGATCGAGGTGCCCGTGATGCTCCGCCTGGCCCGAACCGTGCCCGCCGAGCGCTGGGCGGAACTGCGCCCCCTCGCCGAGGCCACCGTCCGGGCCGCGTCGTCCGGCTGCCCGGCCACGTACGCCGAGGCCGACCGCGCCTTCCACCGCGCGGTGCTCGCGCTGGCCGGCAACGACCAGCTCGTCCGCATCGCCGGTGACCTGCACCGCCGCGCCCAGTGGCCGCCGGCCGGCGCCCCCGCGGTGCGGGGGCGGGCCGACCTGATCGCCGACGCGCACGAACACACGGCGCTGCTGGACGCGCTGATCGCCGGTGACCCGGACCTGGTCCGGACCCTGGTGGGGGAGCACTTCAGCGAGGCGCGCTGAGCGCGACGACGCAGGCGCGCCCCTACGGGGTCCCCACGAGGTCCCCACGGGGTCCCTGCGAGGTGGCTACGGGGTGGCTACGGAGCGGCTACGAGACCTCATGCCGTTCCGTGCGGCTCGCCGGCACCTTCCCCTCCGTGGTCCGGCCCTTGCGGCGTGCGGGGCGGGACCCGGTACCGCGGTCGTACATCTCGATGGCCAGCGGAGAGGCGGTGAACACCGACGAGTACGTGCCGACCCCCACGCCGATCAGCAGCGCGAGGGCGAAGTCGGTGAGCGAGTCGTCCGCGAGGACGGCCAGCGAGGCGAGGATGAGCACCGCGCCCATGCCCGTGTTGACCGTGCGCGGCAGGGTCTGCAGGATCGCCTGGTTCGTGAGCCGGGCGAACGGAGTCTTCCGGTCCTTCCAGTCCTTGCCGCCGAGCAGCTCCCGGACGCGGTCGAAGAGGACGACCGAGTCGTTGACCGAGTAGCCGATCACGGTCAGCAGCGCGGCCAGGAACACCCCGTCGATCGGCTTGCCCAGCCAGGCGAACACCCCGACCAGGACGACCACGTCGTGGGCGAGCGCGCCGACCGCCGCCGTGCCGAACAGCAACCGGAAACGGACGGCGAGATACAGCAACTGGGCGCCCAGGGCCAGGCCCAGGGCGATCAGGGCGTCCTTCCGCAGCTCCGCGCCCAGACTGGGGCCGATCAGCTCGTCGCGGACCTTCTCCGTCTCGCCGCCCAGCTCGCCGATGGTCTTCGTGACCGTCTCCGCCTCGGCGTCGGTCAGCTTCTCGGTGCGCACCGTGAGGTCGCTGTCGCCGGAGGACTGGACGACGGCGCGGGGGAAGCCCGCGTCGGCGAGGGCGTCCCGCGCCCGGTCGGCGTCGACCCGGGTGGCCGTGGAGTACTCGATGAGCCGTCCGCCGGTGAACTCGATGCCGAAGTCCAGGCCGCGGACCAGGATGCCGGAGCCGGCCGCCACGAGGACGACCGCGCAGGCGGCCAGCCGGCGGCGCGGGTGGCGCATCAGGAACGGGTCGCGGCGCAGCAGGGCGTCGCGCACCGGGCCGGTGGTCGAGATGCCGGTGATGTGCGGGCGGCGGAAGACCGACGGGCGGCTCGCGGCGAACTCGGCGAGCACCCGGGTGATCACCAGGGCGCTGACCATGGAGGCCAGGACACCGATGCCCAGGGTGACGCCGAAGCCCTTCACCGGACCCGAGGCCAGGAAGAACAGCAGGGCGGCGGCGATCAGCGTGGTGGTGTTGGAGTCGGCGATCGCGCTGAAGGCGCCGCGGAAACCGGCGGTCAGCGACGAGCGCGTGCTCGGGCGGGTACGGGCGGCCTGTTCCTCGCGGGCGCGTTCGAACACGAGGACGTTGGCGTCCACCGCCATGCCGATGGCCAGGACGAAGCCGGCCAGGCCGGGCAGGGTCAGGGTGGCGCCGATCGCGGCCAGGGCGGCGTAGGAGATCAGGCCGTAGCAGAGCAGGGCCACGGTCGCGAGCACGCCCATCAGCCGGTAGACGACGATGATGAACAGCCCGGTCAGCGCGGTGCCGATGACAGCGGCCCAGGCGCCGGCCGAGATCGCCTCGTCGCCCAGGGTGGCGCCGATGGTGCGCTGCTCGATGGTCTCGACCGGTACGGGCAGGGCACCGCCCTTGACGAGCAGCGCCAGTTCGTGGGCCTCGGCGTCGTCGAAGGAGCCGGTGATCTGGGTGGAGCCACCGGCGATGCCCGCCCCGCAGGCCACGGAGGGGTCGACCTGCGGCGAGGAGATGATCTTGTCGTCGAGCACGATGGCGACCCGGCGCTGCGGGTCACCGACCGGGTGACAGGCGGCTTCGCCGGTCACCTCGGCCCAGCGGTCGCCGCCCGCGTCCTCGAAGTCGACGGTGACGTGCCACCCGGCCCCGCCCTGCTGGTCGAAGCGGGCGTCGGCGCCCTTGACGTCCTGCCCGGTCAGCGTGGCGGCCTTCAGCCGGAGGGACTGACCGGACTCGTCCGGCAGGACCCGCTCGGTGTCCGTGCCGGACGGGTTCCCGGCGTTGTTCCCGGCGGCCTCGGCCGGGCCGAGCACCGGGTGGACGGTGAGCTGCGCGGTGCGGCCCAGTACGTCGGCCGCCTTCCTCGGGTCCTGTACGCCGGGCAGCTCGACGACGACGCGGTTGTCGCCGGACCGGACGATGGTCGGCTCGGCGACGCCGAGCGCGTCGATACGGCCGCGCAGCACCTCCACGGTGCGGTCGGTGGCCTCACGGTCGGCCTCGGTGGTGGCGGTGGACTTGGTCTCCAGCACGATCTGGGTGCCGCCGCGCAGGTCGAGTCCGAGGCGGATCGGCATGGTCAGGGCGATGGCCACGGCCCCGGCCATCACAAGGAGGGCGACGAGCGCACGCCCCTTCGGGGAGTGGGCTCGGGAGCGGGGACGAGAACGTTTCAACACGGGCCTCCGGCGGGCACGCCGCGGCAGCGGCCCAGCGCGGCCGCGGCGAAGGATGGGGAAAGGACGGGGTGTCTCAGGTGCCGGAGGCGACGGGAGGAGCCCGCCCGCGGTCGTGGCTCGTACGGCCGGGGGAGACGGGCACGGGGCCGGGCACGGCCGGGGTCCGCCCGAGGGCGGCCGGGGCGGTGCCCGAGGCGCGCGTGGTGGTGCCGAGGCGGTCCGGTGGTGCCGGATGCTCACCGAGATGGTCGTGCCGGGCCCTGGCCTGGGCGGCGCAGGTGGTGGCACAGCCGTCGCCGGCGTGGTGGCCGCTGTCCGGGTGCGGGACGGTCGTCGCCGCGGGCAGCGGGGCCGGCCCCGGGACAGCGATGCCCGCGCCGGCCGCGGGCCACGCCGGGAGCAGGGCCAGCACCACGGCCAGCAGCGCGGTGAGCGTCGCCGCCAGCCGGTGACCCGGGGCGGGGGCGGGGGCGGGGGCGGTGCGTCGTGCGGGGCGCATGCACCGTCCCCTTTCGTTTCGGGTGGTGCGTGTGGTGGGTTCGTTATGGGTGATGCGGCGGTTCGGAGGGGCCGTCAGGACCTGTCAGGGTTCGATGAGTCCGGCCCGGATGGCGTAGCGGGTCAGTTCCAGGCGGTCGCGCAGACCCAGTTTCTGCAGGAGGTTCGCCCGGTGGCGCTGGACGGTCTTGATACTGATGAAGAGGATCCCGGCGATCTCCTTCGAGGAGTGGCCCTCGGCGACGAGTTTGAGGACCTCCTCCTCGCGGGGCGTGAGGATGTGGTCGGCACTCTCCTCGCCGTGCCGGACCCGGTCGAGGTAGTTGCGGATCAGCGCGGTCACCGCACCCGGGTACAGGAAGGGCTCGTCGCGCATCGCGGCCCGGCAGGCGGCGACCAGATCGCGGTCGGCGACGGACTTCAGCACGTACCCGCAGGCTCCCGACCTCAGCGCCTGGAACAGGTACTGCTCGTTGTCGTGCATCGTCAGCATCAGGATGCGCAGCCCCGGCTTCAGCGCGGCCAGCTCCCGGGCGGCCTGCAGACCGGTCAGGCGGGGCATCGCGATGTCCAGTACGGCGAGGTCGACGGCGTGCGCCCGCGCCATGTCGATGGCCTCCGCGCCGTCCCCGGCCTCGGCGACCACCTCGAGGTCCGGCTCCCGGTCGAGGATGAGCCGTACGCCGCGGCGTACCAGCGCGTGGTCGTCGGCCAGCAGGATGCGGATCCTCGGCGGATCGGACGTGGGCGCCGCGGCCCGGTGGGACGCGGCGGGATCGGGCAGGGAGGGGTCGGACATGGTCAGGGCTGCTTCCTGGGGACGGGTGCGGTCAGCCGGACCCGGGTGCCGGCGCCGGGTGCCGAGGTGATGTCGAGGGCGGCCCCGATGAGCAGGGCCCGTTCGCGCATGCCGCGGATACCGGCGCCCTCGCACGCCGCCTCGATGCCGCGGCCGTCGTCGGCGACGGTGAGCGTCACCGCACGGTCGGCGGGGCCGAGGCTCACCTCCAGCCGCTGGGCGTCCGCGTGCCGGGCGGCGTTGGTCAGGCTCTCCTGCGCGACGCGGTAGAGGACCAACTCGGTCTCGGGGTCCAGGGCGGGCAGACCGGCGTCGAAACGCCGCACCACCCGCAGCCCCGTGTGGGCGGCGAAGTCGTGCGTCAGCGAGGACAGCGCGCTGATCAGGCCGAGGTCGTCCAGGACGCCGGGCCGCAGCCGGCGCACCAGGCGGCGGACCTCGTCCAGGCTCTCCCGGGTGATCTCCTGCGCCTGCTGCAACTCGTCGCGCAGCGGCTGGTCGGCGTCGTCCGCGGCACGCCCCAGGACCAGCAGGATCGCGGTCATGCTCTGCCCGACCTCGTCGTGCAGCTCCTGCGCGATACGGCGCCGCTCCTCCTCCTGGGCGAGCAGGACGCGGGCGGTGCTCGTGGCCCGCTCGTGCTCCAGCCGGTCGAGCATGGCGTTGAACGTGCGGATCAGCTCGGGGACCTCGCCGCCGCCGGACACCGGCAGTCGCTGGCCGGGGCGCAGCAGGTCGACGGTGGTCATCAGCTTCGTGAGCCGGTCCAGTGGTGCCAGACCCCAGCGCAGCAGGGCGCCGTTGGCCACCAGCATGACGCCCAGGCCGCCCACCAGGATGACGGCCTCGGTCAGCAGGACCGGCACGGAGACGGTCACCGGAGCCCACAGCAGCAGTGCCGTGGCGAAGCCCAGCACCACCGCGTTGAGCCCGAAGATCCGCCAGAACAGGGACACCGGGGGGTACGCCTCCTTCTGCGACGCGTCGACTGGTACGCCTCCAATGCCGGCCATCGCGCACCCTCGGTAGGAGCTGCGGCCCAGGCCGCGACCGGGCAAGCGACCAGCTTCCCCCGCCCGCCGCCGCCGGGTCGATGGGGCCCGACCCCCATTTCCGGGTCGCGGTACACCCATACGGCCGCCCCCGCGCGCCGCCGAGTGGATCCTCCGTCCCCGGGCGAATGGGGCCTGCGCCCGATGGGTTTCCCCCGACGGCCCGGCCAGGGTTGAGGACGACCGGGACCGATCGGCCCGGCTCTCGTCATACCCGCAGAACTCTCCGAGAGAAGGACTCACCGTGTCGCTCGACGCCTCCCGCATCGAACCCCGTCCCGAGCGGCTGACCGCTCACGAGGCGCGCCGGCGTCTCGAACACGCCCGGGACACCCGCATGACCCAACTGCGGGCCCTCGGAGAGAGCGGCCAGGCGGACGACCAGCTGATGTCCGCGCAGAAGGCCGCCATCGAGCGGGTGCTCAAGGAGATCGAGGAGGCCTTCGCCCGTATCGGCGACGGCACCTACGGCGCCTGCCTGGGCTGCGGCAAGCCCGTCCCGGCCGAGCGCCTGGAGATCCTCCCCTACACGCGGTACTGCGTCGCCTGCCAGCGCCGCGCCGCCGCCTGACCACCGTCCGTCCAGTCATCGTCTCCCGCCCCGCCCGAGGAGTGGCCTCGCCGCGCTCCGGGGCAGCCTCCACGAGCAGCGGCTGTTCCGCGAGGAGCAGCCGCGGCAGATCACGAACGTCCCGGCCCGCGCCGACGAGCCGGTCCAGCGGCGGTCCGCCGCGCACACCGAGGTGCGGGTCGAGCCCGCGGCCTCCGCGCGCATGGTTCTCGCCGACGTGGAAGCGGCACCGTGGTCCCGCCGGCCGGTGCCGGCCTCGCCCGGCACCGGCCGTGGCCGATGGGTCCCCGTGAACGGCCGTCACGCCGTCGCCGCGCCCGCGGCCGGCGGGGCCAGCTGCCGCGCCAGCCACGTCGGCACACCGCCCAGCAGCCGAAACAGCCGCCGTGCCTCCTCCCGCAGCCGCGAGGCCTCCGGTTCGGCCTCCGCGTCGGCGAGCGACGCCAGCGCCGGCGCCGTACCGACGAGGTATCCCAGCTCCTCGCGGATGCGCAGCGACTCGGCGAACCCGTGCCGCGCCTCGGCCAGCTCCCCCTCCCGCAGGGCGAGTCCGGCCAGATGCCGCCAGGTGAAGGACTGGAGCAGCGGGTCGGCGTGCGCGGTGGCGCCGGCGTGGGCGCGCCGGTACGCCGCCCGGGCGGCCTGCGGTGAGCGGGTGAGGTTCTCCGCGAGCAGCCCCCGCCGGAAGTCCAGCAGCGCCCGCCCCTGAGCCCCCGGCGCGATCAGCGCCGCCGCCCGGCCCAGCGCGGCCCGCGCCTCGTCGGACCGGTCGCGCACCCCGTGCACCGTGGCGGCGTACGCGAGTTGCCCGCGTTCACAGGCCGCGGCCCCGCGCTCGTCGTCGCTGTGGGCCAGCGCCTCGGCGGTGCGCAGCGCGTCCTCGGCCTCCGCCCAGCCCTCCTCGGTGTACAGACACCGCTCCACCAGCAGCGCGGTCCGCTGCAAAGCGGTGGCCGCGGTGACCGGCTCCAGCAGGGCCACCGCGTCCGCCCAGCAGGCGCGCGAGCGCAACCGCCACACGGCGGTCTGGAGCGGATCGTCACCTTCGGTCGTTCCCCAACCAGAACCAGCCATGGCGGAATGCGCCACGTTGCCCTCCCCTTAGCACGCCATCGAGCTCTCGAGTGGTGGCCGCATCTCAGCACGGATCCGGCGGCCCGGCCAAGGGGATGGGTGAAATTTTTCACAAAGTGGTGGGACTTCCCGGTCCGGAGGTTTGGGAGCGTCCGGGCCTTCCCACGCCCCGCGGCTCAGCTCATCCGCAGTGCCAGGAAGAAGTCCAGCTTGTCCTCCAGGCGCGAAAGGTCACGGCCCGTCAACTGCTCGATCCGCCCGACTCGGTAGCGCAGCGTGTTGACGTGCAGGTGGAGGCGGCTCGCGCAGCGCGTCCAGGAGCCGTCGCAGTCGAGGAACGCCTCCAGCGTCGGGATCAGCTCGGCGCGGTGGCGGCGGTCGTAGTCCCGCAGCGGGTCCAGCAGCCGGGCGGTGAAGGCCCGGCGGACGTCGTCGGGAACGAAGGGGAGCAGGAGGACGTGCGAGGCCAGTTCCTGGTGGCCGGCCGCGCAGACCCGGCCGGGGCGCGCCGCGGCCACGCGCCGCGCGTGCCGGGCCTCCTCCAGCGCGCCGCGCAGACCCTCCGCCGAGTGCACGGCCGCGCTGACGCCGAGCGTGACCCGCCCGTCGCCGTCCAGTCCCGCGGACAGCGGCTCCCGTACGGACTCCAGCAGCGCGTCCGCGAGGATGCCGGTCTCGGAGCCGTCGTGCTCGCTGGAGACCGCCGGCAGCGGCACGAGGGCGACGGCCTCGTCGCCGGTGTGCGCCACGGCGATGCGGTCGGAGTGCTCGGGGCCCGTGGCGAGCGGGTCGACGAGGATCTCCTCCAGCAGGGTCTGGGCGACCGGGCCGGTCTCCGCCGAGTCGTCCTCCCACTCGACGCGGGCCACGACGACCTGCCAGTGCGGGGCCGCGCCGAGGCCCGGCAGCAGCACCGGCGCCGCCACCCGCAGGCGGGCCGCGATCTCGGCGGGCGCGGCACCCGTCTGCACCAGTTCCAGGACCTCCTGCGCGAGCCGCCGCCGCACCGTGCGCGCCGCGTCCCGCCGGTCCCGCTCGACCGCGATCAGCTGCGTGACGCCGTAGAGCAGGTCGAGCCGCTCCTCGGCCCAGTCCCCGGCGTCCGCCTCCACGACCAGCAGCCAGTCGGACAGCACCGTCTCGCGTACGTCCCGGGCGGCGCCCGCGGCCTGCGGGAGGCGCGCGGCGCCGCGCACCGGGAAGAGGCTGTACGTCGTGCCGCCCAGGGGCACCCGGTGCGGCGCGCGCCGGCCCGTGCGGGTGGCCGCGAGGTGATCCGCCGCCAGCTTGGCGCACAGCTCGGCGGAGAGCGCGGGAGCCGCGTCCTTCGGGCCGGCGACCGGCCGCCCCGTCGGGGAGAGCACCCAGGCCCGCAGGTCCAGGTCGGAGCCGAGCAGGTCCAGCACCACGTCGGGGCCGCCGCCCGCCGGGCCGGAGGTCATCATCCGCCGGTGCCGGTCCACCACGGCCGCGAGGTCCCCGGCCCGCTCGCCGGAGACCTGGCGGACCACGTGCTCGGTGATGGTCGCGAAGGCGACCGACTCGTTCACCGCGAACAGCGGCAGATGGTGCCGCGCGCACGCCACCACCAGATCCTCCGGCACGCTCCCCAGCTCCGCCTCACCGGCGGCCAGCGCGGCCACCCCGGCCTGCACCAGGATGCGGACGAACGGCTCGGAGTCGTCGGCGTCCCGGCGCCAGGCCAGGCCGGTGAGGACCAGCTCCCCGCCCGAGAGGTAGCGGCTGGGGTCCCGCAGGTCGGTGGTCATCACACCCCGCACGGAGCGGTCCAGCTCGTCCTCGCCGCCGAGCAGCCTGAGGCCCAGCGCGTCGGTGTCCAGCAGTGCGCGCAGCCGCATTCTCGTCGCCGCCGTTCTTTGTCTCGAAGTGTTCCAGGTCACGCGGCTGTGTCGCCCGATTTCCGGAGGGACCAGAGGAAAACAAGGAGGCTTCAGAGGTCCTCCTTTCATACGAATCTACAAGATGCCAGCCCTGGCCAGCCAACTCCTTCATGGTTTCTGCGACTGACCCTGGTGGAGCGCCGGGCGGTGTACTGAGGCCACTCCACATGAACAGCACATGAACGAGCCGGGCCCGCCGTACACGGATTGGCTCAATCTGTACGCCCCACAAGTAGTCGAAGAAGAGAGCCGGTCATGGACTTCCTTCGCCCCGCCAGCTGGGAGGAGGCGCTCGCCGCGAAGGCCGAGTACCCCACCGCTGTGCCGATCGCTGGTGGCACCGACGTGATGGTCGAGATCAACTTCGACCACCGCCGGCCCGAGTACCTCATGGACTTGAACCGCGTCGGTGACCTCTTCGAATGGGAGGTCGGCGAGGACTCCGTACGGCTCGGTGCCTCCGTGCCCTACACCAGGATCATGGAGAACCTGAGCACCGAGCTGCCGGGTCTCGCCCTCGCCTCGCACACGGTCGCCTCCCCGCAGATCCGTAACCGCGGCGGCGTGGGCGGGAACCTCGGCACCGCCTCCCCGGCAGGCGACGCCCACCCGGCGCTGCTCGCCGCCGGGGCGCAGGTCGAGGTCGAGTCGGTGCGCGGCAGGCGGCTGGTCCCGATCGACGAGTTCTACACGGGCGTGAAGCGCAACGCGATGGAGCCCGACGAGCTGATCCGCGCCGTGCACGTCAAGAAGGCCGACGGGCCGCAGCAGTTCTCCAAGGTCGGCACCCGCAACGCCATGGTCATCGCCGTGTGCGCCTTCGGTCTCGCCCTGCACCCCGAGACCCGCACCGTCCGCACCGGCATCGGCTCGGCCGCGCCCACGCCCGTCCGGGCCAAGGCCGCCGAGGAGTTCCTGAACGCGGCGCTCGTGGAGGGCGGCTTCTGGGACAACGGAAAGATCATCACGCCGTCGGTGGCCAAGCAGTTCGCGGACCTGTGCTCCGCCGCCTGCAACCCGATCGACGATGTGCGGGGCACCGCGAGCTACCGCCGCCACGCGGTCGGCGTCATGGCCCGCCGGACGCTCACCTGGACCTGGGAGTCGTACCGCGGCGCCCGCCACACCACGGAGGGAGCGGCGTAATGCGCGTCAACTTCACTGTCAACGGACGTCCGCAGGAAGCCGACGACGTGTGGGAGGGCGAGTCCCTGCTGTACGTGCTGCGCGAGCGGATGGGCCTGCCCGGCTCCAAGAACGCCTGCGAGCAGGGTGAGTGCGGCTCCTGCACGGTCCGCCTGGACGGCGTTCCGGTGTGCTCCTGCCTGGTCGCGGCCGGCCAGGCGCAGGGCCGCGACGTCGTCACCGTCGAGGGCCTGGCCGACTTCGCCAAGGAGCGCGCCGAGGGCTGCGCCACCGGCGCCGGCCAGGGCACCACGCTCGACGAGGCCAAGCGGTGGCAGGCCCGGGGCACCGACTCCCAGACCGGCGAGGGCACCGAACTGGCCCCGATCCAGCAGGCGTTCATCGACGCCGGCGCCGTCCAGTGCGGCTTCTGCACGCCCGGCCTGCTGGTCGCCGCCGACGAGATGCTGGAGCGCAACCCGAACCCGACCGACGCGGACATCCGCGAGGCGCTGTCGGGCAACCTGTGCCGCTGCACGGGCTACGAGAAGATCATGGACGCGGTCCGCCTGGCCGCGGCCCGTCAGTCCGAGGGGGTCTGAACATGGCTGCCACCGGCGCACCCACCAAAATCACCCAGGGATCCCAGACCAAGGGCGGCATCGGCGAGTCCACGCTCCGCCCGGACGGCACCCTCAAGGTCACCGGCGAGTTCGCCTACTCGTCCGACATGTGGCACGAGGACATGCTCTGGGGCCAGATCCTGCGCTCCACGGTCGCGCACGCCGAGATCGTCTCCATCGACACCGGCGAGGCCCTCGCGACGGCGGGCGTCTACGCCGTCATGACGTACGACGACCTGCCGACAGAGGTACGCAACTACGGCCTGGAGATCCAGGACACCCCGGTCCTCGCCCACGGCAAGGTCCGCCACCACGGGGAGCCGGTCGCGATCGTCGCCGCCGACCACCCGGAGACCGCGCGCCGCGCCGCCGCCAAGATCAAGGTGGAGTACCGGGAGCTGCCCGTCATCACCGACGAGGCCTCCGCGACCGCCCCCGACGCGATCCTCGTCCACGAGGGCCGCGACGACCACCACATCGGCCACGTCCCGCACCCCAACATCGTGCACCGCCAGCCGATCGTCCGCGGCGACGCCGACGAGGCCGCCAAGCGGGCCGACGTGATCGTCAAGGGCGAGTACTACTTCGGCATGCAGGACCAGGCCTTCCTCGGCCCCGAGTCCGGCCTCGCGGTGCCGTCCGAGGACGGCGGCGTCGAGCTGTACGTCGCCACCCAGTGGCTGCACTCCGACCTGAAGCAGATCGCCCCGGTCCTCGGCCTGCCCGAGGACAAGGTCCGCATGACGCTGTCCGGCGTCGGCGGCGCGTTCGGCGGTCGCGAGGACCTGTCGATGCAGATCCACGCCTGCCTGCTGGCGCTGCGCACCGGCAAGCCGGTCAAGATCGTCTACAACCGCTTCGAGTCCTTCTTCGGCCACGTCCACCGCCACCCGGCGAAGCTCCACTACGAGCACGGCGCCACCAAGGACGGCAAGCTCACGCACCTGAAGTGCCGGATCGTCCTGGACGGCGGCGCCTACGCCTCCGCCTCCCCGGCGGTCGTCGGCAACGCCTCCTCGCTGTCCGTCGGCCCCTACGTGGTCGACGACGTGGACATCGAGGCCATCGCCCTCTACTCCAACAACCCGCCCTGCGGCGCGATGCGCGGCTTCGGCGCGGTCCAGGCGTGCTTCGCCTACGAGGCGCAGATGGACAAGGTGGCCGAGGAACTCGGCATGGACCCGGTGGAGTTCCGCCGGATCAACGCCATGGAGCAGGGCACGATCATGCCCACCGGGCAGCCCGTGGACTCGCCGGCCCCGGTCGCCGAACTGCTGCGCCGGGTCAAGGCGATGCCGATGCCGCCGGAGCGCCAGTGGGAGTCCAGCGAGGGCGCCGACGTACGGCAGCTGCCCGGCGGCCTGTCCAACACCACGCACGGCGAGGGTGTCGTCCGCGGCGTCGGTTACGCGGTCGGCATCAAGAACGTCGGCTTCTCCGAGGGCTTCGACGACTACTCCACCGCCAAGGTCCGCATGGAGGTCGTCGGCGGCGATCCGGTGGCCACCGTGCACACGGCCATGGCGGAGGTCGGCCAGGGCGGTGTCACCGTCCACGCGCAGATCGCCCGCACCGAGCTGGGCGTCACCCAGGTGACCATCCACCCGGCGGACACCCAGGTGGGCTCGGCCGGCTCGACCTCGGCCTCCCGGCAGACGTACGTGACCGGCGGCGCCGTGAAGAACGCCTGTGAGCTGGTGCGCCAGAAGGTCCTGGAGATCGGCCGCCGCAAGTTCGGCTCCTACCACCCGGCCTGGGCGACCGCCGAACTCCTCCTGGAGGGCGGCAAGGTCGTCACCGACGGCGGCGAGGTCCTGGGCGACCTGGTCGACGTGCTGGAGGGCGAGGCCGTCGAGGTCGAGGAGGAGTGGCGGCACCGGCCGACCGAGGCCTTCGACCTGCGCACCGGCCAGGGCAACGGCCACGTCCAGTACTCCTTCGCCGCGCACCGCGCCGTCGTCGAGGTCGACACCGAACTCGGCCTGGTCAAGGTCATCGAACTGGCCTGCGCCCAGGACGTCGGCAAGGCGCTCAACCCGCTCTCCGTCATCGGCCAGATCCAGGGCGGGACCATCCAGGGCATGGGCATCGCGGTGATGGAGGAGATCGTCGTGGACCCCAAGACCGCGAAGGTCAGGAACCCGTCCTTCACGGACTACCTGCTCCCCACGATTCTCGACACGCCGACCATCCCGGTCGACGTGCTCGAACTCGCCGACGACCACGCCCCGTACGGGCTGCGCGGCATCGGCGAGGCACCCACCCTGTCGTCGACTCCGGCGGTCCTCGCGGCCGTCCGGAACGCGACCGGGCTGGCGCTCGACCGCACGCCGGTACGGCCGGAGCATTTGACCGGCACGGCGTGAGAAGACCCTCCGGGCGGCGCACGGAACGTCACACACTCCGCGCCGTCCGGAGCACAAAGCCCAAGTTCCGCTCCGCTCGCGGTGCTTGAAGCACCACCACACATGCGTTCGTCTCGGGCCGTCCCCCGGGTCGTGCATATCCCAAATCCCGCGACCGCCCCAGCGGCCGACCGGGTGCACCTATGAACCTTGGGAGACGGCCCCATGACCCAGCAGTCAGTGGAGCCCAAGACCACCGCGGATGACGCGGGCGCGGGTTCCCGCGTCCCCGCCGGACGGTCTTGGCTCGACCGGTACTTTCACATAACCCACAGAGGGTCGACGGTCGCGCGTGAGGTGCGCGGCGGCACCACCACCTTCATGGCGATGGCCTACATCGTCCTGCTCAACCCCGTGATCCTGTCCGGCAAGGACGCCGCGGGGGACACCCTGGGCCAGAAGGCCCTGATCACCGCGACGGCGCTCGCCGCGGCGGTCACCACGCTCCTGATGGGATTCGTCGGCAAGGTGCCGCTCGCCCTGGCCGCCGGACTCTCGGTGTCCGGTGTGATCGCCGGGCAGGTCGTTCCCCAGATGACCTGGCCGCAGGCCATGGGCATGTGCGTGATGTACGGCGTGGTGATCATGCTGCTCGTGGTCACCGGGCTGCGCGAGATGATCATGAACGCGATCCCGCTCGCCCTCAAGCACGGCATCACCATGGGCATCGGCCTGTTCATCGCCATCATCGGCCTGGTCAAGGGCGGCTTCGTCCACCCGGGCAAGGCGACCCCGCTCAGCCTCGGCCCCGCCGGTGAACTCGCCGGTTGGCCCGTCCTGCTCTTCGCGGGCACCCTGCTCCTGATCTTCATGCTCCAGGCGCGCAACACCCCCGGCGCGATCCTGATCGGCATCATCACCGGCACGATCGTCGCCGCCCTGCTGAACGCCACCGGGGTCATCGACCCCAGGCAGTGGGCCAACGGAGCCCCCGAGCTGCACGGCAGCGCGGTCTCCATGCCGGACTTCTCGCTCTTCGGCGACCTGGAGTTCGGCGGCTGGGGCGAGGTCGGCGCCATGACGGTCGGCATGATCGTCTTCACGCTGGTGCTGGCCGGGTTCTTCGACGCGATGGCCACGATCATCGGCGTCGGCACCGAGGCCAAGCTCGCCGACGACAAGGGCCGGATGCCGGGCCTGTCGAAGGCGCTCTTCGTCGACGGCGCCGGCGGTGCCATCGGCGGTGTGGCGGGCGGCTCCGGCCAGACCGTCTTCGTCGAGTCCGCGACCGGCGTGGGCGAGGGTGCCCGCACCGGGCTCGCCTCCGTGGTCACCGGCCTGTTCTTCGCGGCCTGCCTCTTCTTCACGCCGATCACCGCGATCGTGCCGCAGGAAGTCGCCTCCGCCGCGCTGGTCGTCATCGGCGCGATGATGATGATGAACGCCCGGCACGTGGACTGGGCCGACCGGGCCACCGCGATCCCGGTCTTCCTGACCGTCGTCCTGATGCCGTTCACGTACTCCATCACGGCGGGTGTCGCCGCCGGCGTCATCTCCTACGTCGCCATCAAGGTCGCCCAGGGCAAGGCGCGGGAGATCGGCGTGTTCATGTGGGCGCTGACGCTGATCTTCATCGTCTACTTCGCCCTCAACCCGATCGAGAGCTGGCTGGGCGTGCACTAGCCGCTGCCACGGGAACCCCTTCCATATAGCCGCTCTGTGAGGAGACCGACAGATGCTGGACATCGCCGAAGAGCTGAACCGGTGGGTCGAGCAGGGGCGTGACTTCGCCGTGGCCACCGTGGTGGCCGTCGGCGGCAGCGCCCCCCGCCAGCCCGGCGCCGCCCTCGCGGTGGACGCCGACGGCACGGCGATCGGCTCGGTCTCCGGCGGCTGTGTGGAGGGGGCCGTGTACGAGCTGTGCCGGCAGGCGCTGGACGACGGCGAAACCGTCCTCGAGCGCTTCGGCTACAGCGACGAGGACGCCTTCGCCGTGGGTCTGACCTGCGGCGGCGTCATCGACATCCTCGTCACTCCGGTACGAGCGGACGACCCCGCCCGTCCGGCCCTCGCCGCCGCGCTCACCGCCGCCGCGCGAGGGGAGGCGGCGGCGGTGGCCCGGATCGTGAGCGGACCGGCGGAACTGACGGGTCGCGCGCTCGTCGTCCGCCCGGACGGCACGTCCGAGGGCGGTTTCGGCGCCCACCCCGGACTGGACCGCACGGTGGCCGCCGAGGCGGGCGCCTTCCTGGACGCCGGCCGCACCGGCACGCTGGAGATCGGAGAGCAGGGCTCGCGTTGCGGAGCACCGCTCACCCTGCTGATCGAGTCCTCGGTCCCGGCACCCCGCATGATCGTGTTCGGCGCGATCGACTTCGCCTCGGCGCTGGTCCGCGTCGGCAAGTTCCTCGGCTACCACGTGACGGTGTGCGACGCGCGCCCCGTCTTCGCGACGAAGGTCCGCTTCCCGGACGCGGACGAGATCGTCGTCGAGTGGCCCCACGAGTACCTGGGGCGCACCGAGGTCGACGCGCGCACGGTGCTGTGCGTCCTGACCCACGACGCCAAGTTCGACGTACCGCTCCTCGAGCTCGCCCTGCGCCTGCCGGTGGCCTACGTCGGCGCGATGGGCTCCCGCCGCACCCACCTCGACCGCAACACCCGCCTGCGCGAGGTCGGCGTGACCGACCTGGAGCTGGCCCGTCTCAGGTCCCCCATCGGCCTCGACCTCGGCGCCCGCACCCCCGAGGAGACGGCCCTCTCCATCGGCGCCGAGATCGTCGCGGCCCGCCGCGGCGGCACGGGCGCCTCGCTGACCGGCGCCCACACCCCCATCCACCACGACGGCCCGACGGCCCCGGCCGGCCGCATCGGCTCAGTGGCCTGAGAGCGGTCTCAGGCCCCGCCCGCCCCCTTCTCCGGCTTCCGTGTCAGAGAGACGTCCGCGACCACCGGCCGGTGGTCCGAGGCCACGGCCTCGTCCGGCACGGTGGCGCCGTGCACCCGCACGCCCTTGCCCACGGCCACGTAGTCGATACGCTTGACGGGTGCCGCGGCCGGATACGTGCCGCCGGTGCCCGTCCCGGCGTCCCGCAGGTCCGCCCACAGCGGTCGCAGTTCGGGGGCCGAGGGCTCGGCGTTGAAGTCGCCGAGCAGCACCTGCCGTGCCCCCGGCAGAGCCGCCCGCTCCCGCGCCATGATCCGCCGGGTGTCGGCGACCTGCGCCTGCCTGACCGCCGGGTCGGAGCGGTAGTCGAGGTGGGTGACGAACACCTGGACCGGCACTCCGCGCACCTTCAGCGTCACCTCGCCGAACCCGGGCGCGGGGGCCGGCACCGGGTTCTCGTCCTGGGTGGACAGGCGCGTGATCTCGTGATTCGTCGCGGAGCGGATCGGGAAGCGGGACAGCACCGCCACGCCGTACTCGCGCCGCGGGCTCCCGGCCGCCACGGGGTCGAGGCTGTAGATCGGCGCGAACGACACCCGCATGCCGAGCCGCCGCGCCAACTCCTCGGCGACGTCGAGCCCCTGACTGCGCGGCCCCCAGTGCACGTCGACCTCCTGGAGGCCGATCACATCGGCGTCGAGGGCGCGCAGCGCGGCGGCCTGCCGGTCGAGGTCGAAGACGCCGTCCGACCCCGTTCCGGCGTGGATGTTGTACGTGGCGATGCGCAGCGGGACCGAGGGCCCCTGGCCGGCCCCGGCGGCCGGTGCCGCCACGCCCAGGCTCAACAGGGCACCGGCTACGGACAGTTGGATGAGAGTGCGCGCTCTGGCAGACATGCCGGCACGGTACGCGGGAAACGCCCGGGGAGTGGCGTACGACGCGGTCCCGTCCGCGCCCCGTACCTCGTACGCAACCCGTGGTTCACGGACGCCGCAGGAGCCGGTTGACGGCGCGGCCGAAGACGTACCGCCCCGCGCGGCCCAGGACGCCGTCGAAGAGGGACGGCAGCGGGCGGACGCGCAGATCCTCGCGCCACAGGACGCGGGTCCGTCCGCCGGGGCCCGGGTGGACCTCGATCTCCGCCCAGCCCCTCACCAGCCGGCCGCGTTTCTCCAGTCGGCACAGGCCGGGGGTGTCGTCGCGAGGTGGCTGCCAGACGGTCACCTCCATCCTGTCGTCGAAGGCGAGCGGGCCGGCGCCCGTGCGGGCCACGATCACCGTGCCCCGGCGGGTGGGGCCGGGCGTGGTGACGGTGACCCGGGTCAGCGGCACGGCGTCGCCGTGCCGCTGCCATTCGGTGAGCCGGCGCCAGGCCTCGTCCAGCGGGAGCGGGGCGGTGCGTTCGAGCGAGAAGGTGACCACGGAACGATCGTAGGGAACCGGCCGGGGTGACCAGGGCCTGTCCGGCGGATCATGCCGCGGACGCGGGGGCCGGCACGCCCATCTGCGGCGTTGTCGTCGGTTGCCGGGGCTCCGCCCTGTCGCCCTCCTCCGCCTTGCGGCTGGACGCAGCCGGCCCCCGCTCACCCGCGCTGATGAGGCACCGTCGCTTTCCTGCGCCCTGCGCCCTGATCCGCCGGACAGGCCCTAGCGGTAGACCTTGCCCGGCTCGGCCTTGCCGGGGGCCAGCAGCTGGGGGACCGTCACGAAGACGTAGCCGCGCTTCTTGAGCGCGTCGATGATCCCGGGCACGGCGGGCACGGTGCCGTCGTAGATGTCGTGCAGCAGGATGATGCCGTCCCGGGACGACTGGTCCAGGACGCGCTCGGTGATCAGGTCGGAGTCGTTGGTCTTGTAGTCCTTGGCGGTCACGCTCCACAGGATCTCCGCCAGCCCCAGCTCGCGGCAGATCTCGTGCACCGTGTCGTCCGTGCGGCCCTGCGGCGGGCGCATCAGAGTGGGGCGCTGCCCGGTCAGGCGCTCTATCTCCCTGTTCGGGCGCTCCAGTTCCTCGCGTATCTCGTCCGGTTCGGCGTCCGTGAGGATCTTGTGCGTCCAGGTGTGGCTGGCCACCTCGTGGCCCTCGTCGGCCATGCGTCTGACCAGCTCGGGATAGGTGTCGATGTGTCGTTTGCCGAGCAGGAAGAAGGTCGCCGGGACCTTCTTCTCCTTGAGTATGTCGAGCAGCCGGGCGGAGTTCTCGCTCGGTCCGGCGTCGAAGGTCAGCGCGATGCACTTGGCGCGGCCGCAGTCGACGGTGCCGAACCCGGCCCGCGCCTGGGCGCCCGCCGCGCCCCGGACGGAGCTGGGGGAGGTCGTCTCCAGCTTCGTGCAACCGCTCAGTGCCAGTGTCAGTGAGGCGGCGGCCGCGAGTGTCGCGCCCGCGCGCAACCTGGTCCCCGTTTTTGTCATCTTCCTGGTCAGTGAAGGCATGCGAGGACTATACACAGCGAGTATATACCCAGTTTATAGTGCCTCTTCGAATGCGAGTTCGAGGTAGTGGGGGCGTTCACCGGGTTACTCAGCCGACACGCAAGTGACGGTGAGAGAGAGGAGGACCCCGTGAGTGAGAGCCCCGTGGGCGACAGCCCCGTGAGTGGGCGCGTCTGGCGCCGGGCCCTGGTGACCGGCGGCGCCGGATTCGTGGGATCCCACCTGTGTGGACGCCTGCTCCACGCCGGCACCGACGTCGTGTGCCTCGACAACCTGGCCACCGGCTCCCGCGCCAACGTGGCCGACCTGGAACGGCACCGCGGCTTCCGGTTCGTCCACGCCGACGCCACCGACCCGGCCGCCCTGCGCCGCCTGCCCGGCCGGTTCGACCTGGTCCTGCACTTCGCCTGCCCGGCCTCGCCCGCCGACTACCTCCGGCTGCCCCTGGAGACCCTCGACGTCGGCAGCACCGGTACCCGCAACGCCCTGGAGCGGGCCCGTGCCGACGGCGCCCGCTTCCTGCTCGCCTCCACCTCCGAGGTCTACGGCGACCCGCTGGAACACCCGCAGCGCGAGACCTACTGGGGCAACGTCAACCCGACCGGCCCGCGCAGTGTCTACGACGAGTCCAAGCGCTTCGCCGAGGCCCTGGTCACCGCCCACCGCCAGGTGCACGGCACCGACGCCGCCATCGTCCGCATCTTCAACACCTACGGCCCCCGCATGCGCACCGGCGACGGCCGCGCCGTGCCCACCTTCATCGCGCAGGCCCTGGACGGCATGCCCCTCACCGTCGCCGGTGACGGTGGCCAGACCCGCTCCCTGTGCTACGTCGACGACACCGTCGACGGCGTCCTGGCACTCGCCGGGTCCGGCGAGAGCGGGCCGATGAACATCGGCGGCGCCGACGAGATCACCATGCTGGAACTGGCCCGCCGCGTCGTCGAGCTCACCGGCTCCGGTTCCCGCATCCGTTTCGTCGAGCGCCCCGTCGACGACCCCGGCCGGCGCAAGCCCGACACCACCCTGGCCCGGGAACGGCTCGGCTGGCAGCCGCGGGTCGGGTGGAGCGAGGGGCTGGAGCGGACCATCGGCTGGTTCGCGCACTCCGTGGCCGCCTGATCCGTGCCGTGCACGGTCACTGTTCACAGTCACCGAAAGTGACATAGCAGGTCATATCCGGAAGTGAGCTGTCTCCAAGTGTTTGAGGCGACTGCGCCGCGGCACCCGCGAGCCGAGAGTGACCCATCACACCCAGAGTGACCCAGAAAAACCAGAGAGACCCAGCAACACCCACGAGCCGCCCGGGACGGAGCACCCCCCATGCGCATCCTTGGTATCAACGCCCTGTTCCACGACCCGGCCGCCGCACTCGTCGTCGACGGCCGGACCGTTGCGGCCGCCGAGGAAGAGCGCTTCAGCCGCCGCAAGCACGGCAAGCGCCCGGTCCCCTTCTCCGCGTGGGAAGTGCCGGAACTGTCGGCGCGGTGGTGCCTGGAACACGCCGGGGTGCGTCCAGCGGAACTGGACGCCGTCGCGTACTCCTTCGACCCCAAGCTCGCCCGGCCCGCCCGCGACATGGGCCTGGACGACCCCTGGGACCCGCTGCGGCTGGAGTACGCCCGCCGCGCCCCCGAGTTCCTCGCCGAGGCACTGCCCGGACTCGACCCCGACCAGGTCGTCTTCGTCCCGCACCACGTGGCCCACGCCGCCTCCGCCGGACCGGCCTCACCGCACCCCGACAACGACGTCCTCGTCCTCGACGGACGGGGCGAGTCCGCCTCCCACCTGGCCGGCCGCTACCGCGACGGCAAGCTCGACACCCTCGCCACGCAGGCGCTCCCGCACTCGCTCGGCCTGGTCTACGAGGAACTGACCGAGCACCTCGGCTTCCTGCGCAGCAGCGACGAGTACAAGGTGATGGCCCTCGCCTCCTACGGCAAACCCCGCTTCATGGAGCGCCTGCGCGAGCACGTCCACGCCACCGGCGACGGCGGCTTCCGCGCCCACGGCGTCGACTGGGCGGCCCTCGCCCCGGCCCGCGCCAAGGGCGAGGACTGGACCAAGGACCACGCCGACCTCGCCGCGAGCACCCAGGCCGTTCTGGAGGAACTGCTCCTGGAACTCGTCCACTGGCTGCACCGCGAGGCCCAGGGAGAGGCCCTGACCATGGCCGGGGGCGTCGCACTCAACTGCGTCGCCAACTCGAAGATCGCCGCCCGCGGCCCGTACCGGCACGTGTGGGTGCAGCCCGCCGCCGGCGACGCGGGCACGGCCCTCGGCAGCGCACTGCACGTCGCCGCCGCCCAGGAGGGCACCGCTCCGGAGCCGATGCCCGGCGCCGACCTCGGCCGCGGCTGGAGCGACGACGAGATCCGCGCCTGGCTGGAGACCGCCGCGATCCCCTACGAGGAGCCGGACGACATCGCCGAGACGGTCGCCGGGGAACTGGCCCGGGACGGCGTCGTCGCCTGGTTCCAGGGGCGCAGCGAGTTCGGGCCGCGCGCCCTCGGCCACCGTTCCCTGATGGCCCACCCGGGCCGCGCGGAGAACCTGGAGCGGCTCAACCACGTCAAGGGCCGCGAGGAGTTCCGCCCCGTCGCGCCGATGGTGCTGGCCGACCGCGCCGCCGACATCTTCACCGGGCCGATCCCCAGCCCGTACATGCTCTTCGTGCACGACGTCGCCCCCGCCTGGCGGGACCGGATCCCGGCCGTCGTGCACGTCGACGGCACCGCCCGCATCCAGACCGTGGAGGAGCGCCGCGAGCCGCTCGTCGCCCGGATGCTGAACGCCTTCGAACGGCGCACCGGGCTGCCCGTCGTGGTCAACACCAGCCTCAACACCGCCGGGCGGCCCATGGTCGACGACCCGCGCGACGCGCTGGAGTGCTTCGGCTCCGCACCCGTGGACCTGCTGGCCATCGGCCCGTTCGCGGTGCGCCGGGGGAAGGCGTTCGCATGAGTGGCGCACCCGCGACCGGCGGTTCCATGACCGGCTACGCCGTGGTCGTCCCCACCCTCGTGCGCGACACGCTGGCCGACTGCCTGGCCGCGCTGGCCGCCGCGACCGGGCCCGGCCCCGACGAGATCATCCTCGTCGACGACCGGCCCGGACCGGACGCCGACCCGGACGCGCTGGAACACCCCCTGACCGTCCTCGGCGACCTGCGCGAGCGCACGGTGGTGCTGCGCAGCGGGGGCCGGGGCCCCGCCGCCGCCCGCAACACCGGCATCCGCGCGGTCACCTCGCCCTGGACCGCCTTCCTCGACGACGACGTGCAGGTGGGCCCGCACTGGTGCGACCAACTGGTCCAGGACCTCGCCGAGGCGGCACCCGACACCGGGGCCGTGCAGGGCGTCATCGCCGTGCCGCTGCCCGGCGAGCGCCGCCCCACCGACTGGGAGCGCGGCACCGCCGGCCTCGCACGGGCCCAGTGGATCACCGCCGACATGGCCTACCGCACGGACGTGCTGGGGCAGGTCGACGGCTTCGACGAACGGTTCACCCGCGCCTTCCGCGAGGACGCCGACCTCGCGCTGCGCGTCCTCGACGCGGGCTGGCGCATCCGGCGGGGCCGCCGTACCACCCGCCACCCCGTACGCGACGCCTCCCGCTGGGCCTCCCTGAAGCAGCAGCGGGGCAACGCCGACGACGCCTTGATGCTGCGGCTGCACGGCCCCGACTGGTGGGCCAAGGCGGTGGCGCCCAAGGGACGTATCCGACGCCACGCGGCGATCACCGCCGCCGGCGCGGCCGCCCTCGCCCTCGCCGCCGCCGGCCGGCCCCGCGCCGCCGCGGTCGCCGGACTCGGGTGGGCCGCGGGAACCGCCGAGTTCGCCTGGGCCCGCATCGCTCCCGGCCCGCGCACCCGCTACGAGGTCACGACCATGCTGGTCACCAGCGCGCTCATCCCGCCCGCCGCGACCTGGCACCGGCTGAGCGGAACGTGGCGGCACCGCCGCGCCACCGCCTGGCGGGAGGTGGCCGCATGAGCCCCGTCAAGGCCGTGCTCTTCGACCGCGACGGCACCCTCGTCCACGACGTCCCCTACAACGGCGACCCCGAGCGGGTCAGGCCGGTCGAGGGCGCCCGTGAGGCGGTCGCGCTGCTGCGCGCGCACGACATCCGCACCGGCGTCGTCACCAACCAGTCCGGCGTCGCCCGCGGCCTCATCAGCGACACCGACGTCCGCCACGTCAACCGGCGGATCGACGACCTCATCGGCCCCTTCGACGTCTGGGCGATCTGCCCGCACGGCCCCGACGACGGCTGCCACTGCCGCAAGCCGCGGCCCGGCCTGGTCCTCTGGGCGGCCGGACGCGTCTGCACCGCCCCCGCCGACTGCGTCGTCATCGGCGACATCGGCGCCGACACGGAGGCCGCCGAACGCGCGGGCGCCCACGGCATCCTCGTCCCCAACGCGCAGACCCGCCCGGAGGAGACGGCCACCGCGGCCCACGTCGCGCCGGACCTGCTGACCGCCGTACGGGCGGTACTCGCGGGCCCGCCCAAGGGCCGGGTCCTCGCGGACGAACGGCCCATCGGCGCGGCCTTCCGGACGGAGACAGCACCCGTCCTCGCTCCCGAGGCGGCCCCGTCACGTGCCGCCGCGCAAACCCGCGGGAGGCCGCGATGAAGGCACTCGTCACCCGGCTCGACAGCTTCGGCGACGTACTGCTCGCCGGACCCGCCGTGCGGGCCGTGGCCGCGCGGGCCGACCACGTCACCATGTTGTGCGGGTCGCGCGGCGCGCCCGCCGCCCGCCTGCTGCCCGGCGTGGACGAGGTGCTGGTGTGGGACGCGCCGTGGGGCGGGTTCCAGCCGCCCGACGTGAGCCGGGCGGACATCGACGCGCTCGTGGACCGGATCGACGCCGACAGCGCGCTGATCCTCACCTCCTTCCACCAGTCCCCGCTGCCCACCGCCCTGGTCCTGCGCCTGGCCGGCGTCCGGCACATCGCCGCGGACAGCGTGGACTACCCCGGCTCCCTCCTCGACCTGCGCCACCAGCGTGCCCCGCACGCCCACGAGGCCGAGGCCGCGCTCGACCTCGCCGAGGCGGCCGGATTCCCCCGGCCCGACGACGGACGGCTGCGCGTGCGCACGCCGCCCCGCGCCGACGCGCTGACCGGCCCCGGCCCGTACGTCGTGCTCCACCCGGGCGCCAGCGTCCCCGCCCGCGCCTGGAGCCCCGAACGCGCCGCCGAAGCCGTGCGCGAACTCGCCGCCGCCGGGCACCGCGTGCTGGTCACCGGCGGCCCCGACGAACGCGACCTCACCGCCCACGTCGCGGGCGAGCACGGCACCGACCTCGGCGGCCGCACCGAGGCCCCGGAACTGGCCGGCGTCCTCGCGGGCGCCGCCGTCGTCGTCACCGGCAACACCGCGCCCGCCCACCTCGCCGCCGCCGTGGGCACCCCGGTCGTGTCCCTGTTCGCGCCGGTCGTACCGGCCGAGCGCTGGCGGCCCTACGGCGTCCCGTACGTCCTGCTCGGCGACCAGGACGCGCCCTGCGCCGACAGCCGGGCCCGGGACTGCCCCGTCCCCGGCCACCCCTGCCTGAACACCGTTACGGCCACCGACGTGGCGGCCGCCGTCGAGAAACTCCTGGGGGAGGCATGAGGATCCTCATCTGGCACGTGCACGGGTCGTGGACCACGGCCTTCGTGCAGGGCCCGCACACCTACCTCGTCCCCGTCACCCCAGACCGCGGACCCGACGGCCTGGGCCGGGCCCGCACCTGGGACTGGCCCGACTCCGTCGTCGAAGTACCGCCTCAGCGCCTGCGGGACGAGCACATCGACCTCGTCGTCGTCCAGCGCCCCCACGAACTCGCCCTGGTCGACGAGTGGCTCGGCCACCGCCCCCCGCTGGTGTACCTGGAGCACAACGCCCCCGACGGAAACGTCCCCGACACCCGCCACCCCGCCGCCGACATCCCCGGCGTCACCCTCGTCCACGTCACCCACTTCAACCGGCTGATGTGGGACGCGGGTGCCACGCCGACGACGGTCGTCGAACACGGCATCATCGACCCCGGTCACCGCTGGACCGGTGAGCTGGACCGCGCCGCCGTCGTCGTCAACGAGCCGATCCGGCGCGGGCGCACGACCGGAACGGACCTGCTCCCCGCGTTCTCCCGCGCCGCGCCGCTCGACGTGTTCGGCATGCGCACCGAGGGGCTCGCCGAGCACATCGGCGTCGACCCCGGCCGCTGCCGCACGCGGGACGTCGCCCAGAGCGACCTGCACACCGAACTGGCCCGCCGCCGCGTCTACGTCCACCCCGTCCGCTGGACCTCCCTCGGCCTGTCCCTCCTGGAGGCCATGCACCTCGGCATGCCCGTGGTCGCCCTCGCCACCACCGAGGTGACCGAGGCCGTGCCCCCGGGTGCCGGAGTGGTCTCCAACCGCATCGACGTACTGACCGACGCCGTACGCGACTTCCTCGCCGACCCGCTGCACGCGCGGACGGTCGGCGACGGAGCCCGTGCGGCGGCCCTGTCCCGCTACGGGCTGTCCCGCTTCCTGGACGACTGGGAGCGGCTGCTGAAGGAGGTGACCCGATGAGGATCGCCATGGTGTCCGAGCACGCGAGCCCCCTCGCCGCGCTCGGCGGCGTCGACGCCGGTGGACAGAACGTCTACGTGGCCCGCCTCACCGAGGAGTTGGCCAAGCGCGGCCACGACGTCACGGTCTACACCCGCCGGGACGCCACCGGTCTGCCCGACCGGGTGCCGCTGCCCGGCGGCGCGGTCGTCGAGCACGTGCCGGCCGGACCACCCGCGGTCGTGCCCAAGGACGAACTGTTCCCGCACATGCCCGCCTTCGGCGCGCACCTGGCCCGCGCCTGGGCCCGGGAGACGCCCGACGTGGTGCACGCCCACTTCTGGATGTCCGGCATGGCCTCCCAGATCGGCGCCCGGCCGCACGGCGTCCCCCTCGTGCAGACCTTCCACGCCCTCGGCACCGTCAAGCGGCGCCACCAGGGCATGCGGGACACCAGCCCCTACGAGCGCATCGGCATCGAACGACAGCTCGGCCGCACCTGCGAACGGGTCCTGGCCACCTGCACCGACGAGGTCGTCGAACTCGGCGACATGGGCGTACCGCCCCGGCAGGTGTCCGTCGTTCCCTGCGGTGTGGACGCCGAACACTTCCACCCCACCGCCGACACCGGCCGCACCCCAGCCCGACGGCAGCGGCACCGACTGCTCGCCTGCGGCCGGCTCGTCCCCCGCAAGGGCTACGACCAGGCCATCCGCGCCCTGGCCCGCATCCCCGGCACCGAACTGCTCATCGCGGGCGGCCCGCCCGCCGGCGGCCTCGACGCCGACCCCGAGGCACAGCGCCTGACCGCGCTCGCCCGCCGCACCGGCGTCGCCGACCGGGTCCGGCTGCTCGGCGCGGTCGACCCCGAGGACATGCCCGCCCTGCTCCGCAGCGCCGACCTGGTGCTGTGCACCCCGGTCTACGAACCCTTCGGCATCGTGCCGCTGGAGGCCATGGCCTGCGGCGTGCCCGTCCTCGCCACCGACGTCGGCGGCCACCGCGACTCCGTGGCCGACGGGACCACGGGCCGCCTGGTCACCCCGCAGGACCCCGGCGCCATCGCGGACGCCGCCCGCGAACTCCTGGCCGACGAACGGCTGCGCCGCCAGTACGGCAGGAACGGCCGCGAGCGCGTCCTGCGGCACTACACCTGGGCGCGCGTCGCCGACGGCGCGGAACAGGTGTACCGCCTGACCCTCGCCGACCACGCACTGTCGAAGGAGGTGGCGTGATGACCGTGCACCCGCCCGTCGTCGGGCACTGCGACGAACTCCAGGAGGCGCTGGGGGCGTTCCGCGCCTCCGCGCACATCACCGAACGCTGGGGTTCGCGGCTCGCCGCCGTCCTCTCCGGCGGCGGCCGGCTGCTGGCCGCGGGCAACGGCGGCAGCGCCGCCCAGGCGCAGCACCTGACCGCCGAACTCGTCGGCCGCTACCGCGACGACCGCCCACCGTTCTCCGCCATCGCCCTGCACGCCGACACGTCGTCCACGACCGCCATCGCCAACGACTACGGCGTCGACGAGGTGTTCGCCCGCCAGGTCCGCGCCCACGGCCGCGACGGCGACGTGCTGATGCTGCTGTCCACCAGCGGCGCCAGCGCCAACCTGCTCTCCGCGGCCGACGCCGCCCGCGCGGCCGGCGTGCACGTGTGGGCACTCACCGGCTGCGAGCCCAACCCGCTCATGGCGGGCAGCGACGAGTCCCTGTGCGTGGACGCGCCCTCGACGGCGACCGTCCAGGAGATCCACCTGGTCGCCGTGCACATGATCTGCGCGGCCTTCGACGCCGCCCTGGAGCGGGGCGTACGGGGTGTACGTGCCAAGGGAACACGGAGGTGACGGGACGCATGGCTGACAGGACCCCCCTGGTCGTGGTCGGCGACGCCCTGCTGGACCGCGACCTGACCGGCTCCGCCGACCGGCTGGCGCCCGACGCGCCGGTCCCGGTCGTGTCGGAGTGCGCCGAGCGCGTACGCCCGGGCGGCGCCGCGCTCGCCGCGTATCTCGCCGCCCGCGACGGCCGGGAGGTCACGCTGATCACGGGCGCGGGCGACGACCCGGCCAGCCTGGCCCTGCGTGAACTCCTCGCCCCCTGGCTGACCCTGATCCCGCTCCCGCTGACCGGCGCCCTCCCCGAGAAGACCCGCGTCCTGGCGCAGGGCCGCCCCGTCGTCCGCCTCGACCGCGGCGGCGGCCGGGCCCGCGAGGCCACGGACGAGGCCCGCGCCGCGCTGCGCTCCGCCCGGGCCGTGCTGGTCTCCGACTACGGCCGCGGCACCGCGGACGCCCTGCGGGACGTACTGGCCGCACGCCCGCCGCTGGTCTGGGACCCGCACCCGCGCGGAGGCCGGCCGGTTCCCGGCACCCGGCTGGTGACACCGGCCGAGAAGGAGGCGCACGGCTTCGCACCGCGCGACGGCCACCCGGGCGGGGGCCTGCGCGCCGCCGCGCTCAACGCCGCCGCCCTGGTACGGGACTGGCGGGTGGCCGCGGTGACGGTGACCCTCGGCTCCCGGGGCGCCCTCCTCTCCTACGGCGAGCACCCCCTGCTCTTTCCCGCGCCCGCCGCCCACCACGGCGACTCCTGCGGCGCCGGGGACCGGTTCGCCGCCACCGCCGCCGGGCTGCTCGCCGACGGGGCGCTGGTGGGGGAGGCCGTCGAGGGCGCGGTGGGCGCCGCGACGGCGTTCGTCGCCGCGGGCGGTGCGGGCGCCCTGCCCCCCGCCGGCACGGGCCCCGTGTCACCCTCCTCGCCCGACACCGACGACCCGCACGCCTTGGCCGCCCGCGTCCGCGCCCAGCACGGCACCGTGGTCGCCGCGGGCGGCTGCTTCGACCTGCTGCACGCCGGGCACGTCGGCCTCCTCCAGGCCGCCCGGCGGCTCGGCGACTGCCTGGTCGTCTGCGTCAACTCCGACGCCTCCGTCCAGCGCCGCAAGGGCGACGGCCGCCCCGTCAACCCCCTCGCCGACCGCGTCCGCGTGCTGCGCGCCCTGGCCTGCGTCGACACGGTCGCCGTCTTCGACGAGGACACTCCCGAACGCCTCCTCGGCGACCTGCGCCCCGACGTCTGGGTCAAGGGCGGCGACTACGCGGGCGCGGACCTCCCCGAGGCCGCCCTCCTCCAGGAGTGGGGCGGCCAGGCCGTCCTCCTGCCCTACCTGGACGGCCGCTCCTCCACGGCTCTGATGGCCCGCGCGGCGGAGGGGGTGCGATGACCCACGACCCCCCGGCCACGGGGCACGGCCGAGCCCCCGCCCCACCGCCCGCCGGTGACCCGCCGACGAACGGCACCACGTCCGGTGCCTCGGCGGGCCGCCCGGTGTCTTCGGTGTCCGCCGGTGGGCCCGTGACGGGCGACCCCGTGCATCCGCCGCCCGCCGGGACCGCGCACCCGCCCGGCGCCGGGCCGGCGTGCACCTCCTCGGACGCGGTGCCGGACAGCGGGCCGGGGGAGCACGGGGCCGGTGGCGGGGCGCGGCCCCGGGTGCTCGTCCTGCGGGCCCTCGGCCTCGGGGACCTGCTGGCCGGGGTGCCCGCGCTGCGCGCGCTGCGTCGCGCGTACCCCGGGCACGAGCTGGTGCTGGCCACCCCCGCCGAGCTGGCGCCCGTGGTCGCGGCGACCGGCGCCGTCGACCGGGTGCTGCCCGCCGCCGAGCCCGGCCGTGCCGTCCCGCGCACCCTCGACTGGACCGGACCGCCCCCCGACGTCGCCGTCGACCTGCACGGCAACGGGCCGCCCAGCCACCGCCTGCTGACGGGCCTCGGCCCGCGGAAGCTGCTGGCGTTCGCGCACCCGGAGACGCCGGAGGTCGACGGGCCGCCCTGGTACGCCGAGGAGCACGAGCGCGACCGGTGGTGCCGGCTGCTGCGGGCGTACGGCATCGACGCCGACCCGGCCGATCTGCGGCTGCCGCGCCCGGACGTACCGTCCCCCGCCCCTGGCGCCGTCGTCCTGCACCCCGGCGCCGGCGCCCCCTCCCGCTGCTGGCCCGTGGACCGGTACGCGACCGTGGCGCAAGCGCTGCGCGCACGGGGGCGCCGGGTCGTCGTCACCGGGGGAGCGGACGAGGGAGACCTGGTGGCCCGGCTGGCCAAGCTCGCCCACCTGCCCGACACGGACGTCTTCGGCGGCGGCCTGCCCCACGACCGGCTCTCCGCCCTGGTGGCCGGCGCCCGCGCCGTCGTCAGCGGCGACACCGGCATCGCCCACCTCGCCGTCGCCCACGCCACCCCCTCCGTCACCCTCTTCGGCCCGGTCCCGCCCAGCCGCTGGGGGCCGCCCGACCACCCCCGGCACCACGCCCTGTGGCACCCCGGCCCGGACGGCGACCACGGCGACCCGCACGGCCACGAGACCGACCCCGCGTTGCTGAGGATCACCACCGACGACGTCCTGGACGCACTCGACGCCCTGGACGCCCTGGGAGAGGCACCATGAACCACGCCACGAACCGCGGCCCGTCGACCACCCGCGAACGGCCCCACGCCGACCCCGCGAAACCCGCCCCCGTCGGCGTCGTCATCGCCACCCGCAACCGTTCCGCGAGCCTCGCCGTCACCGTGCGGCACCTGCTCGCGCTGCCCGAGCGGCCCGAGATCCTGGTCGTCGACAACGCCTCCACCGACGACACACGCGCCATGCTGGCCCGCGACTTCCCCCAGGTCCGCGTCCTCTCCCTGCCGTTCAACCGCGGCGCCCTCGCCCGCACCCACGGCGTCCGCGCCCTCGACACCCCGTACGTGGCGTTCAGCGACGACGACTCCTGGTGGGCGCCCGGCGCCCTCGGCGCCGCCGCCCGGCACTTCGACGAGCACCCCCGGCTCGGCCTGCTCTCCGCCCGCACCCTCGTCGGCCCCGCCGACGCCGCGGACCCCCTCAACGACCTGCTCGCCGACTCCCCCCTCGGCCCGGCCACCGACCTGCCCGGCACCCAGGTGCTCGGCTTCCTCGGCTGCGCCGCCGTCGTCCGCCGCACGGCCTACCTCGACGCGGGCGGCTACCACCCCCTGCTCTTCTTCGGCGCCGAGGAGACCCTCCTCGCCTACGACCTGGCCGCCCGCGGCTGGGGCGTCACGCACTGCCCCGACGTGACCGCCCACCACCACCCGGACCCCGGCCCCCGTACCGACCGCCCGACCGTCGTGCGCCGCAACGAACTGCTCACCGCCTGGCTGCGCCGCTCCCTCCCGCACGCGCTGGCCCGCACCCGTGCCCTCGCCGCGGAGGCCCGCCACGACCCGCACGCCCGGCGCGCCCTGCGCGAGACGCTCGCCCGCCTGCCCGCCGCCCTGCGCGCCCGCAGGGCCCTGCCCCCGCACCTGGAGCGCGCCGCCCGCCTCCTGGACACGGCGAACGAAGGGACGTCATGACGGACACCCGGACCACCGTCGTCGTCATCACCCACAACAGGTGCTCCGAACTCCTGCGCACCCTGGACCGCCTCGCCGAACTCCCCGAAAAGCCCCCGGTGATCGTCACCGACAACGCCTCCACCGACGGCACCGCCTCCGCCGTCGCCCGCCACCACCCGCGCGTGCGGCTCCTGCGCCCCGGCCGCAACCTCGGCGCCGTCGGCCGCAACCTGGCGGTCCGTCAGGTCCACACGCCCTACGTCGCCTTCTGCGACGACGACTCCTGGTGGGCGCCGGGCTCCCTGGCCGGGGCCGCCGACCTGCTCGACCGCCACCCCGCCGTCGGCTCGGTCACCGCCCGCATCCTCGTCGAACCCGACGGCACCGAGGACCCGATCGTCGAGGAACTGCGCGACTCGCCCGTGCCCCGCCCGGACTGGCTCCCGGGGCCGGCCCTCGGGTCCTTCCTGGCCGCCGCGACCGTGCTGCGCACCGACGCCTTCCGCGCCGCGGGCGGCTTCCACCCCCGGCTGTGGCTGGGCGGCGAGGAGGAACTGCTCGCGGCCGACCTGGCGGCGAACGGCTGGTGGCTGACGTACGCCGACCACCTGACGATCCATCACCACCCCTCGACTATCCGGGACTCGACGCTGCGGCGGGCGCACGGCATTCGCAACACCCTGTGGTTCACCTGGCTGCGCCGCCCGGCCGGCCCGGCCCTGCGCCGCACCCTCCACCTGGCCCGCACGGTCCCGCGCGACACCGCGTCCCTGCGCGCGTTCGCCGAGGCGACGGCCGCCCTGCCGTGGGTGCTGCGCGAACGCCGGGTGCTGCCGCCGGAGGTCGAGGCCCGCCTGCGCTCACTCGAACCCGCCCAACGCGACTCGACGGCCCGCAGCTACACGGGCTGACGGACGCGACGCGACCGCATCCCCGACCCGCCGTCTCTCCCCTAACCCTCCGTCCACCGGCACAGCAACCGGAACGCCGCGAACAGCGTCACCGGCCACGCCGCGGCGAAGGCCCAGATCACGCCGGGCTCGGACGTGACGATGCCGGTGACCATGAGGGTGACCGACAGCACGAGCAGCAGGAGGACGGTCAGGGCGCGCGGGCGGTACGCGGCCGGGCGGCCCAGGTCGGGGCGGCGGCCGAGCCGCAGCGTGCGCAGACGCCTGTCCAGACGGCGGTCGCGGCGCAGCGCCCGTTCGACCTCGTCGAGTATGCGCTGCTCGTGTTCGGGGAGTCGGCCGATGCTCACGATGTCTCCTCCTGGGGGCGGACCGACGGTCCCCCGAGTGCCCGTGCGGCCGGGGAGCTAACCGGCCGGCCGCACCCCCGGCGCCTCCAGCGCCCCCACGAGACCGTCCGCGGCGTCCGCGGCCGCGTCCGCCGCCCGGAACCCGGCGCCGATCCGCCGGGCCTCGTCCCGCCCGCCGGTCAGGCACCAGCCCCACCAGTGCTCCAGCACGTCCTCCGCCAGCCGATCGGCGGCCACCAGCGCCGGCCAGCCGCAGGCACGGGCCTGCGCCGTCACCTTCGCACCGCCCGAGACCGGGTCGACCGCCAGTGCCGGCGTCCCGGCGCGCAGCGCCAGGACCAGCCCGTGCAGCCGGTCGGTGACGACCAGGTCCAGCCGGGCCAGTACGGCCTCCAACTGGGCCGGCGTGCCGCACAGCCGCCAGTCGTGCGCGTCGAGCCGCGTCTCCAGCTCCAGCCGGGCGCAGTCCTTGCCGGCCAGCCAGCGCGTCAGCCCCGCGGCGACCTCCTCGTGCCGCCGCTGCCCCCCGTACTCGTGCTGCCCGTGGGTGAGGACCACCCCGACGACCGGCCGGGCGGGCAACGCGGGGGCGCGGGCCGCGAGATCCAGGGTCGGCACGGCCCCGGCGGCGTCCCGGGCCAGCACCTCGTGGAAGCCCGTGACGGCCGGGGAGGCGGGATCGACGACGGAGACGCCGACGGCGATCCGCACGCAGTGCGCGAACCGCCGGTGCAGCTCCTCGACCTGCGGCCCGTGCACCGGCCCGCACACGAAGACCAGCCGGGAGTACGTCGCCGGGTCCACGTCCGCGAAGTGCGGACCGTCCGCCCGGAACCCGGGGCTCCATACGACGTCGTACGCGAGCCCCGCGTCCCGCAGCACCTCCTCCACCCGCCGCAGCGCCAGCACGTCCCCGGCGGTCGCCTCCCCGTGCAGGAAGCTGAACCAGCCGGTCACCAGGGTCTTGTCTCGTCCGTGCACAGTGCGCACGGGTGCCCCGGCGCCGGCGCGGCAATCACCGCCGACGGCCGGTCAGCGCTTGACCACCGGCTCGAAGGCGTCGCGCACGTCGGAGTCCGAAGGCGTGACGGACCGCTGCGACGGCGGACTGCCGTAGTACGAGATGAAGTACGGGCAGCTGGTGCCGCTGATCTGCAGCTTGCGGTCGGTCACGAGCTTCCCGGTCCGCAGCGCGTAGGCCTTCACCCGGACCTCGACCTTGTGGAAGGTGACGCTGCGGACGCGTTCGTCGTCGTCCCGGTACTGGCAGGTCTCGACGGTCTTCCCCACGCCCGCCGAGTCCACGCACACCACCAGCGCCGCCTTGGCCGCGTCGGAGGCGTGCCATCCGTCCGGCAGCTTGTCCGGGTACTCGCTGTCGCCCACGAACAGGGCGCGGTTCGTGCCCTTGCGGTAGGCGGGTGCCTGCGAGTACTTCGCGGGTTCTCGGCAGTACCCGGTGTTCATGCCGTCCGTCGCCGTCACCAGCTCCCTGACGTGGTCCAGCTCGATGGCCAGACCCGCCTTCCTGATTCCCTTGCGGGCGGCCTCCGCGCGGTCGTCGCCGGGGTGCTCGTCGAGCAGCCGCCGGTAGCGGTCGCGCGCGTCCGCCCACTCCTCGTCGGTCATGAGGGCGTCGGCGCACTCCATCAGCGCCTCGGGCGCTATCCGGGCCGCGGTGGCGGAGGAGGGGCCGTTCAGGCTCTTCGGCCCGCCCTCGCGGTCGCGCAGCCAGTCCGCGATCCGGATGGTCCGGCAGCCGTCGTCGGTGGGCAGATCCCCGAGGAAGCGTTTCAGGGTCGTCCCGACCGTCTGCTCGTTGCCGGGTTCCTCCAGGACCGTGCCGAGCCGTCCGAAGCCGGTCTCCAGCATCTCCAGGTCACCGGTGAGCCCGCCGCTCAGATAGCCGGCCGCCGTGTCCAGGAGCTCGCACGTCTCGACCGCCGTGTCGCCGCGGGCGGCCACCGGGGCGGCGGCCAGCCGGTGGCCGGGCCCCACCCTGTCCTGGGCGGCCACCACGGCCACGCAGTCCCCGTCCTCGCGGGCCTCGGCGACGTCGTCCTCGATCCCGTAGGCGTCGAAGCGCAGCCACCCGGCGGTCGCCAGCACCGGGAGGGTGAGAGCGAGCGCGAGCACCCGCTGTCCGCGCCGGGGGCCCGCCTCCGGGTTGCGCCGAGCCAGCCGCAGGCCGTGCGCGACGACCACCACCCACCACAGCAGCAGGAGCAGCTCGCACCACGTCTCGGCCTTCGAGACGGTCAGCCACACCAGCGAGCCGGTGACCACCGCGGCGCCCCAGAACAGCCCCTGCCGTCCCAGGATCAGGTAACCCACGCCGAGCAGCGAGGCGTTGCCGACGGCGACGGCGAGCGGATCGGGCTCCCGCGGTTCGCGCGGCGGGGCGGGCGGCCGGTACTCCGGCTCGGGCGACTCGGACTCGGGGTACTCCGGCTCGTCGTACGGCGGCTGGGTCATGCCTCGCCCCCCTCCTCGCCCTGCCGGGCGCGGACGTACGCCTCGGCGGCGGGCGCGTACAGCAGGAACAGCCCCGGGACCGCCAGAACCGCGGCCATCAGGAGGGTGAGGCCGCCGTACAGCGGGTCGACGAGCGCGAACGGGGCCGCCAGCAGCAGGATCAGCACGGTCAGACAGGCGGCCGTGGTGCGCGCGGTCCGCCGCCCGCGGCCGGCCCGGACCGCGAACCAGACGCAGGCGAGCCAGAGCGCGGTCATCAGCGTCCGCGCCTGCGCCTGCGCCTGCGGGTCGGCCGTCGCCGCGGCGACGGCCGTCAGGGTCCCCAGCGCCAGCAGGACCACGGCCAGGGTGACGCCGGCCGGCCGGCGAGTGGTGGCGGGAGTCATCGGATCACTTCCCTCATGTGCCTTTCCCCGGAGCGGGCGAAGCGGGTGCGGGGTGGCACGGCCGTGACGGGCGTGGCGTCCGCGCCGCCCCGCACTCCCCCGGACACCGATTCCACCGCGCCGCACCGTTGTTCAGCAGCCCGGACGCGGCCCTGAACAATGCGGAACGGCGCGGGACGGCACCGGAACAATGCGGAACCGGGGTGAAGGGGCCGTGAACTCCCCGTGCGCCACCCGCCGATGAGCCGTCGTCCGCTTGCCGCCCCGTTCGGCGGCTCCCTACCGTGGGCGCTCGGACGGAAACCGAGAGCGACAAGCGACGACGGCGTGGGCGGGGATACGTGAGCGGAAGCGGAGTGGGACGCCGGGAGCGACGGCTCGACCCGGATGCCGGACCGGTGCAGCGGTTCGCCGCGGAACTCCGCGCCCTGCGGGAGTCGGTGGGGCGACCGACGTACCGGACGATGGCGCAGAAGGTCCCGTTCTCGGTGACCGCCCTGTCGCAGGCGGCGGCCGGCCGGCAGCTCCCCACGCTCGCGGTGACCCTCGCCTACGTCGACGTCTGCGGCGGCGACCCGGAGGAATGGGAGCGGCGCTGGCGCGAGACGAGCGCGGAGGCCGCCGCCCTCGCCGCCGCCGGCGAGGACACGCGACCGCCCTACCGGGGCCTGACACGGTACGAACCGGACGACGCGGCCCTGTTCTTCGGGCGTGACCGGCTGGTCGGCCGACTGACCGAACTGACCCGCCGGCACCGCTTCACCGCCGTCTTCGGACCCTCCGGCAGCGGCAAGTCCTCCCTGCTGCGGGCCGGTCTGATCCCGCGCCTGCGCGAGCCGGGAACCGGCGCGGACGCCCCCGGGCCCCCCGCGGCCGTACGCATCCTCACCCCCGGCGCGCACCCGCTGCGCACTCACGCCGACCGGCTGGCTCCCGTGCCGGGGACCGACGCGGACACCTGGCTGATCGTCGACCAGTTCGAGGAGCTGTACACCCTCTGCACCGACCCGGCCGAACGGAACGCCTTCGTCGACCGACTGCTCGCCGCCACCGGCCCCGACAGCTCACTGCGGGTGGTGATCGCGGTACGCGCCGACTTCCTGGGACGGTGCGCCGAACACCCGGGCCTCACCGCGGCGTTGCAGGACGCGACCCTGCTCGTCGGACCCATGTGCCGTCAGGAGTTGAGGGAGGCCGTCGTCCGGCCGGCCGCCGCGGCCGGACTGGTCGTCGAACGCGCCCTGACCGCACGGCTGCTCGACGAGGTCGAGGACGCGCCGGGCGGCCTGCCGCTGATGTCGCACGCGTTGCTGGAGACCTGGCGGCACCGCACCGGCCGGACCCTGACCGAGTCCGCCTACGAGGCCGCCGGCGGACTGCGCGGCGCCGTCGTCCGCACCGCCGAGGAGGTCTACGGCGAACTCACCGGCCCCCAGGCCGACCTGGCCCGGCGCATCCTGCTGCGGCTCGTCGCCCCCGGCGACGGCACCCCCGACACCCGGCGGCCCGCCGAGCCCGCGGAACTCGACCTCGGCGACCCCGACGGCGCCCGTGCCGTGCTGGACCGGCTGGTCCGGGCCCGGCTGCTCACCTTCGACGACGGCACCGTCGAACTGGCCCATGAGGCCCTCATCACCGCCTGGCCGCGGCTGCGCGGCTGGATCGACGCCGAACGCGACCGGCTGCGCGTCCACCGGGCACTGTCCGAAGCCGCCGGCACCTGGCTGGCCCTCGGCCGGGAGAACGCCGCGCTCTACGCGGGCTCGCGCCTGTCCGCCGCCCACGACGCCTTCCCGCGGGACCACCGGAGCGCGGAACTCACGCCGGTGGAAAGCGAGTTCCTGGCCGCGTCGATCCGCCGGCGGCGCCGCGCGGTATGGCTCCGGCGCGGCCTGTCCGCAGCGCTCGTCCTGCTGGTCCTGGTCGCCTCGGGCACCGCCGTCGTCGCGCTGAGGGCGTGGGCCACCGCCCAGGCCGAGCGGGACGACGCCGTCTTCAGCCGGATCACCGCGGAGGCCGACCGGCTGCGCGGCACCAACACCGCACTGACCGCCCGGCTCGACGTCGCCGCGTTCGGCATGCGCTCCACCGCCGGCCTGCGGACCCGGCTCACCACGGACGCGGGCCAGGTGCTGTCCAGCCGGCTGTCCGGACACGAGGGCATCGGCAGTGCCGTGGCGTTCGCCCCCGACGGTCGGACCCTCGCCAGCGGCGGCCACGACGGCACCGTACGGCTGTGGGACACGGCGGGCGCGGGCGAGCCGCTCGGCGAGCCGCTGCGCATCACCGGCGGACCGGTGGGCGCCGTGGCCTACTCACCCGACGGCGCCCTGCTGGTGGCGGCCGGGCACGGCGGCGACATCCGGCTCTGGGACGCACACGACCGCGAGCGGCCCAGGCCCCTCGGCCGGCCCCTGGTGAGCCACGACGGGGAATCCGTCGTCGCCGTCGCCTTCGCCCCCGACGGCCGCACGCTCGCCACCAGCGGCGACGACGGCACCGTCCGCCTGTGGGACGTGGGCGACCCGGCCCGGCCCGAGCCGCTCGGCGCACCGGCCCGCGCCGACGCCCGCAGCGTCCGCGACGTCGCCTTCGCCCCCGACGGCCGCACCCTCGCCACGGCCGGCCACACCGGAACCGTCCGCCTGTGGAGACTGGACGGCGCCGACGGGGCGACCCCGCTCGGGGAGCCCCGGCACGCACACGAGGAGCCCGTCTGGTCGGTGGCGTTCTCTCCGGACGGCGACACCCTGGCCACCGCCGGCTACGACGAGACGGTGCGCCTGTGGGACGCGTCCGGCTCGGGCGGCCCGACCCCGCTGGGCGATCCGCTCACCACGCACTCCGCCGCCGTGTGGGCCGTGGCGTTCAGCCCGGACGGACACACGCTGGCCACGGCCGGGCAGGACGACACCGTGGTCCTGTGGAACGTGGCCAACCCGAAGTACCCGCAGCAGATCGGCGAGCCGCTGACCGGGCACACGGAGGGCCTGTGGGACGTGGCGTTCGCCCCGGACGGCCGCACCCTCGCCACCACCGGCGCGGACCGCAGCGTCCGCGTCTGGCAGCTGCCGGAAAACGTCCTCACCGACTTCACCAACCCGCTCACCTCCGTGGCCTACGACCCGAAGGGCCGCCTCCTCGCCGCCGCCAGCACCGACGACGCCCTGGTCCGGCTCTGGGACGTCAGCCGGCCGGGACACCCCCGCGCCCTGCCGAGGCACCTCACCGGCCACCAGGCCCCCGTCCTGACCGCGGCCTTCGCCCCCGACGGCCGCACGGTCGCCACCGGCGCGGAAGACGGAACCGTACGTCTGTGGGACGTCTCCGAACCGGCCCGGCCCGCCCCCGCCGACACCCTCCCGGACGCGCACCCGGGCGGTGTCCTCACCGTCGCCTTCGCCCCGGACGGCCGCACCCTCGCCACCGGCGGCGCGGACGGCAGAGCCCGACTGTGGGACGTGCTGGGCCCGCACGACGTACGTCCCCTCGGCGAGCCCCTGATCGCCCACACGGACTGGATCACCTCCGTGGCCTTCGCCCCGGACGACGGCCGCACCCTCGCCACCGGCAGCCAGGACAAGACGGCCCGCCTGTGGGACGTGAGCGACCGCGACCGGGCCCGCCCCGTGGGCGAACCCCTCACCGTCCACGGGGACTGGGTCAACTCGGTGGCGTTCTCCCCGGACGGCCGCACCCTCGCCACCGGCGGCCGGGACCGCACGGTACGGCTGTGGGACGCCACCGACCCCGGCCGGGTCCGCCCCCTGGGCGAGGAACTGACCGGGCACCGCGGCGGTGTCACCTCCGTGGCCTTCGCCCCGGACGGCCGCACCCTCGCGAGCGGCGGCGAGGACCACGAGGTACGCCTGTGGAACGTCGCCGACCCTGCCCACGCCGAGCCCTTCGGCAACGAACTCACCGGCCACCTGGAGACGGTCAACTCGGTCGCGTTCAGCCCCGACGGCGACACCCTCGCCTCCGCGAGCAACGACCTCACGGCGCGGCTCTGGACGCTCGACACGGAACGGACGGTCCGTCACATCTGCGCCCGCACCGGTGGCGACCTCACCCCCGCCGCCTGGCACGAACTCCTGCCGCAGCTCGCCTACCGGCGCACCTGCGGGTGAAGCGGCTCCGGAGTCACACCGCGTTGGTGACGGTCACCGTCACCTGCGCGCCGGGCGCCGCCTCCGCGAGAGCCGCGGTCACCGCGTCGCGTACGGCGCGGGCGACGGTCAGGGCGCGGTGACCGCGGCGGACGACGACCTGGACGTCCACCTCCCACGGCCCCGTCCCGGAGGCCCGGGTCACCCGTACGCCCGCCGGTGTCCGGCCGGCCGGGAGCGGCGGTCCGGTGCGGGCGGAGCCGCGGAACAGGCCCGCGAGTCCCGGCCGCAGGAAGGCGACACCGGGCACGTCGGCGGTGACCCGCGCGACGGTGCCGGCGAGGGCGTCCCGGCCGGTGGCGGCAGCGGTCACGGTCGTTCCCCTTCTTCTTCGGTGGTGTCCGTATCCGTTTCGGCCGGGTCCGTCACGTCGGTGATGTGCACGTCCACGTCCTCCACCGGCAGCCCCAGGGCCTCGTCCGCCGCCCCGCGCACCCTCCGGCGGATCTCCTCCGCGAGTTGGCGCAGGCCCGGCGCGAGCGGCACGACTACCTCCAGCCGCACCCGGACCGGGCCGCGCGCGGGCGCACCGCCGGCTTCGGCGGGCCGGATCCGGCAGGAGCCCGCCCGCACGCCGGGGACGGTCTCGGCGGCGGCCCGCAGCGCCTTGGCGGCCATCGCCTCGCGCACCCACAGGTCCTCCTCGCGCTCCCCGAGGGGCAGCGGCGGTCCGGGCCGCAGCTCCAGCCGGACCACGTCCATGACGCGTTCGGTCAGCGCCCCGGCGTCCCACTCCGGCTCCCGCCCGCTCCCGGCCCCGCGCACCGCCGCACCGAGCAGGTCGAGCTGCCGGACGGCCGCCGCGCAGTGCGGGCAGGCGCGCCGGTGCGTGGCGTCCGCGCCCTCCTCCCTGGCCTCCCACACCTCGGACAGCATCCGCCCGCACGCCAGCCGCTCGTCATCCTGCGAACCGTCCGCGGTGCCGTTCGCCGTACCGCTCGCGCAGCCGGGCCCGGCGCCGGGCCCGGGCAGCTCCGCCCCGGTGTTCATCGCCATGCGGTCATCGCCTCCGTCAGGCAGCGTCGTGCGCGGAACACCCGGCCGCGGGCAGCCTCGGGGCTGATCCCGACCGTCTCCGCGATCGTCTCGTACGACAGGCCTTCCAGCTCTCTGAGCACCCAGCAGACCCGCTGCTCGGGGGAGAGCGCGGACAGCGACCGGCCCAGCGCCACCGCGGCGGCGTGCGACTCGGCGGCCCGGGCGGGCGAGGCCACGTGATCCGGCGCGACGGGCTCGGGCACGCTGTCGAGGTCCGTCACGGGATGCCGGCAGCGCAGCATGTTCAGGCACCGGTTGACGACGATGCGGTGCATCCAGGTGCCGAAGGCCGACTGTCCGCGGAACTCCGGCAGCCTGCGCCAGGCGCTGACGAACGCGTCCTGCACGGCGTCTTCCGCCTCGGACGGGCTCCCCAGCATGCGCGCCGCGAGCCGCAGCAGCGCGGGCGCGTGCCGGCGCACAAGCGCCTCGAAGGCGTCCTCGTCGCCCTCGGCGGCCCGTACCGCGAGCAGTCCGTCGTCCCCCGGCACGTGCGCTCCCTTCCGTCGTTCCCACAGTCCTCGCAACGGGTTCCCCGGTTGGACACGCCGACCGCGTCCGGCGTTACGTGGGCCCACCGAAGGGCCGGTGCGGAAGAAGTTCCCCTCAACCGCGTAACGCCGTACCGCCACCCGTGTCCAACGTCCAGAAGCACCAAACGACCACGGCTGACGGAGGACACCATGACGACGACACCGCAGACGACCGCGATGGAGAAGAAGAACGGCCCCACGGGCCAGGCGAGCGGTACCGGCCGGAGCGCGCAGGGCGGCGCGACGACCACCGTGAGCGGCGGCTCCACCGGGGCCACCGAACCGGCCGGCACGCGCGGCCGCACGTCCATCGCCGACGTCGTGGTCGTCAAGATCGCGGGCATGGCGGCGCGGGAGATCCCCGGCGTGTACGACATGGGCGGCGGCCTGTCCCGCACCATCGGCGCGGTCCGTGACCGGGTGCCCGGCGGCCGGCCGAACGTGGGCCGCGGAGTGAAGGTCGAGGTCGGTGAGCGGCAGACCGCGATCGACCTGGACCTGGTCGTCGAGTACGGCGTACCCATCGCCGACCTGGCCCGGGACGTCCGGGAGAACGTGATCGACGCCGTCGAGCGCATCTCCGGCCTGGAGGTCGTCGAGGTCAACATCACCGTCAACGACGTCCACCTGCCCGACGACGAGGACCCGGAGCGCCCGGTGGAGACGCGCGTCGAGTAGGGACCGGTTTCGCAGAGGCGGAGGTGAGTGATGAGCAGAGCGGTGATCGGCATGCTGGTGGGCATGGCGCTGGCCTTCGCCGGCTGGTTCGGCGGCTTCGGGGCGTTCCTGCTGGTGGCCGCCCTGGGCGCGGTCGGCGGTGTCCTGGGGCGCCTGGTGGACAACGGCACGGACTGGCGTGAGTTCCTGACCCCCGGCGACCGGAGCACGCGGTGACCGGGGCGTGGGGCCGCGGCGGTGGGGCGGTGTCGGCGTGGGTCTCCGGTGGTGGGGGAGGGTTGGTGTTGGCCTCCGGCGGAGGGGTCGGCCTGGTGTTGATCTCCGGTGGTGCGGTCGGTACGGCACCTGCTCCCGGTGGTTCCAGCGGCACGGACTGGCGTGGGTTCCTGGCCCCCGGCGACCGGAGCACGCGGTGACCGGGGCGCGGGGCCCCGGCGGCGCGGCCGGCCTGCCATCGGTCTCCGGTGGTGCGGTCGGCACGGCACCCGCCTCCGGCGGTTCCAACCGCACGGCACCGACCCCCGGCGGCCCCAACCGCACGGCGGCGGCCGACCGCGGCAGGACCGTCGTCGCCGACCGCGCCGTGCGCCGGATCGCGGAACGCGCGGCCGGTGAGGCCGACCTCGCCGGGCGGCGCGCCCAGGTCGTGCACGGCACGGCGGCGGTCCACGGACGCCGCGCCGACGTCTCCGTCGACGTGCGGCTGCCCTACCCGGCGGCGCTCGGGGAGGCGGGGGAACGGGTCCGTGGCCGGATGGCGGACCGGGTCGCCGAGTTGAGCGGTCTCACCGTGCGGGCGGCGACCGTCCGCGTCCAGGCGCTGACCGCGGACCGGGCGGCCCCGCAGCCGCCCGCCGCCGACCGGGAACGGCCGTCCGGCCGGGCCCGGCGGCCCTGGTCGCCGCGCCGGGTCCCGGCCGCGCTGGTGTCCCTGACCGCGGCCGCGGTGTGCGCCGTCCTCCTGTACGACGTCCTGTCCGTGCACCTCGCCGACCGGCGTCCGGCCGCCTGGCGCACCGGGGCGGTCGACTGGCTGGCGGCACACGGCCCCGGGGACGGCCCGGTCGTGGCGGGCGGCGCCGTCGCCGCCCTCCTGGGCGCCTGGTTGCTGTGGCTGGCGTCGACACCTGGCCTGCGCGGGGTTCTCCCGATGGCCCCGGCGCCCGGGCACCGCCGGCAGCGCGCGGTGCTGGAGCGGTCGGCGGCGGCGGAACTGCTGCGCGACGCCGCCGCTGCCGTACCCGGCGTGACGGGCGTCCGGGTGCGCTGCGGCAGACGGCGCGTACGGCTACGGGCCCGCCTCGGTTTCGGCGACCGGCCCGCGGCGCACGCCGCCCTCCGTGCCGCGGTCGACTCCACGCTCACCGGTCTGGGCCTGGCCAGGCCCCTGAAGTCACGCGTCACCCTGCGCACAGAGCCCTACTGGCGCCCGCCCGGGACAGCCGTCGCGGACGGCCCGGGGATCGCGGACGGGCGGCCGGGGGAGTCCTCCGACGCGACGCCGGGGGCTCCAGAGACGCCGGAGACGCCGGAGACGCCGAGCGTCGTGGGGCGACCGGACCGCGAGGGAGGTGCCCCGTGATCACGCCGCGCACGCCCCCGCGCACCGGGCCCGCCCCGTCGGGTTCTCCCACGGGCGCACACCCGCACCGGTGGCGGCGGCGAACCGGGGCAGCCGTATGACCGGACGTCCGTGAAGGAGACCGACTCGTGAACCCGTTGCGCAACACCGTCAACCGCACGCTGCTCGCGCTGGCCGGGACGGCCCTGCTGGCCGGCGGTGGGTGGCTCGTCCTCACCGCCGGCCCGATCGCCGAGCGGCTGCCCGGGTGGTGGCCCGGCCCGGGTTCCGGCACGGTGCTGCTGGACCGCGCGGGCCTCGCCGACCTCCGTGGCCACGGTTGGTGGACCCTGGTGGCCGTCGCCGGCCCGGCCTCGGCGCTGCTGCTGTGCCTCGTCTGGTTCCTGGCCCAGTCGCGACCCGGCGGACGCCGCCGGCTGCCGCTGGCCGGCCCGCCCCTCACCCTGCGCTCCCGCGCGCTGGCCGACGCCGTCGCCCGGCGCGCCGAGGCCACCCCCGGGGTCGCCCGCGCCCACGTACGGCTGCCCGCGGGCCCGAAGCGGTCGCGGACCCGCGTGCGCCTGCTCCTGGAGCCCGACGCCGCACCCGGACCCGTCCTGGAACGGGTCACCCACGGCGCGCTCGACGAGGCCCGCCGGTCCCTGGCTCCCCACCCGCTGGCCACCCACGTCCGCATGGGCGTGCGGTCCCACCGCGAGCGGCGTACGCGATGACGACCTACCTGGAGGCACGGCTGACCCGGCTCAGGGACCGTTCGGTGCCGTGGACCGGGGCGCTGCGCCGGGTGCCGCGGGCGATGTGGGACGACAACGTCTCGGACTGGGCGGCGGCCCTCACCTACTACGCCGTCCTCGCCCTGGTACCCGCCCTCGTCGTCACCGCGTCCGTCATCGGCCTGGTGGCCCCCGACCTGACGGACCGTCTCATCGCGGACGTGACGTCCTGGGCGCCCGCGCAGTCCGGTGCCGAACTGCACCGCACCCTGCACGAGATGGCCAGGCAGCGCTCCGCCGCCCTGACCGTGGCCGTGGCGGGCGGCGTCAGCGCGCTCTGGTCGGCCTCCAGCTACCTGGCCGTCTTCCGCCGCGCCCTGCACGACATGCACGGCGTTCCCGACCGGCGCCCCCTGTGGCACCGGCTGCACCGAATCGTCCTGACCGCGCTGAGCCTGCTCGGTCTGCTCTTCGCCAGCGCCCTGGTGCTGCTGCTGACCGGACCGCTGGCCCAGGCGCTCGGCCGGTGGATCGGCATCGGTGCGACGGCGACCACCGCATGGTCCGTGCTGCGCTGGCCGGTCCTGCTGTGCCTGGCCGCCCTGCTGGTCCTCGTCCTGTTCCGCACCGGCCCCGCAGCGGCCCGCAGAAGCCGTCAGGCCCTGCCCGGCGGCGCCCTGGCGGCACTGCTGTGGCTGGCCTCCTCGGCGGCCTTCTCCCTCTACGCCTCCGGCATCGGCACCTACGGCAGGCTGTACGGCTCCCTGGCCGGCGTCATCGTCTTCCTGGTGTGGCTGTGGGTGTCGAACCTGGCCCTGCTGGCGGGCGCCCGCTTCGCGGTGGAGCTGAGCCGGGCCGAGGACTGACGCCGAGGACTGACGCCGGGGACTGACGCCGGGGACTGAACGAGAGGTGCCCCGCGCTCCCGGACTCCTCGCGGACAGAAGCTGTCCGCAAGCCCCGCTACCGTGCACACCATGACGACCAAGGCACGAACGACGGCCCCCGCCCTCGGCACCCGCGCCCTCAACCGGGCCACCCTGGCCCGGCAGTTGCTGCTGCGCCGCGCGTCGATGTCCGCCGAGGCCGCCGTCGCCCACCTCGTCGGACTCCAGGCGCAGAACGTGAAGCCCCCGTACTACGCGCTCGCCGCCCGCCTCGACGGCTTCACGCCCACCGACCTGTCCGGGCCGATGGCCGACCGCCGGGTCGCCCGCCTCGTCACCATGCGCTCGACCATCCACACCCACACCGCCGACGACTGCCTCACCCTGCGTCCGCTGGTGCAGGCCGCCCGGGACCGGGAGTTGGGGAGCTTCCGCAAGGGCCTCGTGGGCGTCGACCTGGACCGGCTCGCCGTCCTCGCCCGCGAACTCGTGGAGGCCGAGCCGCGCACCTTGGGCCAGTTGCGCGAGGCCCTCCTCGCCGAGTGGCCGGGCGCCGACCCGCGAGCGCTGTCCGTCGCCGCCCGCTGCCGGCTCCCGCTCGTGCAGGTGACGCCGCGTGGGCTGTGGGGGAGAAGCGGCCAGGTGACGCTCACCACCGCCGAGCACTGGCTCGGACGCCCCGCGCTGCCCGCGCCGGCACCGGACGACACCGTGCTGCGCTACCTCGCCGCCTTCGGCCCCGCCTCCGTGAAGGACATGCAGACCTGGGCGGGACTCACCCGCCTCCGGGACGCCTTCGAACGGCTCCGCCCCCGGCTCGTCACCTTCCGGAGCGAGGACGGCACCGAGCTGTTCGACCTCCCCGACGCGCCCCGCCCCGACCCGGACACGCCGGCCCCGCCGCGCCTCCTCCCGGAGTTCGACAACCTGCTCCTCTCCCACGCCGACCGCTCCCGTGTCGTCCCGCCCGCGTACAAGGGCCGCACCTGGAAGAAGAACCAGGCCTACCGCGTCCTCCTCGTCGACGGCTTCGTGGCCGGGCTGTGGAAGCTCGACGACGACGCGCTCGTCGTCGAGCCCTTCGACCGCCTCACCAAGGCGCGGAAGGACGAGGTCGCGGCCGAGGGGGAGCGGACGCTGGCGACGATGCACCCGGGGGCGGCGTACGACGTCCGCTTCGGGACGGTGCGCGACTGACATGGAGAGGGGGCGTTGCGGGCCGCTCGTGGAGGCTCGCAACGCCCCCCGGTCTTTCACCTGAGGGGTACTCAGGAGATCAGGAGAGCCGCCGGGGCGGGGGCTACGAGGTGACCTGCGCGGTCACCAGGTCCGAGAACGTGGTCAGCCGGGAGTAGACCCCCGGGTAACCGGCCCGGGCGCAGCCCTCGCCCCAGGAGGTGACGCCGGCCAGGACGCCCCCGACGAGCGGGGGTCCGCCGCTGTCGCCCTGGCAGGTGTCCACACCGCCGGAGGTGTATCCGGCGCACACCATGTCGCCCGCGACGAAGTCGGAGCCGTAGGAGCCGCGGCAGCTCGTGTCCGAGACGACCGGGACGGTCGCGGTCCGCAGCTGGTTGGAGGAGCCGCCGTTCTCCCGGGTGGTGCCCCAGCCGAGGACGCGGGCGGTGGTGCCGGCCGCGTAGACGGAGGTGTCCGAGGAGGAGACGTACTTCGCCGGGGTGTACGGCATCGACCTCGACAGGGTCAGTACGGCCACGTCGTCGCCGTTGGTGACGCGGGTGTAGTCCGGGTGGATCCAGATCCTGCTGACCTGGGCGACCGTACCGTTGGTGCCGTTGAGGTAGGTGCGTCCGCCGACCACGCGCACGCTGCGGGTGGTCTCGCCGACCATGCAGTGCGCGGCGGTGACGACCTTGGTGGGACTGACCAGGGTGCCGCCGCAGAACTGGTTCTGCGAGGCGTCCGTGATCTGCATGACGAAGGGGTACGCGCTCGTCGTGGTGGTCGTACCGCCGACGACCGGCTGCGGTGCGGCGACGGCGGCGGGGGCGGCGAGCAGCGCGGTGGCGCCGGCGGTGGCCAGGGCGGCGGCGGCCGATCTGGCGCGGGTGAGCCCGAACATGAGTCTCCTCAAGGGGTTGCCGGTGGGGGGTCGCACGGGCGTGGGGGGTGGCACGGGGGTCTCGGGACAGACCCCCGTATGCCCGGGCGAGCGGCACGTGCTCACGCTAGAACCGGCGGTATGGACCGCCCAATGAGGGAAGCCCCTAGGGGAGTCGGGCAGGGAAAACCCTCGGTTCACCGTCGGTAAACCCTGCCCTTCCCAGGTTGGTGAACCCCGCCCTTCTCAGTCGGGTCGCCGGCCCGCCGCCAGTCTGACGATGTCGACCCGGGATCGGATCCCGAGCTTGCGGTAGACCCGGGTCAGGGTCGCCTCGACGGTCTTGACGCTGACGAACAGGCGGGCGGCGATCTCCCGGTTGGTCGCGCCCTCCATGACGAGCGCGGCCACCTGACGCTCCATCGAGGCGAGTCCCGCCAGGCCGTCCGGCACGGTGGGCGGCGCCGGGGGCGGCCCTGTCGCCTGCGCCGCGACCGCCGCCTCCACCTGCCGCAGCCAGGGCAGCGCCCGGCAGCGCCGGAACAGCCGAGCCGCCTCGTCGTACGACGCCGGTCCGGCCGCCCGTCCCGGCCGTCCGGCGTGCAGCGCCGCCAGCGCGAAGGCCGCCCGCGCCTCCTCCAGGCCGTAGCCCAGCCCGGCGAGCCGCTCCCGCGCCGACGCCAACCGGGTGACGGCGGCCCGGTGTTCGCCCCGCGCCGCCCGCACCTGTGCCTCGGCCCGGTCCAGCACGGCGAGCACGCTCTCCCGCCCGAGCCGGAGCGCGTGCGCGCGCGTGACCTCGATGACGTCCTGGGCCTCGGCCGGTTCCCCGGTGCGCACCAGGGCCTCGGCTAGGTCGCCCTGCCACCTGCCGCGCGCCGGGTCGGTGATGCCCGCCCCGGCCTCCAGCTCCCGCACCCGCCGCAGCGCCCGCACGGCCGCCCCGGCGTCGCCCGCCACCAGGCTCGCGTGCCCGAGCGCGGCCAGCGCCCGCGACAGGTACACGGCGTCGCCGTCCTCCTCGGCCCGCCGCACCGCCTCCCGCGCCAGCGCCAGCGCCCGTTCCACGTCGCCGCCGGCGGCCTCGGCGAGCGCCGCCTGCATCGCGCCCGCGCCCTCGCCGATGCCCGCGTCCCGCGCCAGCGTCAGACTCTCCCGGGACAGTTCCAGGGCCCGGCCGCAGTGCCCGGAGTGCAGTTCGGTCTCGGCGAGGAAGCGCAGGTAGTGGACCTCGCTCTCGGCCATGCCGCGCCGGCGCACCTCGCGCAGCAGCGCGGTGACGGTGGTCCGCGCCTCGGCCAGCCGGTCGCTCATCACCAGCCACCGGAACCGCGACGAACCGGCGCCGTTGTGGTGGCACGCCACCCGGGGGTCCTGCGGCTCCTCCAGCGCCCGCCGAATGGTCGCCGGGGCGCCCGGATGCCCCATCAGCGTCTCGGCCTGGGCCTGGAACGCGAGCGCGAGCACTTCGGTGCGCCGGTCCCCGGCCCGCGCCGCCAGCCGGGCCGCGTGCGCGGCCTCCTCCCGGCCCTGCGCGAAGTCGCCCTGCACCACCAGGGAGCGCCAGGCCAGCTGGTAGTGGACCAGGGCGAGCAGCCGCGGGTCGTCACCCGCGTCGGCCAGGGCCTGCGGGAAGACGGCGTCGACGTCGCCGATGGCCTGCCCGGCCGCCTCGATCACCACCATCCAGGCGCGTACCCGTTCGCCGGGTGCGCCGGTCCGGGTCAGCACCTCGCGGGCGATGTCCCGGGCGAGGTCCACCTCGCCGGCGGTGATCGCGTCCTCGGCGGCCGTCAGCCGGCGCTCGTCCGGTCCCGGTGCGCTGTCCGCCGGGGTGTGCCGGGCCGCGAGCAGCCCCAGCGACGCGGCCACCGACGGCGCCCCGCGGTCCCGGGACAGCGCGGCGGCCTCCGCCAGCCGGGCCGCCACCTCCGGGTCGGTGCCGGTGGTGGCCAGGGCCAGGTGCCGGGCGCGCTCGATCGGGTCGGAGGCCGCCGTGGACAGCGCGGCGTGCGCCGCCCGCCGCTCCGGCGCCGGTGCCTCGGCGTACAGCGCGGCCGAGATCAGCGGATGCGCGAACCGTACGGTCGGACCCTGCGGGTCGGTCGCCAGCAGTCCGAGCGTCGCCGCCTGGGCGGTCTCGGCCTCCGCGTTCTCCCGGCCGGCCGCGTGCAGCAGCGCCGGGGTGGGGCGGGCGCCGGCGCTCGCGACCAGGAGGGTGCGGCGCGCCTCGTCCGACAGCATCTCCAGCCGGGACAGGACCAGGGCGCGCAGCGAGGTCGGCACCGGCAGCGGCTCGCCCGGCCGCGGCGGGGTGGGGCTCTCGGCCAGCGCCCGGCCCAGCTCCAGCGCGAACAGCGGATTGCCGCCGCTGGTGCGGTGGATGTCGCGGACCGTGGAGCGGGGCAGGCTCGCGTAGCCGCGTTCGTCGAGCAGCGTCGACACCTGGGCGCGGGTCAGCGGGCCGAGGCGGACCGCGCGCGTGTCCGGCGGGGACGCGCGCAGATGGCGGTCGTACTCCGCGCCCTCGGTCTCCGGCCCCTCCGTCCGCACCGCGCACAGCAGCCGTACCGGGGTGTCGCCCAGACGGCGGGCGGCGAAGCCGAGCAGCTCGGCGCTGGCCGGATCGAGCCACTGCAGGTCGTCGGCGACGACGAGGACGGGCCCCTCGGCGGCGAGCGCACGCAGCGCGGAGAGCACGGCCAGGCGCAGCGCGAGACCGTCGCGCTGGAGCGTGGACTCGCCGCGGCCGGTGAGCGCCGACTCCAGCGCGGTGCGCTGGGCGGCGGGCAGCCCGTCCGACACGTCGTCCAGGACCAGCCCCAGGAGGTCGGCGAGGGCCAGGAAGGGGAGATGGGATTCGGACTCGGTGGCCGAGCAGCGCAACACGGTGTGCGCGGTGCGGGCATATTCCGCGGCCAGGGTCCGCAGGACGGTCGACTTTCCAATTCCGGCGGGCCCGTGCAGCAGCACGCTCCCCCCTCGGGCGAGCTGCTCACGCGCCGCGCCGAACGACTCCTCCCGCCCGATGACCAGGTCGGAACGGCACCCGCCAGACTCCGCGAAGTCCCGTCGCACGGTGACCGCTCCCCTCCGTATGTCGTGTCCCGGCCAATATTAGGCATCGGTCCATTGAATTACGGGGGGACGAGCGGGTGAGCCGAATAACAAACGGCGGCACCGAAAACAAAGGCCGTGGAAAACACCGCGATTGCCCGCCCACGACAACGCCGCGGATGCGCGTGCCGCGCCCCGCGACGCCGGCAAGATCCAAACGACAGACCCTAGGGCAGCCACCCCGCCCTGCGCGCCGCGACGACCGCCTCTCCGCGCGTCCGGGCGCCGAGCTTGCGCATGGCCGAGCGCAGGTAGCCCTTGACGGTTTCCGGCCGCAGGCCGAGCCGCTCCGCGGCCGCCGCGTTCGTCGCGCCCGCGGCCACGCAGGCCAGCACGTCCATCTCGCGCGGAGCCGGCCGGGGCCCCTGGGCGGCGGCCCCGCTCCCCACCGCCAGCAGCCCGCACGCGCGCAGCAGTTCGTCCCGCAGCGACGGGTCCGCGATCCTGGGTGCCAGTGCCCGCAGCGCCGCGTGCGCCTCCCGTACCTGTTCCCAGGCCGCGGCGCCCGCGGGGTCGCCTGCCGGCTCCGGCCGGGCCGCCGCCAGCAGTTCACCCGCCTCGTCCCGCAGCACCAGCGCCTGCTCCACGTCCCGAGCCGCCGCCACGGCCGCACTCAACGTGCGCTCGCCCAGCGGCTGGGCCGTGCGCAGGGCGCCGTACAGCACGCCGCGCACCCGGCGCCGTACGACCACCGGCACCGCCAGCACCGAGCGCAGGCCCTCGGCGGCGACCGGGAGGTCGTACTCGTGGCTGATGTGCCGGGAGACGGAGTAGTCCGTCACGGCGCACGGCCGGGTGAGCTCCACGGCCTTGCCGCCCAGCCCGTTGCCCGACGTCACCGCGAGGGCGCTGAGCGCGGTCGTGGCGGTGCCGCTGAGTTCGCTGATGCGCACCCGTCGCCGCCCGCACTCCACCAGCCCGCCGAAGGCGACCGGCAGCCCGGTCGTGCGCCGCATCCTCACCAGCGCGTTCCGGATCTCCACCACGTCGGCCGCGTCCACCGCCACTCGTTCCGCCCTCCCTCGCGCCCGTCCCGGGACGCACACCCCCGTTCGGGGGTAGTGAGACCTGCATCACGGATTAGACGATGGCACAGAGCCGCCCGGCAAGGTCCGGCACAGAGGAGGACAGATGACGACGGCCACGGAGCTGTTCCGCAGCGCACGGGACTTCCTGCTGGAACACCGCGAGGACTACACCGCCGCCTACGAGGGGTTCCGGTGGCCGCGGCCCGAGCACTTCAACTGGGCGCTGGACTGGTTCGACGTCATCGCCGACGGCAACGAACGCACCGCGCTGCACATCGTCGAGGAGGACGGCTCCGAGGTCCGGGTCTCCTTCGCCGAGATGGCCGCCCGCTCCGACCGGGTCGCCAACCGGCTGCGCGAGTGGGGCGTCGGCCCCGAGGACCGCATCCTCGTCATGCTCGGCAACCAGGCCGAACTGTGGGAGACGGCGCTCGCGGCGATGAAGCTCCGCGCCGTCGTCATCCCGGCCACCCCGCTGCTCGGCCCCGCCGACCTCCGCGACCGCGTCGACCGCGGCCGGGTGAGCCATGTCGTCGTCCGCGCCGAGGACACCGGCAAGTTCGCCGACGTACCCGGCGACTACACGCGCGTCGCGGTGGGCGGAACGACGGAGCCCGGCTGGCGGCGTTACGAGGACGTGCACACGGCCTCCGACGCCTTCGCCCCCGACGGCCCCACCGCCGCCGACGACCCGCTGATGCTGTACTTCACCTCGGGCACGACCGCCCGCCCCAAGCTGGTCGAGCACACCCACGTGTCGTACCCCGTCGGGCACCTGGCGACCATGTACTGGATCGGGCTCAAGCCCGGCGACGTCCACCTGAACATCTCCTCGCCCGGCTGGGCCAAGCACGCCTGGTCGAACCTGTTCGCGCCGTGGAACGCCGAGGCGACCGTCTTCCTGTACAACTACACCCGGTTCGACGCGGCCCGGCTGATGGCCGAGATGGACCGGGCCGGCGTGACCACGTTCTGCGCCCCGCCGACGGTCTGGCGGATGCTCATCCAGTCCGACCTGAGCCGGCTCACCACCCCGCCGCGCGAGGTCGTCGCCGCCGGTGAGCCGCTGAACCCCGAGGTGATCGAACAGGTCCGCCGCTCCTGGGGCAGGACCATCCGGGACGGCTTCGGACAGACCGAGACCGCCGTCCAGGTCTCCAACAGCCCCGGCCAGGTCCTCAAGACCGGTTCCATGGGCCGCCCCAGTCCCGGCTACCGCGTCGAGCTGCTCGACCCGGTCACCGGCGCGCCCGGCGCGGACGAGGGCGAGATCGCCCTGGACCTGTCCGACCGTCCCGTCGGCCTGATGACCGGCTACCACGGCGACCCCGACCGCACCGCCGAGGCGATGGCCGGCGGCTACTACCGCACCGGAGACATCGGCGCGCGCGACGAGGACGGATACCTGACGTACGTCGGCCGCAGCGACGACGTCTTCAAGGCCTCCGACTACAAGATCTCCCCGTTCGAGCTGGAGAGCGCCCTGCTGGAGCACGCGGCGGTCGCCGAGGCCGCGGTCGTGCCCGCCCCGGACGAACTGCGCCTCGCGGTGCCGAAGGCGTACATCGTCCTGGCGGCCGGCTGGGAGCCGGGCCCGGACATCGCGAAGGTGCTGTTCGAGCACTCCCGCGAGACCCTCGCCCCCTACAAGCGCGTCCGCCGCCTGGAGTTCGGCGAGCTGCCCAAGACCGTCTCCGGCAAGATCCGCCGCATCGAACTGCGCGAGGCCACGGCGGCCGGTTCCCTGAACGAGTACCGCGAGGAGGACTTCCGGTGACCCCGCAGCCGTCACGACCGGCGCAACCGTCGTACACCCACGGCACCAGCACCACCCCCCTCCTCGGCGACACCATCGGCGCCAACCTCGACCGCGCGATCGCCGCCCACCCGGACCGCGAGGCCCTGGTCGACGTGCCGTCCGGACGGCGCTGGACCTACGCCGAGTTCGGCACGGACGTCGACGAGGTGGCGCGCGGGCTGCTGGCGAAGGGCGTCGGCAAGGGCGACCGGGTCGGCATCTGGGCGGTCAACTGCCCGGAGTGGGTCCTCGTCCAGTACGCCACCGCCCGCATCGGCGCCATCATGGTGAACGTCAACCCGGCCTATCGCGCGCACGAGTTGGAGTACGTGCTCAAGCAGGCCGGCATCGCCGTGCTGATCGCGTCCCTCTCGCACAAGAGCAGCGACTACCGGGCGATCGTGGAGCAGGTCCGCGGCAGGTGCCCCGCCCTGCGGGAGACCGTCTACATCGGTGACCCGTCCTGGGGCGCGCTGACGGCGGGTGCCGCCTCGGTGCCGCAGGAGCGGGTCGATCTGATCGCCGCCGAGCTGAGCTGCGACGACCCGGTCAACATCCAGTACACCTCCGGCACGACCGGCTTCCCGAAGGGCGCCACCCTCTCCCACCACAACATCCTCAACAACGGCTACTGGGTGGGCCGTACGGTCGGCTACACGGAGCAGGACCGGGTGTGCCTGCCCGTGCCCTTCTACCACTGCTTCGGCATGGTCATGGGCAACCTCGGCGCCACCTCCCACGGCGCCTGCATCGTCATCCCCGGCCCGTCCTTCGAGCCGGCCGCCACGCTGGAGGCGGTGCGGCGGGAGCGGTGCACGTCCCTGTACGGCGTCCCCACCATGTTCATCGCGGAGCTGAACCTCCCCGACTTCGCCTCCTACGACCTCACCTCCCTGCGCACCGGCATCATGGCCGGCTCGCCCTGCCCGGTGGAGGTCATGAAACGGGTGGTCGCCGAGATGCACATGGAGGAGGTCTCCATCTGCTACGGCATGACCGAGACCTCCCCGGTCTCCCTCCAGACCCGGATGGACGACGACCTCGAACACCGCACCGGCACCGTCGGCCGGGTCCTGCCCCACATCGAGGTCAAGGTCGTCGACCCGGTCACCGGCGTGACCGTGCCGCGCGGCGACGCCGGCGAGCTGCGCACCCGCGGCTACAGCGTGATGCTCGGCTACTGGGACGAGCCGGAGAAGACCGCCGAGGCCATCGACCCCGGCCGCTGGATGCACACCGGCGACCTCGCGGTGATGCGCGAGGACGGCTACGTCGAGATCGTCGGCCGCATCAAGGACATGATCATCCGGGGTGGCGAGAACATCTACCCGCGCGAGGTCGAGGAGTTCCTCTACGCCCACCCGAAGATCGCGGACGTCCAGGTCGTCGGCGTACCGCACGAGCGCTACGGCGAGGAGGTCCTCGCCTGCGTCATCCCGCGCGACGCGGCCGACCCGCTCACCCTGGAGGAGCTGCGCGCCTACTGCGAGGACCAGCTGGCCCACTACAAGGTGCCCAGCCGCCTCCAGATCCTCGACTCCTTCCCGATGACCGTCTCCGGGAAGGTGCGCAAGATCGAGCTGCGGGAGCGGTTCGGGGCGTAGGGCGCACCGAGTGGGAGATCAGCCGGCCGTGGCGTCCAGCGCCACGGCCGGCGCGTTGACCGGGCGCGGCACACCCGCGGGGTCGAGGACGAAGAGCGGGACGCCCAGCAGATCGGCGCGGGCGCGGGCCTCCTCGGCGTACCCGGCGAGGGAGAAGTAGACGCAGGCCGCGGACTCCGCCATGGCGGTCAGCCACAGGCACTCCACGTCCCGCGCCGAGGCCGGTCCCACCGTCGGATCCACCTGGACGACGATGCCGGGCGCGGCCAGCCCGATGCCGGACACCGGCCGCTGCTCGGCGCGCCGGACGTCCCGGTGACCCAGCCCGCGCAGATACAGGACGGCGGCGGTGACCGCGTCCCGGGCGGTGCGGATCGGGACGGCCCGGTGGGCGGGGACCCGCGACCCGGGGGGACGCCCGGACCGGCCGGTGGCCGCGCGGTCCACCGGCACGCACAGCACCGTCCCGCACGAGCAGCCCAGCTCCGGCCGCGGCCACCGGCTCTCGGCCCCGCAGGCCGCGCAGCGCACGCCGATCCACTCCTCGTCCCACGTCCGGTGGGTGACCGCGGTCGGAGACCCGCGCGGATCGAGCGCCGGGGCGACGGGCGCCCCGCACGCACAGGGATACGACGGTGCCGTGTAGCGGTGCCGGCGCCCGCAGGCGGTGCAGCACACCGAGATGGTCTCGGACATGGCCCCCATCGTCCTCTCTTGACGACCCTCCGCTACCCACTTACATTACTTCCAGATCGTAGAAAACAAATTTCGCTATACGGAAGTTGCTACGGAAGAGCTCACCGCGGGGCGCGACGGGCGTGCGAATCCGAAAGCCGGAGCAGGAGTACTCGATGGCTCGTATGACCGCTGCCCGAGCGGCAGTTGAGATCCTCAAGCGCGAAGGCGTCACCGACGCGTTCGGTGTGCCGGGAGCGGCGATCAACCCCTTCTACGCGGCGCTCAAGGCATCCGGCGGCGTGAACCACACCCTCGCCCGGCACGTCGAGGGCGCCTCGCACATGGCCGAGGGCTACACGCGGACCCACCCCGGCAACATCGGCGTCTGCATCGGCACCTCCGGGCCGGCCGGCACCGACATGATCACCGGCCTCTACTCGGCGATCGGCGACTCGATCCCGATCCTGTGCATCACCGGCCAGGCGCCGACCGCGGTGATCCACAAGGAGGACTTCCAGGCCGTCGACATCGCCTCCATCGCCAAGCCGGTGACCAAGATGGCCGTCACCGTGCTGGAGGCCGCGCAAGTCCCCGGCGTCTTCCAGCAGGCGTTCCACCTGATGCGCTCCGCCCGGCCCGGCCCGGTCCTGATCGACCTGCCGATCGACGTCCAGATGACGGAGATCGAGTTCGACCCGGACACCTACGAGCCGCTCCCGGTCTACAAGCCGGCCGCGAGCCGCGCCCAGATCGAGAAGGCCATCGGCCTGCTCAACGCGTCCGAGCGCCCGCTGATCGTGGCCGGCGGCGGTGTCATCAACGCCGACGCCGCCGACCTGCTGGTGGAGTTCGCCGAGCTGACCGGCACCCCGGTCGTGCCGACCCTGATGGGCTGGGGCCTGCTGCCCGACGACCACGAGCTGAACGCCGGCATGGTCGGCCTCCAGACCTCGCACCGCTACGGCAACGCGACCTTCCTGGAGTCCGACTTCGTCCTCGGCATCGGCAACCGCTGGGCCAACCGCCACACCGGCAAGCTGGACGTCTACACGGCAGGCCGGAAGTTCGTCCACGTCGACGTCGAGCCGACCCAGATCGGCAAGATCTTCGCCCCGGACTACGGCATCGCCTCCGACGCGAAGGCGGCCCTGGAGCTGTTCGTCGAGGTGGCGAAGGAGCTGAAGGCGGCCGGGAAGCTGCCCGACCGCTCCGCGTGGGCCGCCTCCGCGCAGGAGCGCAAGGCCACCCTCCAGCGCCGTACGCACTTCGACGACATCCCGATCAAGCCGCAGCGCGTCTACGAGGAGATGAACAAGGCCTTCGGCCCGGAGACCCGGTACGTCTCCACCATCGGCCTCTCCCAGATCGCCGGCGCGCAGATGCTGCACGTCTACCGCCCGCGGCACTGGATCAACTGCGGCCAGGCCGGCCCGCTCGGCTGGACCGTCCCGGCGGCGCTCGGCGTCGCCAAGGCCGACCCCGACGCGCAGGTCGTGGCGCTCTCCGGCGACTACGACTTCCAGTTCATGATCGAGGAACTGGCCGTCGGCGCGCAGCACAAGATCCCGTACGTCCACGTCCTGGTCAACAACTCCTACCTGGGCCTGATCCGTCAGGCGCAGCGGGCGTTCGAGATCGACTTCCAGGTCAACCTGGAGTTCGAGAACATCAACTCGCCCGAGTTGGGCGTCTACGGCGTCGACCACGTCAAGGTCGCCGAGGGCCTCGGCTGCAAGGCGATCCGGGTGACCGACCCGGGCGAGCTGGGCGCGGCCCTGGAGCAGGCCAAGAAGCTCGCCGCCGAGCACCGGGTGCCGGTCGTGGTCGAGGCGATCCTGGAGCGCATCACCAACATCTCCATGTCGGGCACCAACGACATCGGCAACGTCATGGAGTTCGAGGAGCTGGCGACCGAGCCGGGGCACGCCCCGACGGCGATCCGGACGCTGAAGGCCTGACCCTTACGCGGCACCGCGAGAGCGGCCCGGTCCTGACGGACGGGCCGCTCTCTCGCGTGCCCTGCCGCGCTTCCCGCTCAGTCGCCGCCGCCACCTCCGCCGCTCCCGCAGTAGTACGCCATGCCGCCTCCCGAGCCGCTTCCGCGTTCAGGAGGGGAGTGCTTGAGCAGGCCCTTGTCCGCCACCTCCACCCGGTCGGTGAGCCCGGCCCGCAGAGCGAAGCGGGGCAGCAGCACGCGCAGGGCGGCCACATCGTGCAGGGCGACGGCGAGCAGCCTGTCGTCGGCCGTCAGGCCCCGCCGGCTCGTGGGCAGCGGGTGCGCCTCCCGCAGGGACCGCACCCGGCGGCGGGCGGCACGGGTCGGACCGAGCAGCGGGTAGCGCAGCAGCCCGGCCTCCGCCAGGGGGATCCGCATCAGCGCCACCGCCAGGCGGACGTCCGTGTGCCGGGTCAGCCTCCTCGGCGCGAGGGGCTCGTGGAGGCAGCCCCGCACCGCCTCCGCCAGCGGCGGGAGGGGAACCGCGGCCGCCCCCGGCTCCGTCGCCAGGGCCCGTACGGTGCCCGGCGGGCCGGTGTCGAGGGCGCCTCGCAGATACAGGTCCACCACGGCGACCGTCACGGCGGCACGGGGGCCGCCGCGCAGCAGCGCGACCTCGTGCGGTGCGAGCCGGACCGTCCTGTCGTCGTGCCTGTCGTCGTGCCTGTCGTCGCCCATGAGACCACCCCCGAGAGCACCCCGTGTTGCCCGGGGTTGTGCCCGCTGCCGGGAGCGCCTACGCGCCTTCAGCCCTCGTGGTGCTCATGGTGCTCGTGCAGTCCCGGCCAGTCGTCCGGGCCGCCGCCCTGCCACTCGACGAGGTCGCTCTCCCCGACGTCGGTCACGTACAGGTCGGCCAGCCGGAGCAGCTCGGCGACGTCGTCGGCGTGCGAGGCGACGCCCAGCGTCTCGTCACCGGAGGTGACCCGGCGGGAGCCGTCGAGGGCGGGGGCGTGGACCACGATGTGCGGATGCTCGGGTGGGTGTGCCGTTGCCATGTCTTCAGGCTGCTGCGCGGGCAGGGAATCCGCACCCCGGCGAACGCCGAGAAGCGCCGGATGCGGGACCGTCCGCATCCGGCGCTTCTCAGCCGGTGAAGGTTCTTCACGTGCTGTCACATGCTGTCACGTGGTGTCCGTCCGACAGCGCGAGGCTGGGCGCGACAGGTCGTTCGCGCCGCCGGACGGAGTTCTGGGGCCCCTTCCGAGAAGGGGCGGGTGGTGGCTGGGACCGCGGCGGTGCGACGGGTCCGGAACGCCTCTCCCCTCAGGTCGTAGGAGAAGCTTCCGGGCCCTTCACCACCGCACTGGCTCGCAGGCCGCCGCGGTCCTCGCCCTGCCCGCGCCGGCATCGGGCGGCAACCCCTCATCCGGGCCGCTCCGGTGCCTGCGCGGGCCGCGCGCACGGTCCCGGCCTCCCCGCCGGGTCCCGCGCGCGAGCTTGCTCGCCGGTCAGTCCTCGCGCAGGGCGCGGACCGCCTCTTCCACGCGCTTGCCGTACTCCGTGTCGGCGGCGTGGAAGTGGGCGAGGTTCTTCTCGACCACGTCGTTGCGGGAGACCTGGGACAGGCCGCCGGCGATGTTCGCGATCAGGCGCTTCTTCTCGTCCTCGGACATCAGGCGGAACAGCTCACCCGCCTGGAAGAAGTCGTCGTCCTTGGTGTGCTGCGGTGCCTCGTGGGTGCCGGTGTGGCCGGACACCGCGAGCGGGGCCGCCAGCGGACGGCCGGTCTCGACCGGGCCGTCGTAGGAGTTCGGCTCGTAGTTCTTGGCACCGCGGCCCTGCGAGTTGGCGGCCATCAGGCCGTCGCGGCCGTAGTTGTCCGCGCCGCCGGGCACCGCCTTGGGGGCGTTGACCGCGAGCTGGGTGTGGTTGACGCCCAGGCGGTAGCGGTGCGCGTCCGCGTAGGCGAACAGGCGGCCCTGGAGCATCTTGTCGGGGGAGGGGCCGATGCCCGGAACGAAGTTGTTCGGGGAGAAGGCGGCCTGCTCGACCTCGGCGAAGACGTTGTCCGGGTTGCGGTCGAGGACCAGCCGGCCCACGCGGTGCAGCGGGTAGTCGCGGTGCGGCCACACCTTGGTCACGTCGAACGGGTTGAAGCGGTAGTTCGCCGCCTCGGCCACCGGCATGAGCTGCACGTGCAGCGTCCAGGACGGGTACACGCCCCGCTCGATGGCCTGCACCAGGTCGGTCTGGTGCGAGGTCGGGTCCTGGCCCGCGAGCTTTGCGGCCTCGTCGGCGGTCAGGGTGCGGATGCCCTGGTCCGTCTTGAAGTGGTACTTGACGAAGAAGGACTCGCCCTTGCCGTTCGTCCACTGGTAGGTGTGCGAACCGAAGCCGTCCATGTGGCGGTACGACGCCGGGATGCCGCGGTCGCCCATCAGCCAGGTCACCTGGTGCGTGGCCTCGGGGGAGTGCGCCCAGAAGTCCCAGACGTTGTCCGGCTCCTGGCGGCCCGAGAACGGGTCGCGCTTCTGCGAGTGGATGAAGTCGGGGAACTTGATCGGGTCCTTGATGAAGAACACCGGGGTGTTGTTGCCGACGAGGTCGTAGTTGCCCTCTTCGGTGTAGAACTTCAGGGCGAAGCCGCGCGGGTCGCGGACCGCGTCCGCGCCACCCAGCGAGTCGGCCACGGTGGAGAAGCGCAGGAAGACCTCGGTGCGCTTGCCGACGGTGTTCAGGAAGTCGGCGTGCGTGTAGTCGGTGACGTCGTCGGTCACCTCGAAGTGGCCGTAGGCGCCGGAACCGCGGGCGTGCACCACGCGCTCCGGGATGCGCTCGCGGTTGAAGCGGGCCAGCTTCTCGATGAGGTGCTGGTCCTGGATGAGGAGGGGGCCGCCGATGCCGGCGGAGGCGGAGTTCTGGTTGTCTGCGACCGGGGCGCCGGACTCCGTGGTGAGAGTCCGCGTCGTGAGCACGCGCTGCGACATCGGGGACCTTCCGTGCGAGTGGTCAGCGGAAAACTGTTTCCGCTTCGTGGAGCCTAAGTTCGGGTGACATGCACGTCAACAGTTTGTTGAAGTGGGTTCCGGGTGGCGTCGCCGCTCGGGCGCGACAGGACAGGTGTCAGCGGCGGCGCCACCCGGAGGTCTCGTGAGGTGTCCGCGGTCAGACCTGGGCGCCGGAGAGGCGCTCCACGGCCCGCAGCAGGGCCGAGTGGTCCAGGCCGCCGTCACCCTGGGCGCGCAGCGAGGCGACCAGCTGGGCGACCGTGGCGCCGACCGGCAGCGCGGCGCCCACGTTGCGGGCGGCGTCGGTGACGATGCCCATGTCCTTGTGGTGCAGGTCGATGCGGAAGCCCGGCTTGAAGTCGCGGTTGAGGAAGTTGTCCTTCTTCCGCGTCAGCACGGTGGAACCCGCCAGGCCGCCGTTGAGGACGTCGAGGGCGGCCTTCAGGTCCACGCCCGACTTCTCCAGGAAGACCACGGCCTCGGCGCACGCCTGGATGTTGACGGCGACGATCAGCTGGTTGGCGGCCTTCACGGTCTGGCCCGAGCCGTGCGGACCGCACAGCACGATGGTCTTGCCGAGCGCCTCCAGGAGCGGCTTGGCCGCGTCGAAGTCGGCCTGCTCACCGCCGACCATGATGGAGAGTACGGCCTCGATGGCGCCGGCCTCGCCGCCGGAGACCGGGGCGTCCAGGACGCGGATGCCCTTGTCCTTCGCGGCCTTCGCCAGGTCGACCGAGGTCTGCGGGGTGATCGAGGACATGTCGACCAGCAGCGCGCCGGACTTCGCGTTCTCCAGGATGCCGTCGGGGCCGTAGGTGATGGCCTCGACCTGCGGGGACGCGGGCACCATGGTGACGACGACGTCCGCGTCGCGCACGGCCTCGGCGATGGAGCCGGCCACGGTGCCGCCGGCGGCGGACAGACGGTCCAGCTTCTCCTGCTCCAGGGTGAAGCCGGTGACCTGGTAACCCGCCTTGATCAGGTTCTCCGACATGGGGGATCCCATGATGCCGAGACCGATCCAGGCGACCTTGGGAAGCGTGCTCATGATGGGTGCCTCTCTGAAAATCTCTGGGAAGTTCCTGCGGTACGGCGCTCAGCGGGCCGCGCGGGCCTCGGCGGGCAGCCAGGAGAAGGCCTCGGCGCTGGGGTTGTCGCCCGGCTTGTACTCCAGGCCGACCCAGCCGTCGTAACCGGCCTTCCTCAGCTGGTCGAGCAGTTCCTCCAGCGGGAGGGAGCCCGTGCCCGGGGCGCCGCGGCCGGGGTTGTCGGCGATCTGCACGTGGCCGGTCTTCGCGGCGTACCGCTCGATCACCCGCGGCAGGTCCTCGCCGTTCATGGACAGGTGGTAGAGGTCCATGAGGAACTTGGCGTTGCCGAGTCCGGTGGCCTCGTTGACCTTGTCGACGACCTCGACCGCGGCCGGCGCCGACACCAGCGGGCACAGCGGCGACTCGGGCTTGTTGAGCGCCTCGATCAGCAGGATCGCGCCGATCCGGTCGGCCGCGCGGGCGGCGAGGACCAGGTTCTCCAGCGCCAGCTTGTCCTGCTCGGCCGGGTCCACGCCCTCGACGCGGTTGCCGTACAGGGCGTTGAGCGCCGTGCAGCCCAGCGACTTCGCGAAGTCGGCGGCCACGTCGATGTTGGCGCGGAACCGGTCCGACTCCTCACCGGGGATCGACAGGGCGCCGCGGTCGGGGCCCGGCAGCTTCCCGGCGTAGAAGTTCAGCCCGGTGAGCTGGACGCCCGCGTCCTCGATGGCCTTCTTCAGGCCGTCGAGCTCGGACTGCTCGGGGGTGGGCGAGTCGATCCAGGGCCACCACAGCTCGACCGCGGTGAAGCCGGCCGCGGCGGCGGCCGCGGGACGCTCCAGGAGCGGGAGTTCCGTGAAGAGGATCGACAGGTTGACGTTGAAGCGCTGATCTGCAAATCCCATCGGGTGCCGCGCTCCCTTCCGTTTCGATCGTGTTCCGCATTACGGAAGTTCGTTTCTGCTTAATGGAAGATTGCCGTCGGTCGGCGGAGCTTGTCAAGAGGGGGCGGCGGAAACGGTCACCGCGCGTTAGGTTGACCGGGTGCGATTGAGAGTGGAGTTCACGACCGAGCCCTTCGACCTGGACGAGGCACCCGCGCACGCGGTGGTGGCCCGGGAGGTCGTCGAGGCCGCGGAGCTGGACGAGGTCGACGTCGGCCCGTTCGGCAACACCGCCGAGGGCGGTGCCGACGCGGTACTCACCGCCGTGGACGCGCTGCTGCGCCGCTCCCTGGAGGCGGGCGCCACCCGGATCTCGCTCCAGGTCAACGTGGTCGAGGAGAGCGTGGCCGGGGAGGGCGAGCGGTGACGGGCGCGGGGGAGGAGCCCTTCATCGCGGCCGTGAAGCCCCTGGTCGACGCCATCGGCGGCGAGATACTCCCGCCGGACGAGGCCGGCCAGGACGACGTCGTGCTCTCCTGGGAGGGCGCCGATGTCGTCGCCGTACGCCTGCCGCAGCTCGCCGACTCCCTGGACCACATCCTGGCCGCCATGGAGCGCCGGGAGGGCAGGCCGCTGGCCGAGCTCGACCGGCGGAGCAAGCAGGAGGTCGTCAGGACCCTGGAGGCGCGCGGCGCCTTCTCCGTACGACACGGAGTGGAGACCGTCGCCGGCGCCCTCGGTGTCAGCCGGTTCACCGTGTACAACTACCTCAACCGCGAGAAGGGCGCCTGACCGGAGAACGGCGTCTGACCAGGCACAACCTCATGAACGGCAGGCCGCCGTCCGGTTACCGGGCGGCGGCTTTCGTTACCCCGAATTTTCAACAAAGTGTTGACGGCTTGTTTCCGAGGGCGTTAGCTATCGGCACGCCCGTTCAGCACAAGGCCACGGAGGCTCCCGTGACGTCCACTTCCGCGTCGGGCCTGGCCCGTTTCAACACCCTCGAGGAGTCCGCGGCACTCGCGGAACTCCACGAGGCGTGTGCCTCCACGGCGTGGGCCCGGCAACTGATCGCCGCCCGCCCCTTCGCCACCCCCGAGGACCTGTACACCGCCAGTGACGCCGCCATGGCCGAGCTGACGGCCGACGACCTCGCGGAGGCGATGGCCGGGCATCCGCCGATCGGCCGCCCCAAGCCGGGCGACCCGACCTCGTCCCGCGAGCAGGCGGGAATGGCCGGCGCCGCCGAGGAACTCAAGGCGGAGATGCTCGAACTCAACCTGGCCTACCAGGAGAAGTTCGGCCACGTCTTCCTCATCTGCGCCACCGGCCGGACCGGCGAGCAGATGAGGGACGCGGCTCTGGAGCGGATCGGCAACTCGCCCGAGCAGGAGCGGGAGATCGTCCGCACCGAACTGGGGAAGATCAACCGCATCCGCCTGAACCGACTCGTCGAACAGGACGCCTGACCATGAGCACCAGCACCACCGCCTCCGTGTCCACGCACATCCTGGACACCAGCGTCGGCCGCCCCGCCGAGGCCGTCGCCGTCCAACTCGCCGCCCGCGCGGGCAGCGAGGCGGACTGGCAGACGCTCGGCGGCTCCGCGACCGACGCCGACGGCCGGTGCAAGGACCTCCCGGCACTGCCGGAGGGCACCACACACGTACGGCTCGACTTCGACACCGAGACGTACTTCGCCAAGAAACAAGCCGCGGCCCAGCAGGACGCCCCCGCGCTCCGGGACAGCGAGAACGGCCGGCCGGTGTTCTTCCCCGAGGTCACCATCACCTTCGCGGTGGTGCCCGGTGAGCACTACCACGTTCCGCTGCTGCTCAACCCGTTCGGCTACTCCGTTTACCGAGGGAGCTGACCGACACATGACCCGTTTCGTCCTGGGACAGAACCAGTACGGCAAGGCAGAGAACCGCGTTGTCAAGATCACGCGTGACGGCGACACGCACCACATCAAGGACCTGAACGTCTCCGTCGCCCTCTCCGGCGACATGGAGGAGGTCCACCGCAGCGGGTCCAACGCGAACGTCCTGCCGACCGACACCACCAAGAACACCGTGTTCGCCTTCGCCAAGGAGCACGGGATCGAGAGCGCCGAGGACCTCGGCGTCAAGCTCGCCCGCCACTTCGTGGACAACAACGAGCCCATCCACCGGGCCCGCATCCGCGTCGAGGAGTACGGCTGGGAGCGGATCGAGACCTCGAAGGGCGGCGCCCGCTTCGTCGGCTCGGAGGAGATCGCCCACTCCTTCGTCCGCACGGGCCAGGAGACCCGCGTCGCGGAGATCACCTACGACGGCCACGGCATCCAGGTGCTCTCCGGCTTCAAGGACCTGACCGTCCTGAACTCGACCAACTCCGAGTTCTTCGGCTACCTGAAGGACAAGTACACCACCCTCAAGGAGGACTACGACCGGATCCTCGCCACCACCGTCTCCACCTGGTGGCGGCACAACTGGGACGGCGTCGACTCGCACGCCCCGGACTGGGACCGCTCGTACAACGGTGTGCGCAAGCACGCGCTCCAGGCGTTCGCCGAGACCTACTCGTACTCGCTCCAGCAGACCCTCTTCGAGATGGGTGTGCGGGTGCTCAACTCCCGCGACGAGGTGGACGAGATCCGCTTCTCGATGCCCAACAAGCACCACTTCCGCTCGGACCTGTCGCCCTTCGGGATCGACAACGAGGCCAAGGACGGCGCCGTCTACTACGCCGCCGACCGCCCCTACGGCCTGATCGAGGCCACCATCCTGCGCGACGGCGCCGAGCAACTCATCCCGGTCGACATGACCAACCTCTGACGCGGACAGCGCGCCCCCGGCCGGCCATCCGGACCCGGGGGCGCGCCACACCGGAGGAAACAACATGGCACTGCCTGCGAAAGGGCCCGTCACAGGCCCGGGTTCCACCCCGCCGGTGCACGAGGAGGACGCCGTCACGTCCGTGCACCCGGTGGACGAGAAGCTCCACCCCTCGCGGCTCGTCCCCGCCGCGCTCCAGCACATCGCCGCCATGTACGCGGGCGTTGTCACTCCTCCGCTCATCATCGGCCAGGCCGTCGGCCTCGACCTCGAGGGCCGCACCCGGCTGATCGCCGCGAGCCTGCTCATCGCGGGCATCGCCACCCTGATCCAGACCATCGGCGTGAAGGGCTTCGTCGGCAACCGCCTGCCGTTCGTCAACGCCGCCTCCTCGGCCGGCATCGCGCCCATCCTCGCCATCGCCGAGACCAACAGCGAGGGCAGCCAACTCCCCGCCATCTACGGCGCGGTGATGGTCGCCGGTGTCTTCTGTCTCACCGTCGGCCCGTTCTTCGGCCGGCTGCTGCGCTTCTTCCCGCCCCTGGTCACCGGCGTCGTCATCACCCTCATCGGCGTCACGCTGATGCCCGTCCCGGTCGGCTGGGCCCAGGGCGGCGACAAGGCCGCCGCCGACTTCGGCTCGATGCGCAACCTCGCGCTCGCCGCCTTCACCCTCGGCGTCATCCTCGTCATGCAGCGCTTCGGCAAGGGGTTCCTCAAGCAGGTCGCCCTGCTCTTCGGACTGCTCATCGGCACTCTGGCCGCCATCCCCGCCGGCATGGCGGACTTCAGCGCCCTGAAGTCCGCCCCGGTCGCCGCGCTGCCCACGCCCTTCGCCTTCGGCGCCCCCGAGTTCCAGCCCGCGGCCATCCTGTCGCTGTGCATCGTGATGCTGGTCCTGATGACCGAGTCCAGCGCCGGCATGCTCGCCCTCGGCGAGATCTGCGACCGTCGCGCCGACTCCAAGGTCATCACTCGCGGCCTGCGCACCGACGGCCTCGCCACCCTGGTCGGCCCGGTCTTCGGCGGCTTCCCCACCTCCGCCTTCGCCCAGAACGTCGGCGTCGTCTCCCTCACCCGGGTACGCAGCCGCTACGTCGTCGCCGTCGCCGGCGCCACCCTGCTGGTCCTCGGCGCCTTCCCGGTCCTCGGCGCGGTCGTCTCCCTGGTCCCGATGCCGGTCCTCGGTGGTGCCGGGATCGTGCTCTTCGGCTCGATCGCCGTCAGCGGCATCCGCACGCTGTCCGAGGCCGGTCTCGACGACAGCTCCAACATCATCCTGGTGGCCGTGGCGCTCGGTGCGGGCATCATCCCGCTGGCCGCGCCGACCTTCTACGCCGAGTTCCCGGCGTGGGCCCAGACCGTCCTCGGCTCGGGCATCAGCGCCGGTGCGCTCGTCGCGGTCTCGCTCAACCTGTTCTTCCACCATCTCGGCACCCGGAGCCGCCAGACGGTTCCGGCACTCAAATCCTCCTAGGGTCCTGCCGTGCCCTCCCCGTGGGTACTCACGTCCCGCCCATGGGCCCACTGAAAGAGAAGGAAGCAGCATGGCAGCATCATCGGCAGCCGAGCGCGTGGCCGAGCGCGTGGTGATCGAGAACTGCGCGATCGCCACGGTGGACGCGGGCGACACCGAGATCGCCTGGGGCCACTTGGTCCTCGCCGGCAACAGGATCGAGTCAGTCGGCGCGGGACAGGCACCCCAGGGTCTGGAGAACGTGGTCCGCCGGATCGACGCGACCGGCCATCTGGTCACGCCCGGCCTGGTCAACACCCACCACCACTTCTACCAGTGGATCACCCGGGGCCTGGCCACCGACCACAACCTCTTCAACTGGCTGGTCGCGCTCTACCCGACCTGGGCGCGCGTCGACGAGCCGATGGCGTACGCGGCGGCCCAGGGCTCCCTCGCGATGATGGCCCGCGGCGGCGTCACCACCGCCATGGACCACCACTACGTCTTCCCGCAGGGCTCCGGCGACCTGTCCGGCGCGATCATCCGCGCCGCCCGCGAGATGGGCGTCCGCTTCACCCTCGCCCGCGGCTCCATGGACCGCGGCGAGTCCGACGGCGGGCTGCCGCCGGACTTCGCGGTGGAGAGCCTGGACGGCGCGCTCGCCGCCACCGAGGCCACCGTCAAGGAGCACCACGACTCCTCCTTCGACGCGATGACCCAGGTCGCCGTCGCCCCTTGCTCCCCCTTCTCCGTCTCCACCGAACTGATGCGCCAGGGCGCGGAGCTGGCCCGCCGGCTCGGCGTGCGGCTGCACACCCACGGCTCGGAGACCGTGGAGGAGGAGAAGTTCTGCCACGAGCTGTTCGGCATGGGCCCGACCGACTACTTCGAGTCCACGGGCTGGCTCGGCGAGGACGTGTGGATGGCGCACTGCGTCCACATGAACGACTCCGACATCGCCGCCTTCGCCCGCACGAAGACCGGCGTCGCGCACTGCCCGTCCTCCAACGCGCGACTGGCCGCCGGCATCGCCCGCGTCCCCGACATGCTCGCCGCCGGCGTCCCGGTCGGCCTCGGCGTGGACGGCACCGCCTCGAACGAGTCCGGCGAACTCCACACCGAACTGCGCAACGCCCTGCTCATCAACCGCCTCGGCGCCCACCGCGAGGCCGCGCTGAACGCCCGCAAGGCGCTGCGGCTGGGCACCCACGGCGGCGCCCAGGTCCTGGGCCGGGCCGCCGAGACCGGCTCGCTGGAGCCGGGCAAGCTGGCCGACCTCGTGCTGTGGCGGATGGACACCCTCGCCCACTCCTCCATCGCCGACCCGGTGACCGCCCTGGTCTTCGGCGCCGCGGCCCCGGTCACGGCGTCGTTCGTGAACGGCCGCCAGATCGTCGAGAACGGCCGGCTGCTCACGGTCGACGAGGACGCCATCGCCCGCTCCACCCGGGACGAGGCGCGCCGCCTGGCGCGGATCGCGGCGCAGGGCTGAACCACCGAGCAGCCGGTCCGCCGGCCTGCCGGTAGTCACCCTCGTACAACTGAACACCACTAGATCTCCGGCCGGGAGGGACGGCTTCCGGCCGGTAGCCGTGGACCCGAGCGGGGTCCATGGCGGCCGTCTCCGGGGCGTGCGCCCATGCGCACGCCCCCGGAGCGGTCACCGTTTCCCCGAACGGCCCGTCACGGTCCCGCACGACCACCACCAGCACCACCTCCCTGACACCCGCGTCAGAGTCGACGTGTACCCGACCGGAGGAACGCCGCCGTGGCCGACCACCCTGTTGACGAGAAACTCCCGCCACTGAAAATGGCGACTACCGGCCTGCAGCACGTGGCCGCCATGTACGCCGGAGTCGTCGCACCACCCCTGATCGTCGGTGCGGCCATCGGCCTCACCGCCACCGAACTGACCTTCCTCACCGGCGCCTGCCTGTTCACCGCCGGCCTCGCCACCTTCCTGCAGACGCTCGGCATCTGGAAGATCGGTGCCCGGCTGCCCTTCGTCAACGGCGTCACCTTCGCCGGTGTCGCCCCCATGACCGCGATCGTCGCCTCCACCGAGGACAAGTCCGACGCGCTGCCGATCATCTTCGGCGCCGTCATCGTCGCCGGACTCCTCGGGTTCATCGCGGCCCCCTTCTTCAGCAAGGCGATCCGCTTCTTCCCACCGGTCGTCACCGGCACGGTCATCACCCTCATCGGCATATCCCTGCTGCCGGTGGCCTTCGGCTGGGCGCAGGGCGCCAGCCCGGAAGCCGACGACTTCGGGTCCGCGACCAATCTGGGCCTGGCCGCGATCACCCTGGTCATCGTCCTTCTCCTGCGCCGCTTCACCCGCGGCTTCGTCAAGCAGATCGCCGTGCTGCTCGGCCTCGTCGCGGGCACGCTCATCGCCATCCCGTTCGGCGTCACGGACTTCGGGCCGGTCGCGGACGCGAGCGTCGTCGGCTTCCCGACCCCGTTCCACTTCGGCGCCCCGCAGTTCCAGCTCGCCGCGATCCTCTCCATGTGCGTGGTGATGGTGGTCTCGATGACCGAGTCCACCGCCGACATGCTCGCCCTGGGCGAGATCGTGGACCGCAAGGCCGACGAGAAGGTCATCGCGGCCGGCCTGCGAGCCGACACCCTGGGTTCGGCGATCAGCCCGCTGTTCAACGGCTTCATGTGCAGCGCCTTCGCCCAGAACATCGGCCTCGTCGCGATGACGAAGATCCGCAGCCGCTACGTCGTCGCCGCGGGCGGCGGTTTCCTGGTCCTGATGGGCCTGTGTCCGATGGCCGCCTCGCTCATCGCCGTCGTGCCCCGACCGGTCCTCGGCGGTGCCGGCGTGGTGCTGTTCGGGTCGGTCGCGGCCAGTGGCATCCAGACGCTGGTCCGGGCGAGCCTGGACAAGGACAACAACGTCCTGATCGTGGCGGTTTCCCTGGCTGTCGGCATCATCCCGATCGCGGCGCCGGAGTTCTACCACTCGTTCCCGGAGAACGCGAAGATCATCCTCGACTCGGGCATCTCGACCGGCTGTGTGGCCGCCGTCCTGCTCAACCTGATCTTCAACCACATCGGCCAGGGACGGGAGGCGGAGGAAGTCACCCATCCCATGGAGGCGGGGGAGGAGATCACCGAGGCGTCCCGCACCGCGGCCACGCCGTGAGCCCGGGTGCTTTAAACACGCGGGTCGGCGCCTCGACGAGAGGTGCCGACCCGCACACGTCACCGCCCCCGCCGCCGAAGGCGGAGTACCAACTCACACCCGCAGCCCCGGGGTCGCACCAGTGGCCGCTGCGACACCGAGCACCGCTCGGAACTGCTGGACGCCTGAGCGCCGCTTCGGGGTCACAGGCCGAACAGGTCTGGCCGCACCGCCAGTTCCTTGAACCGCTGCCGCGGATCGGCCACCAGTTTGCGCGCGCCGAGGTCCATGAGCCCGCCGACGCCCTCCACCTCGGCGGCGACCGTGCCGTCCGCCTTGCGAATGACCTGCCGGATGCGGAACGTCCTGCCCTCGCCCCACTCGAACGCGCAGGTCACCTCGGCCTCGTCGCCCGCGAGCAGTTCCCGCCGGAAGCGGATGGTCGTCTCCAGGGCCACGGGCCCCACGCCGCGGGCGACCAGGTCGGCCTGCCGGATTCCGGCCGCCTGGAGCAGCGACCAGCGGGCGTGCTCGGCGTAGTTCAGGTACACGGCCTGGTTCAGGTGGCCCTGGGTGTCGGTCTCGTACCCGCGGACGGTCACCGGGACGGAAAACGGCTCGCTCACCGCTGCTGCCTCTCCTCGTGGACATGCTGACGCCCGATCCTGGCACGGACGCGGCCGTCACACCTTGCGCGGGGACGCCAGCAGATAGCGCACCCTGGTCCGTGGCTCCGTGTACTCACCGACCTGCCAGCCCGCGCCCTCCAGGGTGGCCCCGCAGCCCCGCAGCGCGGTGCCGTCGGGCTCGTACACGGCGACGGCCTCCGGCTGCGGTGTCGCGCGCACCCGGTACCCGTCGCCGCCGTCCGGACCGGCCGGACGGTGTCCCGCCGCCTCCAGGGCGAGCGCGGCGGCCTGCACAAGATGTGTCCGCTCCCACCCGCAGGGCCGGTCCGTGCTCCCGTCGGAACGCGTCATCCGGCGCAGCTCCAGCAGCCCCTGCCAGGCGCCGCGCACCTCACGCAGCCGCGCCGGCCCGGCGTCGCCCGGCCCGGCGTCCTCCCCGCCCACCCGCGCGGCGAACACCCCACCGGCGGTCGGCGCGGCGGGCGGTGCCGCGGGCTCGGTCGTCGCCGGTGTCCGAGGCTCGGCGGGGGACTCCCGTATCCGATGCCCGGCCGGCGTCAGGAAGTGGTCGTGCGGCGGGCGCGGGTGCCGGAAGGCGAGCCCTCGCTTCACCAGCGCCGCGAGCTGCGCCTCCGTCCCCTTCAGACGCCCGGTCGCGGGGTCGGCGGCGTCGATGACACGCCGCTGCGCGGCGGTGGGCGACAGTGCCACGGCGTCCTCCCTCCCTCACTGGTGACGCCTTCGGAGACGGCGTCTTCTCAGCAGGCTAGGACGGAGGTCTGACATTCCACGCGGCGATCACCGGCCGCCCGTGCTCGGTACCCAGCCGGCACAGCGTCCCCGTGCCCAGCTGGAACAGGGCGCCGTCCGATGCCGGAAGCCCCAGGTGCCGCGCGGTCAACACCCGCAGGAAGTGCCCGTGTGCCACCAGCACCACGCACCCCTCGGTGTTCGCGAACGCGGCCTCCACCTTGGCCAGCACCCGGTCGGCCCGCTCCCCGACCTGCTCCGGAGTCTCCCCGGGGTGGCCCGGGGGCCCGGACGTGACCCCGTCCGTGAACAGGAACCAGTCCGGCCGGCTCCGGTGGATCTCGACCGTGGTGATCCCCTCGTACCCGCCGTAGTCCCACTCGTGCAGGTCCGGCTCGATCCGCACCTCGTGCAGACCGATCAGCTCCGCCGTCTCCCGGGCCCGCTGGAACGGGCTGACGAAAGCGGCCCCGATCCGGTGCGACCGGATCAACGGCACCAGACCGCGCGCCTGCTCCCGGCCGTGCTCGGTCAGCGGAACGTCCGTCAGCCCGGTGTGCCGTCCGGATCGCGACCACTCGGTCTCACCGTGCCGGACCAGAAAGAGATCACCCATGCCGCCCAGGCTACTGCCGGTACCCGCCCAGGAACCGTCCGATCCGCCCGATGGCGGCCTCCAGGTCGTCGGCGTGGGGCAGGGTCAGGATGCGGAAGTGGTCGGGGGAGGGCCAGTTGAAGCCGGTGCCCTGGACCACCTGGATCTTCTCCCTCAGCAGCAGGTCCAGGACGAACCGCTCGTCGTCGTGGATCTTGTGCACCTTGGGGTCGATACGCGGGAACGCGTACAGCGCGCCCTTCGGCTTCACGCACGACACACCCGGGATCTCGTTCAGCTTCTCCCAGGCCACGTCCCGCTGCTCGCGCAGGCGTCCGCCCGGAGCCGTCAGCTCGCGGATCGACTGGCGGCCGCCGAGCGCCGCCTGGATGGCGTACTGGGCGGGCGCGTTGGCGCACAGACGCATGGAGGCCAGCATGGTCAGGCCCTCCAGGTAGTCGCGCGCGTGCTGCCGCGGTCCCGTGACCACCAGCCAGCCGGAGCGGAAGCCCGCCACCCGGTAGGTCTTGGACAGGCCGCAGAAGGTCAGGACCACCAGGTCGGGGGCGAGCGCGGCGGCCGAGTGGTGCACGGCGTCGTCGTACAGGATCTGGTCGTAGATCTCGTCGGCGAAGACCATCAGGCCGTGGCGGCGGGCGAGGTCGAGGATGCCCTCGACGATCTCCTTGGGGTAGACGGCGCCGGTAGGGTTGTTGGGATTGATGATGACGACCGCCTTGGTGCGGTCGGTGATCTTGGACTCCATGTCGGCCAGGTCCGGGTACCAGTCCGCCTGCTCGTCGCACAGGTAGTGGACCGCCTTGCCGCCCGCGAGGGTCGTCACCGCCGTCCAGAGGGGGAAGTCGGGGGCGGGGATCAGGATCTCGTCGCCGTCCTCCAGCAGGGCCTGTACGGCCATGGAGACCAGCTCGGAGACGCCGTTGCCGAGGAAGACGTCGTCCACGTCGACCTCCAGGCCGAGGGCCTGGTAGCGCTGGGCGACGGCTCGGCGGGCGGAGAGGATGCCGCGCGAGTCGGTGTATCCGTGCGCCCGCGGCAGCATGCGGATCATGTCCTGGAGGATCTCCTCCGGCGCCTCGAAACCGAAGAGCGCCGGGTTGCCGGTGTTCAGGCGCAGCACGCTGTGCCCCGCCTCCTCCAGCGCGTTGGCCTGCTCGATGACCGGGCCGCGGATCTCGTAACAGACCTCGCTGAGCTTGTTCGACTGCCGGAACTCCATTGCGGCGCTTCCCCTCCGGTATCTGGTGTTGCTTGGTTTTACCAAGTAGGAGCTTGGAAAGTCCAACAACTTGTCTACACTGCGTCGCATGTCACCTCGCCGAAGCTACGACCAGTACTGTTCCGCCGCCCGCGCGCTCGACGCCGTCGGCGACCGCTGGACCCTGCTGATCGTCCGGGAGTTGCTCGCCGGTCCGCGGCGCTACACCGACCTGCACGCCGACCTGCCCGGCGTCAGCACGGACGTACTCGCCTCGCGGCTGAAGGACATGGAGCGCGACGGGCTGACGACCCGGCGCCGGCTGCCCCCGCCCGGAGCGGCGTACGTCTACGAACTGACCCCTCGCGGGCGCGAGTTGCTGCCGGTGCTGGAGGCCCTCGGCACGTGGGGCGCCGGCGAGCTGGGGGAGCGGAGGCCGACGGACGCCCTGCGGGCGCACTGGTTCGCGCTCCCCCTGCTGCGGGCCCTGCGGGAGGCCGGGGTGGAGGAGGGGCTCGTCGAGGTCCGGCTCGATGAGGGGGACTTCCATCTCCACGCGGGCGGGGCCGGGGAAGGCCCCGTGTACGGCGACGGGTCCGCGCCGGGGGAGCCCGACGCCCTGCTCGTGCTGGACGCCGGGACCTGCGCCGCGCTCAGTCGTGGGGAGTTCGGCCTGCGGGACGCTGTGCGGGACGGCCGCGTGGCGGTGACCGGTGACGGAACGGCGGCCAAGGCACTCCGGGAGGGGTGATACGGCGGAAGGGGCACGGCTGAAGGGGCACGGCTGAAGGCCCGCCGGGGACGGGCCTTCAGGGGGACGGGCCTTCAGGGGGACGGGCCTTCCGGGGAGGCGTCAGACGCCCGGCGGCACCCGCCCCGGCCGTCCCCGTCCCGCCCCGCGGGTCAGCGCGTATCCGCCGATGCCCGCCAGCGCGGCCAGCACGCCGCCGATCCCGGTCCACACCCACCGGTCGGACCACCAGCCGGAGGACCAGCCGTCATCGGGCTCGATCGCGGACAGCACGGCGCCGCGGTCCGAATCCTCCCCGCCCGCACCGGAGTCCGCGCCGGACGTCATCGCCACACCCGGCACCAGCGGCTCGGCCAGCGAACCGTCCACCGCGGCCGCCCCGCCCATGTCCTTGGAGTCCACCCTGACCTCGGCGCCGACCGGGACACCGAGGTCGGACGTCGGCAGGTCCACCGCCGTCAGCCGGACGTAGTACGTCCCCGGCAGCGGATCATTGGCCCACGGCTCCGACCAGGCACGGACCGTGCGCAGCACGCAGGCCAGCTCCACCGAGGAGGTGCCCGCCGCGGCGGTACGGGACTGCGCGCCGTACTGACAGGCCTGGCGGCGGCGCAGACCGTCGTACACGTCGATCCGCCACGTCTCGGCCGCGTGCGTCTCGGGCAGCTTCACCGTGGCCTTGACGGTGGGGCGCTGCCCGGCGTCGGCCGGGAACGACCAGTACAGGTAGTCACCGGCGGAGCCGTTCGCCGTGGCCTGCTGCCCCTGCTCGATCTCGGTCGCCGTACGGAAGGCCGTGCCCGCCTCGGTCGGCGCGCCGCCGTCGTCCGACGGGCTCGCGGAGGGCGAGGAGTCGGCCGCCGCGGGGGACGCGGCGAGACCGAGCAACAGCGCCGCGGAGCCCAACACTCGGGTGAAACGCATCAGTTGGTCCTCCAGACCGCGAACCGCCAGCGCGAGAGCCAGCCCCACAGCAGACCGGCGAGGAACCCGGCCAGGATCAGCGCACCGAGCAGCCACCAGCCGCGCCCGAGGCCGAAGGAGGCCACGTCGCCGGCGTCGCTCGGACCGTCCACGACGTCGACGGTCAGCTCCAGCGGCAGCCCGGGCGTGGTCTTCACACCGGCGGCGACGGAGAAGGAGTTGGTGACCTGGAGACACACGGTCTCGGCAGGGGCGTCGTCCTCCTCGTCGCTCTCCGCCTTCGGATACCGCAGCCCCGTGGAGAGCACATCGGTGCGGCCGTCGCCGGCCGCCTCGCCGCGCACGATCTCCCGGCCGTGCACGGTCACCGCCCGCAGCAGCACCCCGTAGGAGGGGTTCACGGCGCGGTCGGCACCCACGCTCACCGAGGCGCGCAGCTCCTGGCCCGGCTCCACGTCCACCCGGTACCAGCGCTGCCGGCCGAACTCCTCGCGGTCGGTGTACAGCCCCGACTTCAGCGTCGGCGCCTTCGCGCACGCGTCCGCGCCCTCGGTGGCGACCGGAGTCACCACCGGGTCGGCCGCGCGGTCCACCAACTGGTTGACCTTGTCGGTGAGTTCGTCGGTGTGCTCGACCGAGGTGTATGTCCCGCCGGTCGCCTCGGCGATGCAGCTGAGCTGCTGCCGCATCTTGGCGTTGGGGACCAGGCCCAGCGTGTCGATGGTCAGTCCGATGCCCTTGGCGGCGATCTCCCGGGCCACCTCGCACGGGTCGAGCGGGGCGCAGGTGTCCTCGCCGTCACTGATCAGCACGATGCGCTTGGAACCGTCGCCGCCGTCGAGGTCGTCGGCCGCCTCGAGCAGCGCGGGGCCGATCGGCGTCCAGCCGGTGGGTGCCAGCGTCGCCACCGCCGTCTTGGCCTCGGTGCGGTCCAGCGGGCCGACCGGGTAGAGCTGCGCGGTGTCCTTGCAGCCGGTCTTGCGGTCGTCGCCCGGGTAGTCGGCGCCCAGGGTCCGGATCCCGAGGCGCACCTCCTCGGGCGTCGCGTCGAGCACCTCGTTGAACGCCTGCTTCGCCGCGGCCATCCGGGTACCGCCGTCGATGTCCCGCGTCCGCATCGAACCGCTGACGTCGAGCACCAGATTGACCTTCGGCGCGTCCTCGCCCGTGGGTTCACCGGCGGCCGCTCCGGCCGGGAAGGCGATCCCGGCCGTCAGCGCGGCGAGCAGGGCACAGGCACCCGCCGCCAGCCGTGTTCTTGTGATCATCGGCGGATCTTATTGATCAAAGGTGCCGGGCTCCAAAACGACGGGTGGCCGGCGCCGGACACGCGGCGGACGCACCGTCAGTCCGTACCGCCGTTCCCCTCGGCGGGCGTGAACAGCCCCGCCGGCCGGGCCCGGTGCGCGCACCGGCCGGTGTCCGGGTGGAGTTCGCAGAGGGGGACCACCGCCGCGGGGTGCGCGGAGATCTCCTCCGCCGGCTCCCGCGCGAGGTTCCGCTCACCGGTCGCACCCGGGTCGCCGAAGCCGCGAACGGCCTCCCGGTGCGGGCCGCGGGTGGCGGGGAGGTGTCCGGGGGCAGGCGCGTTGATCACGACCTGGCTCGCGTTGATGAGACTGCTCAGCCGATCAGCCGATCAGCCGTCAGTTCGTGGCCGTGCCGTCAGGGGACCGGGAAGCACGGTCCAGATGTCGCCCGTACGCCCCGGGGTCAGCCGCATCACCGTCAACGCCTTCACCGGTAGGGACTCCGCGCACAGCGCGCTCAGATCCCCGGTGTGCGGCAGCTCCCGTACCGCCCCTTCCAGCGCCGCGCCCAGCGCCGCCCCCGATCCCGCCGTCGCCGCCAGCGCGCCACCCACCAGCGAGCCGAACAGCTTGCGGCGCAGGGTGGTCGCGTCGTCGGTGAGCATGCGGGCGGGCAGCTCGGGGGCCGGGACGCCGTGCCGTGCGAGGCGGGCCGGGCTGACGCGGATGTCGGCCAGGTCGCGGTAGACCAGGCGCAGCGGATCGCCCGCCGGGGACAGCACGACGAGGAGGTTCTGGCCGTGTGCCTCCAGGGCCACGCCCAGTTCCAGCGTACGCAGACCGACGGTGAGCGCGAGACGTGCGAAGGAGGCCAGCCACGCCGGGGAGCGGGGCAGCTCGGTGGTCGCCAGCGCGGCCACCGGTACGACGTACTCGCCCGGGTCCGCGTACACCCGCGGCGACTCGCGCAGTACGGCGGCCAGGTCGGGGGAGTGGGCGGTGGCCGCCCCCAGCGTGCGGGTCACGTGCAGCAGGCCGTCCGTGCGGGCCGCCAGATCCTCGCCGAACGACGACAGGGTCGCCGACGCGGCGATCGAGGCGATCGAGATGTCCCGCACGGAGGACGTCAGCCGGGTGCTCAGCGCGGTCTTGACGTGCGGTCCGCCGGGCACGGCGAGCGTGCGCAGGGACATCAGCGGGTGGGCGGCGAGCTGGTCGTCGCACGGTCGCTTGAGCACGTGCGCGGCCTGCCACGGGTGCACGGGCAGCAGTACGTCCGCCCCGTCGCGCAGCTCCCGCGGCCACCCGCCCGTCATCAGGCACTCGGCCGCCGGAACCGGCACCAGCCTCAGCCCCACCACCGGCCCGTGCTCGGGCCCGTACGCGAGCTGCTCCGCCACCGAGAAGCCCGGTCGGGAACGGCAGCCGGGGTGGTACGGATGCCCGTCGACCACCCGCTGCTCCCAGGCCCAGTCACTGTCCGGCCACTCGTCCGGGTGATTCTCCCGCCCCGCCCGCGACAGCGCCAACGACGCGGCACTGTGCCCGAGTTCGGCGGCGAACCCCGCGGAGTGCGGCACGGCGAGGTCCGCCATCAGCCGCGCCGGATCGCCGTACGGGACCTCGTCGAGCCGTACGACGCGGACGTAACCGTCCGTGCGGTACGGGTCGGCGGCCGGACCGGCCAGTCGGCGGCCGTCCCGAAGACGCAGGACCAGTCCCTCCCGGGCGGGCTCCCGGCCGGCGATCCACGGCAGGGGTTCATGGGCGAACGCCCGCCACAGCCGGGACAGCACGGCCGCGCGGGCGCCGGGCAGCTCGGCCGTGAACCGGGCGACCAGACCGGGGCGGACGGCCGCCAGCTCGTCGGCTACCTCGGCCTCTGCGCTGGGGGGACGATGCACGGGCGGGCTCCTCGGGTACGAGTAGGACGTCACGGCACGGGGGCGACGACAGACATACTGATCGTCCCCGCCATCTCCGCCATGGACAGACCGTAGGGAACGAGTGGAACGCGTGGATCTCCTGCCCCCGCCCACCGGCGCCGACGCCGCCTCCCCGGACGACGTCGCGGAACGCGCCGACGCCCATGCGGCGGTGCCGCTGCTGAACTGCCTGCTGCGCGAGGTCGCCGAACCGCTGCCGGGCCCCGGCACCCGGCCGGTGTACCGGCTGCCCGGCGGCAGACTGCTGCGCGTACGCGGAGGCCGGCGACCCGCAGAGCCGGAGGTGCGTGCGGCGGGCGGCTGGCACCGCGTCGGCCACACCGAGCTGGTGAAACTCGTCGCGGAGGAGCTGCGCCGGCACACGGGTCTGCCCAACCACGAACTGCCCACCGAGATGACCGACAGCCGGGACGCGGTGGCCGCGCTGCTGACGGCACGCGCGCGGGCGACCCCGTCGGGGGACCCGTATCTCCGCTCCGAGCAGTCCCTGCTCACCGGCCACACCCACCACCCCGCCCCCAAGGCGCGCGGCGGTGGCCCGCACGCGGGCTGGCTGCCGTACGCGCCCGAGGCGCACGCCCGCTTCACGCTGCCGCTGCTCGGCGTGCGCGAGGACACCGTCGTCGACGAGGGCGACACCGCCGCCCTGGACGCCCTGGGCGAGGCCCCGCCCGGGTACCGGCTGCTCCCGGCCCACCCCTGGCAGCTCGACCTGACCGGAACCGCCCTGGCCCCGGCCTTCGCCGACGGCCGTCTCGTCCGGCTGGGCACGACGGGCTTCGCCACCTGGCCGACGGCCGCGATCCGCACGGTGTACGCCCCCGAGTACCTTCCGGGGCGCGACCTGTTCCTGAAGTTCAGCCTCGACGTGCGCATCACCAACGACGTCCGCCGCCTGTGGCGCCACGACCTGATGAGACTGCGCCGCACCGACACGGCGGTCACCGAGGCCTTCGCCGCCATCGGGTCCCCGGCGGCCTGGCTCGGCGACCGCGGCTACCGCACCGCGGACTTCGCCTTCGAGGAACTGGCCGTCGTGGTCCGCGACGGACTGCGGGACCGCGTCCTGCCCGGCGCGACCCCGCTGCTCGCCGCCGCACTGGTGGAGGACTTCCCCGGCAGCCCCGCTGCGGTCACCACCGACCCCGCGCGCTGGTGGGCGGCGTACCTCGACGCCGTCGTCCCGCCCGTGCTGACCGCCTTCGCCGACGACGGGGTGGTCCTGGAGGCCCACCTGCAGAACACGCTGGTCGCGGTGGACGCCGACGGCACACCGGTGCAGGCCCTCTTCCGGGACGCTGAGGGCGTCAGGCTCCTGCCGGACACGCCCCGCGCGGCCGGCTGGGAGCGGCTGGTGTACTGCCTGGTCGTCAACCACCTGCTGGAGCTCGCCGGGGTGCTGGCCGAGCACCACCGGGGGTTCGACCCCCGCCCCGCCCTCCGCGCCGCCCTCGCCCGCCACGACCTGCCCGAGATCCCGGCCCTGCTCGCCGCGCCCACCCTCCCCGCCAAGACCAACCTGCTGCTGCGCTGGACCGGCGCAGACGGGGCCGACGCCCGCTACCGGCCGCTGCCCAACCCGCTGCTCGGGACGTGAGGCACCTCGCGCAGCAGTGTGGCGGCCAGGACGAGGGCGGCTCCGTGGTCGGTGGTGACGTCGACGCCGGTCAGGGCGGTGAAGCGGGACAGGCGGTTGTCGACGGTGTTGGGGTGGACGCCCAGTTCGCGGGCGGTGGCCCGGCGGTTGCGGGCCAGCCGTAGGTGGACCCGCACGGTGTCGGTCAGCTCGGGGCGCTCGGCCACCGGGTCGAGGAGCGCGGCGATGTGCGGGGCGCTGTCGCCCGGGCGGGAGAGGTGGTACTCCAGCAGCACGTCGGACAGCCGGTGCACGCCGGGGGGCCGGCCGCAGGCCACGGCGACGGTCAGCACCCGGTCCGCGGTACGGGCCGCCGACGCAACCTCGGCCGGTCCCGCCGCCGCGACCAGAGCGCCGTGTGGGCACCGGCCGCCGAGGGCCACGCCGAGCGCCCGTCCGAGGTCGGCAGTGTCGTACGGGCCGGGCAGCAGGGCGCGGACCCTGGTCCCGTCGACGGCCAGGGGGACGTCCGCCCCCAGGGCCCGGTGCAGGGCCAGACGCGTACGCCGCTCGGCACGACGGCTCGCGACGGCACCGCCACTGCCGCTGCTGCCGCCCGCCGCGCTGCCGCCTGCCGTGCCGCCGCCCGCGCTGCCACCCGCGCTGCCACCCGCTGCGCCGCCGTCACCGTCGTCCGGGAGGAGGACGACCAGCACGCCGATCTCTTCCGCCCCGGCGAGCACTCCCAGGTCGCGGGGGCCGGCCGAGGGCGTTCCCTCCAGCAGGGCCCGGGCGAGTGACTCCCGGGCCCGCCGACCCTCGTCCGACAGCACCGTCCGCGCCCGCAGATAACCGCGGGTGAGGGTGCCCACCACCTGCTCCTGCGCGTCGAGGAGGGCGTGCAGGAGTTCGGCGAGCGCGGCCTCCTCGCCCGGACGCGCCGTCTCCCGCAGCAGCCGGGCGATGACCTGCGCGCCGCGCAGATAGGCGCTGAGCAGCAGGTCGAGTGGCATGCCCTCCTCCGCCCGCTGCTCGGCCCGCTCCTCGAACAGCGAACGCGTCGCCGGCTCCGGGGCCCGCTCCCCGCCCTGGACACCGTGCCCGAGGAAGCCGCGCAGACCGTGCCGTACCGTCGCGGCGATCTCCAGGTCCTTCATGTCGCCGGGGAGCGCGGCGTAGCCGGGCAGGCTCTCGAAGTCGCCGCGCGCGGCCTGCCGGGCCACCTCGTTGACCCGGCGCAGGCAGCGGTCGGCCAGGGCGCGGGCGGCGTCGGACGGGTGCACCCCAGGACTGTGACAAGTCACAGGGCGGTACGGCAAGACCTGTGACGAAGGCCGCTACTGACGGTGCGCGCCCGGAGCGCACACTCGTGCGCACGTCACAGCACGCAGTACCGGAACGGAGAGAGCCCATGGCCACACCGTCTGTCGATCCCCTGGCATACAGCGAGTACGTCGACCGCGTCTGGTGGGGTGAGGACGACCTCACCGCGCACCTGTCGGGGGCCTTCGCCGCCGAGGGGCTGATCCCGGTCGGGGAGCGCACCGGCCTGTTCGCCGCGTTCGCCAACGTCTTCGCCTTCGACACCGGGGACGGGCTGGTCCTCGTCGACTCCGGTGACGTGCGGACGGCCGACGCGCTGCACACGGCCGTACGGGCCTTCCGCGGCCCCCAGGTGCCGGTGCGGTCGGTGGTGTTCACCCATGGCCACGTCGACCACGTCTTCGGGGTGGGCGGCTTCGACGCGGACGCCGAACGCGAGGGCGGCGAGCGGCCCACGGTGATCGCCCACGAGGCGGTGGCCGACCGGTTCGACCGGTACGTCGCCACGGCCGGGTACAATACGCAGGCGAACCGGCGGCAGTTCGGCGTACCGACCCTCCAGTGGCCGACCCGCTACCGCTACCCGGACCTCACCTACCGGGACAGGCACACCCTCCGCCAGGGAGACCTGACGTTCGAGCTGGTGCACGCGCGGGGCGAGACCGACGACCACACCTACGTGTGGATACCGGAGCTGTCCACACTGTGCACCGGCGACCTGTTCATCTGGCACGCGCCCAACGCGGGCAACCCGCAGAAGGTGCAGCGTCACCCCGAGGAGTGGGCGGCGGCCCTGCGCCGCATGGCGGAGCTGGGCGCCGAGGTGCTGCTGCCGGGGCACGGCGTACCGGTGTTCGGGGCCGACCGGGTGCGGCAGGCGCTCGGCGAGACGGCCGAGCTGCTGGAGACGCTGTGCGAGCAGACCCGCACGCTGATGAACGAAGGGCTGCGGCTCGACGAGGTGGTCCAGCGGGTGCGGCTGCCCGAGGAGCTGCTCGCCCGCCCCTATCTGCGCCCCGCCTACGACGAGCCGGAGTTCGTGGTGCGCAACCTGTGGCGCCTGTGGGGCGGTTGGTACGACCAGAACCCCGCGCACCTCAAGCCCGCGCCGGACGCCGCCGTCGCCCGGGAGTTCGCGGAGCTGGCCGGCGGCGCGCAGAAGCTCGCCGACCGGGCCCGCGCGCTGTCCGCCCGTGGCGAGTTGCGGCTGGCCGCCCATCTCGCGGAGGCAGCGGCCCTCGCGGAACCCGGGGACCGGTCGGTGGCCGCCGCCCGCGCCGAGGTGTACGCGGCCCGCGCCGCCGCCGAGACCTCGATCATGGCACGCGGCATCTTCGCCTGGGCGGCGGCCGAGTCCGCCGCCGTGGCGCACCGCACCGACGTGACCACTGAGCTGACCCGCTCACCGGAGGGCCGCCGCCGCGCCGAAGGTGTGATCAGCGTGGGGCTGACGCCCGCCGAGACCGCCGCCGTCCGCGCGGCCGGCGGGGAGGCGCGGGGTGAGTGACGAGGATCTGGCCTACCTCCCGGCCGTGGCGGCGCTGCGGCTGTTCGCGCGGCGGGAGTTGTCCCCCGTCGAGCTGATGCGGGCGGTCATCGCCCGTGCCGAGCGCACCGAGCCGGTCGTGAACGCCCTCGCCGAGCGCCTCTTCGACGAGGCGCTGGACGGGGCGCGCGAGGCGGAGGCACGGTACGCGCCCGGCGCGCGCCGCCCGCCCCGGCCGCTGGAGGGTCTGCCGGTGGCCGCCAAGGAACTGCACGCCATGACCGGACGCCCGCTGACCAACGGTTCGCTGCTGCCGTCCGGCGACCCGCCGACGGAGAACGCGCCGGTGATCGACCGGGTGCTGGAGGCTGGCGGCATCATCCACGCCCGCACCACGCAGCCGGAGTTCGGCGTGAGCACGTACACGCACTCCCGGCTGTGGGGCGTCACCCGCAACCCCTGGCAGCCCGAGTACAGCCCCGGCGGCTCCTCGGGCGGCGCGGCGGCCTCGCTCGCGGCGGGCTCGACGACGCTGGCCACCGCCTCGGACATCGGCGGCTCCATCCGCATCCCGGCCGCGTTCACGGGCCTGGTGGGGTTCAAGCCGCCCCACGGCCGGGTGGCCGCCGCCGGGATCGGCGGCGCGGACACCTACCGTGCGGACGGTCCGATGGCCCGCACGGTGGCGGACTGCGCCCTGCTCCAGAACGTGCTGTGCGGCCCCGACTCGCGCGACCACCACGCGCTGCGCCCGGCCTACGTGCTGCCGGACTCCTCCCCGCCGGTGACGGGGATGCGCCTCGCGCTGTGCGTGCGGCTCGGCGACTACCAGGTGCACCCGGAGGTGGAGAAGAACACGCGGGCCGCGGCCGCCGCCCTCGCCGGGGCCGGGGCGGTCGTGGAGGAGATCACCCTGCCGTGGACGGTGGAGCGCCTCCTGCACGCCGTCGCCCCGCACTTCGCCACCCGCCAGGGCGCCGCCATGACGGAACTCGCCGACGCGCACGCCGACCTGCTGATGCCGTACACGCTGCGGTACGCCGAGCAGATGCGGGAGGTGCGCGAGCGGGCCGACCTGCTGTACGGGCTGCGCGGTCAGGTCGCCCTGCAACGGGAACTGGCCGAGGCGACGGCCGGTTTCGACGCCCTGGTGTGCCCGACGACGACCGTGCCGGTGTTCCGCGCCGGGGACGACATGCTCGACGGCTGCGTCCTGGACGGCACCGACTACGGGCCGTGGAACGTGCTGAGCATGACCCTGCCGTTCAACATGGCGGGCAACTGCCCGGTGCTGACCGTGCCGAGCGGCTGGTCGTCGTACGGCGTGCCCACCGGCGTGCAGATCGTCGGGCGGACCTTCGACGACGCCACGGCCTTCCGGGTCGGCCGCGCCCTGGAGGAGCTGATGCCCGACCCGTTCGCGCCGGAGCGGCGGCCCCGCCTGTAGGAGCGGGACCGGCCGCACCTCCTCAGCCGCCCCGGGAGGTGCGGTCGCCGTCCCGTACGTTCATGGGGACGTAGGCCAGGCTGCGGCCCAGCGCGTCCAGGACGCGCCCCATCCGCTTCACCCAGGTGAAGGTGACGCTGCGCTCCAGCACCCGTGCGGCCGGCCGGCGTTCGGCGAGCTGCGCCTCGAAGCGCGACAGTTCGCCCAGGCCGTGCAGCCACACCTGCACGAGCAGATTGGCCTCGCCCGCCACCGAACACACCAGGCGCGCCTGCCGCATCGCGCAGAGCGTCTCGGCGGTCTGCTCCAGCTCACCCGGCGGCACCGCCAGCCACAGCGTCGCGGTGACCCGCCAGCCGGCCATCAGGTGCGCCGTCTCGCAGCGCACCACCGCCCGGCCGCTGCCCAGCGCGGCGGCCAGCGTCCGGCGCACCGTGCTCTCCGGCTTGCCCAGTGTCTCGCCGAGCTGCGCGTAGGACTGGCGGCCGTCCGCGGCCAGGGCGATCACCAGCCGCTGCTCGTCGACGCCGGCCGGTTCCGCGCCCGCGCGTTCCGCCGCCGCCCGTTCCAGACCGCGCTGCTGACGCTGGCTCAGCGCGTCCATCCGCCATCGGCTCGCCTCCCGGTAGATGCGCTGCACCAGGTGGGTGCGGGTGCCGGTGATGCCCGGCAGCCGGCCCAGCCGGCGCAGCACGTACGCGGCGAGCGAGGCATGGTCGAGGGCGGCCACCGTCAGCAGCAGCCCGAAGGCGCCCGCGGTGATCTCCACGCTGTAGACGCGGCCGTCACCGGACAGCAGCGCGGCCGTCTCCTCGCAGGTGCCGGGCGCGCACGCCACCTGCACCAGCGCGAACGCCGCGTACTCCGCCTGCGCCCCGCCGGGATAGCAGGTGACCCACGCGCTGCCGCTCGCCCGCAGCCGCGCCCATCGCCGGGACAGGGTGGCCGGGTCCAGCCCCAGCGGGCCCGCGAGTCGGCTCCACGGGGCGCGCGGATCGAGCTGGAGCGCGTTGGCCAGCGCGAGGTCGGCCTCCGTCAAGGTGGCGGATTCCTGCACGATCCCTCCCTGTGGTGCGGATTCATGCAATCGAACGGCGCTCTGCCGTGCACTGCCGATTCTGTCAGCCATTCGGGTTCGCCTTCGCAAGACCCTCGTCCAGGGGAGACGCTCATGCCACGTTCCCGCCTCACCACAAGCGCCGTTCTGGCCGTTTCCGTCGGCCTCCTCGGCTCGGCCTGCACCACCTCCGCCGGTACCGGCGAAGACGACCGGTCGGCCGCCGGGGCCTCCACCATCCGCTACGGCGTCACCTCCGACGTCTCCACCTTCGACCCGGCCAAGGCGACCGCGGCGACCGAGTACACCTTGGCCCGCCTCACCTACGGGACCCTGGTCAGCCGTGACAACGGCGGCAGGTTCCTCCCGCAGCTCGCCGAGAAGTGGCAGGCCACCCCCACCTCGGCCACCTTCACCCTGCGCAAGGGACTGACCTGCTCCGACGGCAGCCCGCTGGAGGCCGAGGAGGTCGCCGCCTCGCTGCGCCGTTACGCCGACCCGGAGCGCGGATCGGCCGGCTCCGGACTGGTCTTCGGCCCCGGCGGCAAGCCCGAGATCACCACCGACGACGCGGCCCGCACCGTGTCGGTCAAGCTCGCCAAGCCCTGGTCCGACCTGGTCTCCGGCCTGGCCCTGCCCGTCACCGGCATCGTCTGCGAGCCCGGCCTGAAGGACCTGACGGCACTGGCCAAGGGACCGGTCGAGGGCGCCGCCAGCGGCGGCTACGTCCTCGCCAGGGCCCAGCGCGGCACCTCGTACACCTTCGAGCGGCGCGCCGACTACGACAGCTGGCCGCCCTACGCGGGCCAGCCGAAGGGCCGCCCGGCCGACACCTTCACCGTGCAGGTCGTCGGCAACGAGAGCACGCTCGCCAACCAGCTGAGCACCGGCGCTCTGGACTACGCCCCCTTCACCGGGCCCGACGCCGCCCGCTTCACCGGCGGTGACCGGCACACGAAGACCGCGCCGATCCTGCGCATGTACCTGGTCTTCAACGAGCGCGAGGGCCATCCCGGCGCCGACCCGAAGGTGCGCCGCGCGGTCGCCCAGGCCGTCGACGCCGCCGCCTACAACAAGGTGCACGGCGGCAAGGGCGAGGTGATGCGCAGCTTCGCCGACTCCACCACGCCCTGCGTGAACACCGACGCCTCGCTGCTCACCGAGCACGACCCGGCGGCGGCGAAGAAGGTCCTGGCCGGCCTGTCGCTGAAGGTCGCCGGCACCAACTCCATAGCGGGCGGGGCGGGCAACGCCTACGTGCAGGAGGCGCTGCGGGCCGCGGGCGCCGACGTGAAGCTGCGCAACGTCGACAACGCCACGTGGGCCACGGAGGTGATGGGCAACAAGGGCGACTGGGACGTGACCGTCATGGCGCACCTCAACCTGTCCGGCACTCTCACCAACGCCGCCCCGCTGCTGTCCGGGCAGGCACCGCCCCAGGGCCGGAACTTCGGCGACGTACGCAACGCCGGCTTCGCGCGGGCCTTCGGGCAGGCCATGTCCACCGTCGACGAGAAGGCCAAGTGCACGGCCTGGCAGAGCGCCCAGAAGGCACTGCTGGAACGCAACGACGTGGTGCCGCTGTCGACCGTCCCCGTCACCTTCGTCCTCGACAAGGACATCGACGGCGCCCTGGCCATGGGCTTCCTCGACCCGACGACCCTGCGGGTGAGCGGCTGATGGCGACCGCGCAGACGGCGACCGCGCTCGCCCCGGCCCCCGAGACGGAGAAGGAGAAGGGGGCGGCCGCCCGTCCCTGGGCCGTCTTCCTGCTCCGCCGCCTCACCGGCCTGTTCGCCGTGCTGGCCACCCTCGTCCTGGTCACCTTCCTGCTCGTCCAGCTGGTCCCCGGCGACCCGGCGCGGGCCGTGGCCGGCACCGACGCCGGCCCGCAGGAGATCGCGGTGCTGCGGCACGAGATGGGCCTGGACCAGTCGCTGCCCAGCCAGTTCGCCGCGTACCTCGGCGGGCTGCTGAACGGCGACCTGGGCACCTCCTTCCAGACCCGGCAGCCGGTGACCGACGTGATCGCCGAGCGGCTGCCGTTCACCGCGCAGCTCGCCTTCCTGTCCATCGCGGCGGTCCTCCTGCTGTCGGTGCCGCTCGGCATGGCCTGGGCCGTCGCCACCCGCGGCGGGCGCCGGCCGCGGCTGGACGGCGCGCTCACCTTCGCCACCGGTCTGGTCAGCGCGGTACCGGAGTACGTGCTCGGCACGCTCCTCGTCCTCGTCCTCGCGATCTGGGTCCCGCTGCTGCCCGCCGCGGGCGCCGCGAGCCTGTCGGCGATGGTGCTGCCCGTCACCGCCATCGCCCTGCCGGGCACCTGTGTGATGGCCCGGGTCGTGCGGCGGGAGACGGCCGGGGTACTGCGCCAGGACTACCTGCGCACCGCCCGCGGCAAACGCCTGCCCGCCACCGCCCTCTACGTCCGCCACGCACTGCCGAACCTGCTCACCGGCACCCTCACCCTCGGCGGGCTCAGCCTCGTCGCCCTGCTCGGCGGCACCGTCATCGTGGAGAGCGTCTTCGCCTGGCCCGGCATCGGCACCCGCGTCGTGCAGGCCATCCTCGCCCGCGACTACCCCGTCATCCAGGGGATCGTGCTGGTCCTCGGACTGCTCGCCGCCCTGGTCAACCTGCTCGTCGACGTCCTGCTCGGACTGCTCGACCCGCGCACCCTCACGGCGAGGAACGACACATGAGGACCCGGAACATGACACCTGGTCAGAGCACGCCCCGGCGGAACACGGCGCTGCGGATCGCCCTCGCCGGACTCGCCCTCGTCGCGGTGCTCGCCGTGATCGCGCCGTGGGTCTGGGGCGAGGAGGCGCGGCAACTGTCCGGCGCGGCCCGGCAGGGACCCTCCGGCGCCCACTGGCTCGGCACCGACGCCCTCGGCCGCGACGTACTGGCCCGGACCCTCGTGGCGACCCGGCTGACGCTGCTGATGACCCTGATCGCCACGGCCGTCGCCGCGGTGCTCGGCGTGCTCCTGGGCGGCGCGGTGTGCGTGGCCCGGCCCCGGCTGCGGAGCGCGGGGCTGCGGCTGATCGACGTGATGGTCTCCTACCCGGCGGTCATCCTCGCCCTGATGGTCGCGGCGGTGCTGGGCGCCGGTACCATCGCGGCGGTCGCCGGCATCGGCCTGGCCTGGACGCCCGCGTTCGCCCGCCTGACCGCCAACCTCGGGGCCTCCGTCGCGGGCCGGGACTTCGTCGCCACGGCCCGCTTGCTGGGCGTGCCGGCCCACCGGTTGCTCACCCGGCACCTGCTGCCCAACATCGCGGGCCCGCTGCTGGTCCTGGTGTCCGTGGTCTTCGCGGGCACGCTCACCGCCCTGTCCGCGCTGTCCTTCCTGGGCCTCGGCGTGCAGCCGCCGTCGTACGACTGGGGCGCCCTGCTCAGCAGCGGCCTGGAGGCGCTCTACACCAACCCCGCCGAGGCCGTGGGCCCGGCGCTGGCGATCACCGTGACCGGCGTACTGGCCTGCTTCGCCGGCGACGGACTCGCCGCGGCCGGCGACGGGCGCCGCCCGGCCGCCAGGCCGGACACGCGAACGGCACCGAGGGAACCGTCCGGTGCCACACCCGAGGACGCGGTGCTGGACGTGGACGGCCTCGACGTCGAACTGCCCGACGGTACACGGCTGGTGGACGGCGTCAGCCTGCACGTCATGCCCGGTGAGATCGTCGGCGTCGTCGGCGAGTCCGGCTCCGGCAAGAGCATGACCGCTATGGCCGTCGCCCGGCTGCTCCCCGACGGCGTCCGCGGCAACGCCGCCCGGCTGCGGCTGGGCACCATGGACCTGACCGGCCGACCCGACCCGGCCCGCCTCGCCACCGAACTCGGCATCGTCTACCAGGACCCCTCCGCCTCCTTCAACCCGGCACTGCGCGTCGGTGGCCAGCTCACCGAGGTACTGCGCCGGCACCGCGGCACCGGCCGCGCCGAAGCGGCCCGCCGGGCGGTCGCGGCCCTGGACGAGGTGCGCATCGACCGGCCGGAGACGGTGGCCCGCCGCCACCCGCACGAACTGTCCGGCGGCATGCGGCAGCGCGCCATGATCGCCACGGCACTGACGACCGGGCCCGCCCTGCTGATCGCCGACGAGCCGACCACCGCCCTCGACGTCACGGTGCAGGCGGAGGTGCTGGACCTGGTACGCGGCCTCAACCGCGAACACGGCACTTCGGTCCTGTTCATCTCGCACGACATCGGCGTGGTGACGAGCCTGTGCCACCGCGTGGTCGTGATGTACGCGGGCCGGATCGTGGAGGAACTGCGCGCTTCGGACCTGCGGGCCGGCCGCGCCCACCACCCCTACACCCGCGCCCTGCTGGCCGCCACCCCCCGCCTCGCCGAGGACCGCCCGCCGGGCCCGCTGGCGACCGTCCCGGGACGTCCGCCCAAACCCGCCGAACGACCCGCCGGTTGCGCCTTCGCCCCCCGCTGCCCGGTCGCCGTCGACGCCTGCGCCGGTACGGCACCCGCCACGGTGCCGCTCGGCGAGGGCCGCAGCGCCGCATGCCACCTCCTGGAGGCCGCCTCGTGAACCTGCTCCGCAAACGACCGACCCCCGACCCGGCGGAGACAGCCGGCGGAACCCCGGACCGCATCACCGTCGAGGATCTCACCGTCGCCTTCGGACGCGGCGCCCGGACGCACACCGCCCTCGACCGGGTCACGCTGCGGCTGGCGCCCGGCCGGGCCCTGGGCGTCGTCGGCGAGTCCGGCAGCGGCAAGTCCACCCTCGCCAAGACGGTGGTGGGCCTGGTACGACCGCGCGCCGGACGCGTCCTGCTCGACGGCCGGGACGTCTCCGTCCTGCGCGGCGCCGCCCTGACCGCCGTGCGGCGCCGCGTCCAGCTCGTGCCCCAGGACCCGAACGCCTCCCTCGACCCCCGCATGACGGCCGGCCGGGCCATCGCCGAGGCCATCGACCCGCGCCGGGCCGACGTCCGGCGGCACGCCGCCGAGGTCGCCCACTGGCTGGAGACGGTCGCCCTCGACCCGGACGCCGCCGACCGCTACCCGCACGAGTTCTCCGGCGGACAGCGCCAACGCATCGCCGTCGCCCGCGCGTTGGCCGTCCGGCCCGAGGTCGTCATCGCCGACGAGATCACCTCGTCCCTCGATTGCTCCGTCCAGGCCGAGGTCCTGAACCTCCTCGCCGACCTGCGCACCCGCCTGTCCCTGACGCTGCTGTTCATCTCCCACGACCTCGCCGTCGTACGGCACGTGTGCGACGAGGTCGCCGTCATGCACCGCGGCAGGGTCGTCGAGCACGGCCCCTGCGCGCGGGTGTACCGGTCGCCCGAGGACCCCTACACACGACGCCTGTTCGACAGCATCCCGGAGGTCGCCGCACCCGACGCCGGCGATTTCCGCCCCCACCGAGAGGACAGGACCCCATGACCTCCCTGCCCGCACCCGCACCCGCCGCCGCGACCGAGAGCCTCACCGCCTTCTACGAGGATCTGCACGCCCACCCCGAACTGTCCATGCGCGAACACCGCACCGCCGCCCGCCTCGCCGCCCGCCTGCGCGCGGTGGGCGACGAGCTGGAGGTGACGGAGGGCGTCGGCGGCACCGGCGTGGTCGGCGTACTGCGCAACGGCCCGGGCCCGGTCGTCATGGTGCGCGCCGACATGGACGCCCTCCCCGTCACCGAACGCACCGGTCTGTCCTGCGCCAGCACCGTGCCGGGCGTCATGCACGCCTGCGGCCACGACGTCCACCTCGCCTGCGCCGCCGGGGCGGTGGAACGGCTCCACGGCCGGCGCGAGGACTGGAGCGGCACGCTGCTCGTGGTCGGCCAGCCGGGCGAGGAGACCGCCGAGGGCGCCCGCGCCATGCTCGCCGACGGCCTGTTCACCCGCTTCCCCCGCCCCGACGTGATCCTCGGACAGCACGTGGGACCGGCCCCGGTGGGCACGGTAGGCCACCGCGCCGGGCTGCTGATGGCGGCCGCGCTGGACGTGGAGATCCGCATCTTCGGCCGCGGCGGTCACGGTTCGTCGCCCGAGCACTGCGTGGACCCCGTCGTGACCGCCGCCTACCTCGTCACCCGGCTCCAGACCGTGGTCTCCCGCGAACTCCCGCCGCAGGAAGCCGCGGTGGTCACCGTGGGCACCGTCCAGGCGGGCACCAAGGCCAACGTCATCCCCGAGGAAGCCCGGCTCACCCTCAACATCCGCACCCGCACCGACGCCGCCCGCACCCGCGTCCTGGCCGCCGTGCACCGCATCGCCGAGGCCGAGTGCGCGGCCTCCGGCTGCCCCTGCCCCCCGAAGCTGACCGCCTCCCACGACTTCCCGGTCACCAGCAACGATCCCACCGCGGTCGACCGCGTCCGCGCCGCGCACCGCGAGGCGTTCGGCGTGGAGGCGGTGCTGGAGTACGAGCCGCTGATGGGCAGCGAGGACTTCCCGCTGTTCGGCATGGCCGAGCACAACGGCGGTACGGACATCCCGACCGCCTACTGGTTCATCGGCGGCACGCCGTGGCCGGTGTGGAACGCGGCTCCGGGGGAGAGCCCCGCCGAGAAGCTCCTCTCCGTACCCGGGAACCACACGTCACGCTTCGCCCCGGACCCGGCCGCCCTGGACATCGGCGTCAGGGCCCTGGAGACGGCAGCGCTCGCGTACCTGGGCGGTGTCAGCGGCGGGCCGCGTACGTGAGGAAACGGGTCCACGCCGTGGGGGAGAGGGCGAGCTGAGCGTCGTACGGCACCTTGGAGTCACGGACGTGCACCGTCCCGGGGCAGGAGGCGACCTCGACGCAGTCGCCTTGGCTGCCGCTGCTGTAGCTGGACTTGTGCCAGGAAAGGGCGACCTCGACGCAGTCGTCGCCCTGGGAGCCGCTGTAACTGCTTTTGAACCAGGCCAGGTCGGACGTGCTCATAGCGCTCCTCGCATTCGCTCCAACAGGCCCAGGGAGTCCTCGGGGGTCAAGGCCTGTGAACGCATCTTGGCATAGCGCTGGTGGAGGCGGCTGATCTCTTTCGAGGCAGTGATGAGCCGCCCGTTCTCCTGCCCTTCTGAGTACCCGAACCACTGGTTGTCCGGAGTCTCGGCCAATCGCATCGGACCGTCCAGCCCCGCATGCACCGGCTGTCGGAGCGGCATCAACTGGAATTCCACGTTCCAGTGCCGCTCGACGACCTCCAGCAGGTGGTCGTACAGCTCCCGCGTCACCGCCTCGCCACCCGTGCAGCGTTCCAGGACCGCCTGCTCCACGATGAAGCTGAACGCAGTCGGAGGCTTCCGGCTCGTCGCCAGGAGTTCGTGCCGGGCCATGCGGGCTGTGATCCGGTCGTGCAAGTCCTCTTCGGCGGGCAGCGGCGGCACGCTGAAGGACACCGCCCGCGCATACGCCTCCGTCTGCAACAACCCCGGCACCACCCGGCATTCATACGTGTACAGACTCACCGCCTCCGCCTCGAACCGCGCCCACTGCCTGAACCAGCTCGCCAGCCCCGGTTGCCGTGACAGATGCCGTGCCGCGCCCCGTAGCGCCCCGAACGCGTCGAGGGCCTCCTCGGCGCGGTCCACGAAGTCCGCCGGAGGAAACCGCCGCCCCTGCTCGATCGAGGCCACCGTCGGCACCGAGTACCGCACCAGCGGCGCGAACTCCTCCTGCGTCAGCCCCGCCCGTTTGCGGAACGCCTTGACGACCTCGCCGAACGCCTTGAGGCTGTCCGACACCTCCGGCTCCCCCGCGCCGCCCGTACCGTCCGTCATCCAGGACACCTCCCGCCCGTCACGCCCACTCAACGGGCCCATGGTCACGGACGGTTACTCATACTGTCCACCGTCCGTACCCGTACGCTGACCCTGCGTACCGGTCGCTGATCTGGTGGAACGAAGTCGCCGCAGGTGGGATGGGCGGCATGAGACCAGCCCCCACCCCCCGACCCCCCGTCACCGCGCGTGTGTTCGCGCAGAGGTTCAGCTCCACCCCGCGCGGCGCCCGCCTGGCGCGGCATCTGACCCTGCACCGCCTGGACGTGTGGGGCATCCCGTACGGCTCGGCCGTGTCCGAGACGGCCGCGCTGCTCGTCGCCGAGCTGGCGGCGAACGCCGTGACGCACGGCCGGGTGCCCGGTCGGGACATCGAGGTACGGCTGCGGCTCGACGCGTACACACTGCGGATCGACGTGTCCGACAGCCGGGGGGAGCGCAGGCCGGAGAGGCCGGCGGCTGCAGCGCCGGAGGCCGAGGGCGGGCGGGGTCTGCTGCTCGTGGACGCGCTGGCCGACCGGTGGGGCGTACTGGACCGCGTACCGGTCGGCAAGACGGTCCGCGCCGAGCTGGACCTGTGAGGTCGGTGAAGGGCCCCCGGGGAAGAGTTGCATAACCTGGGAAAATGCTGACCGAAGTCACCGCCACGCACTACGTCGAGCCCCTGCACCACGGCGGCTCCGTCCCCGGTGTCGTGGAGGCCGACGACCTGGGCACGTACGTCGTGAAGTTCATCGGCTCCGCGCAGGGGCGCAAGGCGCTGGTCGCCGAGGTGATCGTCGGTGAGCTGGCCCGGGAGCTGGGGCTGCGGGTGCCCGAGCTGGCCCTCGTGCACTTCGACCCCGCGATCGCCAGCGGCGAACCGCACCAGGAGGTCCAGGACCTGCTGAACGCCAGCGCGGGGCTCAACCTCGGTATGGACTACCTGCCGGGCGCCGCCGACTTCACGCCCGAGGTGGCCACGTCGTTCCCGGTGGACCCGGTGGAGGCCGGGCGCGTCGTCTGGCTGGACGCCCTCACCGTGAACGTCGACCGTACCGTGCACAGCTCCAACCTCATGGTGTGGCCCACGTCCGGCACCGTGCCGCCGCGGCTGTGGCTGATCGACCACGGCGCGGCCCTGGTCTTCCACCACCGGTGGGACGCGTCGGCCCCGGAGAAGGCGTACGACTTCCGCCACCACGCCCTCGGCCACAGCGCCCCCGACGTGCGGGCCGCCGACGCGGAACTCGCACCGAAGGTGACCGACGAACTGCTGCGCGCGGTCGTCGGTCGGGTGCCGGACGCCTGGCTGGAGCCGGAGCCCGGCTTCGCGGGGCCGGACGCGCTGCGGGCGGCGTACGCGGACTACCTCGGCGCGCGGGTGAGGGCGTCCGCGCGGTGGCTGCCGACCGACTTCCCCAGCCGGGACGAGCTGGCCGCCGAGGAGGAGCGGCGCGCGGCATGCACCCGGCGGGGCCGGCCCGACTGGCTCAAGCAGGTCCCCGACCTGCACGGCAAGCCGTCGGCGGAGCGGGACTGGTCCGCGCATCTGGAGTGAGACCTGGACGCGAACCGTCCGCGCCCCCGGTGCTGTGCGGGACGCTTTTGGTTAATACGGGGCCTCGCGTGACGTCGGCCTTCAAGACCCGGTTGTGTTCTTGGAGGCCGACGTTGTCGTTTGGGGTGGGTGCGGGTGTCGATGCGGGCGAGCGGGCCGAGCGAGGTCCCGGCGGAGACCGGATCGACGCCCACCTCACCGAAACACCCCGAGCTCCCACCCGAACCAGCCACTTCGCAGCACTTCGCCCCGCTGAGCAACAAGCTCGACGGGGCGAAGTGATCAGGACCCCGAATTAACCAACAGCGTCCTGTGCGGTACCGGGGGCGCGGACGGGCTCCGCGGGAGCCGGGCGTCAGCCCTTCAGCTGCTCGTACGCCGGCAGCGTCAGGAAGTCGGCGTAGTCCTCGTCGAGGGAGACGGTCAGCAGCAGATCGTGGGCCTGCTGCCAGTTGCCGGCCGCGAAGGCCTCGTCGCCGATCTCGGCGCGGATGTTCGCCAGTTCCTCGGCGGCGACCTTGCGGGCCAGCTCGGCGGTGACCTGCTCGCCGTTGTCGAGGACGACCTCCGCGTTGATCCACTGCCAGATCTGCGAGCGGGAGATCTCGGCGGTGGCCGCGTCCTCCATCAGGTTGAAGATGGCGACCGCACCGAGGCCGCGCAGCCACGCCTCGATGTAGCGGATGCCGACCTGCACGGCGTTGACCAGGCCCGCGTACGTCGGCTTGGCGTCCAGGGAGTCGACGGCGATCAGGTCGGCCGCCTTGACGTCGACGTCCTCGCGCAGCCGGTCCTTCTGGTTGGGCCTGTCGCCGAGCACCTTGTCGAAGGACTCCATGGCGATCGGGACCAGGTCGGGGTGGGCGACCCAGGAGCCGTCGAAGCCGTCGCCGGCTTCGCGGTCCTTGTCGGCGCGGACCTTCTCGAAGGCCACCTTGTTGACCTCGGCGTCCCGGCGGGACGGGATGAACGCCGCCATGCCGCCGATCGCGTGCGCGCCCCGCTTGTGGCAGGTGCGGACGAGGAGTTCGGTGTACGCCCGCATGAACGGGGCGGTCATCGTCACCGCGTTGCGGTCCGGGAGCACGAACTTGGCGCCGCCGTCACGGAAGTTCTTGACGATGGAGAACAGGTAGTCCCAGCGGCCCGCGTTCAGACCGGAGGCGTGGTCGCGCAGTTCGTAGAGGATCTCCTCCATCTCGTACGCGGCCGTGATCGTCTCGATCAGGACGGTGGCGCGGACGGTGCCCTGCGGGATGCCGACGTAGTCCTGCGCGAAGACGAAGACCTCGTTCCAGAGGCGGGCCTCCAGGTGCGACTCGGTCTTCGGGAGGTAGAAGTACGGGCCCTTGCCGAGGTCCAGCAGGCGCTGGGCGTTGTGGAAGAAGTACAGGCCGAAGTCGACCAGGGCGCCGGGGACCGGCCGGCCGTCGACCTGGAGGTGGCGCTCGTCGAGGTGCCAGCCGCGCGGGCGCATGACGACCGTCGCCAGCTCCTCGTCCGGGCGCAGGGCGTACGACTTGCCGGTGCGCTCGTCGGTGAAGTCGATGCTCCGGGTGTAGGCGGAGGCCAGGTTGAGCTGGCCGAGGACGACGTTCTCCCAGGTCGGCGCGGAGGCGTCCTCGAAGTCCGCGAGCCAGACCTTCGCGCCCGAGTTGAGGGCGTTGATGGTCATCTTGCGGTCGGTGGGGCCGGTGATCTCGACCCGGCGGTCCTGCAGCGCGGCCGGGGCCGGCGCCACCTTCCAGGAGTCGTCCGCGCGGACGGCGGCGGTCTCCGGGAGGAAGTCGAGCGTGGAGGTGCGGGCGATCTCGGCGCGGCGCTCCGCACGGCGGGCGAGGAGTTCGTCACGCCGGGGCGTGAACCGCCGGTGCAGCTCGGCCACGAAGGCGAGCGCCGCATCGGTGAGGACCTCCTCCTGCCGGGGCAGGGGCTCGGCGTCGACGATGGCCAGCGTGGACGGCGCTGGTGCGGACATGAGCTGTCACTTCCTTCAGCGGTGGCACCGGGTGCCAACGGGCACGTATGGGGCATAGCGCACTCGCTGTGCGGTCGAGTGCTTCTGGTCAGTGGATAGTAGTTTCCTCATTGTGGAACTTCAATGGTTTGTTGATGTCGAGATTCTCTGAGTCGAGGGAAGGTGGCGCCCAGTGCCACGCCCCTCACTCAAGGTGGCGCAGGTCGGCCTCTGTGTCGATGTCGTACGGCCGCGCCACGTCCGCGCACTCCACGAGCGCGATGTCCGTCTCGTGTTCCCTCAGATAGGCGCGTGCCCCCCGGTCCCCGGTGGCAGTCGCCGAGACACCCGCCCAGTGGGCGGCGCCGAGGAGGACGGGATGCCCACGTTCACCCGCGTACGCCGCCGACGCGAGCGATGTCTCGTCCCGGTAGGCGGCGCGCACCCGTGCCATCGCCTCCGCGCCGATGCCGGGCTGGTCCACCAGTGAGACCAGCGCGGCCCGTGTCCCCGCCCCGGCCGGCCCGGCCAGCGAGTCGAGCCCGGCGCGCAGTGACGACCCCATGCCCTGCTCCCAGTCGGGGTTGTCCACGACGACGCACCCGTCGAGCGCCGCCCGAGCGCGTACGGCCTCGGCCCGCGCCCCCAGGACGACGTGCACGCGGGCGCAACCGGCCGCGCGCAACGCGGCGATCGCGTGTTCGACGAGTGGATGTCCGCGGTGTTCGAGCAACGCCTTGGGGCGCCCGCCGAGTCGCCGCCCGCCCCCGGCGGCGAGCAGCAGCCCCGCTACCTGGTCTTCGTTCTCCGTCATGCGTCCTGCATACCTGACCGCCCGCCAAACGCTCCGGCGTGCGCGGGGTTCCGGGAGACTGAAATTCGGTCCGCGCGGTGGCGCGTCCGGTGCGGTGTGGCGTTTACTGGCCCGCGTCCCGGCGCCCGACCTGTTTCAGGGGCGCTCGGCGCGATCACCACGTAGGGGCGCACAACGGGGTGCGAGGGGGAGGGCTGCGTTGCGGAGCTTGGGGCAGAGGCAAGTGACCGTGGGTGACGAGGACGTGAGGGTGGCGGCACTGCGGACCGCGGTGTCCCGGTTGCGCCGCCAGCTCGCCCTGTTGCCTGCCGATTTCCCGGACCGGGCCATCGCCGAGGACGAGCTGGCCGACCTTGCCGCGATGACGAACCACGGTGTCCCCGAGGTGCCGCGGCTGCACCGCGCCCTGCTGCTGATAGCCGGTGCGATCGGCTCCGTCAGCGCCCTGTCCCGGGGGCTGACGGAGGTCCGTCACGCCGTGGAACTGTTCGGCGACCCGCCGCGCCGCTGAGTCCCTCGACGAGGGGGCGGGTTACGCGGTCGGGTTGCCGTTCGAGGTGAGTAGGGCCTCCGACAGCTCCGCCGCCACCTGCTGGAGCAGTGGCACCATCCGGTCGGTCGCGGCCTCCGTGACCCGGCCGGCCGGACCGGAGATCGAGATGGCGGCCGCGGTGGGGGAGTTCGGTACGGAGACGGCCAGGCAGCGGACGCCGATCTCCTGCTCGTTGTCGTCGATCGCGTATCCCTGGCGCCGCACGTCCTCCAGTGCCGCGATGAAGCCGTCCGCGGTGGTGATCGTCTTGTCGGTCGCGGCCGGCATGCCGGTCCGGCCCAGCAGGGCCCGCACCTCGTCCGCCGGGAAGTCCGCGAGCAGCGCCTTGCCGACGCCGGTGGAGTGCGGCAGGACGCGGCGGCCGACCTCGGTGAACATGCGCATCGAGTGCTTGGACGGCACCTGGGCGACGTACACGATCTCGTCCCCGTCGAGCAGCGCCATGTTCGCCGTCTCGCCGGTCTCCTCGACCAGGCGGGCCAGGTGCGGGCGGGCCCAGGTGCCGAGCAGCCGGGCGGCGGACTCGCCGAGCCGGATCAGGCGGGGGCCGAGCGCGTAGCGGCGGTTGGGCTGCTGGCGTACGTATCCGCAGGCCACGAGCGTGCGCATCAGGCGGTGGATGGTGGGCAGCGGCAGCCCGCTGCTCGCGGAGAGCTCGCTGAGGCCGACCTCGCCGCCCGCGTCCGCCATCCGTTCGAGCAGGTCGAAGGCGCGCTCCAGGGACTGGACGCCGCCTGTGGCGGACCTGGCGGAGTCGGTGGTGCTGGCGCTGGACGTCGGCACGGCACGTTCCTTTCGGGGCTGGCGGGAGGAAAGAAGCGTACCCGGCGGCCGGTTGACTACCGGCTTGTACGTAGCTACGTTCTGCTTGCTGGAATTCTAATTCCGCTTTGTGGAAACGTCCAGGGTGTGCCCGCCGGGCATGCCCGCACAAAGGGTGCCTCTTGACGGCGCGGAACCGGGAATGAAGACTTCTTCAACAGAACGTTGAAATCGGCGAGAGAGAGGTTCGGGTGTCCGAAGCTGAACTGGTGCTGCGCTCGACGCGCGTCATCACTCCCGAGGGGATACGCGCCGCGTCGATCGCGGTGACCGGGGAGAAGATCACGGCCGTCCTGCCGTACGACGCCCCCGTCCCGGCGGGCGCCCGACTGGAGGACGTCGGCGACCACGTCGTCCTGCCCGGCCTGGTCGACACCCACGTGCACGTGAACGACCCCGGCCGCACCGAGTGGGAGGGCTTCTGGACCGCCACCCGCGCCGCGGCGGCCGGCGGCATCACCACCCTCGTCGACATGCCCCTGAACTCCATCCCGCCGACCACCACGGTCGAGAACCTGCGCACCAAGCGCGAGGTCGCCGGGGACAAGGCCCACATCGACGTCGGCTTCTGGGGCGGCGCCCTGCCCGACAACGTCAAGGACCTGCGCCCGCTGCACGAGGCCGGGGTCTTCGGCTTCAAGGCCTTCCTGTCGCCGTCGGGTGTGGACGAGTTCCCGCACCTCGACCAGGAGCAGCTCGCCCGGTCGCTCGCGGAGATCGCGGCCTTCGACGGCCTGCTGATCGTGCACGCCGAGGACCCGCACCACCTGGCCGCGGCCCCGCAGCAGGGCGGCCCGAAGTACTCGCACTTCCTCGCCAGCCGCCCGCGCGACGCCGAGGACACCGCGATCGCCGCGCTCCTCGCGCAGGCCAAGCGGCTCAACGCGCGCGTGCACGTGCTCCACCTGTCCTCGAGCGACGCCCTGCCGCTGATCGCCGAGGCCCGCGCCGAGGGCGTACAGGTCACCGTCGAGACGTGCCCCCACTACCTCACCCTCACCGCCGAGGAAGTGCCGGACGGCGCCAGCGAGTTCAAGTGCTGCCCGCCGATCCGCGAGGCCGCCAACCAGGACCTCCTGTGGCAGGCGCTGGTGGACGGCACCATCGACTGCGTGGTCACCGACCACTCGCCGTCCACCGCCGACCTCAAGACCGACGACTTCGCCACCGCCTGGGGCGGCATCGCCGGCCTCCAGCTCAGCCTGCCGGCCATGTGGACCGCGGCCCGCGAGCGCGGCCTGGGCCTGGAGGACATCGTGCGCTGGATGTCGGCGCACACGGCACGCCAGGTGGGTCTCGACGGACGCAAGGGCGCCATCGCGGCCGGCCACGACGCCGACTTCGCGGTCCTCGCCCCCGACGAGACCTTCACCGTCGACCCGGCCGCCCTCCAGCACCGCAACCGCGTCACCGCGTACGCGGGCAAGACCCTGTACGGCGTCGTGAAGTCCACCTGGCTGCGCGGACAGCGCGTCGTGGCGGACGGCGCGTTCACCGAGCCGAAGGGACAGCTCCTCACCCGGACCTGACCCGTCCGGACCCCCTGAATCCAGATCACCTCGAACGACCCCGAAAGGAACACCTGATCACCGTGACGGCCCAGCAGAACCCCTCGTTGGCCAGCTTCACCGGCGACGCGAACCCCTACGGAGGCGGCGACCCGTACGCGGACTACCGCACCGCCGACCTCCCCTTCACCCAGTACGCCAACCTTGCCGACCGGCAGCTCGGCGCGGGTGTCGTCGCCGCCAACGACGAGTTCTTCGCCCAGCGCGAGAACCTGCTGGTGCCCGAGCCCGCCGAGTTCGACCCCGAGCACTTCGGGCACAAGGGCAAGGTCATGGACGGCTGGGAGACCCGCCGCCGCCGCGGCGTCTCCGCCGAGCACCCCTGGCCCACCGAGGACGACCACGACTGGGCGCTGATCCGCCTCGGCGCCCCCGGCGTGATCCGCGGCATCGTCGTGGACACCGCCCACTTCCGCGGCAACTACCCGCAGGCGGTCTCCGTCGAGGGCGCCTCCGTCGCCGGCTCCCCCTCGCCCGAGGAACTGCTCGCGGACGACGTGAAGTGGACGACCCTCGTCCCGCGCACCGCGGTCGGCGGCCACGCGGCCAACGGCTTCGCCGTCTCGGCCGAGCAGCGCTTCACGCACCTGCGCCTGGGGCAGCACCCCGACGGTGGCATCGCCCGCCTGCGCGTGTACGGCGAGGTCGTTCCGGACCCGGCGTGGCTCACGGCCCTCGGCACCTTCGACGTGGTCGCCCTGGAGAACGGCGGCCAGGTCGAGGACGCCTCCAACCTCTTCTACTCGCCGGCCACCAACACCATCCAGCCGGGCCGCTCCCGCAAGATGGACGACGGCTGGGAGACCCGCCGCCGCCGCGACCAGGGCAACGACTGGATCCGCTACCGCCTCGTGGATCGCTCCCAGATCCGCGCGATCGAGATCGACACGGCCTACCTCAAGGGCAACTCGGCGGGCTGGGCGTCGGTGTCCGTGAAGGACGGCGAGTCCGGCGAATGGCGCGAGGTGCTCCCGCGTACCCGGATGCAGCCCGACACCAACCACCGCTTCGTCCTGCCCGAGGCGGCCGTCGGCACCCACGCGCGCGTGGACATCTTCCCCGACGGCGGCATCTCCCGCCTGCGCCTGTTCGGCTCCCTGACGGAGGACGGCGCCACCCACCTGGCCGCCCGCCACCAGGAACTCGGCGGCTGACCCGAGAGACGGACCGGCCGTCCTGCCGAACAGGGCGGCCGACCCACGAACGGACCGGCCGCCCCACCGGAACGGGGCGGTCGGCCCTTCAGGACCCGCGGGGCGCACCGGCTGGACAGCACCGGTGCGCCCCGCGGCTCATACGCGTGAGACGAACGCGGCGCCCACGCCGGTGTCCGCCACCTACGCCGCTCATGCCGTGTGCCTGGCGTCGACGCCGTGTGCCCGCCGCTTACGCCGCGAGTCCGTTGTCTACGTGGCGAGTCCGCTGCTTACGCCGTGTGCCTGCCGCTTACGCCGCGAGTCCGTTGTCTACGTGGCGAGTCCGCTGCTTACGCCGTGTGCCCGCCGCCTACGCCGCGTGCCCGCCGTCCACCGCGAACTCCGCGCCCGTGACGTACGAGGCAGCCGCCAGGTACGCCACCGTAGACGCGACCTCGTCCGCCGTGCCGAAGCGGCCCAGTGCCGTCATGGCCGCCTGCCCGTCGGCGTAGGGACCGTCCGCCGGGTTCATGCCGGTGTCGATCGGCCCGGGGTGGACGATGTTCGCCGTGATCCCCCGCGGGCCCAGCTCCCTGGCCAGGGCCTTGGTCAGCCCGATCAGCGCCGACTTGCTCATCGCGTAGAGCGTCCCGCCCGGTCCGGGCACCCGCTGGGTCATGCAGGTGCCGATCGTGATGATCCGGCCGCCCCCGGACATGTGGGACGCGGCCGCCTGCGAGGTCAGGAAGACCCCGCGCACGTTCACGGCCAGCAGCCGGTCGACGTCGGCGAGCGACAGGCCCTCCAGCGGGCCGAGCAGGCCCAGGCCCACGTTGTTGACCAGCACGTCGAGGCGTCCGCCGAGTGCCTGGGCCGCCCGCTCCACCACCCCGGCCGCCTCGTCGGCGTCGGCGGAGTCCGCCCGCAGGGCCACCGCCCGCCGCCCCAGTGCCTCGACCGCCCGTACGACGTCCTCGGCCGCGTCCTTGCCGTTCACATAGGTGAGGGCCACGTCGGCGCCCTCCCCCGCCAGGCGCAGCGCGGTCGCCGCGCCGATACCGCGACTGCCGCCCGTCACCAGGGCGGTCCGGCCGGTCAGAGGCGCCGAAGAGTGAGTAAGTGTTTCCGTGTTCGTGTTCATGGGTCCATCCCAGCGGGCCGGACCCCCGCGCGCTGGCGGCGAACGGACGTCGACCTGACCGATGAGTCGCGGGCGCGGGCGGAGTCCGAACCGGTGACAGCGAAGACCACGACACCGGAAAGCAGGCACCCGTCATGGGCAAGCTCGTACTCACCACGTTCATCACACTCGACGGCGTCTACCAGGCCCCCGGCGGGCCCCGGGAGGACACCCGCGACGGCTTCGAGCAGGGCGGCTGGAGCGTTCCGTACGGCGACGAGGACTTCGGCCGGTTCGTCGACGAGGTGTTCGGCCGGGTCGGCGCGTTCCTCCTGGGCCGCCGCACGTACGACATCTTCGCCTCGTACTGGCCGAAGATGACCGACCCGGCCGACCCCGTCGCCTCCAAGCTGAACGGCCTGCCGAAGTACGTCGCCTCCACCACCCTCACCGACCCCGGCTGGGCGGGCACGACCGTGCTCGGCGGTGACCTGGCCAAGGAGGTCACGGCGCTGAAGGAGCGCACCGACGGAGAGCTCCAGGTGCACGGCAGCGGAGCCCTCGCGGGTTCGCTGCTGGCGCTCGACCTCGTCGACACCGTCCACCTGCTGACCTTCCCCGTGGTGCTCGGTGCGGGGCGCCGCCTCTTCGCGGAGGGCGCCCTGCCGACGGCCTTCCGGCACACCGGCGGGCGGGTGACGGCCGCGGGCGTCTCCATCCAGTCGTACGACCTGGCCGGGCGCCCCGAGTACGGCTCGTGCGAGCTGTGAACTCGCCGAAAACACATATGACTTCCCGGTAAACTCCACGGCCTTGTCATTGACATGCCACTCTCTACGCGCGTCATCATGAGGCCATGCGATTCCCCCCACACGCCGCTCGGCTCGGCGCGGCAGCCGCAGCCCTGTCCGCCCTTCTCGTGGGCGGCACCGTCTCCGCGACCACGGCCGGTGCCGCCCCCGCGGCGGTCGGCGACATCTGCTACAGCGACCTTCCCTCGCAGGCGCACGACACGCTCGACCTGATCGAGCAGGGCGGTCCCTACCCCTTCGAACAGGACGGCACCGTCTTCCAGAACAGGGAGGGCATCCTGCCCAGCCGGTCCACCGGCTACTACCACGAGTACACGGTGATCACCCCCGGCTCCGACACGCGCGGTGCCCGCCGGATCGTCACCGGTGACGCTTCCCGGGAGGACTACTACACGGCCGACCACTACGCCTCGTTCGACCTCGTCGACCACGGCTGCTGACGGCGGCGACCACCGGGTCAGGGGCCTGGGCGGGCCCGGGCAAGGCGGCTCACCCGGACTTCCGGCTCTCGGCGGCGGCGAACAGCGCGCCGCCGAGAGCGAGTAGCACGACACTCGCGTAGACCTCGTAGCCGTCGAGGAGACCGATCCGCTGCACCAGGCCCCAGTCCCAGTCGGTGAACTCGTGCACCAGGCCCGCCACACCCTGGATCACGGCCATCAGGCCCAGGAACTCCAGCAATTCCTTCATGACCCCGACTCTCGCCCCGCGGTCCCCCCACACACATCGGCCGCGGGGCGAGCCCTGCCCGACGGAAGGCTCCGTCCTGTGCGACCCGGCGCGCCGAAAGTCGCCGGTCCTGCGACTTTGGTCGGTGATCCCGTCCTCCCTGCCGTCGCGGCCGCCGTCGCTGCGTAGATTTGTCGACTGTGAACAGTGACAAGCAGGCCATGACACCCCCCGCCTTCGCGAGGCGGCGCTGGGTGCTGCCGGCGGCGCTGGTCGAGGACCTGTACCCGGAATCGCGGCGGCCCGGCGGGCGGCCCCGGCGCACCGCGCGCGACTGGATCGTCGACTTCGCGTGCTTCCTGCTCGCGGTCGGCATCGGTCTGCTGGCCGCCGACGCGCTCCAGGACGAGCCGGACCTCTCACCGGCCATGGAGGTCGCCGACCAGGTGGTCGGCGCCCTGGCCTGCGCCGCCGTCTGGCTCCGGCGCCGGTGGCCGGTCGGGCTGGCCGTGGCGATGGTGCCCGTCTCCCTCGTCTCGGCCACCGCGGGAGGTGCCGTCCTCGCCTCCCTGTTCACGCTCGCCGTACACCGGCCCTTCCGGTACGTGGCCTGGATCGGCGGCGCGAGCCTCGCCCTGACACCCTTGTACTACTGGATGCGCCCGGAACCCGGCCTGCCCTACCTGGCGTCGCTCGTCATCGCCTTGTTGCTCGCCGTCGCGGTCGTCGGCTGGGGCCTGCTCGTCCGGTCCAAGCGCCAGCTCCTGCTCAGCCTCCGCGACCGGGCCCGACGCGCCGAGACGGAGGCGCGGTTGCGGGCCGAGCAGGCGCAACGGCTGGCCCGGGAGGCCATCGCCCGTGAGATGCACGACGTCCTCGCGCACCGGCTGACGCTGCTCAGCGTCCACGCGGGCGCCCTGGAGTTCCGGCCCGACGCGCCCCGCGAGGACGTGGCGCGAGCGGCCGGTGTCATCCGCGAGAGCGCGCACGAGGCCCTCCAGGACCTGCGGGAGATCATCGGCGTCCTGCGGGCCGGGGAGTCCGATGACGCGGGCCGACCCCAGCCGACGCTCGCGGCACTGGACGCGCTGGTCGCCGAGTCCCGGGAGGCCGGCATGAAGGTCGCCCTGGCCGGCCGTGTCACCGACCCCGCCGCCGTGCCCGCCTCCGTCGGCCGCACCGCGTACCGCATCGCCCAGGAGGCCCTGACCAACGCGCGCAAGCACGCCCCCGGCACCGAGGTCACCGTCTCCGTCACCGGAGCCCCGGGCGACGGTCTCGCCATGTCCGTGCGCAACGCCCCGTCCGAGGGCGAGGTGCTCCACGTGCCCGGCTCCGGGCAGGGCTTGATCGGGCTGACCGAGCGCGCCACGCTCGCGGGCGGCACCCTGGAGCACGGCCCCACGCCCGAGGGTGGCTTCGAGGTGCGGGCACGGCTGCCGTGGGGGTGAGCCGGGGACCGAGTCGCCCGTCGGCAACCGTGATTTCGTATGGGCCATGACTGCGATCAGACTGCTCCTCGTCGACGACGACCCGCTGGTGCGGGCCGGGCTCTCCTTCATGCTGGGCGGGGCCGAAGACGTCGAGATCGTCGGCGAGGCCGCCGACGGGGACGAGGTCGAGGCGCTCGTCGACCGCACCCGCCCGGACGTCGTCCTCATGGACATCCGGATGCCGGTGGTGGACGGCCTGACGGCGACCGAGCGGCTGCGGGGCCGCCCGGACGCCCCGCAGGTGGTCGTGCTCACCACCTTCCACGCGGACGAGCAGGTGCTGCGGGCCCTGCGCGTGGGCGCCGCCGGCTTCGTCCTCAAGGACACCCCGCCCGCGGAGATCCTCGACGCGGTACGCAGGGTGGCGGCGGGCGACCCCGTCCTGTCGCCCGCCGTGACCCGGCGGCTGATGGAGCACGCGGCCGGTACCACCGCCGACACCAGGCGCACGCGCGCGCGGAAGCGCGTCACCGCCCTCAACGACCGTGAGCGCGAGGTCGCCGTCGCGGTCGGCCGGGGCCTGGCCAACGCCGCCATCGCGGCGGAACTCTTCATGAGCGTCGCCACCGTCAAGACCCACGTCTCCCGCATCCTGGCCAAGCTCGACCTCAACAACCGGGTCCAGGTGGCCCTGCTGGTCTACGACGCGGGGCTGCTGGACGAAGACGGGGAGGACGGGCCCTAGGGTCTGTGGCACGGGCGTTGCCGGGAAGGTGGCATCGGGAGGGCGTCGCCGGGGCAGCCGGTGCGAGGGGGAGAATGACGACGGGTGTGCTCGACCTGGGGAGTCCGGCGGCGGCTTCCGCAGGAGACCCGCTCACCCCGCCACGGACGCCTCGGCCCCCGGGATCTCCGCCAGTCGCACCGGTCTGCGCTCGCGCCGGGAGATCTCACAGGCCTCGGCGATCCGCAGCGCCTGCAACGCCTCGCGCCCGTCGCACGGGTTGGCCCGCTCGCCGCGCACGACCTCCACGAACGTGGTCAGCTCCGCCTCGTAGGCGGGACCGAACCGCTCCACGAAGCCGGTCCACGGCTTGTCCGCGGCCGGCGGTCCGGTGGGCTCCGTCGAGGCGATGGGCGTACGGTCGTCCAGGCCCACGACGATCTGGTCCAGCTCCCCGGCCAGCTCCATGCGCACGTCGTACCCCGCGCCGTTCAGTCGCGTCGCGGTCACCGTGGCCAGCGTGCCGTCGTCCAGTGTGAGGAGCGCCGCGCCCGTGTCCACGTCGTCCGCCGCGCGGAACATCGGCGGCCCGGCATCGGACCCGGCGGCGTACACGTCGGTGATCTCCCGGCCGGTCACCCAGCGCAGGATGTCGAAGTCGTGGATGAGCGTGTCCCGGTAGAGCCCGCCGGACTGCGGCAGATACGCGGCCGGCGGCGGCGCCTGGTCGCTGGTCACCGCCCGGACGGTGTGCAGCCGGCCGAGCCGCCCGGACCGTACCGCCTCGCGGGCCCCCGTGTAGCCGGTGTCGAAGCGCCGCTGGAACCCCATCTGCAGAATCGTCCCGGCGGTTTCCACCTCGGCGATGGCCTGCAGCGTGCCGGGCAGGTCCAGTGCGATGGGCTTCTCGCAGAACACCGGTAGACCCGAGCGTGCTGCCCGACCGATCAGTTCGGCGTGGGCCGGCGTCGCCGTGGTGATCACCACGGCGTCCACGCCCCACTGGAAGATCTCGTCCACCCCCGGTGCCGCCGTCTCGCCCAGCCGGTGGGCCAGGTCCTGGGCGCGCGCGATGTCGGCGTCCGTGAGGATCAGGGATCCGACGTCGCGATGACGGCTGAGCGTGTTGGCGTGAACGGTACCGATGCGGCCCGTTCCGATGACCCCGATGCGCATGGAATCAAAGTGGGCTCACAGCCCGTGCGCTGTCAATGCGTATGTCCGGACAATCGAACTACACAACTTCCCGTCAACAGCGCACGGAGCTACGCTCGGCCCGTGCCGAAACCAGAAGTGGACCCCACCGTGTCGCTGGACCTCAGCGTGGATCGCAGCAGCCCCGTGCCGCTGTACTTCCAGCTGTCGCAGCAGCTGGAGGCGGCGATCGAGCACGGCGCGCTGACCCCCGGCAGCCTGCTGGGCAACGAGATCGAGCTGGCCGCGCGGCTCGGCCTGTCCCGGCCCACCGTCCGCCAGGCCATCCAGTCGCTCGTCGACAAGGGCCTGCTGGTGCGCCGTCGGGGTGTCGGCACCCAGGTCGTGCACAGCAAGGTCAAGCGCCCGCTCGAACTCAGCAGTCTCTACGACGACCTGGAGGCGGCGGGCCAGCGCCCGGCCACGAAGGTCCTGGTCAACACCGTCGTCCCCGCGACCACCGAGGTCGCCGCCGCGCTCGGCGTCGCCGAGGGGAGCGACGTGCACCGGGTGGAGCGGCTGCGGCTGACGCACGGAGAGCCGATGGCGTACCTGTGCAACCACCTGCCGCCCGGTCTCGTCGACCTGGACACCGAGCAGCTGGAGGCCACCGGCCTGTACCGGCTGATGCGCGCCGCCGGGATCACGCTGCACAGCGCCCGCCAGTCCATCGGCGCCCGCGCCGCCACCACCGACGAGGCCGAGCGGCTCGGCGAGGACGAGGGCGCCCCCCTGCTCACCATGGAGCGCACGACGTTCGACGACACGGGACGCGCGGTCGAGTTCGGCACGCACACCTACCGGCCGTCCCGCTACTCCTTCGAGTTCCAGCTGCTCGTACGGTCCTGACCTGCGCCGACCGGCGGCCCGAGGGCGCCGTGTGGTTCCCCGTGCGGCTCGCCGTGCGAGTTCGTGCCAATGTCCGGACAATGTGACCGACGCCTGCTCCCCGGCGCCGAGTGATCGATTGCCATGTCGGACAATGGGGCGTTTGGGGTTTCGAGAACCCGGCCGGGTTCCCGCGGAGCCCCGGCACGCACAGCACGGCACAGCAAGAAGGGCACGGCCTCGTGGCACGGTTTCGGACATGGGTGGGCATCGCGCTGGCAGGGGCACTGTCGGTGTCCCTGGCCGGGTGCAGCAGTACTGGCGGCAAGCGCGCCGAGGATGCCCGCAAGGCCGCGTCGGCCCAGGGGCAGGCGGCGGTGAACACGCCCCGCTGGACCTTCGCGATGATCACTCACTCGGGCGATGGCGACTCGTTCTGGGACATCGTCCAGAGCGGCGCCGAGCAGGCCGCGTTGAAGGACAACATCAACTTCCTGTACTCCCAGGACGACGAGGGCCAACAGCAGGCGCAGCTCGTGAACGCGGCCATCGACAAGAAGGTCGACGGGATCATCGTCACGCTGGCCAAGCCGGCCGCCATGAAGTCCGCACTGGCCCGTGCCCGGAAGGCGGGCATCCCCGTGATCACCGTGAACTCCGGCTCGGAGGAGTCCAAGGAGTTCGGCGCCCTCACGCACATCGGCCAGGACGAGACGATCGCCGGCGAGGCGGTCGGCGAGGAACTGAACGAGCGGGGGCGCGAGCAGGCGATCTGCGTGCTGCACGAGCAGGGCAACGTCGGTCACGAGCAGCGCTGCGACGGCGTGGAGAAGAGCTTCGACGGCAAGGTCCAGCGGCTCTACGTCAACGGCACCAGCATGCCGGACGTGCAGTCCGCCATCGAGGCCAAGCTCCAGACCGACAAGTCGGTCGACGCGGTCGTCACCCTGGGCGCCCCCTACGCCGACACCGCCGTCAAGGCCAAGCAGGGCGCGGGCAGCGAGGCCGAGATCGACACCTTCGACCTCAACGCCAAGGTGGCCGCCGGGCTGGAGGACGGAACCCTCGGGTTCGCCGTCGACCAGCAGCCCTACCTCCAGGGCTACGAGGCGGTCGACCTGCTGTGGCTGTACAAGTACAACGCCGATGTCCTCGGCGGCGGCCGGCCGGTGCTCACCGGGCCGCAGATCATCACCAAGGACGACGCCGCCGAGCTGGCCGACTACACGAAGCGGGGCACTCGATGAGCGCCGGCACGGACGTGGCAACCGCTGACGAAAGGATTCTGCAGACCTCTCCGCTGCGGAAACTGCTGGGCCGCCCCGAGCTGGGATCCGTCGTCGGCGCCATCGCCGTCTTCGTCTTCTTCGCGTTCTTCGCCGACAGCTTCCTGCGCGCCTCCAGCCTCAGCACCGTCCTCTACGCCGCCTCCACGATCGGCATCATGGCCGTCCCGGTGGCGCTGCTGATGATCGGCGGCGAGTTCGACCTGTCCGCGGGCGTCATGGTCACCTCGTCGGCCCTGGTGTCGTCGATGTTCAGCTACCAGATGACCGCCAACGTCTGGGTCGGTGTCGGCGTCTCCCTGCTGGTCACCCTGGCGATCGGCGCCTTCAACGGCTTCATGCTCACCCGCACCAAGCTGCCCAGCTTCATCATCACGCTCGGCACCTTCCTGATGCTGACCGGCCTGAACCTCGGCTTCACCAAGCTGATCGACGGCACCGTCTCCACCAAGACCATCGCCGACATGGAGGGCTTCCCCTCCGCCCGTGAGGTCTTCGCCTCCACGCTCACCATCGGCGGCGTCGGCTTCAAGGTCACCATCCTGTGGTGGCTCGCCCTGGTCGCCGTCGCCAGCTGGATCCTGCTGCGCACCCGCGCCGGCAACTGGATCTTCGCGGTCGGCGGCAACAAGGACGCCGCCCGCGCGGTGGGCGTCCCGGTCACCAGGACCAAGATCGGCCTCTACATGGGCGTCGGATTCGGCGCCTGGATCTCGGGCCAGCACCTGCTCTTCTCCTACGACGTCGTCCAGTCCGGCGAGGGCGTCGGCAACGAGCTGATCTACATCATCGCGGCCGTCATCGGCGGCTGCCTGATCACCGGCGGCTACGGCAGCGCGGTCGGCTCGGCGGTCGGCGCGTTCATCTTCGGCATGACCAGCAAGGGCATCGTCTTCGCCGAGTGGAACCCCGACTGGTTCAAGTTCTTCCTCGGAGCGATGCTGCTCCTCGCGACCCTGCTCAACGCCTGGGTCCGCAAGCGCGCGGAGGCCACCAAGTGACGCAGACCGAAAGCGGTACGCCGCGAAACCGCACGGCGCTCGTCGAGCTGTCCGGCGTCAGCAAGAACTACGGCAACGTCCGCGCCCTCGAAGGCGTGTCCCTGGAGGTCCACGCGGGCGAGATCACCTGCGTGCTCGGCGACAACGGCGCCGGCAAGTCGACCCTCATCAAGATCATCGCCGGCCTGCACCAGCACGACGGCGGCACGCTGAGCCTCGACGGCGAGGAGACCCGCCTCTCCTCCCCGCGCGACGCCCTGGACCGCGGCATCGCCACCGTCTACCAAGACCTGGCCGTCGTCCCCCTCATGCCGGTCTGGCGCAACTTCTTCCTGGGCTCCGAGCCGCGCAAGGGCGTCGCCCCGTTCAAGCGCATGGACGTCGACCACATGCGCCGCACCACCCGCGCGGAGCTCCTGCGCATGGGCATCGACCTGCGGGACGTGGACCAGCCCATCGGTACGCTCTCCGGCGGCGAGCGCCAGTGCGTGGCGATCGCCCGCGCGGTGTACTTCGGCGCGAAGGTGCTGGTGCTCGACGAGCCGACGGCGGCACTGGGTGTGAAGCAGTCGGGGGTCGTCCTGAAGTATGTGGCGGCGGCACGTGACCAGGGGCTGGGTGTTGTTCTCATCACCCACAATCCGCACCACGCGTACCTGGTGGGGGACCGTTTCGTGCTCCTGAAGCGCGGCGCGATGGTGGGCAATCACGAGCGTGACGACATCACCCTGGACGAGCTGACGAGGCAGATGGCAGGCGGCAACGAGCTCGACGATCTACGCCACGAACTGCGACGGCCCTAGGGCCTGTCTGACAATTCGCGTCGTCGCCCGAAGGGCGGCCTCGCGGCGTCAGGTGCGTGCTCTGGGGGTCCCCCCGGCCGGAGGCTGGGGGAGTGCCGGGCGTAGAGCCTCGTACTGGATGTACTTGGCTCTGCGCCCGGTGCGGCGAGAGTGCGTGCATCCCGTCGCGAGGCAGGCGGGAATTGTCAGACAGGCCCTAGGGGCGCGGGGAACGGCGCGAGTAACCACGACGCGCCCGCATCCGGCGACGAACCGAGCCCCCACCCCCGTCGCATTCGGCACCCGGCACAGCCGTGCGGCACAATCGCACCCGATGAGCACCTACCGCGACTTCACCGCCCCCATCGGCTCCCGCCGCGCCCCGGTCCTGCGCACCGTGGGCACGAGGGAACGCCGCTCGCACCTCACGGCACCCCGCGTGCCGACGGTCGGCATCGACATCGGCGGCACGAAAGTCATGGCGGGCGTCGTCGACGCCGACGGCAACATCCTGGAGAAGCTCCGCACGGAGACCCCGGACAAGTCCAAGAGCCCCAAGGTCGTCGAGGACACCATCGTCGAGCTGGTGCTGGACCTCTCCGACCGGCACGACGTGCACGCGGTCGGCATCGGCGCGGCCGGCTGGGTCGACGCCGACCGCAACCGCGTGCTGTTCGCCCCCCACCTGTCCTGGCGCAACGAACCGCTGCGCGACCGCATCGCCGGCCGTCTCGCCGTGCCCGTCCTGGTGGACAACGACGCCAACACCGCCGCCTGGGCCGAGTGGCGCTTCGGCGCCGGCCGCGGCGAGGACCACCTGGTCATGATCACGCTCGGCACCGGCATCGGCGGCGCGATCCTGGAGGACGGACAGGTCAAGCGCGGCAAGTACGGCGTCGCCGGCGAGTTCGGCCACATGCAGGTCGTCCCCGGCGGCCACCGCTGCCCGTGCGGCAACCGCGGCTGCTGGGAGCAGTACAGTTCCGGCAACGCCCTGGTCAGGGAGGCCCGCGAGCTGGCCGCCGCCGACTCGCCGGTGGCGTACGGGATCATCGAGCACGTCAAGGGCAGCATCGGCGACATCACCGGCCCGATGATCACCGAGCTGGCCCGCGACGGCGACGCCATGTGCATCGAGCTGCTCCAGGACATCGGGCAGTGGCTCGGCGTCGGTATCGCGAACCTCGCCGCGGCCCTCGACCCGTCCTGCTTCGTGATCGGCGGCGGGGTCAGCGCCGCCGACGACCTGCTGATCGGCCCCGCGCGCGACGCCTTCAAGCGCCAGCTCACCGGCCGCGGCTACCGCCCCGAGGCCCGCATCGTCCGCGCCCAGCTCGGGCCCGAGGCCGGGATGGTGGGCGCCGCCGACCTGTCCCGGCTGGTCGCCCGCAGATTCCGCCGCGCCAAGCGACGCCGGGTGGAGCGGTACGAGCGCTACGAGCGGTACGCGGAGGCCCGCCGCGCGCCCCGGGAGTCGCTGTGACGGATTCCCTGCCCCACCAGGCCGGCCCCTCGGACGAGCCCCGGCCCCCCGTGGAGGACCGCCGGCACAAGATCCGCCGTCGGTCGCTCACCCTGCTCATCATCGTGCTGCTCATCGGCATCCCGGCCGGCTACCTCATGATCTCCGCCAATCAGAGCCGGGACAGCGGCAGGGAGAAGGAGGCGAAGTACGCGGCGACCGGCATGACCGAGGGCTGGCCGTCCAAACTGCAGCGCCGCGTCTACGAGGTGCCCGTCCCGGTCCCGTCCGAAGAGGTCGCCTACTACGAGACGAACAACTGGAAGACCAGTCGCCTCTACGTCCAGTTCGAGACCACCGGCGCCGGCCTGGACGCCTTCCTGGCGGGGCTGGGCGTCGACCGGGACGCACTGGAGAGCGGCAAGATCGCCATCAGCGACCGCGCCCAGCGGGTCACCGGCTGGGAGTTCGGCGGGCCCGGCTCCTGGTACGGCCTCGTCAACGAACAGCGCGACCCGGCACCCACCCAGGACGTCGTGGTGAACATGGACGACCCGGACTACCCGATGGTGTACGTCGTCTCGCGCACGGTTCCCTGACCGCGCACGTGCGCCGACCCGGCCCCGGCAGGGCGCCGGGGCCGATTGTCAGACCCCGCCCGTAGAGTCGAAGACATCTGATCCGGCGTACGGGCGGGAGGTGACAGGACGTATGAGCGACATGGCCGTGGTGGACACGATGGCCGCCGGGCGAGCGGGGGAGCGCGAAGCGGCGACGCGGCCGGAGGGAGCCATTCCGTCCGTCCCCGTCCGGCTCGCGGCCGTCTTCCTGCCCGCGCCTCTCCCGCGCGACGGGCGGATCGCCTTCTGGGACCCCGAGGGCGGATCCGTGGCCACGGCCTTTCCTGAATACGGGGCTGCCGCCGCGACGCCGGAAGGCGGGGCCGCTGCCGCCGCGATTCCCGGGGACGAGGGTGTTGCCGCCGCGTCATCGGACGACGGGGCTGGTGGTGCCTCGCCTTCCGGGGACGGCGGGGTTGTTGCAGCTTGGCCACCTGGGGACGTGTCTGCCGTTGTGCCATTGGGTGACGGGGCTGCTGCGGCTTCGCCTCCCGGGGACGGCGGCTCTGCTTCTTCTCCTCCCGGGGACGGCGGGTCTGCCGCTTCGCCTCCCGGGCACGGCGCCCGGCCCGCCGGGTCCACGGACCTCACCGTCGTACGGCGGCATGGCGCCGGGGTGCGACGCCGGACGACGCCCGCGTTGACCCTCCCGCTCGGCGAGGCGCTGCCCCTGCTGGTGCGCGCCCGGCACGACCCGGCCGCCCACCCGGCCACCGCCTGCTGGGGCGCCGCGGCCCTGCACGCCCTGCGGCTCGCCGCGCGCGGCCGGCTCCTGCCCGGCCTGACGGCGACCGGACACGACGCCTGGCGGGCCGGCCCGCTGGACCCCGACGACATCGCGCACCTGCGGTCGGTGGCCGCCGCCCTGCCCCCGGAGGGCCACGCGGTCCCGTTGGACGGCCCCGGCCCGATCCGGCTGCCGGAACCGGAGGCACTCGTCCGCGCCTTCCTGGACGCGGTAGCCGACACCCTGCCCCGCACCCCCGCCGCGCCCCACGCCTCGGGCCGCCCCTTCGCCGCACGCGGGGCGCAACGCCTGCCGGACGCCCACGACTGGGCCGCGGAGGTCGCCGCCGGCATGGACGCCGGCGTGCGGATCTCGCTGCGCCTGGATCTGTCGGCGTACGACCTGTTCGACGGGGACGACGAAGGCAACGGTGGCGCGCGCAGCGCGGGGGCGGCGGTCGTCCAGGTGCACAGCCTCGCCGACCCCACCCTCGTGGCCGACGCGGCGGACCTGTGGTCGGGGACGGCCGACGCGGCGTTCGGTCCCCGCGCGCGCGTGGACGCCGCCCTCGCGGTGCGGCGCGCGGCGCGGGTCTGGCCGCCGCTCGACCGGCTCACCGAGCAGGACGTGCCCGACGTCCTCAGCCTGTCCGAGGAGGAGGTCATCGACCTGCTGGGCGTGGCGGCCGGCCGGCTCTCCGCCGCCGGTGTCGCCGTGCACTGGCCCCGCGACCTCGCCCAGGACCTCACCGCGACCGCGGTGGTCCGGCCCGCGCCCGGCTCCGCGACCGACGGCACCGGCTTCTTCGAGAGCGAGGACCTCCTCCAGTTCCGCTGGCAGCTGGCGATCGGCGGCGACCCGCTCACCGAGGCCGAGATGGACACCCTCGCGGAGGCCCACCGTCCGGTCGTCCGGCTGCGCGACCGGTGGGTGCTGGTCGATCCCGCCCTGGTCCGCCGCGCCCGCAAGCGCGACCTGGGCCTGCTCGACCCGGTCGACGCCCTGTCCGTCGCTCTCACCGGCACCGCGGAGGCCGACGGCGAGACGGTCGAGGTGGTGCCGGTCGGCGCGCTGGCCGCCCTGCGCGACCGCCTCACGGCCGGTGTACGCCCCGCCGAACCGCCGCCCGGCCTGCACGCCACCCTCCGCGACTACCAGTTGCGCGGTCTGGCCTGGCTCGACCTCATGACCTCCCTCGGCCTCGGCGGCTGCCTCGCCGACGACATGGGCCTCGGCAAGACGGTCACCGTCATCGCCCTGCACCTCAAGCGGGCCCGCACCGAACCGACTCTGGTGGTCTGCCCGGCCTCACTGCTGGGCAATTGGCAGCGGGAGATCACCCGGTTCGCACCCGGCGTCCCCGTCCGCCGCTTCCACGGCCCCGACCGCACCCTGGACGACCTGACCGACGGCTTCGTCCTCACCACGTACGGCACGATGCGGTCCGCCGCGGCGACACTGGCCGAGCAGCCCTGGGGCATGGTCGTCGCGGACGAGGCGCAGCACGTCAAGAACCCGTTCTCGGCGACGGCGAAGGCGCTGCGCACGATCCCGTCCCCCGCGCGCGTGGCGCTGACCGGCACACCGGTGGAGAACAACCTCTCCGAGCTGTGGGCGTTGCTCGACTGGACCACCCCCGGGCTCCTCGGCCCCCTGAAGTCCTTCCGCGCCCGGCACGCGCGCGCGGTGGAGAACGGCGAGGACGAGGAGGCGGTGGAGCGCCTCGCCAGTCTGATCCGCCCCTTCCTGCTGCGCCGCAAGAAGTCCGACCCGGGCATCGTCCCGGAGCTGCCGCCGAAGACCGAGACGGACCACCCCGTCCCGCTCACCCGCGAACAGGCCGCGCTGTACGAGGCGGTGGTGCGCGAGTCGATGCTCGCCATCGAGTCGGCCGAGGGCATGGGCCGCCGGGGCCTGGTGCTCAAGCTCCTGACCTCGCTGAAGCAGATCTGCGACCACCCCGCACTGTTCCTCAAGGAGGAACACCCGCCGGGCGGAGCGGATCGATCGACCGCCCGCTCCGGCAAACTCGCCCTGCTGGACGAGCTGTTGGACACGCTCCTCGCGGAGGACGGTTCGGCGCTCGTCTTCACGCAGTACGTCGGCATGGCCCGCCTCATCACCTCCCACCTGACCGCCCGCGCGATCCCGGTCGACCTGCTGCACGGCGGTACGCCGGTGCCGGAGCGCGAGCACATGGTGGACCGCTTCCAGAGCGGGGCCACCCCGGTCCTCGTCCTCTCCCTGAAGGCCGCCGGCACCGGCCTGAACCTCACCCGCGCGGGCCACGTCGTGCACTTCGACCGCTGGTGGAATCCGGCGGTCGAGGAACAGGCCACCGACCGCGCCTACCGCATCGGCCAGACCCAGCCGGTCCAGGTCCACCGCCTCATCACCGAGGGCACGGTCGAGGACCGCATCGCCGAGATGCTCCAGTCCAAGCGTGCCCTGGCCGATGCCGTCCTCGGCTCCGGCGAGGCGGCCCTCACCGAACTGACCGTCCGCGAACTGTCCGACCTGGTGTCCCTGCGGAGGCCGTCATGACCCCCCGGCCCGCCGACGAGGCCCGCCGCGCCCTGCGCGAGGCACGGGAGCGGGGCGAGGGGGCGCCGGGCCCCACCGCCGAGGCCGAAGCGGAGGCCGAAGCCGGAGCGGGCGCCCCCGAACGCGAGCCGGCACAGGCGCAAAGTCATGACCAGCACCAGCACCAGCACCAGCACCAGGACCGGCACCAGAACCCTGACCGGGATCGGGAGCGGAAGTCGGAGGAGCGCACTGGGCGGCCCCGCCCCGGGGATGTCGCACGCGCGGCGCTGCGCAGCGCGCGGACCGCACGACATGCGGGCGAGGACGACGGAGCGGGCGGCGCGACGGGGGAGGAGACCAACCGGCCCGAAGCAGTGAGTCGCTCTGCTGGGCGGCCGATTGTTTCTGACGGAACAACAGTCGCCGTCCCGGCGGATCACTCCGACGATGCGGCGGCTCCTGCCTCCGACCCGACGTCCCTTCCCGGTGAGGCGACCGCCCTTGCTCCGACGCGTCCTCCCGCCGATGCGGCCGCCGCGGCAGGCCCCGGCTCCGCGGGCGCGAGCGACGGCCGGCCGGCGGATGTGGCGCGTGAGGCGTTGCGGGCGGCTCGTCGGCAGGCGGCGGCGGACACCGCGGCCCAGGGGGCGGAGGGCACGCGGCGGCTGTCCCGCCCGGCCCGTCGTCCGCAGGGGGGCGGCGGTTCGCGCACCGCCGACGCCCGCGCACGGGCCGTACGGGACTTCGCAGCGGACGCGTTCCGTCTCCCCCCGGAGGCGGACCCCGACGGGGATGCCCTGACCCCGGATGAGCCCCTCTCCGATTCCACTCCCACGTCGTCTCGCGCCGCGCATGCGGAGACCTCCGCCGAGGGCCCGACGCCTGCCGCCGGCGAGCCGGGGCTTCCGTCCACGCCGTCGTACGAGCCACCGCCTCCACGCCAGCAGACGGCATCGCGACCCGGGCGTGCCCCGGTGGCGCCGGGCCGGGCTCAGCATCCGGCGGCGCCGGGCCGCGCTCCGCGTCCGGTGGCGTACGGCCAGACGTTCCCCCCACCGTCCGCGAACCCTCGCACCCCCCGCTCGATGGCCGCGCCGGGCCGTGACGGCGAGCTCCGTCGTACCTTCCCCGCCCTCCCGCCCCGCGCGGCGACGGGCGGGAGTCTCGCCGGGACCTGGTGGGGCAACGCGTGGGTGACCGCGTTGGAGGAGGGCGCCCTGGACGCCGCGCGGCTGGCGCGAGGGCGCGGGTACGCCGAGCGCGGACACGTCGACGCCATCACCGTGACGCCCGGCCTCGTCCTCGCCTACGTGCAGGGCAGCCGGCCCAGGCCGTACCGCGTGCAGTTGCGGCTGCGCACGCTCGACGACGCCGACTGGGAGCGGTTCCTGGACGCAGCCGTCGAGCGTCCCGGCCACATCGCCGCGCTCCTCGACAAGGAGTTGCCCCACTCCCTGGCCGACTGCGGTGTCCCCCTGCTCCCCGGCCCCGGCGACCTCGCCCCGCAGTGCAGTTGCCCCGACTCCGGGCACCCCTGCAAGCACGCCGCCGCCCTCTGCTACCAGACGGCTCGTCTGCTCGACGCCGACCCCTTCGTCCTGCTCCTGCTGCGCGGCCGGGGCGAACGCGAGCTGCTCGACGCCCTGTCCCGGCTGAACGCGGCCCGCGCGGCCCGCGCCGCCCAGGATCGCGGACCGGCGCCCCTGCCCGGTGTCCGGGCCGCCGCGGCACTGGCGGCGCGCGCCCTGCCGCCCCTCCCGGCGCCGCTGCCCCCGCCCCCGCATCCCGAACAGCCCCCGGCCTACCCGGCGGCACCGGGCGGCCCCGACCCCTTCGCGCTGGACCAGCTGGCCACCGACGCCGCCGCCCGCGCCCACGCCCTGCTCACCACCGGCCGAGACCCGGTCGGCGGGCTGACGCTGTGGCAGGACGCCGTCCGCCTCGCCGCGGCCCGCCCCGGTTCCGGCCTCACCGTCGGCACCCGAGCGCTCTACGCGTCCCTCGCGAAGGCCGCCGGCCGCGATACGGCGGAGCTGGCGCGCGCCGTGGCCGCCTGGCGCCAGGGCGGACCGGAGGGCCTCGACGTCCTGGAGGAGCCCTGGGACCCGCCGGCCGGTCGCTTCGACCGGGCCCGCCCGCTGCTGCTTGCCGCCGACCTCCCCGCCTTCCGCCCCTGGCGCAACCGACTCACCCACCCCCAGGGCCACGTCCAGCTCAGGCTCGGCCGGGCAGGGCTCTGGTACGCCTACGAGTCGGAACCCGGCCACGACGACTGGTGGCCGCGCGGCACCCCCGACCTCGACCCGGTCGGCGCCCTGACGGGTCTCGGCGGCCCCGGCGACCTCTGACCGACGGCCCGCCGCCGCCACCTGCCTGTAGGGCCGGCCCCAGCGGGTACCCGGACCCCGGACCCGGCGCCCCACCCCGGGCTCCGGGCTCTGTACTCCGTACTCAGCACAACTCAGGGGAGAAGAGTGCTCATGGTCTCGCAAACCGTCTCGCACACCGCGACGGTCCCCTCGGGAGACGCGAGCCTGGACGGCGACCTGACGCTTCCGGCCGGGGCGCTGGGGGTGGTTCTGTTCGCACACGGCAGTGGCAGCTCACGCCTCAGCCCTCGCAACCGTGCGGTCGCCGCCGGTCTGCACCGGGCCGGGTTCGGCACGCTGCTGCTGGATCTGCTGACCGAGGACGAGGAGCGCGAGGACGCCGCCACGGCACGGCACCGCTTCGACATCGCCCTACTGACCCGGCGGTTGACGGACGCCGTCGACTGGCTGGAGCGGCGCCCGGACACCGCGGAGCTGTCCGTGGGCCTGTTCGGGGCGAGTACGGGAGCGGGGGCCGCGCTTGCGGTCGCAGCCGAGCGGCCGAACCGGGTGTCCGCCGTGGTGTCGCGGGGAGGGCGGCCGGACCTGGTCGGCGACGTACTGCCTTCGGTCACGGCCCCGGTCCTGCTCGTCGTCGGTGGCAGCGACGCGACGGTACTCGATCTCAACCGGGAGGCCGCCGAAGAGCTGTCGGCACCCCACCGGATCCATGTCGTACCGGGCGCCACGCACCTCTTCCCGGAACCCGGCGCACTGGCACAGGTGACGGAGGCCGCCGCCGGCTGGTTCCGTGACCACGTGCCCGGAAGACTTCCGTGACGACGTGCCCGACAGGCTTCCGCGACCAGCCGCGGTCGGCCCGCCACGGTTTCACCGGAGTCCGGCGGGAAACCCCGGACAGTGGCGCACACTCTTCGCCTCGCGTGAGAAGGGCGGACACCAGGCCATGCGATTCCACGACCGCACGGAGGCCGGCCGGGAACTCGCCCTCCGGCTGAAGGAACGGGCAGCCGACGGCGAGTTCCCGGACGCCGTCGTTCTCGCGCTGCCCCGAGGCGGTGTCCCCGTGGCCGCCCAGGTCGCGCGGGCACTCGACGCGCCGCTGGACGTGCTGGTCGTACGCAAGATCGGTCTTCCCGGCCGCCCGGAGGCGGGCATCGGCGCGATCGTGGGCGACGATCCGCCGCTGTTCGACCGACGGGCCCTGGAGATGCTCGGCCTGAGCGAGAACCGCCTCGCCCCGGATGTGGAACGCGAGCGCGCCGAACTGCGCCGCCGCGCGCTGCTCTACCGGGGTGACCGGTCCGAGCCCGACGTCAGGGACCGGACCGTGATCCTCGTCGACGACGGTCTGGCCACCGGAGCCACCGCCCGCGCCGCCCTGCGACACCTGCGCCGCCTGGCCCCCGCACGGTTGATCCTGGCGGTCCCCGTCGGTGCTGCCGAGTCCTGCGCCGAGATGCGCTCGGCGGCCGACGACGTGGTCTGCCTGTACCAGCCGTCGGACTTCCAAGCGGTCGGCCTCTGGTACGAGGACTTCGAGCAGGTGGGTGACGACGAGGTGACCGGAACACTGCACGAACTCAGCACCTAGGGCCTGTCGTTGGATCATGCCGGCGTCGCGGGGTGTGGCACGCGCGTCTGCGGCGTTGTCGTCGGCTGCCAGGGCTCCGCCCTGCCACCCTCCTCCGCCTTGCGCGCGACAGCTGAAGTACGGAGCCGGACCGCGCAGGCCCGCCCGGACCGCGCAGGCCCGCCCGACCGCGCAGGCCCGCCCGGATCGCGTCGGCGGTCCCGGCTCCCTCGTACACGCGCGCACGCACTCACTCCCTCGCGCGCGGTCTGCCCATACACTCCGGAGCCGAACCGGGACCATGGACCGCCGTCACACACGGTTTACGCTCACCCTGGTTGTTCCGTCCATGCCAATAGCGGTATGGGCGCCGGATGATGCGCACACACCGATGGCCAGGCACCTGGCATCGCTCCGAGAGCGCGTCCATCCTCCAGGAGGCAGCCGACATGGGACAGCCGCACCCTCCGCACCTCGCCCCGAAGGGCCACCGCCTCCTCGGAGGCGTCCGCCGCTGGATCACCGCCGCGGCCGGCGCCCTCGCCCTGACCGGCGCGCTGGTGGCCGCGGGCCCGTCGGCGTCCGCCGCGAGCCTGACCCAGGTCACCGGGTTCGGCACCAACCCCGGCAACCTGTCCATGTACGCGTACGTGCCCGACGCCCTGCCCGCCGGTGCGCCGCTCGTGGTCGCCCTGCACGGCTGCACGCAGAGCGCGAACGATTACTACGCGCACTCGGGATGGCCGAAGTTCGCCGACCGCTACGGCTTCGCGGCGGTCTTCCCCCAGACGAGCGGCGCGAACAACGCCAACTCCTGCTTCAACTGGTTCCAGCCGGGCGACAGCGCCCGCGGCCGTGGCGAGGCACTGTCGATCAAGCAGATGGTGGACGAGGCGATCTCGCGGTACGGCAGCGACCCCGGGCGCGTCTTCATCACGGGTCTGTCGGCCGGTGGCGGCATGACGGCGAACATGCTCGCCGCCTACCCCGACGTCTTCGCGGGCGGCGCCGTCGACTCCGGACTGCCCGCTTCCTGCGCCGACAGCGTGACCGCGGCCTACACCTGCATGTACAGCCCGCCCGACAGGACACCGGCCCAGTGGGGGAACCTGGTGCGTTCCGCCGCTCCCGCGGGCACCAGCTCCTGGCCGCGCGTGGCGATCTGGCAGGGCACCGCCGACACCACCGTCCGGCCCGCCAACGCCGCCGAGCTGCGCGACCAGTGGACCGACGTGTGGGGCGTGGGCCAGACCCCCTCCCGTACCGAGAGCCTCCCCGGAGGCACCACGCGAAGCGTCTACGCCGACGCCTCCGGCCGGTCCGCGGTCGAGGTCTACTCGATCTCCGGCATGGCCCACGGGCTCGCGGTCGACCCGGGCAGCGGCGCCGAGCAGTGCGGCACCGCGGGCACCTACTACCTCGACACCATCTGCTCCAGCCACCACACGGCCCTCTTCTGGGGGCTGGACGGCGACGGTGGCGGCGAGGAGCCCGGGACGCTGCCCGCCCCCACGGGGCTGACCGTCACCGCGACCACCGGCTCCACCGCCTCCCTGAGCTGGACCGGCGTCACCGGAGCGACCTCGTACGCCGTCTTCCGGGACGGCACCGAGGTGGCGACCACCACGTCGACCACCTACACCGACACCGGCCTGACCAGCGGCACCGTGTACGGCTACACCGTGGCCGCCGTCGACTCCGAGGGCGCGGCGGGCCCGGCCTCGTCCGCGGTCACCGCGACCACCGCCGGGTTCACGCCCACGTGCCACACGGCGAGCAACTACGCCCACACCGTCGCCGGACGGGCCTACGCAGACGGCGGGTACGCCTACGCACAGGGCTCCGGGCAGGTCATGGGCCTGTGGAACACGTTCACCACCCGCACCCTCCAGCAGACCTCATCCGGCCACTACGTGGTCGCGGACTCCGGATGCCCCGCCTGACCACCGTGTCGAACGGTCCGGACAGCGACGACAGGGCGCCCTCGCGGGTGAGGGCCTCGGCCTCGGCGGCGCCCTGGCCGCGGGCGGCACCGGTGACGACGACCTTCCCGGGCAGCCTCTCGCGGCGCAGGTCGCTCACGGCCGCGCCCGGTCGCGCCGCCGGCCGGCCGGGAGCGGTACGGGTTCGGCGCCGGGGACGACGGTGTTCGTCAGGGTGCCGAGGCCCTCGACGGTGAGGGCGACGGTGTCGCCGGGCTTGAGCGGCGGCGGATTCCGCTCGCCGCTTCGGCCCCACAGTTCGGCGAGGCAGCCGCCGTTGCCGCAGGTGCCCGAGCCGAGGACGTCACCCGGTACGACGCGGGTGCCGCGGGAGGCGTAGGCGGTCATCTCCTCGAAGGTCCAGCTCATGTTGGACAGCAGGTCCTCGCCGACCTTCTCGCCGTTGACCTCGGCGGTCAGGGCCAGACGCAGGAAGCCCTCGGCGTCCCGGTACGGTTCGAGCTCGTCGGCGGTGACGAGGTACGGGCCGAGGGCGGTGGCGGTGTCCTTGCCCTTGCAGGGGCCGAGGCCGACTTTCATCTCCGCGCCCTGCAGGTCGCGCGCGGACCAGTCGTTGAACACGGTGTAGCCGACGATGTGGTCGCGGGCCCGCTCGGGCGTCAGGTCCCGGCCCTCCCTCCCGATCACGGCGCCCACCTCCAGCTCGAAGTCCAGTACGGCGGAGCCGGGCGGCACCGGGACGTCCTCCCGGTGGCCGTGGACCGCGTGCGGGTTGGTGAAGTAGAAGGTCGGCGCCGCGTACCACTGCTCGGGGACACCGGCGACGCCGTCGACGGAGCGGCGTACGCCCTCGACGTGCTCCTCGAAGGTGACGAAGTCCCGTACCGACGCGGGCTGGAGCGGGGGCAGCAGCCGTACTTGGGAGACATGCGGACCGGGCGGGACGTCGAGCGCCTCCCGGCCGGCGGCGAGCAGCCCGGGCAGGCCGTCGGTCTCCGTGAGCAGGGCGGACAGCGAGGAGACGCCCGGTAGCGGGAGGAGAGTGCCGTCGTCCTCCACGGCGGCGACCCGGCGGCGGTGGCGGTGTTCGTAGGCGGCGAAGCGCATGGCGTGGCTCCAGTGGGAGGGTCGGTCGGTCGAGATCCCCGGGGCGGGGAGCCGGCTCAGACCGGCGGGGCGACGAACACGCCGCGGTCGGGGTCGTTGAAGGACTCCTTGGCGACGAGTTCGTTCATGGGGTTGGCGGTGCCCCACTGGTCGGTGACCTCGGGCTGGGAGAAGTCGTAGACGTGCGGGTGCCAGGTGTCCTCGTCCAGGTTCTCCAGCTCGGTGGTGTACTCGACGGTGTTCCCGTGCGGGTCGAGGAAGTAGGTGAACGTGTTGTCCCCGGCCATGTGCCGTCCCGGACCCCACACCTTCTTGAAGCCCGCCCGGATGACGCGCCCGGAACCGCGCATGTACTCGTCGATGCCGCGCATCTCGAAGGAGACGTGGTGCAGCGCGGTGTGCGGGCCCTGCGCGATGGCCATCGAGTGGTGCTGGCTGCTGATCCGCATGAAGTGCATGACCTCGCCCATGTGCGGCGAGCTGAGCGTGTCGGACAGGGCGAAGCCGAGGTGGCGCTCGTACCACTCGCGGGTGCGGTTGAGGTCGGGGCTGTTGAGGACGACGTGGGAGAGCTTGACCGGGATGGCCTCCTTCTCCTCGATCTTGCGGTGCTGCCGGACCTGGACGTCGGCCAAGACCTCGATGGTGCGGCCGTCGACGTCGAAGAAGCGGAAGCCGTAACCGCCGCCGGGGGTGTCGGCCTTGCCCGGCCGGGAGATCAACTGCGCGCCGCCCGCGAGCAGTCGCTCGGCGAGGGTGTCGACGTCCGCGGCGGACGTGGCGCCGTAGGAGACGAGGTCGAGGCGCTTCTCCTCGGCCCTGCGCAGCCGCACGACGTACTGCTCCGGGGAGCCCTCGGCGGCCAGGAAGGAGATGCCGGAGTCCTCGGCGACCTTGGTCAGGCCCCAGACGCCGGCGTAGAAGTCGAGTTGCTTGTCGTAGTCGGGCACGGCGAGGTCGACGTGCCGCAGGTGGGTGAGCAGGCGCATGATGATCAGTCCTTGCGGAGGAGGGCCGCCGCGTTGCCGCCGCGGACGGCGTGGAAGTCGGCCTCGGTCAGCTGTGCGGCGCGCAGCGCGCCGACCGGGTCCTCGGTGCCCATGTCGAAGGGGAAGTCCGAGCCGAGCAGGACACGGTCCGCCCCGGCGACCCGGACCAACTCCCGCAGTACGTGCGGGTCGTGGACGAGGGAGTCGAAGTACAGGCGTCTGAGGTAGCTGCTGGGCAGGTGTGCGCAGCCGGCGCCCGCGTCGGAGCGGGCGGACCAGGCGTGGTCGGAGCGGCCGATGTGGGTGGGCAGGTAGCCGCCGCCGTGTGCCGCGATCAGTTTCAGGCCGGGGTGGCGGTCGAGTACGCCGGAGAAGATGAGGTGTGAGAGCGCGACGGCGTTCTCGGTGGGCTGGCCGACGGTGTTGGACAGGTACCACCGGTCCAGGCGCTCGTCGAGCGTGCATCCGAAGGGGTGCAGGAAGAGGATCGCGCCGGTCTCTCCAGCCCGGGCCCAGAAGGGCTCGTAGGCCGGGTCGGAGAGTTCCCGCCCGGGCGCGTGACTGGAGATCTCCACACCGGCCAGGCCCTGTTCCAGGGCGTGGTCGAGGGCGCGCACCATGTGGTGCGGGTGCTGGAGCGGTACGAGGCCGAGCCCGCGCAGCCGGTCGGGCGCCTTCGCGCAGTGCGCCGCCGTGGCCTCGTTGGCGAGCCGGTACAGCTTCTCCGCACTCTCCTCGTCCGTCCAGTAGTGGTAGTGCGACGGCGAGGGACTGACCAGCTGAACGTCCACGCCCTGCGCGTCCATCGCGGCCAGGCGCAGGGCGGCATCGGTCAGCCGGGGGACGCGTTCACGGACCATGGGCCCGCTGACCGCGAGTGCGGCGCGCCCGTTGCGCCGGGCGTCCGACTCCTTGGCCTCGGCGTGGCCGGGCAGGCCGGCCACGAGTGACTCGACGGCCGGGAGCAGGACGTGTGCGTGCACGTCGATGGTGGGCCGGGTCACGGCAGCTCCCTGAGCATGGTCATGGTGCCGGCCATCAGGCCCGGTACGTCGGCGTCCCGGACCCCGTCGAGCTGCCACCGCCCGATCTGCACCGACGCCTCGACGACCGGCCGGACGCGGGCGATGCGCCGCTCGTAGTACGCCTGGAACAGCGCGTCGTCCCAGACGTCGGAGGCGCTCAGCAGCTGTGCGAGCACCCAGGCGTCCTCCAGGGACAGGGCGGCGCCCTGCGCGAGGGTGGGCGGGCAGCAGTGGGCGGCGTCGCCGACGAGGACGACCCGGCCGCGGTGCCAGGAACCCTCGATCAGCATCCGGTCGAACCAGGTGTAGTTGACCTTCGCCGGGTCGGTGATGTGCTCGGTGACCTCCGGCCAGTGGCCGCCGTACGAGGAGGCCAGCCGGCGCATCTCGTCGGCGTACGACTCGGGCGGTATGGAGGCGCGGTCGCGGTTGGCCTCGACGACGTACGCGTACAGGGTGGTCGCGCTGGTGGGGCAGTAGCCGGCGATGTAGGCGGGACCGCCGTAGGCGAGGTCGGTGCGGACGACGCCCGTCGGACGCGGGGCGGCGACGCGCCAGATCGCCATGCCGGTGGGTTCGGGCTTGTCCGTGATGCCGATCGCGGCACGGGTCGAGGAGCCCAGGCCGTCGGCGGCGACGACCAGGTCGTAGCGGCGCTCGGCGCCGTCGCTGAGGCGGACGGAGACACCGTCGGCGTCCTGGTCCAGGATTTCGGCGGTGGTGCCGAGGCGGACGCCGGCGCCGCTCGCCCGGACGGCCTCGATGAGGATCTGCTGGAGCCGGGGACGCTGCATGCCGACGGTGGCGGGCAGGTCGTCGCCGCCGGTGCGCAGGTCGTCCTGGACGTGCAGGACGGTTCCGTCGGGGGCGGTGATACCGACCGAGCCGAAACCGAATCCGGACGCCTCCACCTGCTCCCACACGCCCAGCTCCCGCAGGACGCGCAGGGCGTTGCCCTGGAGGGTGATGCCGGAACCGGCGGTCGCGTTCCAGTCGTCCCTGGCCTCGATCAGGTCCACCGCGAGGCCGGCGCGGCGCAGCAGGATCGTCACGGCGTTGCCGGCCGCGCCGCCACCGACGACGAGAACCGTGCGGGGCTGGGTCATGAAGAACTCCTTCGTTCCTCGGTCTACTTGACCGCGATCGGATTGACGGGCGAGCCGACCGCTCCGGTGATGGGCAGCGGCGCCGCGGTGAGCCAGAAGTCGTACTCACCGTCGGCCGCGCAGTCCTCGGCGAGGGCGTCCAGATCCCACATCTCGCCGATCAGCAGGCCGATGTGCGGGATGGCGACCTGGTGCAGCGGCTGGAAGGCGTGCTCGAACTCGTTCGGGCGGACCTCGAAGCCCCAGGTGTCGGTGGCGACCGCGGCGATCTCGCTGCCGTGCAGCCAGCGGGCCGTGGTGAACGAGAGTCCGGGCGCGGGACCGCCCGCGTACTCGCCCCAACCGTCGCGGCGTACCCGGGACAACTGCCCCGTGCGCACCAGCACGAGGTCGCCGCGCCCCACGGTCACGCCCTGGGCCTCGGCGGTCGCGGTCAGGTGCTCCTCGGTGATCGCGAAACCGTCGGGCAGCTCCCCGTCCACACCGACCGCGCGGCCGACGTCGAGCAGCACACCGCGCCCGGCGACGTGCGGGGCCATGTGCTCGATGCCGGTGACCAGGTCGCCGTCGGAGGTGACGACCTTTTCCGCGGGGCGTCCGTTCCATGCCTTGCCGTGGTCGAAGATGTGCCCGAGCCCGTCCCACTGGGTGGAGCACTGCAGCGGCATCGCGATCACGTCGTCGGCGCCGCCGATGCCGTGCGGCAGCCCCTGGTTGCCGAGTGCCGCGTCGGTGCCGGTGTCGAGCATGGTGTGCACCGGGTTGGTGCGCCGCCGCCAGCCCTTCTGCGGGCCGTTGATGTCGAAGCGCTGGGAGAGCGAGAAACTGACGCCCCGCCGGATCAGTGCGGCACCCTCGCGGCGCTTCGCCTCGTCGAGGAAGTTGAGCGTGCCGAGCACGTCGTCCTCGCCCCAGCGGCCCCAGTTGGAGCAGGTCTTCGCGGCCCGCGCGATCGAGCCCTCGGGGTCGGTGCGGTCCAGGGTCACCGTGCCTCCTCCGCCACGCAGCGGGTGCGCTGGGCACCGAGCCCGGTGATGGAGGCGTCCATGACGTCGCCGTCGCGCAGCAGCCTGCCCCAGTGCATGCCGTTGCCGGCGGGGGAGCCGGTGAGGACCAGGTCGCCGGGCAGGAGGCGGGCGGTCTGCGAGGCGTAGGCGACCAGCCGTGCGACGTCGAAGATCATGTCCTTGGTGGACTCGTCCTGCATGGTCTCGCCGTTGAGCTTCAGCGTGAGACGCAGGTCGTCCGGGTCCGCGACCGACGGGGCGGGCACGATCCAGGGGCCGAGCGGGGTGAAGCCGGGCGCGTTCTTGCTGCGCAGCCAGTCGGTGCCGATCTGCGGCATGTCCCGGCGGAAGACGGTCGCGCGGTCGGTCAGGTCGTTGGCGATCGTGTACCCGGCGACGTGGTCCAGTGCCTCCTCGACGGACACCCGGTGGGCCGGTCGGCCGATGACCAATGCCAGCTCCAGCTCCCAGTCGGGCTTCCCGGCCCAGGACGGGAGCACGACGTCGTCGTAGGGGCCGGTGATCGCGCTCGGCAGGCCGATGAACACGTACGGAAGGTCCTCGGCGGCCCGCCGGTCCATGATCTCCGCGGCCTCCGCGCGCCGCTCCGCCTCCGGCCTCTCGTCACCGGGCGCGCGGTGCGCGACGTGCAGGTCGATGACGTGCTGCCGGTAGTTGGCGCCGGACTGGAACACCTGGCGCGGCTCGACCGGGGCGTGCACGCGGAACTCCGTCAGGGGCCTGCGCGCAAGGGTGCCGTCGTCGGCCAGTGCGGCCAGCCGCGGGGCCACCGCGTCCCAGTCGTCGAGGAGCCCGCACATGGTCGGGCCGGTGTCGCCGAGGACGGGACGCAGGTCGAGCACCTGGGCGTCGGGTCTGACGAGAGCGGGGAAGGCGGGGCCCTCGGGAGCGGAAAGGGTGGCCAGTGCGAAGGGTCCGGCGAAGAGGGCGGACGCGGCTTCAGGTTTCACGGACATGTCCTCCTGATTGCGATGGCACTAATCTGGACCCGCCACTCGCGATCACGGAAATCGATTCTGTGGATGAAAGTCATCCACCCGACGAATTCCAGCAGGTCGCCGCCGGACAGCTAGGGAAATCGCCGTGAATCTCAGTCGCCTGGACCTCAATCTCGTCGTCGCCCTGCGGGCCCTCCTCGAGGAGCGCAACGTCACCCGTGCCGGGCAGCGCGTCGGCCTCAGCCAGCCCGCGATGAGCGCGGCCCTGTCCCGCCTGCGCCGCCACTTCGACGACGACCTGCTCGCCCGGGTCGGCGGCCACTACGAGCTGACGGCCCTCGGCCAGGTCCTCCTGGACCGCACCTCCGCGGCGTACGACGTGCTGGAGCGCCTCTTCGCCAGCCAGGCGGACTTCGACCCCGCCACGGAGCACCGGGAGTTCAAGCTGATCGCGTCCGACTACGCCGTCGCGGTCTTCGGCGCCGAGCTGGCCCGGGTCATGCACGAGGAGGCTCCGGGCATCCGGCTGCGCTTCGCGCAGACCCCGACCACGGTGGTGGACGCCACGGACACGGTGCTGAGCACGTCCGACGGCCTGCTGATGCCGCACGGGGTCATCAGCGACTTCCCGGCCACCGACCTGTACGGGGACCGTTGGGTCTTCCTCGTCGCCGACGACCACCCGAGTGTCGACGACCGCCTCACCCGACAGGACCTGGCCCGACTGCCCTGGGTCACCTACCAGCGCACCTACGACGCCCCGGCCGTGCGCCAGCTCGGGATGCTGGGCGTGGAGCCCCAGGTCGAGGTCTCCGTGGACAGCTTCCAGATCATTCCGCTGTTGGTGGCCGGCACCCGGCGCATCGCCCTCATCCAGGCCCGCCTGGCCCGGCTCCTGGCGCCACTCGCCGGTGTCCGCGTGGTGGAGCCGCCGTACGAGGCCGTCCCGTTGCGGGAGGCCATGTGGTGGCACCCCGTGCACACTCACGACGCGGCCCACATCTGGCTGCGCGAGACTGCTGCCCGCGTCGGCAGACGGATGGCCACCATGCGCCCCGACGAGCCCGAGGGGTGAGCGGTGGCCCGCCGGCCGTGAACGGCGGACGCCATCCACGGGACGGATGAAAGCCATCCGCAACGTGAATCACGGCAGGGGTGGGCAGACCGCCCGGCAGGACGCATGCTCGGACGAGGTACGTCGGCGCATCGCCGCTCGACGCCTTCCTCCGACAGCCGGATCTCCTGGTCTCCGGGGTCGGTCTCCCGTACCGCCGTGCCGGAGTACCGTCGTGCCCGTTTCCCCTGCCGTGCCCGTCGTCGGTCCCGCAGACGTTCCCCACGGCCCTGGGCGGGTCCGGTCAGCGCGCGGGAGCCACCATCGTCGACCGGCGAACGACCAGTTCGGGTTGCAGCACCACGTGGCTGTGCGGGTGCGCGATTCCGTGGGCCGTGTCCTCGATGAGCAGTCGCCCGGCCTGCCGTCCCATGGCGGATGCCGGTCGTCGCACCGAGGTGAGCGGAACCACGGCCGACGCGGCGAACTCGCTGTCGTCGTACCCGACCACCGCGATGTCGTCCGGCACTCTGAGGCCGGCCTCGTACAGGGCCTGCAGGACACCGAGGGCGAGCAGGTCGTTGGCGCAGAAGACGGCGGTGGGCCGCACGGGCAGACCGAGGACGCGATGTCCGCGTGGGCCACACCGTCCACGCCCACCCGGCTCCGCGCGGCCTTGGCCGATGTCCGGCGGCGGGGTTACGCCTACCGCCCCGGCTACGTCCATCAGGAGGCCCTGGGCGTGGCCGCCCCGGTGCGTGGCACGGACGGCCGGGTGGTGGCGGCGCTGTCGGTCATCGTCCCCAACGACGCGAGCGCTCAGACGGTCGTCCCCGTGGTGCGTACGGCCGCCCGGGGTGTGTCCAGTGCGCTGGGCGCGCCCACCGGGCGTGCGGGGCCTCGGCATCGGAGCGTTCGCAGAGAAGACCCTCGTCGCCGCCGGCCAGTGCACCAAGGTCGACCCGGCCGCGTCCCCGGCCGCCGCGGGGCTGCTCGGCTGCGGGGTGATGGCGGGCATCGGTGCCGCCATCAACACGGGAGGTGTCGGTCGAGGCGACACCGTGGCCGTCATCGGCTGCGGCGGTGTGGGCGACGCCGCCGTGGTCGGCGCTCGGCTGGCCGGCGCGGCGAAGGTCATCGCCGTCGACATCGACGACCGCAAGCTGACCACCGCCAAGTCCCTGGGCGCCACGCACACCGTCAACTCCCGCACCACCGATCCGGTCGAGGCCGTCGGACGCCCCGAGACCTACCGGCAGGCGTTCTACGCCCGCGACCTGGCCGGCACCGTCGTCCTGGTCGGCGTGCCCACCCCGGAGACGACACTCGAACTGCCGCTGCTGGACGTCTTCGGCCGCGGCGGGGCGCTCAAGGTACGGCGACTGCCTGCCCTCCCGTGACTTCCCGATGCTCATCGACCTCTACCGCCAGGGCCGCCTGGGCCTGGACGCCTTCGTCAGCGAGACCATCACCCTGGACGAGGTGGAGGATGCCTTCGCCCGCATGCACAAGGGCGACGTCCTGCGCTCGGTAGTGATCCTCTGAAGTGATCCCCTGACGACCGGCGCGCGCATCGAACGGCTCGTCACCTCGGGCGTCTTCGGCTGGACGGCGGCGTCCGGGACCTCGACGACAACCTGCGGGCGCCCGCTTCCGGCGCGGTTCACACAGCGTCCGGCACGAGATCGGCCACCGGTTCGCGGCTGGGATCAGACCGAGGCGAGGAACGTCCGCACGCGCTCCAGCAGCAGCTTGGACGCCTCCGCGTCGAAGGCCTCTAGAGAGGCGTCGGTGAACAGGTGCTGTTCGCCGGGGTAGACGAACAGCTCCGCAGCCGATGCGGACTTGCTCAACTCGCGCGCCGCGGGCAGGTCCTCGTCGAAGAACTCGTCTCCCTCCTTGCCGTGGATCTGCACCGGCACGCTGTCGGGCCAGGACTCCCCGTACTCGGTGACGGGGACGCAGGAGTGCATCAGCAGTGCTCCACGTGCGCCGGGTCGCGTCTGCGCCAGCTTCTGGGCGATCGTCACGCCGAACGAGAAGCCGGCGTACACCAGTTCCGGGCCGAGACCCTCGGTCGCTGCCGCACCACGTTCCCTGAGGGTGTCGAACCCGATTTCCCGCGCGAACCCCATGCCCTCTTCGAGGCTGCCGAAGGTGCGGCCCTCGAACAGATCCGGAGTGTGTACGGTGTGGCCGGCCCGTCGCAGGTCGTCGGCGAACGCCCGGACCCCGTCAGTCAAGCCCTGGACGTGATGGTAGAGCAGAACCTCAGCCATGTTTCGCGGTGTCCTTCGCCTATTGATCGACTGTTCCGACAACGCACCAGGACGCTGGTACCTCACTCAGCCCCCCGACCATCTCACAGCTCATGAGCGCGCGGCAGGCAGTGCGCACGGACGGGCCGGTGCGGAGCCCGCCGTGCGCGGCGGGTGTGTCTCGATCGGTGGCTACGGTTGCTCTTGCTTGGCCGGTGGATGCGCGTGGCGGTGCCGCATCCACCGGCCCGGTTTCTCAGTTGGTCAGAAGAGGTCGAGCTGGGCGGACTCGGTTGCGCCCAGCATGCGGCACTCCCCGGTTTCCCCGTCGACGCGGACGTAGCCCGTGCCGATGGCCATGTCCCGGAGGTCTCCGGTGCGGAGGTAGGCGACTGACTGGCAGTCGAAGTAGAAGGCGGTTCCCACCTGGGCGCGCTCTCCCTCGACGAGCGCGAAGGCCATGCCCTCGTGGCTGACCTTCTGGTCCAGGAACTGCCTGGCCAGCCTGGTTGCCTCTTCCATGTCCAACATCAGTCTGTCCTCAGGAGGGAGAAGTTGCGCCATGTCGAGAGATCGGCGTGGCCCGATTGGCCGTCCAGAAAGACCACGTCTCCCTTGATGTTGACCACGTTGAACACGTGGGCTCGCCGCCCCTTCTGTCCCATCACGATACCTCGGGCACCGTTTCCGGCGTTCTTGATCTCATTGACGATGCCCGAGACCGTGGACGATTTGAACTGCTGTCCGCCGTACAGCGCTTCGATGGGTGCTGTGGAGCCTTCCCTGAGGCCTCCAGGCGCCGAGGACGGAGCGCCGTCGGCCAGCAGGCGGTCGACTGCTACCGCGCAGGCGCGACAGTTGGTTTCGCCGCGTTGCGGGTTCACCAGTGCTCTGAGCTGCTCCGTGATCGGGGTCTTGTAGGGGATGCCTCCGTACCCCCTGGTGACGCCGCCGCCTCCAGGTCCGAACCGCAGGTTCCCCACATTGAGGACCGTCGCGGTCTCGGGGGCGACGGCCGTCCGGCGCCATCCGGTCAGCCCGCCGATCCCCACGAGCAGGATCTGTTTGGTGAGCTCTTCGGCCGCTTCGGTGTACAGGTCGGCGAGGGCGTCGCAGCCCTGTTGGCGAAGCATGTAATCGGCGCGGTACAGCCGGTAGGCGGGGCGCACCGGCAGGTACTTGTCGACGAACGCGCCGGCACCGCCGTTCTGACCGGTGAGCGCGTTGTAGGCGTCTCCGAGAAAGACGAAGGGGGACTTCAGGCCTTCGACGAAGCCGTCGCCGAAGACGCTCGCCGCCTCGCCGAGGCTGTCGACGCGGTCGTTGTTCGGGTCGTCGGGAGACAGACCGCTGGGGTCCGTCAGGAGAGCGGGGACGTTGTCGGCGTATGCGTACGGTGACACATACGGCGTCGACAGGGGGCGAGTTGCCGGGTCGGGCCGGGTGAAGCGGCCGGTGCCCGTGTCGTACTGGCGGGCGTGCAGGTCGAGGTTGCCGGTGGTGGTTTCGTAGCGGGCACCGGTGTAGGAAGGGGTGTTCGCGGGGGCCCCGTCGGTCACGGTGTCCAGCGTCCGAGTGCCGTACGGGTCGTAGGCCCAGCGCTGGTACAGGGTGCCAGTGCTGTCGGTGACGTCGAGCGGGGATCCCTGGGTGTCGTGGTGGTAGTAGTAGACGGCGCCTGCGCCGGTCCGGGTCGATTCCGGTTGCCCCAGCGGGTCGTAGCGGTAGGTCTGGGCAATGCCCAGACCGGTGGACTCCGAACTCAGCAGGGGCAGGGGCGCGTTGGGGTCCCACTGGTAGCGATTGGTTGTCGTCCCGTTCTTGGCGACGGCGACCTGGTTGCCGCCGGCGTCGTGGTCGTAGGTGTAGCTCGCTCCGGCGATCGTGGCGGCGGAGATCTGTCCGGCCAGGTCGTAGGTGTAGGTGTCGGTGCCCTTCTTGGTCTGGTTGCCCTCGGCGTCGTAGCCGTAGGAGGTGGTCGTGGTGCCGGTGGTGGTGGAGGTGAGCTGGTCGGCGGCGTCGTAGGTGTAGCTGGTCGACGTGTCGCCCAGGGTGGAGGTGAGGCGGTTGCCGACCTTGTCGTAGGTGTAGGACGTGGCGCGACCGGAGGCGCAGCCTGCGGCTCCGGGCTGGGGGAAGCAGCCGGAGGTGAGGCGGCCCGCGGTGTCGTAGGTGAGGTCGTAGCCGCCCGCGCCGACCCCTGCGCGGGTGATGTCCGCGTGGGTCGGCAGGCCGGCCGCGGAGAGGGTGAGCGCGGTCTTGGTGACCGTGGCCCCCTCCTTGTGGGAGGTGACGGTGGTGAGGCGGCCCGCGCGGTCGTAGGCGCGTTCCTCCGTCTCCGTGTTGGGGAGCGCGGACCGGGTGAGGTTCGCGGCCGGGTCCCAGGTGTAGGCGGTGGTCTTGCTGTCGGCCGTCATCGTGGCGGTGCGGCCGTCGTCGTCGTAGGTGTACGCGACGGAGCCGCCGCTGTGCGTGCGGGTGAGTATCTGTCCGGCGGCGTCGTAGGTGTAGGCGAAGTGTCGGGTCTTGGTGAGGTTGCCGACGGGGTCGTAGGTGAAGTCTTCGGAGATCTTCGAGTTGGCGCGCGCGGTCATGCGGCCGGCGTCGTCGTAACCGAAGGTCACGTCGGGTGTGGTGTCCGCGTAGTCGATCTCGGTGAGCAGGCCGCGCGGGTCGTGGACGTAGTCGGTGGATCCGCGGGGTGTGGTCTTCCGGGTGAGGTTGCCGTCGGCGTCGTAGGCGTAGGTGGTCGCCCGCTTCAGCGGGTCGGTGACCGAGGTGAGGCGATGGGCCGCGTCGTAGCCGTACGTGGTGACGTGGCCGTTCGCGTCGGTGCGGGCGGTGACGTTGCCGGCTGTGTCGTGCCCGTACGTGGTGACCGCGCCGCCGGGAGCGGTGACCTCGGTCAGCCGGTCCAGGTTGTCGTACCCGTAGACGATGGGCCGCTCGTCCGCGTCCGTCTGCCCGACGATGTTGTTCACCGCGTCGTAGGCCGTGGTGGTCACGCCGCCGAGCGGGTCGGTGACCGTGGTGGGGTTGCCCGCCGGGTCGTACCCGTAGGCGGTCGTGTACTCGGCCGGGTCGGCGCCGGTGGCGTTGCCGCGCGGGTCGACCGCGGTGACCTGGCGGCCGTCGGCGTCGTAGGTCCAGCTCTCCTTGTGGCCGAGCGGGGAGGTACGGCTGAGCAGGTTGCCGTCGGCGTCGTAGGCGTAGGAGGTGGTCTTGCCGAGCTGGTTGGTGCTGCTGATGAGCCGGTTGTTCTTGTCGTAGACGGACGTGACCGACTCGCCCGCGGCGTCGGTGACCTTGGTGATGTTGTCGTTGGCGTCGTAGGTGTAGCCGGTGGTGTGACCCAGCGGGTCGGTGACCACGAGGGGACGGTTCATCGCGTCGTACGTCGTGGTGGAGGACGCGCCGGTCGGGCCGGTGACCTTCGTGGTGTTGCCGGCCGCGTCGTAGGCGTAGCTGGTGGTGTGGCCGGCCGGGTCGGCGTCGTCGGCGTTCCCGCGTGGCGAGACGCTGCTGAGCAGGCGGCCCACCTTGTCGTAGGTGTAGGTGGTGGTGCCGCCGGTCGCGTCGGTCTCGGAGGACAGGCGTCCGCCGGCGTCGTAGGTTCGGGTGACGGAGTTGCCGGCCGGGTCGGTGGTCCGGGTCAGGTGGCCGGCGTCGTCGTAGGCGAACGTCGTGGTCTCGCCCGCCGGGTTGGTGGCCGACACCACCTGCTCGGCACCGTTGTACTCGTAGGCCGTCGTGCGGCCCAGGGCGTCCGTGGCCGAGGTGAGCAGCCCGCGGCCGTCATAGGCGTACGCCGTGGTGTGGGCGTCAGGATCGGATCCGGCGACGTTGCCGCGCGGGTCCGTCCTGGACAGGATCCGACCGGCGTCGTCGTAGGTGAACGTCGTCTTCTCGCCGAGCGGGGTGGTGACCGACGTCCGGTTGCCTGCCGCGTCGTAGCCGTAGGTGGTGACCTTGCCGCGCGGGGTCGTCACGGTCTCCAGTGAGCCGAGCGCGGTGTACGTGTACCCGGCCTTGCCGCCCAGGGGATCCGTGGTGGACGTCAGCTGGTTGGACGTGTTGTAGGCGTAGGTGGTCTTGTTGCCGCGTCCGTCGGTGTGGCTGGTGATGTTGCCCGCACCGTCGTAGGTCCAGCTCTCCGTGTAGCCGAGGGCGGAGGGGGCGCTGCGGGTGAGCATCCGCCCGGCGCTGTCGTAGGTCATCTCCGTGGTGTTGCCGCGCTGGTCGGTGATGGCGACGGGACGCAGATGGCGGTCGTAGTCGTAGGCGATGCTCTTGCCGTAGGGGTCGATGGTCTCCATCAGCACGTTGCCGGCGTACACGTCGGTCCACACGCCGCCGTCCGGCGCCGTGGTGTGCGACTCGCTGCTGCCGTCCCAGGTGAAGGTGGTGGTCTTGCCGTTCTGATCGGTCTGGGACGTGATGCGGCCCGACGTGTCGTAGACGTTGGAGACCTTGCCGCCCGCCGGGTCGGTGTACGAGGACAGGCGCTTGTTCACGTCGTAGGCGTACGACGACGTCCTGCCTGCCGGGCCGGTCACCGAGGTCAGCAGACCGCCGGTGTACCCATACGACACCGATGTGCCGTCGGGCAGGCCCACCACGGTGAGCAGACCGTCCGTGCCGGGCGTGAAGGTGGTGGTGCGTCCGGCGGCGTCCTTGACGGAGACGAGTTTGCCGGACGCGTACGTCAGGGCCAGTCCCTTGCCGACCTTGTCGGTCACGGAGGTGAGCCGACCGCTGCTGTCAAAGGTGCGCCCGATGTGATCCGGGGTGGTGATCGTGTATGTGTTCGTGCCCTTGACGAGCTTGGCCGCCGAGCCCGCCGGGCCGGTGTACGAGCCGTCACCGTTCTGCGTGAACACGAACGACGCGCCGTCGCCCGTCCGATAAGTCACCTTTCCCGTCGCGAGGGTCAGCCCGGCGTCGAACGGGGTCGCCCAGCCGCGCCCCAACAGACCGACGGCACTCGAGTCGGAGCGGTAGGTGCGCTCCAGGGCCAGGGGCACACCGGGGCTCACCAAGGAGGCATCGGTGAGCTGTTCGAAGAACATGCCGGTGGCCGTGTTGACCGGGTCGGCGCGGTGCGCCTGCGCGTAGCAGGTGCAGATCCCCGCCTGGGCACCGGGGATGACCGGCGTGTAGAAGGCCTCCACCAGCGGCGAGGTGGTCCCGCCGGGGCTCGACGTCCCGTCGGCACTGTTGAGGAAGACCCAGGCGTAGTACTTCTTGCCGTCCTCGAGGATGCCGCCCAGTGCGCTGCCGGCCCACCAGAAGCACTGGTCGGCGGGATAGGAGTTGCTCGCCCACCAGTCGTAGCACCAGGCTCCGGTGTCCGGGGTGTCGCCGCTGGGGTCGTCCGTGGACTTCTTGATCTCCTGCTGGACGACGGGGTAGCCGCCCTCGTCCAGGACGTACAACCACATTCCGGTGTACGACGATCCCTGCTTGGGCAGTTTCACCTGCCCACCGATCGACAGCATCCCCGGATAGGCAGTGGCCCAGGACGACACCCAGGTGGGGTTTTCAGCCGCTGCGGCGAGGGGCTGCAATGACACCCCCGACTGGGCGGCTGGACCACGGTCGACGTGGTTCGTGTCCGGCCGACTGTGGCGCTCGCCCTTGGGTGCCCGCTCCGGCGCGTTCATGTAGTCACGCATCGGCGACCGTTCGTGCCGGTCCTCGTCGACCTGCTTGCGGCGCTCGGCGAGGGTCATGGCCCTGGGGGGCTTGGGCAGGTCGGCGGCTGTCCGGGCCGGCGGGTGCGTGATGGCCCCGGCGGCCGGTGGATGGGGCCGGTCCCGGGGTGAGGCCCAGGAGGGCGCGCCCCCCGCCGTGGTCAGGAGAGCCAGGGCCAACACGACCGTGACGAGTCTTCGCGCTTGTGTGCGCACAGTGCATCACCTGTGAGTCAGGAGTGAAGAGAGGTCGCGGTGATGCATGATCAGGAGAACGCTCGAACTAACGTGCTGCGGGAATCGGGGCCGAAACGCGACGGGCTCGCACTCACCCCGGGAAAGTGACTCCTGGCTGAGAGGACGAAGGGCACCGCCAGGTTGCTCGATTTGGCGTGAAATCGTCCGGAGCCCGAGGTGGCGTGCTCGTCGACCGGGCGCGGACTTCACGTTGGGCGGCGTTGTCCTCCTCCTCGCTCTTCAGCAGGGGCGCCCGGGGTTTGCGGTGCGGGACGATCCGACGGGTCTTGAGGTAGGCCCTGCTGGGCCAGGCCGGAGTCCCGCCGGGCTTCCGGCCCCGTCGGCAGCATGTTCCCCGGTTCCTGCCCAGCACGTCGAGGAGCGGCGGTCCGGTCTTTCATGGGGCAGCCCCCATCTGTCGGTCCCGGTGCCACCCTGTGTTGCGTCTGTCGACCGCGAGAACGGGCGAGCGGGGTCCGGTGACTCCACGAGGCACTGGCCGTTTGCGATTTGGTCGGGCCCTCCAGGCAGGCTCGGATCCGCTCGATGCGCAGGCTGCCGCGCGGGCCCCGCTCAGTGGTCGCGCCCGGGCACGGGCCAAGTCCGGCGACGGACCGGTGCACAGCGCCCGGATCTACAAACTTGCCAAGGACTCCGCGGTCAAGGCCCGCACCCAGGCGATCAACCAGCTCAAGGCCGTCCTGGTCATCGCCGACCCCGCCCTGCGGGAACGGCTGTCGAGCTTGGGCAACGCCGAGCTGTTCCGCACCTGCGCGACCCTCGGCGTAACCGCCGGTGGGGGAGACGAGGACGCGGTGGCCCAGGCCACCCACATGACGCTGCGCATGCTCGCCGAACGCATCGAACAGCTCACCGGACAGATCGACGAGCTGAACCAACGCCTGACCCGGCTCGTCGAACACCACGCCCCGCAGCTGCTCGAACCGGTGGGCATCGGTCCGTACAGCGCCGTCACTCTCCTGATCACCATGGGGGACAACCCCGAGCGACTGAACAGCGAGGCGTCCTTTGCTGCCCTTTGCGGAGTCAGTCCCATCGAGTACTCCTCCGGTCGGCGGCGCACACGTCGGCTCAACCACGGCGGCGACCGCCAGGCCAACGCCGCCTTGCACCGCATCGTCTTCACCCGGCTACGTCACGACCCGCGCACCCAGGCGTACTACGAACGCCGCACCCAGGAGGGCGAGACCCGCCGTGAGATCATCCGATGCCTCAAGCGGTATGCGGCCCGCGAGGTCTTCAACCTGGTCAGACCGGTTTCCCGCACCCCCGCGTTATAGGGGCGTCCGTGAGACGTGAGAGGGTGCGGGGCGTGAGTGAGACACCGTCGAACACCCTGCAATACCGCTTTGACGGGCCAGAAGAGGCCCCGGTCCTGATCCTCGGTCCCTCACTGGGTACCACATGGCACAGGTTGTAGAGACCGTCCAGAGGCGTCTGTGTCAGTCCACTGCGGGCATGAGATAGCAGGTCAGAGCCTCTTGGTCCGAGAGGGTCTGCCCAGTCGGTGATCGCTTTGTGATACGCGGGTGTTAGGGCGAGGCTCCGCCGAGGTCCGTCCTAGCGGGGTCTCTGCCCGGATCCGTGAGGCGTCGAAGCCGCACCGGAGCGCTCCGGTGCGGCTTCGACGTGAGGTCGAACGCGCTGGCGCGCACGATGCGGTCGGTGCCTCGAAGGGGTCCATGTGCCTGTGACTCTCTCGGGTGCATGATTTGCGATCGCACCTGCTCTTCCGTCCGTACCGGGGAGCGTCTTCTTCCCAGTGCGCCGGGACGTGAGTGCAGGATCAGTTACGGGTAAATCGACTGGCTGGCCACCGGCAGCGGAACTGGTCATCTCGGCCTGTGGCCAGGCCACGGCTGCATCGCTGTCGCGTCTGACTTCCATGTGGGCGTCGATCCGTACTGCCGTAACTACTACGAACGCCGCATTGGAACCCGTGTGAGACGGATTTCGGCGGGCGGTCCGGAGGCGGTGACTTCGCCGTCGTGCAGGTCGTGAAGCCGGTCGCAGTTGTGGGCGGACAGGTGTTGAGGTCCTGCTGGGCGAACGAGCTCGCAGGCTCGACTACTGCTCCCCGCGCTCGCAGGGGATGGTCCCAGGAGGGCCGCGACGGCATCGGTCTATCCATTCGCGTGGCCCGCCCAGTAGCTTTTGTGGACGATCGCGAAATTCCCCAGGCGGAAGTCCAGGTAATTCCCCAGCTACTGATGTGAGCTGACGGCGAGGCGGTCCGTGAGCTGTTTCCATCCTCCGCTTGAGCAGGTCAGATGCAAAGTGAGGACGGGCTGCAGGCGGTCGCGAGCCGGCAGGTCGGCAGCGACAACGACGAAGGCGGATCAGCGCGCCGGCTCAGACGTGCCTCGCGCCTGGTCGCGGCTGGCCACCACCAGGTATCCATCGCTCTCGGGGTCGAAGGTGGTGGACTGCACCGTGAGACCGACGCTCCGCAACTGCGCCACGAGGTCCTCGTACCGGTAGGGCCAGATGGACAACCGCTCCGAGCAGGCTCGCACTGCCCCATCCGGCTCGATCTGGGCGACCACGATCTCGAGGAAGTGTTCCTGCTCCCAGCGCTGCTCGATCTGCCAGTAGTAGCTGACGACCGCATCGCGGTCGTTGCGGCGGATGAGTCGATCGCGGACGTCCACCCGTGAGCCGGCGGAGCGCACGAGCTCCCAGTTGCGTGAGTGGAGCACAAGGCGTCCGCCCGGATTCAGCAGCCGCGACATCGCTTCCAGTGCGGTCAGGCGCCCGGCTGCGCCCTCGGCGTGCCCGAGCGAATTGCCGACGCAGAACACCAGATCGAACGTGGAGTCCTCCAGGTGGTCGGGCAGCTCGTCCCAACTCGCGCGGAGGGCTCGAAGCGAGACACCCTGCTCGTCGGCGACCTTCTCGGTCCGGCGAACCATCCCATCACTGGCGTCTGCGGCGACCACGTCAAGACCAAGACTCGCGAGACCGACGGCGAGCTGGCCGGTTCCACACGCGCAGTCGAGGACACGCGCGTTGGGCGGCAGAGAGCCCACGACATCGCTGTAGTAAACCGCGGCTGCCTTGGCGGGGGTCAACCTGTCGTCCCCGATCAGCCACTCGTATACGTCGGAAAGCGCCCCATAACCAGCCACCGCGATAACCTCCATCACTCGACGACACGCGGACTAGACCGCGCCTGCGATTCGGACCTTGCGCCTCGCACTGTGCCGGGCCGTGTCAGCAAAGCATTGAGCAGGACCCAACCACTTCCGGCCGCTGAGACTCCACCGGATTTCGTGGGAAACCGCGACACGCCGCACCGACGCAGGTCCCCACTCCACCGGCGCCCCATCGGCCCACGATGGGGACCGCGGCCGGCAAGCGCGCGTTCACTGCGGAGCGCTTTAGAGCTCGTAACAGGATCTTGTTGAAGTGCCCTGATCGGGCGTGACTGTTGTGATGATCTGAGCGTTCGGGTGGGTGTGACGAATCGGCCGTGGATCGTGGACGACGACTTGTGGGCGCTGATCGAACCGTTGCTGCCACCCTGGCCCGAGCGGTCGCCGGGGCCGAGACCAGTGCCGGACCGGTTGTGCCTGCAGGGCATCCTGTACGTCCTGCACCAGGACATCGCCTGGCAACTCTTGCCCTTGGAGCTGGGGTTCGGCTCCGGGCAGACCTGCTGGCGGCGTCTGGATCGCTGGCAGCAGGCGGGGGTCTTCGAACGGTTGCACTGCATTCTGCTCGCGAAACTGAACGCGGCCGGCGAGCTCGACTGGTCACGAGCGTGTGTGGATGGCTCGCACGTCCGGGCGAAAAGGGGGGAGCCGTGACCGGTCCGTCGCCGGTCGACCGGCGCAAGACGGGTAGCAAACACCACCTGATTTGCGACGGGAAGGGCACCCCGCTCAAGGTGCTCACCACCGCGGCGAACGTCAATGACATCACCCAGACCCTCGTCCTTGTCGACGGCATTCCGCCCGTCGCCGGGCGTCCGGGCCGTCCCCGCCGTCGCCCCGACGCCCTGCTGGGCGACAAGGCGTACGACTCCCGGGCCGTCCGTCGTGAACTACGCAAACGCCGGATCGTGCCGGTGATCTCCCGCAGGGGCGCCCCGAACATCCAGGGGCTGGGCAAGCTCCGCTATGTCGTCGAGCAGACCTTCGCCTTGCTCCACCAGTTCAAACGCCTCGCTGTCCGATGGGAAAGACGACTCGAACTCCACGACGCCTTCCTCTCGTTGGCCTGCAGCCTGATCTGCTGGCGGCGCATCAAGAGGAACCATTCATGAACGTGGTGCGAGCTCTAAACCGACAGCGCCCAAGGGGCGGGTCGTGAGAGGGTTCGGTTCGATCTGAGACAGGGGGAAATGTGGGGCTGATCTACGGCTACGACATCTATCTGCGTCCTCGGAATGTCGCTAGGGCATTGGCCAGTCTGTCCGAGCTGGCGCCACCGGCCCGTGCCGTGCCGCCGCTTGAGGTCACCCTGCCCGGCGGTGACCGGCTCGTCCTCCCGTTCACGTCCCACTCCGAGAGCGATCCGGTCGATTGCTCCGCGAGCAGAGCGCTTGAGCTCGACACATCCCTCATGTTCGACGTCGATGATGCACTGCTCGAGTATGCGCAGACGGGTGGACGTGGCCCCGAGGCGGACGGGCGCATCCAGATCGGGTACATCTACGCCACGATCCGGTTCGAGTCCCTCCTGCACCCCGGCTACGCGTCGGTGGAGTGCTGGGCAGCGACGTCGGGGATGAGCCGCTTGTTCGCGCGGTCGGCCAACATCAGGAAGGTGTTCACCGACCTCACCGCCAACAGCGGCGGGGTGTGCTGCCTGTTTGATACTGGCGACGGCACCCCCGAGCAAGTGTGCTGGCTCAACGGTGAACCCAACCAGGAGACAGTCTCCGGTCCCCGCTTTCCAGATCTGCGAGCACTTGTGGCGACTTGGTCCGACCCCGAGCAGTGAGCATCCGTGCTTTCTTTTCGAGGCCACAAGATCGTGTTACGAGCCCTCAGGCCGGGGAGCGCGGGTTCCAACATCGCGTCCGATCACATCACCGCCGCCCGCCTGGCCCTGGCCCAGCTGCGGCTGATCGTTCGCAAGGAACGGTCGTACCCCAGGGCCGAGTTGCGGCTCACCAACGCGGACGGCATGCGGCTGACCTCTTTTGCCACGAACACCTCGGGCCGGCCGATCGCTGAGCTCGAGCTCCGTTACCGGATGCGGGCGAGGGCCGAGGACCGCATCCGCGCCGCCCGGGCCACCGGCCTGCGCAACTTGCCCCTGCACCGCACCACCCAGAACTGGGTCTGGCTGGAGATCGTGCAGTTCGCACTCGACCTGCTGGCCTGGATGCCCGTACTCGTCCTGTCCGGCCCGGCCCGCCGCTGGGAGCCCAGCCACCTGCGGCTCCGTCTGTTCACCGCGGTCGGACTACTCGTCTCCACCGGCCGCAGGCGGTTCCTCCGCCTGTCCCGGTACCAACCACATCACCGCCGCACTCGACCGGCTCGCACTCCTGCCGAAGCCCGGCTGATCAGCAGCTCTCCCGTCCCTACGACAGAAGCCCGACACCGGAGCAGTGGAACCTGGCGCCACCCCGAGACGTCACTTGGACCCTGAGCCTGCCCACTCTCAGCCCACGGCACGAAAACGGTCCACCGACTCCGTCGGCGGACCGTCACGAATCTTCGAGGCTCACACACCACCGACGACCTGGAACCGCAACGGTTGGGGGTCAATAGTCGTTTATTGTGCGCAGAGCAGCAGTCTTTCCTTTGCTATTTTCGGTCGACGATCGGAGTGAACTCGTCGACGTAAATCTTTGGCGTCTGCGGAACCGTCCCCATGTCTTCTGAGCCGATCAGCGCATCATCCCGTCCGGTTTTCCCCGGGGGGACGTCCTGAAGCCAGAAACGGTTATACGCGGTCCAGCCCTCACCGTCAGCGACGCTGATCTGAATTGAGTACGTCGTATCCCGCTCGTAGGTATTGGCTACCTCGATCTCGGTACGCACTCCGGTGCTTTCCGGCGTGGCACGCACGACCAGATCTCCGTACTCCAAGACACGTGTACGGCCTTCGGAGTGTACCGAAGCCACAGGTGATGGACGCACTTGCGGACTGCTCTGCTTTGTACTCGGAGTCGTCGGGGGCTTCGGCGCTGGGGCCCTGTCGGTGGCGCCGTCCGTACATCCTGCGGCCAGCGCACACGCGGCCATCAGGCACAGTGCCCGGGCGAAGCGCGGTCCGGGTGCTACTGCACCGGCCCTCACTGGGCGGAGGCCGCGTTCTGCTTGCGCGCGGCCGCGAGTTCCTTGCCGCGCTGCTCCTTGATGCCGGTCAGCTGGCTCTTGTTGTCGGTGATCTGCTTGTTCTGGATCGCAGACTCAACACCGAACCAGATCTTCACCAGATCCGTCTGCTTCTTGCAGTCGATGTCGTCGACCGCCAGGGCGATGGACTCCTGCGACGGCTCGCCATTGTTGGTGAAGCCCCGGTCCATCGCCTTGTACGGATCGGCGAGGCCCGTGTGTCCCTTGTCGTCCATGCATGAGGACCACGCAGCGATGGCCTTGATGACCTGGTCGTCCTTCATTGACTGCGTCAGGCTGTCCCCAGCGAGCTGTGCCACGATGATCGGGTCGGCTTCCTTCACGCCGAGTTGGTCCCTGGACCAGCCGATGCAGCCGCCCGTCTTCAACTTCTTTCCGTTGTGCTCGGCTCGAGCAGGCTGGGTGTCCCGGCCGGGGGCGGCGAACGGCTCTCCCGCTTTGACTCCCTTTGGGGTGTTGGGCGGTTCGGGCTTGGTGTGGCCGGTCAGGACCTCGACCTCGACGCCGGACAGATCGCGCAGGGTCTGCTTGGTGTGCTCTCGCAGTGCCGGGGGGAGTTGGTAGCCGTACTTCTCGGCCTCGGCCCGGTTGGTGATGCCGTAACGGCGTTCGATGTTGGCGTCGTTGTCGCTGGGGGGCGGGTTGGCGCCCGCTCGCGGCAGCGTCAGGTCGATGCCGTAGTCCTTCATACAGGACTGCTGGAGATCGTTCGTGGCTTCCTCGACGGTGACCTGGTCCTCATATGAGGCCATGTACACCTCCAGCGGAAGGCTGAGATCCTTGGTAAGGCCACTGGCGGGTATCTTGTCCGGCCAGTTCTCCTTGTTCACGATCGGCTTGCCGTCGGCCACGTTCGTTGCGGTCTCGGTCTTCGGAGCCGTACCGGAAGAGCAGGCGCTGACCAGGAGAGTTGAAGCGGTCACGGCGACTGCGGTGGCTGTCCGCTTGACGTTCTTCACGAAGGTTCCTTCTTATGCGAAGTGAGAGGACGCGTTGTTGTTTTTCAGGGCGGAGATCAGGTTGGTGATGTTGCAGTCTCCGTAAGGGCTGTTCTTCGCGAAGTACTGAGATGTGCCGCCGTAGCCGCTGTTGTAGTAAACCCGATAGTTGTCTGCCGGGGCACAGTTCTGCACGGACGCTGCATTGTTCTTCATGTACTGGCCGTTGCCATTGCCCCCGTTACCGAAGACGTACCGGTAAGTCGTCAGTGACGATCCCTGGTACTGGCTCGTGCCCCAGTGGTCGGACACGTTGCTGTAGAAGGTGGTGAACGCCGACTTGATGTAGCCATCCTGGATGGCAATGTCCTTCGAGTTGTAGAACAGCCACAGATCACCGTATGAGCAGGTGATCCAGGGAACATCACAGTTGTCAGTTACCTTGTACTCCGCCGCATGCGCCGGACCGGCGGTCGCCATTACGGCCGCCACGGACGCGAAGGACGTAGCGCATGCGGCCAGCTTCTTCTTGAAGCGGATACTCTTCATCACGTCTCCATCGGTAGATCAACTGCGTGAAGAGGATCTTCACGACGAGGCAGATGTCATGTCCATGGTTGTTGCGTAATCGAAACCTTGATCATGCGGAAGGTCGGCCGCGGTGCTCTTGACCCGACTGCACTGACAGCTTCGACGGCTACGCTGTTCCAGGCTGCTATCGCGCTGGGGCGTTGCTGATCTGCACAGGTGTGCCGAGAGTCCCCTGTTCGCGTAAGAGTTGGGCGGGCAGCGGCGTGGTGGCATGCTCGGTGTTCACGCCGGGTACGGCGTAGATGCTCTCGCAGTCTGTACGCGCTTGGCCTGTTCCGCTCGAGCGGCAGGTGTGGAGGCGAGTAGCGAGATTCTGGCGGGGCTGCCTAGGGGAGTGCCTATGTCGGGGACGGCGAGTGCTTGCGCAGGCTCGGGAGCGGACAGGGGGAGGTGGAGCAGGCTGCGTATACGACGGACGTACTGCTCTCCATCGCGCTGGTCCACGGCTCGCAGTCGGCTGAGGAAGGCGTCTGCGTCGGAAGCCTCAGCCGCCTGCTGCCAGGATGGCAGTCCCGCTTCGAGCTCGGTTACGAGTTGATCGGTCGGCGCTTCGGCGTCCGGCAGGTCGGCGTTTTTGAGTAGCCGGATGGTCTCTGCCTGTGCTTGTGCCATGTGACCGGCCCAGGCGGTGGCCTCGGCGAGGTCCTGCTGAGGGCTTTCTGCGGGACGGAGTGTGCCAGCGGTGTTCAAGGGCTTCATCGCGGAGAGAAACGCCAGTTGTGCGGAGTTCAGATCGGAGGCGTTGCCTCGCACTGAGGCGTCGAGTTGGGCATTGCCTGGTCTGCCCACCCAGCACACCACGGTACGTCCGCCGGCGTCCCAGCCGTTTTCGTCGGGATGGATGTAGTAGGTCTGGAGTGGCCCGAAGGCCATCGGGTCCAGCGCATAGTCCATGAAGAGTGTCGCGCATCGGGGCCTTGCGATCGCTGAGATTCTGTCGGCCCCCGGGTAGTCACCGTGTCCGCTGAGGGAGAAGGAGGCGTACGCCTCGCCACGGTGTGGCTTGTCGCAGGGGATGAGTTCCACGCGCCCGTCGCGCAGCTGTGACGTGTCGTGTTCCGGCAGCCGGGTGCGTGGCGTGAAGCAGTCACCGGCACCGATCGACCGGATGGTGGCCCACCCGGGCTTCGTGACCTCTGCGCTGTCGTTGCGAGCAGGAGGTGTCCAGACATGGAAGTCGACGAACGGGACGACGAAGGCGGCCAGGAGGAGTATTGCGCCGGAAACGGAAACGCCCGCAATGGCAAGGCCCCTGCCCCTTTGCCGCCGTCTGGGGATCTGCCACAGCGCGACGCAGCCGAAGGCAAGCCCCAGAGGAGCGAGACAGAGCAAGGATGTCACCAGAGAGGTGACGGCGAACGCACTCAGCACCGGAGGTGGGGGTGTCGGCGGCCATTGCGGTGCGGGTTGCGACCACAGGGCGGGCGGTCTGTCAGGATTCGAGGATGAGGGAGTCGGCATCCGTTGCTGTCCTTTCTCGGACTACTGCGAGTCCTCGCGGCGGGACGAGGCACGGTAGAGCGCGAAGATCGTGGATCCGACGAGGAGGAATAGGGCCAGGACGGCCACGGGCAACAGGGAAACGAGCGCGCTCTCCTTCACTCCGGCCGCCAGCAGTGCCCACGTCGCCAGCATCCCGCACCCCATTGCGAGGAACATGACGCCCAGCCTTCGAGCGAGGTAGCGACTGGCCACCGTCAGCCGAATGCCGCCCGCACGGAAGTTCTGCCGGACGATCTTCTCGCTGAGTGCTATGGGGTTGAAGGTGAAGACCAGGCCGACGACGGCGAACCAGGCACCAATGATTGCGAGCACTTGCCTGGACTCCTTCATGGCCGGACACGGCGGCGGGGAACGGCGTGGTTCCCCGCCGCCTCGGTTGACGGGGTTGTGTTTCAGCCCGCTCAGCGCATCATGGACGCCGGTGCAGGTGTAGGGTCCCGAAGCGCTGAAGCCCAGTGCTGTGATGCCCGTACTCTGTGGTCCCCACCGGGACGCAGTCGTGGCGGCGCCAGTCACCGGTGTCTGAGGGTGGCGTTTGACATCTTTAGGGTTTTGACCGAACGACGGCCACGCAGCAGATGGCTGCCAGTAGCAGTGCGAGCCCTGTGGGGCGCCAGGCGGCCTCTGCCGCCGAGCCGGGAAGGGGGCGGTCGGTCGGCTCGATGGCCCCCTCTGGGTCGAAGACCATCGTAAGGCGGTCACCTGGCCGGGTGGAAAGAGTGCAACTGCGCCATGCCTGTGCCTCGACGGGAGTCCCATCCGGAAGTTGCGTCGTGCACGAGTTCTTGACGTAGTCCCGGCCCTCGTATCGGTGCTCGTGCACTTCGGTCACGACAACGCTGCGGGTCTCACCGCGCTCGGCCAAGACGGCCTCGGCGGTGACCCTCGGGACCCACCAGGACAGCACCGCACCCAGCAGCGCCACCATGATCAGCAGGACACGACCGGCATTGGTGAAGAAGAGATACGCGGCCGCTCCCAGCGCGAGGACAATCCCGGCCACAAGCGCCGGTAGACGATGGCCGGTCAAGGCACCAGCAACCGCGCTGCCCGCGATGAGCCCGGAGAGCCCCGTCCCCAGGACGGTCCCTTCCAGAAGCAGGCGCTTCGGCGGTGTCCCGCGGAAGTTGGCAGGCCCCCACATCAGGGCACGATAGTTGGTGCCTGGTACCGCGCCGGACTGATCGGCGTCTCGTCCGGGGCCGGTGTGCGAGTCGGTCATGATCTCCGTTCCTGTGCGTTGTGCCGCTGAAGCGTCGCACTGGGGGTGAACGGTGTCCACCCCCAGTGCGACGTTGTCACAGTGCCTGCCTCACCAGCCGCTTTCTCCGTAGACGGTGGTGAAGCTCGTGCCCCCGCCTCCATCAACGCCGGTCACCAACGCGATGCCGCCGCCGCCGGTCCACACCGGGTCACCGTCGCTGTTGACCACGAAGCGCTGACTCCAGTCGTCCGGTAGTGACAGCTCGTCCTCCGAGTTCACAGCCATTCCGAACAGGCCATGAACGCCCAGCAGAGGTCCGGCGGCCGCATCGACGCCCGCACCGGACCCGGCAATCTGGTTGAAGCTATCGGCGTTGCTGTAGACAACGTCCAGCGAGGCAGAGGCTCCCATGCCGGCTGCGGGTCCGTGGCTCTCGGTGAACCCGATGTCGTAGTCGCCGTTGCTGGTCTGGACGACCATGAAGCACCCCTGCTCGGCGTAGCCCAACCAGTAGGCCCCTCCCGTTCCGGCACAGATCCCGGCGGTGCTGCCGTCACCACCAAGCTGGGAGAACCCAGTGAGAAGGGTGTGGCTGACACCGCCCAGGAAGTTTTCCCAGGCCGGGATGGGGGCCGGTTCGGAAGCAGGGGCGTTCTCGAAGCCTGTGCCGTCCGACTCCTCCGCGTATGAGGTCTGGAAGTGGTAGTCGTCGCCGGGCATCGACGCGCCCTCTTCCTCCCCCAGCGGAAACTCGCTGTAGTTCCGCTCGCAGTTGGGGCCGGGCTGACTGCACAGCATGTGGCCGTCCACCTCGAACCGGTTGACCGGATTGCCGCCCGTGAAGGCGTACCGATTGCCCGTGTATGGATCGACTCCAAGCCGCATGTCGTCGAGGGCGCCGTTGTACGTGTCCCTCGTCGTGAAGCGGTTCAGGTCCGGGGCGTAGTCCCGGAAGCCCATGTCGTAGGTGCCGGAGGAAACGTCCCACCGCTTGGCGTTGAAGCGGTAGGGGTTGTACGGCTCCTCCGCCGGATCTGTGGCGTCCGGCCGGTCGACGCCACTGAACTCCGCGTCGTCGTCGGAACCGTAGGCCGTGTACCCGTACGTCGCCTTGGTGTCTCCCGCAGCCGTGGTGACGGACTCGACGTCACCACGTGTGTTGTAGCCATATACGCCGAGTTCCCCAGTGCCCCCGGACTGCTTGATCTGGGAGAGCCGATGGCCCCAGGGTGAGTACTGGTAGGAGGCGGTGACCGAACCGGAGACCTCTTCGGTCAGGACCTCGTCGGTCATGCCGAGATAGTTGAAGGTGGTCGTCTTGCCGGACGCGGTCTTGCTGGCCGTACGGTCAAGCGGGTCGAAGGTGTACGACGTCACCGCCTGGCTGCCGTCGGCCTGGAGCTCGGAGTGCTCCACCACGTGGTCGAATCCGTCGTAGGTATTGCGTTGCACCACCTTCCCGCCACCCGTGATCGACTCCAGCCGACCAAACGGGTCGTAGTTGTACGAAGCCACCGCCCCGTTGACCGTTGCCGACTGCGCCCGGTTCCGGTCGTAGGAGAACGTCGACGACACACCGTCGACCGTCTGGCTGATGACGTTGGCGTTGTTGTCGTGGACGTATGTCTCGGTTGACGTGACGGTGCCGGCCTTGGTGACCTCGGCGATCCGGTCAGCGGGGTCGTAGGCGTAGTCGGCCGTGACGTCGATGTACGAGGACGGGGAGTCCGCGTTCATTTTCTTGCTGACGTCCTGGGCCTTGTTGCCGTTGGGGTCGTAGGTGACGGTGTGCTGGGAGACCAGTGTTTCGTTCGTCTTCTTCTCGGTCTGAGTCTTCACCCTGCCGTCGAGGTAGTAGGTGTAGTCGACGGTGTTGCCGTTGGCCTTGGTCTCCTTCAGCTTCTCGCCCCGGGCGGTGTACGTGTACGACGTCACCTTGGGGTCGGTGTCCGTCGCCGTCTTGCCGACCGAGACGGTCTTGACCAGTTCGCGCAGGTCGTAGGTGTACTGGGAGAACTGGCTGGGGTGGGTGACCGTCTCCGGCTGCCCGTTGGCGTCGTACGTGTACGACGTGGCCTTCTTTGCCGTGCCGGACAGGGACTCCGTCACCTTCTGGACCTGGTTGAGGCCGGTGTAGGCGATGGTGTAGTCGTCGATCTGCGCCCCGGACGACGTGTCGTCGATCGAGGTCAGGTTGCCGTTGACGTCGTAGGCGTAGGTGAACGTCTTCTGTTCGGTGTCCGTGTCGGCGGAGTTGTCACGGACCAGCTTGACCGCGTCGGCCACCACGGTGCCGGTGCCGCTCTGCTGCAGCTTCAGCTCGGTGTCTTCGCCCTGCTTGAGGGCGTAGTCGCCGAGGGCGACCCAGGTGCCGGGGCCGGTCGTCTGGTCCTTGGTGACGGCCGGTTCGGGGGTGGTCCCGTGGGTGAGGGTGTACGTCGCTGTCGTGGCGGCGCCGGTCACCTCCGGGTACTTCACGTACGCGGTGTACGTGCCGTCCTCGGGGATGTTCAGCGTCCATGTGAAGACGTCCGTGCCCATGCCGGCGGCGTGGGTGTGGTGGTCGTAGCCTTGCTGGCCGGTGCTGTCTCCCTTGGTCCAGGTGCCGGTGGTGGTGGTGTTCTGGGTGTCGGAGTTGTCCGCCAGGACCACTGCGCTGCCCACCGGGACGCCGTCGTCGGAGCGGGACTCGAGCTTGCCGTCGGGGTAGTACGACCAGGTCATCGTGCGGTTGGAGGAACCGCCGGCCGATGTGAGAGTGCGGGCCGTCTGCTGGCCCAGGTCGTTGTAGTCGTAGGTGGTGGCGATGGACCACGGGTCCGTGGAGGACCTCACCCAGCCGTTGTCCAAGTAGTCGTAGGCCGTGGTGTTGCGGACCGTCTGCCCCTCGGAGGGCGGCAGCGAGGTCTTCGCGACCCGCCCGACCTTGTCGTACACGGTCTCGGTGTAGACGTCCGGGTCGTTGTGGCGGTTGTCCGCCGGATCGTAGGGCTGGTACTGCTTGACGGGCCGGTTCAGCGCGTCGTATTCGGTGCGGGCGGTGAACGCCGTGGTCGTGTCCGCTGCGACGGCCCGCGGGGTGATCACCTTGGTGGTGTTGCCGACCTCGTCGTACTCGTACCGGGTCGTGCGGTAGGTGATCGTCGTGGTGCCGCTGTGCGGGACCTTGACCTCGGCGGTCTTGCCGCGCTCATCGTAGGCGATGAGCGTGGTGTTGTTCTCCGCGTCCGTGGTCGAGGTGACCAGGGAGTCCTTGTCGTAGGCGCGCTTGGTGGTGTTGCCCGCGGCGTCCGTGACCGAGGTGACGCGGTGGTTCAGGTCGTAGGCGGTCTTGGTGGTGTAGTCGGTGGTGTCGGCCGTGGCGTTCTTCTTCGGGTCGACGACCTTGGTGGCGTTGCCGACGTCGTCGTACCCGTAACTGATCGTGTCACCATCCGTGTTGACCACGGAGGTGAGCTGGTAGATCTCGTCGTAGTGGTTCGTTGTGACGTAGTCGGTCGCGTCCGAGGTGGTCAGCGTGCCCTTGGGCTCGGTGGTCGTGGTGAGGTGGCCGACCTTGTCGTAGGTGTAGGTGCTCCTGCGTTCGTCCGAGGTGGTGGTGTCCTTCGGCGCGGTCGCCGAGGTGACCTGGTCCGCGGCGTCGTACACCGCGGTGGACACCGCTCCGTTGGGCGCCGTCGACGTGGTGACATTGTCGTTGGCGTCGTACTCCGGGGCGGGCGTGGTGATCAGGTCGCCCTCGTCCTGGTCCTTCGGCACCGTGCTGACCAGCGGGCGACCGAAGGTGTCGTACGTCTGCGTGGTGACCTTGTCGTAGGCGTCGGTCACCTTGGTGACCTGGCCGAGTTCGTCGTAGACGAACTTCGTGTCGTGGGCCAGCGCGTCGGTGATCGTCTCCGGGTTGCCGGTCGCGTCGAAGGCGCTGTACGTCGTCGGGTTGCCGTTGGCGTCGACGGCCTTGGTCAGCTGTCCGTAGGAGTCGTAGTCGTACGTCGTGGTGTAGTCGTCGGCCGTGGCCGTCGCGACGCCCTGGGGGTCGGTGACCGTCTTCAGGTTGCCGAAGGTGTCGTAGCCGAACTGCCAGCCGCGGCCCTCGGGTGAGGTCTTGCGCCACAGGTCGGCGGCGTAGCCGTCGGCGCGGGTCTGGTATTCGTACGTGGCCGCGTTCACCGGGTGGGTGCCCGGCGCGCAGTCCGTGGTCGGCGGGACGCCGGCCTTGTTGTTCTCGGCGTCACGGGACCAGAGCGGGTAGCCGGTCTTCTGGTCGTAGCAGTAGGCCGTCTTGGCGCCGTTGGCCTCCTCCAGGTAGGTGACGTTGTTGTCCGCGTCCCAGCTCATCTTCGTGGTCTGGGACTTGGCGTTCGTCGTCCGCACCGGGCGGCCGAAGTCGTCCGCCACGTAGGAGGTGGTGTGCGACTCGGCGTCGGTCACCTCGGTGTCGGTGAACTTCGTGTTCGACGCGTTCGCCGCGTACGTGAACCCGGTCGCCCCGTCCAGCCGGTCGGTGACCGTCTTCGTCCACCAGTGGTACTTCGGGTCGTCCCCGGCCGACGGCTCGTTGTACGCCAGCTTCGTGCCGTTGCCCCGCGGGTCGTCGATCCGGACCAGCTTGACGTTCTTGTTGCCCTGCGTGGCGTCGTACGTGAAGGCGAACACCTTCGGTTGGGCCGAGCCCACGCCGTCGGTCATCTTCGTCAGCAGGCCCTTGTCCGAGTACTCGAACGCGAGCTTACGGCCCGAGATGTCGGTGACCGACTGGATGTGGTCTTCGATCTTCGGGCTGGTCGCTTCGGCCTTGTCGTAGTAGTCGATGGTGAGCGACTGCCGGCCGGCCGGGTCGGTGATGTACCGGAGGAACTTGGTCGGCTTGTTGTTGGACTTGCGCTCTTCGTACGTGAACGTCTGGGTGTTGCCGTTCTTGTCGACCGCGGACGTCAGGTAGCCGTCGCAGCCGAAGAGGAAGCGGGTGCCGTCTGGACGCAGCAGCGTCCAGGCGTCCGGGACGGGGTCCTTGGTGGGCGTACAGTCCAGGCTGGCCTTCATCGACAGCCGGTAGTGGACGCCGGCCGGGGCCTTCCAGGTGCCGTCGTCCTGCCGCCGGAAGACGTGTGTGGTGCCGTCGCCGTCGGGGAGGCGGACCTCGGTCGGGTTCGGGTTGGGGTGGAAGTCCAGGGGCGCGCCCAGGCGGACGGGACCGGCGAGTTGTGCGGACCAGCCCGCGCCCGAGACCGTGTCGGACGTGTCGAGTGAGTTGTAGGAGAAGCGAGCGAACGTCGTCAGGCCGCGGCCCGGGTTGGTGAACGCGTTGTACTGCCACACGCTGTTGCCGGCCGCCAGGTTGTTCATCACGGTGGAGCCGGCGCCGGTGTTCTTGCCGGTGTAGGAGTAGAACTTCTCCAGGCCGAGCTGGTTGGAGGTCGGGTCCTCCACGGCCACGTGCTGCGTGAGGCCGGTGACCGCCGCCGCCGTACCGGCCGCGTCCTGGACCTCCCAGGTCAGCGTGTACTCGGTGCGCTTGTTGCCGGAGTCGGAGTTGATCGGCGTCTTGACCTGCGCGGGGACGGTGACGGAGGCACCGGGGGCGAGGTCGTGCGGCAGCGCGGTGCGGACTTGGTTGCCGCCGGTCGTGGCGTCCGTGCCGTCCGGCAGGGACCACCGGTAGGTCAGCTCGTGACCGGCCACCGTCCACGGCTGGTCGGTGGTGTTGGTGAGGGTGACGTCGACGGTGTAGGTGGAGTTGGGCGTCATCCGGGCCGGTGTGGCCGGCGCGTAGTATGTCGACTCCGGGGTCTCGTCCACGTAGGTGACGACGAGCTTGGGCCGCAGGCGCTGCTCTGGTGCCTCCGAGGAGAGGAAGACCGAGCGTTCCTGCGCGGCGGTCTCGTCGGCCGTTCGGATGGCGACACCGTGCCCGGTGGCCGGGTCGGTCACCCAGCCCTGGGCGAGGGAGGTGACGTCCCAGTCGTGGCGGGCCGGGTCGTTGCTCATCGCGCCGACGTCGGAGACCGCCGCGCCGACGTCACCGCCGGGCGCGGTCCAGGCGGTGGCGGAGGTGGCCTTGTTCCATGTCGCGCTCTCGTCGAAGTCCCGCATGAGCGGCCGTAGTTCGTAGACCGCTCCGTCGGCGCTCCGCGTCGACTGGGTGCCCCAGAGGCGGACCGTGGCCTGGAGGATCCGCGAGGACGCGGGGACGCCGAGGTCGCCGAAGTCCAGCAGGGCGCGGGTGTCGCCGTAGGTGGTGGAGTTGTTGCCGACCGTCAGCCACGGCTGCGGCCCGTACTCGTCGAACGTGTCGTGGGAGGCGGTCGGCTGCTCCGAGGACAGGGTGGTGTCCTGGCCGGCCGTGATCACCTTTGTGGTGCGGCCCGCCTTCGGCAGCCGCACGAGCTGGGTGGGCGAGGCGATGACCTGCCCGTCCTTCGTCTTGACCGCGACCATGTAGTAGTAGGCGCGTCCGAACGGGTCGGCGTTGTCCGCAGGGGTGGGCACCGCCGTGGTGTCGGTGAAGGCGTTCGCCGACCCGTCCACGGGGGCCACCAGCGTCGCCGCCGACGGCGTGAACGACTGGTAGACCGAGCGGTGGACCTGGTACTCGACCAGGTCGTCGTCCGTGGAGCCGGCGTCCGGGCCCCGGTAGTCGGGCCAGTGCAGCTCCGCGCCCGTCGCGTGGATTACGGACGGGGAGTCGAGTGCCACGCCCTGCCGTCCGAAGGTCAGCACCAGGCGCGGGTAGTTGGCGCTCTCGCCGCCGTAGCCGAACTCGCTGCCCTCGTAACGGGGGCCGCCCTTGGGGGCGTCGGCGCTCTCGTCGCCTGCCTTGACCACGAAACCATGGTTGTCGTAGGTGCCGTCGATCCACTGCTGGACGGTCTTCGTCACCGGGAACGAATGCCAGGTGCTCACCTCGCCCGGCTTCTTGGTGACGGTCCCGCCCTTGGTGAAGCGTACGGCGTCCGCGACGACCGCGGTCGACGTCGAGGCCGGCGCGTCACCCAGGACGACCTTGCCGACCGTGCCCGCCTTGAACGGGTGGGAGCCCAGCGACTTCCACACACCGCCGGTGCCGGCACTCTGGTCGACGGTGTACTGCTTCGACCCACCGGAGTACGTCACCGTGTACGGCGCGTTCGCCGCCCGGTCGACGGCGGGCACGCTGTGCACGTCGACCTGGTAGGTGCCGTCCTCCGGCAGGCTCGGCTGCCAGGTGTACGTGTCACCCGCCACCGAGTCCTTGTTGTACAGGTAGTCCCGGTTGACCGCGTGCTGCGTGTACGTGGTGTTCCCCGACGCCGGCCACGAACCCACCGCCGCGGTGCGGCCCGCGTCCCCGTCGTCGACGACGACGGACGTGCCGGACAGCTCACCGGTGATGCCCTGGGCGCTGTTCCAGGTGGCCGTCGCCTCGCTCCACTCCTGGGTGGCCCGGTGCGCCTCAAGGCGCACCTCGTCACCGGAGGTGGTGTGCGTCTGGTCGTAGTACAGCTTCAGGTCCGCCGAGTCCACGCGCGTCCCGGCCGGTATCCCGGACAGCGGGAACCGCAGCAGGGCGCGCGAGGAGCCGGTGGTGGTGTTGCCGACCGACAGCCGCCAGTTGTCGTCGTAGTTCGACGCCGGGCCGTCCGAGGAGATCATCACGTCCTGTGCCGTCGTCGGCGTCGGCGCGATCTCGATCGTCGGGTCGACTGTGACGGGGTACTGGCGTTCCTTCGCGGACAGCCACTTCGCGTCCGGCGTCACCGTCAGCGTCCAGCCGTCCCCGGCCTTGGCGAGCCGCTGCTTCACCTCGGTGCTGTACTTGGTGCCGTACGGCGACGAGGCGTCCTTCTTCGAGTCCGTCATGAACCCGGCCGGGATGACCAGCACCGGGTCGGCTGACTCGCCGAAGAAGCGGACCGAACCGTCCTTGCCCTGCTTCGGCGTCAGCCCGTCCACGTCCAGCGTGAACGTGAACTTCACCGGACCGGAGGGCCGTTCGTCCAGGACGATGTTCTCCTTGACGCGCCCGGCACCCACCTCGTAGGCGAGGTCCGCGCCGTCGATCGCGTCCTTGTACGTGACCGTGCTGCCCTTGGCCGTCGGCTTCAGCGCGTCCGCGCCGGCCAGGCCCATCGTCACCGACCGGCCCTCACCGGCCTCCACCCGCAGCAGCTTGTCGGCGTCCGAACCGAACCGGCTGTGCAGCGTGTTCGTCGTGTTCGCGAAGTCGAAACCCCTCGTCTCCGCCGCCTCTACCGACGTGTCGATCGGCTTCCACTGGGCCTTCTTGCCCGCACCGTGCCGATAGGACGTCGGTACCGCCGACAGCTCCACCTCGGTGCGGCCGTCGGACATCTGCCAGTACCGAGCGTTCGTCGTCCGCCGGCCGGTCAGCTCCTTGACCCGCTTCGCCTTCGGCGCGTTCTTGCCCTTCGGCAGCTTCTGCCGGTCCGCGATTCCACGCTCACCGTACGACGGGGGCTCGGGGCTCTTCTCGTCGTCCTGGCCCAGCCAGTCGGCGAGTGAGTCGATCACGCCCTTCCCGTCACCGTCCGAGGACGGTCCGGACGACGCGTACGCCATCTGCGGCAGTGTGGTAATCACCACCGCGGAGACGACAAAACAGGAGATCCATCTCCCGTACCGGACTTTCATGCCCAATGCCTCCCCTTAGTGACACACCCGCTCTTCCAATCAGCCTGGAATACGGGCACGCCAATCCACCGGACGGAAAACTCCGACCGGATCGCTTCGCGGAAAAAGCGCAAAGCGGCACTTGTCTAATCACGCGCAGAGGCGCACGTCAACTACTTTCCGATAGTCGCCCAATGACGGATGATTCGGAAGGCAGGGATTTCAAACATCAAATTTATGTCCGCTTTGTCCAAGTGGTGGACTGGGTGACCCGTCATGCGGTACAACAGCGCAGTTCTGTGCAGAAATTTGCGCGTCATCGCGCGCACTCGACGAAAGTCAGACCCATGCCATGACCGGAAACGTAGAAGCAGCGAAAACAGCCGACCCTGAAACTTCTGCAAAGGAACCGGCCGCCACGACCGGAGACTCGGCCGAAAAACGCCATGGCGGCGACCGGTCTGCTTACGTTGCCGCCGGGGCGGTCGTCGCCGCCTGCCTGAGCCTCGTCCTGTACGGCATCCTCGGCACGGAGGACGACGCAGCCCCCGAGCAACAGAAGACACCGACGGCCGCCGTGACGTATGAGGTCGCCGGTGAGGGCAGTGTCGAGGTCAGCTACCTTGCCCACGGCAGTGAGGGCAGAGCCAAGGTTGAGACGGACGTCGAAATGCCGTGGAAGAAGACCGTGCACGTGCCACTGGGCAAGCGGCCCACCATCAGCATCCTCCTCGACGGCGAGGGCGGGCAGGCACGGTGTCTACTAGCAATCCGCGGCGAGCACGTTCAGGGCGCCACCGCATCGGGCGCCTACGGCCGCGCCACCTGCGCCGGCGAACTACCCGCACCACGCGACCCCACGAGCGAACGCCACAATGACCTCCACGCCCAAGCGGGTGTCGCGAGGAGCAGGAATCACCCAGACATCGGCGTCGCGCCGTCATCGGAGCGGACGCGGGCCTACGGCGCGATGGGGTCGGGGGGAAACCTTTCGGGGTGAGCTGACGCGAGGTAGTCCATGGCTGTGTCTTCGGTGATCCCGAAGACGGTCATCAGGTGGGCCGGATCGGCCGTTGCCCGGGCCTCGTCCAAGATCCTGTCGATGCGCACCTGCTCCGAGTTGAGCCCGAGGTGTCCAAAGAAGTACTGGAGCGCCTTGTGGCTCATTCGAGGACCTGTAGGGTCGTGCGCGGTCACCCGTGTGACCAGTAGGTGGGGATTGGCGGCGTGCGGCCAACGCGCCGCACGTTCCTTGAGCATCGTGGCGATCAGGGACAGAGTGAAGTCGTCCAGGTGGACGAGCCGCTTCTGCCTTCCGGATGCGTCCCGCACGCCGAGGGTCCCCGTCGACCTGTTCAGATCCGACAGCAGTGTGCCGCGGACTGCGAGCAAGCCTGCCATGGCGAGCCGGACACGGGACGGGGCCGGCGGGGCGGGGCGCAGAGACTGAGCCACAGGTCGTACCTCCTTGAAACGGAGGTCCTGCGTACCAGACCCATGGCCAGTGGCCTACCGATTTCCTACGGTCACCCGGATCAACGAATGAGCCGGTGTCCATCGTCTTCCGGAGCACTCGGGGCCGCCGGGATCGTGGGCGAAGTAGCGCAGGCCGCTGATGGACTTCTTGGCGTGCATCCGGTGCCGGCAGTCGGTGCAGTGCAGCACCGCGCGCGGGGTGACACGGTGGCCGTTCCCGAAGGCCCAGCCGCAGCCGAGGTCGGCTTGGGTCGTGTCGAGCGGCCCGCGGTCGGGGTGAAGGGCGGCTACTGCACCGGGTCCTCGTAGTACGCCGATTCCGGCTTGACGCCCCGCGTCCAGCGCGAGAACTGCTTGTCCTCTCCCGCCTGACGGTCGATCGCGCGGCCGGTGACGTACAGGGTGGTGACCTGCCGGCCGGCGCCGTAGTCGAAGCGGACTTCGCGGGCGGCCCGGTAGACGCCGTAGCTGGTGATGTCGTGCACGGACATCCGTCCGGCCCGGCCGAAGACGAGGGCGGGCTCCAAGCGCTCGAAGAACACCCAGGTCTGTTCGAGGCAGGGGACGCTCTCCGAGGAGAAGCCGGTGGCCCAGCCGTGGAGGACAAGGTGGGTGTCTTCGTGGTCCTCGTCGGGCAGGGCGCGGACCGCGTGGATGTGGTCGTAGTTGGGCTGACTGCTCGCGTATGCCCAGTCCGTGCAGGCCGGGCAGGTGCCCTTGGCGGTGGCGCTCATGGTGTTCCTCATCGCGTACCGGGTGCGGGTGCAGGTTGGCGGCCGGTGGCGTCGGCTTCGTCGTACGCGGCGAGAGAGTACGACAGGGTGGAGCAACCCACCCCGAAGTGCCGGGCGATGGAGGCGACCGGCACCCTCGCGTCGCGGTGGGCAAGCGCGACGGCGAGCATTTCGCCGCCCGGCGACTGGCTCGTGCCGAGTCTCGCGCGGACGTATGCCGGCTCCGCTTCGACCATGTCGGGGAAACCCATTGCAAAAGGCGTGCGACGTGTATGAGGTCCGCCTGGAAGCCAGGACTTTCTCGTCGTGGGGCGCTCCGCCAGCCGCTCGCCCTACCAAACAGCCGGGCCGTAGGTCATATCCAGAGCGCGCACCCCTCTGGCATAGGTAGGTTCTGGCGCTACACCCCACGGTAGCTGGACCCCGGTTCGGCAACTACCTTCCCTTATTCGCCCATGGCAGAAGAGAAGGGCGCTGGAAAGGGTGGAAGTAGCCGTAGGGGTATGTCAACGTACAACACCCTGAACCATGTGGTCGGTCAGCCCATGCCCGACGTAACGAGGAGCTCGCCCTGTTTGCGAACGTTGCCGCTTTGTCTGCCTTCTCGTCGTCTCACCAACGTTCGCGACACGCTGAGAGCGTGGATCGCGTGCGGACGGCGAGCGCAACATAGACGACGATCGCCGGTTAGCCAAACCGGCGATCGTGACGATCCTCGAAGCATGTTCGCGTGCGCGGCTGCGCTTGGCGGTGGAGCTGCCTGAACCTTCAGATGCCGCTCTGCGCCATGGCGTGGAACGACGCTGGTCTGGTGCCAATCAGTTGAGCCAGTGCCTAGTCGGCGTAGGCCACGAACAGAAGGAGTGTGAGTACCCCCTGTCCGATCCGATCAAGAAGCTCCCACCCAACTCGAAGGGGCAGGTGCGATACCGGTTCGTGGTCGACGTGGGAGTCGACCCTGCAACCGGAAAGCGCAGGCAGTTGACTCGTACATTTGCCACGCTTAAGGAAGCGAAAGGTGAGTACGCGCGCATCACTAACCGTCGCCAGGAGGGGACGTTCGTTCCTCCCAAGCAGATCACTCTCAACGAGTGGCTAGATCGGTGGCTGGCCATGAAAGCAGATGATCTGGAAGAGACCACTATCTATAACTACCGGATTACCTTGGATCGGGTTCGTGGGAAATTGGGTCATATCCAACTTCAAGAGCTCACGGAGGAGGATGTAGAAGAGTGGATGCATTGGGCGTTGAGGTATAGACGCGCGCGCGGCGGAAAAGCTGGTACTCCGCTTGGGGGGACCAGTGTGGAAATGAGCCTCGCGCGATTGAAGGATGCCTTGAATCGGGCAGTGACGCGAAGGCTGCTGACCATGAATGTGGCCCAGCATGTCTCAATCCCGCGTAGGGCGCGTAAGGAGGATCGGAAGAAGAAGCAGGAAGTGAAGCCGTGGAACGTCCAGGAAGTCCAGATGTTCATTCACGGCGTCAAGACGGAACGGCTCTATGCTCCCCTCCTGGGCTGCGCCCCGCTGAAGTCTGCGGACTTCGATGGGAGGACGTCGACTTGGACGATGCCACGATCATCATAGCCAACACCCGGACGATGATGGGGAATCGGTACGTCGTGGAAAAGGACACCAAGTCCATGGCCGGAGAACGTGCTCTTCCTATGCCGGGTCCAGTACTGATGGCCCTTAGAACGTTCAAGGCTCTGCAGGCCAAGGAGAGGCTGGTCCTCGGTGAGGCTTACTCGGACTCCGGCTACGTCGTGGCGCACGAGACGGGGGAGGCTTTCACGATCAAGCAGCTCCGCAGGCGCGCGTACCGGCTCATGGAGGTCCTTGGCCTGCGCAGAGTACGTCTCTACGACGCTCGTGCCTCCTGCCTCACCTTCCTTGCCAACAACGGTGTGCCGGACCACATCCTCGCCCGGTGGGCCGGGCACACGAACGTGAAGACCACGAAAAAGTGGTACGTGAAGCCGGACGTGGAAGACCTCCGCGAAGCCGCCAGCACATGGGATGGCCTGCACGGTGAGGTGAACGGTCGCGCGTGAGGCCGGCGGCGTATCCCAAGGGGTGGTTATCAGGTGCTGATCCGAGTGGCCCGAACGGTTTCCCGCTACGCTGTCCCGACCTTCGGGACAGCGCCAGACGCTTTGCTGCAAACTCGGAACAGCTGGCAGCTGTGCTGGTGAAGGCAGCAGCGCGTCGACGTGAGGACAGGGCGAGAGCGCGGTCGGCCGGGACACGCTGCGCCAGGGCGCGCGTGCACACTGAGAAAATCAGACTCGATCGATGAGGCCGCCGGCAGTGCCCGACGAGTCGAGCCGCAGGTGCACCGGGCCGTCGGCTTCCCCCGGCTGTGTGAGATTTTGTGAGACGTGAGAGGGTCTGGGGCGTGAGTGAGACACCGTCGACCCCCCTGCAATACCGCTTTGACGGGCCAGAAGAGGCCCCGGTCCTGATCCTCGGTCCCTCACTGGGTACCACATGGCACATGTGGGACCGGCAGGTGCCCGAGCTGGCGCAGCAGTGGAGGGTCTTCCGCTTCGACCTGCCGGGACACGGCGGCGCCGCCGCCCACCCTGCGGGCTCCGTCGCCGAACTCACCACGCGTCTGCTGGCCACACTCGACGGGCTCGGCGTGCAGCGCTTCGGCTACGCGGGCTGCGCCTTCGGCGGTGCCGTCGGCATCGAACTCGCCCTGCGCCACCCCGAACGCCTCGCTTCCCTCGCGCTGATCGCCGCCTCGCCGCGCTTCGGCACGGCCGACGAGTTCCGCCAGCGCGGCGTGATCGTCCGTACGAACGGGCTGGACCCCATCGCCCGCAGCTCGCCGGAGCGGTGGTTCACGGGAGGGTTCGCCGCCGCCCAGCCCGCGATCACCGAGTGGGCCGTGCAGATGGTGCGGACCACCGATCCCGGCTGCTACATCGCCGCCTGTGAAGCGCTCGCCGCGTTCGACGTGCGTGGCGAACTCGGGCAGGTCGGCGTCCCGACCCTGGTCCTGGTCGGCTCCGACGACCAGGTCACCGGCCCCGCCGAGGCCCGCACCCTGGTCGCCGGCATCCCGGACGCCCGCCTCGCCGTCGTCCCCGGCGCCTCCCACCTGGTCCCGGTCGAGCAGCCCGCGGCCGTCACCGACCTGCTGGTGCGGCACTTCACCACCGCCTGGCAGACCGGCCACGACGCCTCCACGGGCCAGATCGCCGTCCCGGCCGCCCACGCGACCGCGCCCGTCGCCCCCGCGGGACCGGCGGCCCTCGCGGCCTCGGCCGCCCCCGTCCAGCCGGCCATGGCCCCGCCGCCGCAGGCGGCCGCGCCCGTCGCCGAGATCGCCCCGGCCGCCGTAGCGCCGCAGGTCCCGGCGCAGGGTCGGGCCGACCCGTACGAGGCGGGGCTCAAGGTGCGCCGCGAAGTGCTCGGTGACGCGCACGTCGACCAGGCGCTGGCGCAGGCGGACGAGTTCTCGGGGGACTTCCAGGAGTTCCTCACCCGGTACGCGTGGGGCGAGGTCTGGGACCGGCCCGGCCTGGACCGGCGCACCCGTAGCTGCGTCACCCTCACCGCCCTCGTCGCCGGCGGTCACCTGGAGGAACTCGCGCCCCAGCTCCGGGCCGCCCTGCGCAACGGCCTCACCCCGGACGAGATCAAGGAAGTACTGCTCCAGGCGGCCGTCTACTGCGGCGTACCGGCCGCGAACGGCGCCTTTCGGGTGGCGCAGCAGGTCATCCGGGAGGAGACCACGCCGCCCGAGTGAGTCCTGCCCGGCCGCGGGCCGGCCCGCGGCGGCAGGATGGAGTCATGAAGCTCACCAAGAAGTCGCACGCCTGCGTCCGCCTCGAGAAGGACGGGCGGACGCTCGTCCTGGACCCCGGCGGATTCAGCGAGGAGGACGCCGCCCTCGGCGCGGACGCCGTCCTCGTCACCCACGAGCACCCCGACCACTTCGACGAGCTGCGGCTGCGCGCCGCGATGGAGAACAACCCGGCCGCCGAGATCTGGACGCTGAAGTCGGTGGCGGAGAAGATCTCGGCGGCGTTCCCGGGCCGCGTGCACACCGTGGGCCACGGCGACACCTTCACCGCCGCGGGATTCGACGTGCAGGTCCATGGGGAGCTGCACGCGGTGATCCACCCGGACATCCCCCGCGTCACCAACGTGGGCTTCCTCGTCGAGGGCGGCAAGGTCTTCCACCCCGGTGACGCCCTCACCGTCCCCGACCACCCGGTGGAGACGCTGATGCTCCCGGTGATGGCGCCGTGGAACAAGATCTCCGAGGTCATCGACTACGTCCGCGAGGTGAAGCCGCAGCGCGCCTACGACATCCACGACGCCCTCCTCACCGACCTCGCCCGACCGATCTACGACCGCCAGATCGGCGAACTGGGCGGCGCCGAGCACCGGCGGCTCGCCCCGGGGGACTCCGCGCGAGTGTGAGGCCCCGACCGGTGACGATCCCGGGCGGGACGGGGTTGTCAGTCCCGCCCGGTAGGTTGTGGGACATGCGCATCGCGACCTGGAACGTGAACTCGATCACCGCCCGCCTGCCGAGGCTCCTCGCCTGGCTGGAGAGCAGCGGCACCGACGTGCTGTGCCTCCAGGAGGCCAAGGTCGCCGAGGAGCAGTTCCCCTTCGACGAGCTGCGCGAGAAGGGCTACGAGGCGGCGGTGCACGCCACCGGCCGGTGGAACGGCGTGGCGGTGCTCTCTCGCGTCGGCCTTGAGGACGTGGTCAAGGGCCTGCCCGGCGATCCCGGCTACGACGGCGTACAGGAGCCCCGCGCTGTCTCCGCCACCTGCGGCCCGGTCCGCGTCTGGTCGGTGTACGTGCCCAACGGCCGCGAGGTGGAGCACCCCCACTACGCCTACAAGCTCCAGTGGCTCGAGGCGCTCCGCACGGCCGTCGAGGGCGACGCGACCGGCAGCCGCCCGTTCGCGGTGATGGGCGATTACAACGTCGCCCCGACGGACGACGACGTCTACGACCGCGCCGCCTTCGAGGACTCCACCCACGTCACCCCCGCCGAGCGCGCCGCCCTCGCCTCCCTGCGCGGCGCCGGCCTGTCCGACGTGGTCCCGCGCCCGCTCAAGTACGACCAGCCCTTCACCTACTGGGACTACCGCCAGCTCTGCTTCCCCAAGAACCGCGGCATGCGCATCGACCTGGTGTATGGCAACGAGCCCTTCGCCAAGGCGGTCACCGACTCCTACGTCGACCGCGAGGAGCGCAAGGGCAAGGGCGCCTCGGACCACGCGCCGGTCGTGGTGGACCTGGACGTGTAGGCGCCCCCAGCCTCCTGCTCCGCTCCTGCTCCCCTCCAGCGCCGCTCCTGCGTGCCCTGTGGTGCACATGGCGGTTCGAATGACAGTCTGGAGGTATGAACTTCCCCTTCCTGGGCAAGCGGCGCGAAGATCACCGGGGTCACGACGCCGAGGGCATCGGTGACCTGCTCGCCGACTGTGATCTGCTGCGCTCCCAGGCGTTGCGGGAGGGTGTCCGACTCGACGACTCCGCGGTCTCGCTGGAGCAGCTCGACCAGGTACTGCCGCGCTGGCGGAGCGACGAGGAGATCCTGACCTGGCTCGGCAACGACGCCGGTCTGTACCTCGGCACGGTGATCGTGCGCACCGTGCCCGGCGCCGCCTGGTCCATCCGGTCCGACGGGCAGCCCGTCGTCCGGCTCGCCTCCGGCCGGGAGTTCGACGTGGTGGCGTCCGGCCACGCGTGGGCGGCGGACGGCGTGCCCGAGCTATCGCAGCTGTACGGCGAAGTCGCGGAAGCGTGAAGCCTTGACCCAACAATCGCGTTAAATAGGGCTAATGCCCGAAAGGTGCGTGTCGTTGGCATACCTGCCCTTTGTGTCGATACGTTGCAGTGGTCAGGTCACACACGAACGCACAGGGGCATACGCAGGGTGCAGCCGGAGATCACTGCTCGCGCGGCGGATCGGACACCAGGACGGGCCGTCCGCAGGCGAGAAGAAGGTCAGCTGCACACCGGGCCTGGGCCCGGTGGGAGTTGCGGGTCGTCGGTGCCGGTGCCGGTGCCGGCAGGGGGCTTGTCGCCGGCCGGGTCACGTCCCCGACCAGTTCGACGACATCCGGGCCGTACGCCTGCGAGTTGACCACCTTCAGCAGCAGCACGAAGGAGTTGTTGCCGTGCTTGCGGGCGAGCTTCTCGTGGTGGCGCGCGAGGTAGCGGGTGGCGGCCTGATTGGTGATCGCGCGCTGGCCGCAGAACAGGAAGGCCGGCCGGGCCTCGCGCCGGTCCCCGGCGGTGAGACGGGCCAGCAGGACGTACTCCGTGACGCCCGCGTCCATGCGGTAGCGCTCGCCGCCGATCTGGAAGGCGCCGCGGTCCGGGCCCGGCTCCGGATCGATGTTGATCCTTACCCCGGGCAGCATGGCCGCCATGTGGGCCACCATGCGCCGGTTCGGACGCTTGCGGCGGTTGCTGAATTCCGTGGTCCGGGTGAGGGATGTCGTTTGCAGGTCGCCCACGCGGGGGCGCGGCGCCCCGCGCAGCCTCATCCGGCAGGACGCCCCGGCAGTTGGCAGTGACTCGGCAGGGGATCGAGAACCCGAACGGCGGAATCGTCACACCGGTCATGCCCAGCCAGGAGACTTCGGCAAGGTCGTGTCACTAGCTCTCGGCCAGGTCGGTGCCTGATCTTCTCGCGGCCGGAATGTGACCTACCTGTGATGGGTCAGAAGTGATCACTTGTCCGTTTCGGTGTGATGTGAAACTGATTTAATGATGAGCACTTCCCGGGGGGGACTGCAACGCACGGAGCATGGTTTCGATACCCGATCGATCCTTGCTGCAACTTCGCACGGTCGCATGTGCAGCGACATGCGGAATCGCCTGAACAGCCTGCGTTCCACTCCTCTGACGGCATTTTTCTCTCTCTTGAGGAGTAGGAATGAACACGTTCAGCAAGCGCGTCAGTGCTGCGCTCGCCACCATTGCTGCTACGGCCGCCGCCCTGCTTGGCACCGCGCCGACCGCGAACGCAGCCACGTACAAGGTGGACAACAACTGCGGCTACAAGGCCTGCGCCATCGAATACGCGGGCGGCCAGCTCAACCTGCACTACAACTCGATCGCCAACGACGGCTACTACTCGGCTGTGGCCCACTTCTACGGAAACGTCTACAACTACGCGGGCGAAACCGTGTCGGCCAACGGCGCCACTGCGCAGACGTACAACTTCGTGTTCGGTAAGAACGTGAATGGCAATACCGCGCCCGGCACGGGCCAGGCCGTGAAGAACAATGCGGCCTCCGTCGAGAACTGCGGCCCGTGGGACTCCTACCGGATCTACTACAACTCCGGTTACCAGGGCAGCTCGCAGTTCTTCGCGCACACCAACGGCAGCCAGTACTGCGCCGGCGGCAAGATCGTCGACCTGAACTCCACGCTGAAGAACAACAATGCTTCGCAGCACTTCGCGTAACCGACGCTACGCGCTGCTCGCCGTGACTGTGCTGGTCAGCACGGTCACGGCGGGCTGCGCCGCCGAGCAGAAGCCTGACCCGGCGGCTGTGGCCGCGCAGAGTCTGAAGAACGTCGACCGGTCCAAGTGGCCTCCGGCCACCCCTGAAAGCGGGCTGGCCAAGGGATTGACCCTGCCGCTCGAGCAGTACATGCAGACGTTTGAACAGAACGTGGTCATCGACCAGGCCACACGCAACCTGCAGTCCGAATGCATGGCGGGTTTCGGCTTCGATTTCCGCCCGCCGCCCGCCGGTACCACGCCGCCGCCGAACTCCAATGACGCGAACATGGAACGGCGCTACGGCATCACCGACCGCAGGGTAGCGGAAAAGCACGGATACGGGCTCGACGAAAAAGGCCCGGAAGCCGGAGCGCGACCGCCGGCCCTGACCGAGTCCGCGGAAATGGTGCTGAGCGGCGGGCTCCGCAAGGGCGACAGCTTCACCCCGGCCCCGGACTCGTACGAGGGGAAGAAGATCCCCAAGGGCGGCTGCACGGGATGGGCCAAGAACAAGGTCGGATCCGCCGGACTTGATTTCTCGCTCGTGAGCCGCCTGAACTACGAGAGCCTGATGCAGTCCCAGGATGCTCCGGAAGTTCAGGAAGCCACAGATAAATGGTCGTCCTGTATGAAGGGGAAGGGCTACGAAGTCGCCCATCCTTTCGAGGCCATCGACCTGAACAAGGGGCAGCCGCTCGACAGCGAGCGGGCGGTCAATGTCGCACTGGCGGATATTGACTGCAAGAAGTCCGTCGACCTGGTGAACATCTGGTTCGAGACCGACTCCGAAATCCAGCGCAAGCAGATCGAGGAGCACCAACTCGCCCTTGGCGAGGCGAAAAAGCAGAACGAAACCGCGGTGAAGGCCGCGGAGCAGGTGCTGCGCGGCTGACCGCGCCACCGTCCGGTCCGCACGAGCGGACCGGTCAAGGCCAGGAGAAGGTCCGGGGAAAGGGAACCGCCATGTCCGATGGCGAGGTGCACACGGGTGCTTCAGGGCTGACCCGAAAGCGCCGGTGGGCCGTGGGGATCGCCACGGGAGCGGTACTGCTCTCCGGCGCCGGCATGGCGGCCACCCAGATGATCAAGTCGCCCGCGCAGGCCGCGGCCGACTCCGAGGCGCCCCCGCCGACGGTGCTCACGGCCCCGGTCGAGCACCGGGTCCTCGAGGACTCGGTCACCGTCCGCGGCACGGTCACCGCGGCCCAGACCGTCGAGGTCAGCCCCTCGGCGGGCAGCCCCGACGGAGGTGCGCCCGTTGTCACCAAGCTGCCGGTCAAGGGTGGTCAGCAGATCGAGGCCGGCCAGCGGCTCCTCGAGGTCTCCGGCCGTCCGGTGTTCGCCTTGCAGGGTGAGCTGCCTGTCTTCCGAGACCTGAAGCCCGGGGCGGAGGGGGATGACATCGCCCAGCTTCAGGACGCGTTGACCGCGCTCGGGCACAGCACGGCCGGTGACCGTGACGGGTACTTCGGGCCGCGGACGAAGGCCGCGCTCACCGCGTTCTACGACAGCATCGGTTATACGCCGCAGCCTGCCCAGGAGGACGGCGACAGCGCGGTGGACAGCGCCGAGTCCGCGGTGACCGAGGCCGAACGGGCGCTGGAGGACGCCCGCTTGGGCGCGGCGTCCGGCGCCGGCTCCGGCACCCGCGGTGAGGACGCGGGCACGGGCACCGGCGTGGACGGCAAGGGCGCGGGCGAAGGCTCCGCGCGCCAGGTCGAGCGGGCGCGGGAGGACCTGGCCAAGGCACGCGAAGAGTTGGCCCGGGTGCGGGCGACGACCGGACCCATGCTGCCCGCCTCCGAAGTCGTCTTCCTGTCCCGCTTCCCCGCCCGGGTGGACGAGGTGCACGCGCGGGTCGGCGAGGAGGTGTCCGGGCCGGTCCTCACCGTGTCGGCCGGCGCCCTGGTCGTCCACGGCTATCTGCAGCAGCACGAGAAGGGCCTGGTCAGGTCCGGCCAGCAGGTGGAGATCCTGTCCGAGGTGACCGGCCGCACCGCGACCGCGAAGGTCGTGTCGGTCGCGGACACCGTCGGTCAGGAGCAGACCGCCGCGAGCGGAGAGGACAAGGAGCAGGCCGCCGGCGCCCAGGGGTACTTGATGCTCGTACGCCCGGACGAGCCGCTGCCGCCGGACCTCACCGGGCAGGACGTGCGCCTGACCGTGCGCGCCGCGGCCACCAAGGGCGCGAGCCTGGTCGTGCCGCTGTCGGCGGTGTCGGCGGGCGCGGACGGCAGGACGACGGTAACCGTCGTGGAGAAGGGGGACGGCCGGCGCAAGGTGGCGGTGGCCACCGGGAGCACAGGGGACGGCTGCGTGGAAGTGCGCCCGCAGACCACGGACGCGCTCACCGAAGGGGACAAGGTCCTCATCGGCGTGCGCGCGAGCCCCGCGGGCGCGGCGGGAGCGGGTTCGTGACTGCCGTAGCCGAGCCCCCGGTCATCGAACTGCGGCAGGCCGGCCTCACCTACCCGGGGCCACCACCGGTACAGGCTCTCGCTCCCTGTCACCTGCGCGTCGAGCGGGGCGAGTTCGTGACCGTGGTCGGTCCCTCCGGGGCCGGTAAGTCGACGTTCCTGAACATCGTGGGGCTGCTCGACTCACCGACGTCGGGCAGGTACCTGCTCGACGGTGTCGACACCGGCTCGCTGCCGGACGCGGACCGCACGGCCCTGCGCGGACAACGCATCGGATTCGTGTTCCAGGCGTTCCATCTCATGCCGCACCGCAGCGCCCTGGAGAACGTGGCGCTCAGCCTCCTCTACGACGGCACTCCGCGCGGGGAGCGGGCGGCACGCGCCCGCGCCGCCCTCGAACAGGTGGGGCTCGGCCACCGCTTGCACTCCCTGCCCACCCAGCTCTCCGGCGGGGAGCGCCAACGGGTCGCCATCGCGCGGGCGTTGGTGGGCCGGCCGTCGCTGCTCCTGTGCGACGAGCCGACCGGCAACCTCGACACCGCGACCGCTGAGGCCATCCTCGGGCTTCTGGACGCGGTGCACCGCAGCGGTATGACAGTGGTCGTCATCACCCACGACCCGGCGGTGGCGGCCCGCGGCCGCCGCACCCTGACCATCCGGGACGGCACGCTGTCGGAGACATCAGCCCCGCCGCACCTCGAGGTGGACACCCGGCCGCACGGCCCGATGACACTCCGCCCCGAGCCCGAGCCCGAGCCCGAGCCCGCGTCCGACCGGTCACACTCCCCGACCCTCGACCTCCCGCAGTGAGGAAGGCCCGTATGAGACGTCTTCCGTTTTCTCTGCCTGGGCTCCGCGGGCGCGAGGCCGGCCGGCCCGCCGGCGTGACCCGGCACCGGCTCGCGGTGCGGGACCTGCTCTCCGAGGCCCTCGCCGGCGTGCTGCAGCGCCCTGCCCGTTCCGCGCTGACCTCGCTCGGGACGGTGCTTGGAGTCGGCACGTTCGTCGCCATCCTCGGCTTGACCGCGACCGCCTCCTCGCAGATCGACGAGCGGTTCAACGCGCTCAGCGCCACCGAGGTGACCGTCGACGACGTCTCCCGCGAGCAGGGCGCCCCCGGCACCGTCGGCTTCCCCGCCGATGCGGACCAGCGGGTGGAGCGGCTCAACGGCGTACGAGACGCAGGCGTCTACTGGTCCGTCGACCTGGCTCCCGAGGAGCAGGTCAGATCGGCACCGGTGGGCCCCGACCGCGGCAGCAGCCGGATCCAGGTGGTGGCCGCCTCTTCAGGCGTGCTGAGAGCGGCGCACCCCACCCTCGCCCAGGGCCGGCTCTACGACCCTTGGCATGACCGCACTGAGCAGCGGGTCGCCGTCGTCGGCGCAGGGCTTGCCGCCCGGCTCGGCATCACGACCCTGGAGACCGCGCCCGCCGTGTTCATCGGTGACGAGGCCTTCACGGTCGTGGGCATCGTGGACGACGTCGAGCGCCAGGCCGACCTGCTGCTCTCAGTCGTGGTGCCCCGGTCCACCGCGCAGCAGATCTGGGGTGCGCCGAAGAACGCGCCCAAGATGCTCGTCTCCACACAGTTGGGTGCCGCCCCGCAGGTGGCCACCGAGGTACCGCTGGCGCTCGATGCCGCACACCCGGAGCACTTCAGGTCCGTGCCACCGCCCGACCCCAAGTCGCTGCGGACTGAAGTGGGTGGTGATCTCGACCAGTTGTTCCTGCTGCTCGCCGCGATCTGTCTGTTCATCGGAACACTGGGCATCGCCAACACCACTTTGGTCGCCGTTCTGGAGCGCACCGGTGAGATCGGTCTGCGCCGCGCACTCGGTGCCCGCGGACGGCACATCACGGCCCAGTTCCTCACCGAGTCGGGCGCGCTCGGCATGCTCGGCGGCCTGGTCGGCACGTCACTCGGCATCCTCACCGTCGTGGGCGTCGCTCTGGCCAGGGACTGGACACCCGTGATCCATCCGCAGGTCGCCGCCGCCGCACCCGGCATCGGGCTGCTCACCGGTCTACTCGCGGGTCTCTACCCCGCATGGAGGGCCAGCCGGGTGCAGCCGGTCGAGGCGCTGCGCCGGTAACCGCGAGCCGCCCGCTCACATCGCAGGACCCGCGTGCCGACCCCGCCTCCTGCGGCGGCACTCCCCCCTTTCCACCCACCCCGGTGGCGCATCCCCGAGATCGCCGCCGGGTGGGCTGCCCGTGCCCGCTCAGTGGCACGGGCGCCGGTCAACACAAGGAGAATCGTTGAGATTCCGCAAGAGAGCACGAAGCTCCGTGGTGACACTCGTCGCCACGGCCGTGCTGGGAGGGACGGTCCAGGCCTCGGCCTGGGCCGACGACACGGTCGGCAAGTCGCCGTCCGTGCAGTCGAAGCCAGAAGCGCAGCGGAAGGACTCCGTGCCGTCCGCCGAGCGTGCGGCCGTCCTGGGGGAGGACTACAAGAAGTCCGGCGACCTCGCCTGGACCACCTCCGGCGACGTACGGGGTTTCCACCTGCTGACTGCACGCGAGAGCACGGGCTATCAGTGGCAGACCACGGCCTCGTTGTCCGAGCCGGGCTTCGACGCGGACTCGTGGATCGGCAACGCGTGTGTGACCGGCTCCGGCAAGCGCGCGGTCGTGGTGTACGCACCGCGGACGTTCACCAACGAGCCCGAGCTGATGGCACGCGGCGCCTTCACCGCGGTGGTCGACCTGGAGACGGGTCAGGTCACCAAGCTGAAGCTGCAGTCGACGCTCGCGTACTTCAATCCCGGCTGCGGCGTCGGCGAGAGCGCCGTACTGACCCAGGCCGGTGACGAGACCAAGAACGCCACCCGTCTGGTCCGTATCGATGCGGCGACCGGCAAGCTCGCCAAGCCCATCGAGACCAAGGGCCAGTTGACCTCGGCCGTCGTCACCAAGGACGGCTCGCTTGTCGGCGCGATGGGCGCACAGCTCGTCAAGGTGAACGCCCAGGGCCACAAGACCGCCCTGCTCAACACCGAATCGGTGCCGCACCGGATCGCCGCCGACGCGGACGGCGGCGTGGTCTTCCTCGACCGCGACCAGCCCGCCAAGGCGAAGCTCGGCAAGGGGCAAGCCCCGCGGTCGGCCGCCGGCGAGCAGTCGGCACGGGCCAAGCGCCTTACCGCCGCGCAGATCGCCTCCCCGGACGTCCGCAAGGCCAAGGCGCCTGCGTTCGCCGAGGGCCCGCTGACCGAGACCGGGCTGTCCCGCAGCGCCGGAAAGGTGTATCTGACCGGCAAGGCGAAGCGCATCCCAGGTCAGAACCTTCCGTCTGCCGTACGCCAATTGGCCAAGGCACCGAAGGACGCCAGGGTCTCCACGCGCGGCGAGGCCGTGCTGACCGAGACCGCCTGGACCGACGGGCAGGGTGCCCTGATCCGCGCCGACAAGCCGGATGCCGTGCGCCCGGTCAATGTCAAGCTGACGGCTGTGGACAGCGGTGAGGGGGCCGAGTTCACCATCGAGCCGGGTGAGCGGACCAGCGCCGCGTTCTCCGAGGGACTGGACCGCAGCCCCGCGCTCGCGGCGCCCAAGGACAGCGCGGCCGCCGAGGGCGGCATCAGCACCATGTCCGCGGACCGCAACGAGATCGTCGAGTCCGAGCGTGTCTGCTCCGTACCGCGCAACGATCCGCGGAACCAGGCCACCCAGCCCAAGCCGCGCCAGGTGGAGTGGGCGGTCAACCAGGCCATCCGCGGCAATCTGAACACGCACATCAGCCGTCCTGCGAACTGGAAGAGCCTGGGCATGCCGGCGTACCAGCCGCAGACCCTCTTCCCGAAGCCGGCCCTCGAGGGCGGCGGCGGCGTGCCCGCTCAGGTGATGCTTGGCGTCACCGCGCAGGAGTCGAACATGTGGCAGGCATCGCGCGTCGCGGTGCCCGGCGTCAGCAGCAGCCCACTGATCGGCAACTACTACGGCATCGACTACTACGACGGCGACTCCGCCAACGACTGGGACATCGCCTGGCCGGAGGCCGACTGCGGCTACGGCATCACCCAGGTCACCGACCACATGCGGATGGCAGGTCGCGAGGACGGTCACGGTGGTGAGGCCTGGCCTTACGAGAAGCAGCGCGCGGTCGCGCTGGACTACACCGCCAACGTCGCGGCGGGCCTGCAGATCCTCGTCTCGAAGTGGAACGAGACCAAGAAGGCCGGTCTGCAGATCAACAACGGCAACCCGGCGAAGATCGAGAACTGGTCGTTCGCGCTGTGGGCGTACAACGCCGGTTTCTATGCGAACAAGGGTGATGGCAGCCCGTGGGGCGTGGGCTGGGCGAACAACCCCGCCAACCCGATGTGGGACGCGGCTCGGTCACCGTTCATGGAGGACTCGGCGGGCAACGAGGAGGCCTCCGACGCGGCGCACCCGCAGGACTGGCCGTACCAGGAGAAGGTGATCGGCTTCGCCGCGCACCCGCCGTCCTTCCTCGAGGCGCCCGGCAAGCTGGTCCCCGCGTTCCGCGCGGCTTGGTGGAACGGCACCGAGGGCGGCGCGTCCGTCGACGGCTCCGCCGTGCAGAACCGTGCCAAGGCCAAGCCGCCGGAGAACACGTTCTGCGCCGCGGGCAACGAATGCGACCCCGGAAAGATCTCGGACGGGGCGCAGAACGAGACGGGTCTGGGCCCCTGCACCCGCAGCGACTTCAAGTGCTGGTGGCACATGCCGGTCACCTGGAAGACGGACTGCGACTACTCGTGCGGCAACGACTTCACGCGCTTCCCGGCCACCTGGGCCGAGGAGCCGGACGGCACCGCGTATCCGCCGAACTGCTCCCCGAACTCGGACCTCCCGGCCGGATCGATGATCATCGACAATCTGCCGTCGGGCGTTCCGGCGCAAAGATGCTCGAACACGTCCTGGACCAACGAGGGCACCTTCTCGATCGACTTCGGTGACGGAGACGGCGCGCACCCGACGATCGGCGGGCCCAATCGCTGGCCCTCCAAGGTCGACCTGCACCAGTTGGGCGCGGGTGCGGGCGGCCACTTCTACTTCGGCCACTCGCGCTCGGACGACGCCAAGGGCCAGCGCCTGGAGTTCACCGGTTCCTGGACCCTGAACAAGGACGTCAACGGCCCGGCGAAGATATGGGTGCATCTGCCTGATCACGGCGCGCACGAGACGCGCGCCCAGTACAAGATCCACACTGCCAACGGTGTCCGTACTCGAGTCGTCAACCAGATGGGGGACAAGAACCGCTGGGTCTCCATCGGCGCCTTCATGTTCAACGGCAGGCCCAAGGTGACCCTTTCGACGATCGCGCCGGGCGGCACGGGCGACAAGGACATCGCCTACGACGCCGTCGCGGTCACGCCGATCAACGGCAAGTACGTGGAGCGGAGCCTGACGGCCGCGGCGGTCTTCGACCCCAACCAGGACCTCAACTCCAACATGCCGGCGGAGATGGAGACCCCGCTGCGCACGATGACAACCCTGTACAACTGGGGCATCGGCCACGCGAAGTCGGGCCCCTACTGGCAGAATCCCGAGGCGGACCACTACGGCATCACCTGGCGGGCGCGCTGCCCCACGGCCACCCCGGTGGGCGAGTGCAGCGGCCAGAAGACCTATGACGCCGCCGAGAAGTGGTACCAGGACGTCAAGGCGGGCGGCAACAAGGTCCGCGCGGACGGCTCGGCGCCCGCCATGTCCATCCCGGTGTGGATGGCCATGGCCAACCAGCGTCCGGACACCTCCCAGCCGGCGAGCGTGGCGTTCCAGGACGACAACAGCTACAAGATCAAGAGCGATGTCGATGTGAGCTACATCGTCGACGAGTCGACCGGGAAGATCATCCCGGGCAGCGAGTCGGCGGGCTACAAGGTCCGCGTCGGCAACGCACACCTGCCGCACTTCGTCACCGATCTCATCAAGGCGATCGAGGCGGACTACGGCATCCCGAAGCCGAACATCAACTACACGACGTATGACGCGCTCGAGTACGGCCGCGACCAGTACGTGACCCCGTACACCACCGGTGACACCCCCGGCCAGGCGTACTTCCCGCACTTCCGCGGGGCGCGCCTGGACACCGACCAGAAGTGCGTGGACTTCCGCGCCGTGGGCGGCGGTGTGCACGGCTACCGGGCGATGGTCGCCTACCAGCACATCAACGACAACGTGAAGGCGTGGGTCGACAAGGTCAAGGCTCACCCGGAAACGAATAAGGGCATCCAGGACTTCGCCGGGGACATCTACTCGATGTTCTTCAAGAACTCCGGTGACAACAACGCCTTCGGCAGCATGATCGGCAATGCCCCGCCCATCTGGCAGGACATCGCGGCCGCCTTCTGCGCGGACGGCAGCGTCAAGCCGACGCACCTGGTGGAGAACCGGGACGCGGTGCCGAACAATGGCCTGGTGTGGCAGAGCTACATGCCGGACCTGTATGTCTACATCGATGATAAGATGACCGACAATCTCGGTCGCCCGTCCAACCAGCGGATCAAGCTGGGTGACTGGCGCAACTTCGGCAACCTGCCCGTGGGCAACGGTCACGCCTATGGCCAGTGCGACGCGATGGGCCGAGGTAGCGGAGGCAATCCGTGGGCCATTGAGGCACCGGTGCCACTGATCGGCGACGGCCCGAACGTACGCCCGAAGAAGGTCACGCACTGTGACTCACAGACGGGCCAGCACACGGAGTTCACCGAGAACTTCACGCCCTAGGGGCTGAACGTCGGGTGGCCGGGTTGTCCAAGGGCAGCCCGGCCACCCGCAATCCCCGGGAAAGGAAAGAAGAGTCACCATGGGATCCGGTGCGACCTTTGTCGTAGTGCCGCTGCTTTTCTACTGCGCGCTGATGGCGCTCTTCTGCCGCCGAGTCGCGCGGAGTTCGACACCGCGCATGGGGTGGGTGATGGCGGGGGGCGTGATCGGGCTGCCCCTCTGCCTCTTTTTCGGCGCGCTGATCGCGGCAGCGCTCTGACCGCTCCTCCCGGGACGAGGCCTCGATCCGACTCGGGCAGCGCCGCGAGCGACTCCAAGAGCTCGTAACACGATCATGAGCGGGTCTTCCTGACGCGTCTCCAGCAGATGAGGCCGCGGGCGAGGGGGAGGCCGGCTTCGCGTCCGGCTCACGAGGCCCGGTGGGAGTTGCGGGTCGTCGGTGCCGGTGCCGGCAGGGGGCTCGTCGCCGGCCGGGTCACGTCCCCGACCAGTTCGACGACATCCGGGCCGTACGCCTGCGAGTTGACCACCTTCAGCAGCAGCACGAAGGAGTTGTTGCCGTGCTTGCGGGCGAGCTTCTCGTGGTGGCGCGCGAGGTAGCGGGTGGCGGCCTGATTGGTGATCGCGCGCTGGCCGCAGAACAGGAAGGCCGGCCGGGCCTCGCGCCGGTCCCCGGCGGTGAGACGGGCCAGCAGGACGTACTCCGTGACGCCCGCGTCCATGCGGTAGCGCTCGCCGCCGATCTGGAAGGCGCCGCGGTCCGGGCCCGGCTCCGGATCGATGTTGATCCGCACCCCGGGCAGCATGGCCGCCATGTGGGCCACCATGCGCCGGTTCGACCCAGGACCGCCCACGCAGAACTCCGTACGCTCGCCGAAGCCCTGGTGGACCATGTCCTGGGTGACCACCTGGACGTGCGCGCCGCAGTCCTTGATCAGCGCGGACAGCTCCAGCAGCGCGAAGACGTCGAAGCGGTGGACCGCGGGTTCGGAGGCGGCGGGGTCCCGGTTGACGACCAGCAGCGACTCGGAACTGTCCGGCAGCCCGAAGAACGCCTGCTTGCGGCGGAGTCTCCGCTTCCACAGGTAGGTACGGGCGAACCAGCCCAGCGCGGCACTGATGCCCGCCGCCACCACGCCGAGGACGATGTTGCGTACGTCGTCAGTCATGGGCGCGCATGCTAGCGGGCATCGGCGTACCGGTGTTCGAGGGGCCGGAGGCGTATGCGTCCCCCATGTGCTCCTGACGCGACCATGGCGATCAACTAAGCTGCCCGAACGGCCCTTCCCTGGAGGTGCGGATGCGTCGCCCTGTCGCACGGAAACTGACGGTCCTGGCGGTCTCGGCCGCCGTGGTGTCGGTGGGGGCGGCGGCGCCACCCACCGCCCAGAGCAGACCCGCCGCCCCGAAGACCCCGGTCGCCGTCGGCTACGGCGGCGCGGTCGCCAGCGTCGACCCGGACGCCTCCGCCGCCGGCATCGAGATCCTGCGCAAGGGCGGCAACGCCGTCGACGCCGCCGTGGCCACCGCGGCCGCCCTGGGTGTCACCGAGCCCTACTCCGCCGGCATCGGCGGAGGCGGCTACTTCGTCTACTACGACGCCAAGTCCCGTACGGTGCGCACCATCGACGGCCGTGAGACCGCGCCGCTGACCGCCGACGAGAACCTCTTCACGGAGAACGGCGAGCCGATCCCCTTCGCCGAAGCCGTCAGCAGCGGCCTCGCCGTCGGCACCCCGGGCACACCCGCCACCTGGCAGACCGCTCTCGACAAGTGGGGCAGCCGCAAGCTCGGCTCCGTACTGCGGCCCGCCGAGCACCTGGCCCGGCACGGCTTCACCGTCGACGACACCTTCCGCTCCCAGACCGCCGCCAACGAACAACGGTTCCGCTACTTCCCGGACACCGCCGAGCTGTTCCTGCCGGGCGGTGAACTCCCGGTCGTCGGCTCCACGTTCAAGAACCCCGACCTGGCGCGCACCTACAAGGAGCTGGCCCGCGAGGGCGTCGGCGCGATCTACCACGGCGAACTCGGCGAGGACATCGTCGACACCGTCAACGAGCCGCCCGTCGACCCGGGCTCCGGCTGGAACGCCCGTCCGGGCGACCTGTCCGCGAAGGACCTCGCGGCCTACGGGACCAAGCTCCAGGCGCCCACCAGGACCTCGTACCGCGGCCTGGGCGTCTACTCCATCGCGCCCTCCTCCTCCGGCGGCACCACGGTCGGCGAGGCCCTCAACATCCTGGAGCGCACCGACCTCTCCAAGGCGAGCAAGGCCCGTTACCTGCACCGCTTCATCGAGGCGAGCCGTATCGCCTTCGCCGACCGGGGGCGCTGGGTCGGCGACCCGGCCTTCGAGGACGTACCGACGAAGGAACTGCTGTCCCAGCGGTACGCCGACTCGCGCGAGTGCCTGATCAAGGACGACGCGGCGCTCACCAGCCCCCTCGCTCCCGGCGACCCGCGGCACCCCGCCCCCTGCGCGGGCGGCGGCACGGCGGCGCCGACGACGTACGAGGGGGAGAACACCACGCACCTGACGGTGGCCGACAAGTGGGGGAACGTCGTCGCCTACACGCTCACCATCGAGCAGACCGGCGGCAGCGGCATCACCGTGCCCGACCGCGGCTTCCTGCTCAACAACGAGCTGACGGACTTCTCCTTCGCCCCGGCCAACCCGGCCGTCCACGACCCGAACCTGCCGGGCCCCGGCAAGCGCCCGCGGTCGTCGATCGCGCCGACGATCGTGCTGGACCAGCACCACAAGCCGGTCGTCGCGGTCGGTTCGCCCGGTGGCGCCACCATCATCACCACCGTGCTCCAGGCACTCACCGGGGTCATCGACCGCGGCCTCCCGCTCGTCGACGCGATCGCCGCCCCGCGCGCCAGCCAGCGCAACGCCGCGCAGACCGAACTCGAACCCGGTCTCCACGACAGCGGCGTGCGGGAAGAGCTGGAAGCCCTCGGGCACTCCTTCAAGCAGAACCCCGAGATCGGCGCGGCGACCGGCGTGCAGCGGCTGCCGAACGGCAAGTGGCTGGCCGCCGCCGAGAAGGAACGACGCGGCGGCGGCTCGGCGATGGTGGTACGGCCCGTGCGCTAGCGGCCTGCCGCTTGCCACCAGCCGCCAGCCGCCGGCCGGGATTCACAGCTCGGGGACGGGCCGCTCAGGCGTCCGGAACGCCAGCCGCCCGTCCTCGACGTCGACCGTCACCCGGCCGCCCTCCGCGATGCGGCCGTCCAGCAGCAGGCGGGACAGCTCGTTGTCGACCTCGCGCTGGATGGTGCGGCGCAGCGGGCGCGCGCCGTACTCGGGCTGGTAGCCGCGCTCGGCGATCCAGTCCACGGCCGCGTCCGTGAAGTCGACTGTGACGCCCTGCGCGTGCACCATGCGCCGGGTCTCCTCAAGGAGCAGGCTGGTGATCTGCCGTAGCTGCTCGCCGCTGAGCTGGCGGAAGACGACGATCTCGTCGATGCGGTTGAGGAACTCGGGCCGGAAGTGCTCGCGCAGCGGCCGCAGCACCTGCTCGCGCCGGGCCTCCTCGTCCGCCTCCGAACCACCGGCGCCGAAGCCGATACCCGCACCCCGCCGGGTGATGACGTCGGAGCCCAGGTTGCTGGTCATCACGACGACCGTGTTGCTGAAGTCCACCGTCCGGCCCTGGGAGTCGGTCAGGCGCCCGTCGTCGAGCACCTGGAGGAGGATGTTGAAGACGTCCGGGTGCGCCTTCTCCACCTCGTCGAGCAGGAGCAGCGAGTAGGGATGCCGGCGCACCACCTCGGTGAGCTGGCCGGCCTCCTCGTGCCCGACGTAGCCGGGCGGGGCGCCGACCAGGCGGCTGACGGTGTGGCGTTCCTGGTACTCGCTCATGTCGAGCCGCACCATGCGGTCCTCGCTGCCGAACAGCGCCTCGGCCAGTGCCCGTGCCAGTTCGGTCTTGCCGACGCCGGTCGGGCCGAGGAAGAGGAAGCTGCCGATGGGCCGGTCGGGGCTGGCGAGCCCGGCGCGGGAGCGCAGTACGGCGTCGGAGACGACCCGTACGGCCTCGTCCTGGCCGACCACCCGCTCGTGCAGGTGGGACTCCAGGCCCAGCAGGCGGTCCTTCTCCTCCTGGGTGAGGCTGCTGACCGGGATGCCGGTCTGCCGGGACACCACCTCGGCGATGGACTCGGTGCCTACCACCAGGTTCAGGCCCTCGTCGGCCTCGCCGCCGCCGTCGGCCTCGGTGATCCGCTGCTTCAGCTCGGTGATCCGGTCCCGCAGCTGCATGGCCTGTTCGTACTGCTCGTCCGTGACCGCCTGGTCCTTGTCCCGGATCAGCTGGTCGACCTCGCGCTCCATGGCGCGTACGTCCGTGCCCTTGGTGCGGGCCCGCAGCCGCACCCGGGCGCCGGCCTGGTCGATCAGGTCGATCGCCTTGTCCGGCAGCCGGCGGTCGGTGAGGTAGCGGTCGGACATCTCCACGGCCGCCACCAGCGCCTCGTCGGTGTAGCGGACCTGGTGGTGGGCCTCGTAGCGGTCGCGCAGTCCGCGCAGGATCTCGATCGCGTCGGCCGTGGTGGGCTCGGGGACCAGGATGGGCTGGAAGCGGCGGGCGAGGGCCGCGTCCTTCTCGATCCTGCGGTACTCCTCCAGCGTGGTGGCGCCGACGACGTGCAGCTCGCCGCGGGCGAGGGCGGGCTTGAGGATGTTCCCGGCGTCCATCGAGCCGCTCTCGCCGCCACCGCCCGCGCCGACGACGGTGTGCAGCTCGTCGATGAAGATGATCAGTTGGTCGGAGTGGGCGCGGATCTCGCCCACGATGTTGTTCATCCGCTCCTCGAAGTCGCCCCGGTAGCGGGTGCCGGCGACCACGCCGGTCAGGTCCAGCGCGACCACCCGGCGTCCGATCAGGACGTCGGGCACGTCGCCGTCGGTGATGCGCTGGGCCAGCCCCTCCACGACGGCGGTCTTGCCGACGCCCGCGTCACCGATCAGCACCGGGTTGTTCTTGCCGCGGCGGGAGAGCACCTCCACGGTCTGCTCGATCTCCCCCTCGCGCCCGATCACCGGGTCGATCCGGCCCTGCTGGGCCAGGTCGGTGAGGTCGCGGCCGTACTTGTCCAGGGTCGGCGTGTTCGTGGACCGCGGCCCCTCCGTGCGGCCCTTCGCGGCGTCCGGCGGCTCCGTCGGCAGACCCGAGGGTGCGAACCGGGCCGCGTTCAGGATGTGCCCGGCGGCCGAGTCGGGGTTGGCGGCCAGGGCGCCGAGCACGTGCTCCGGACCGATGTGCCCGGTGCCGGTCGACCGGGCCAGCTCGTGCGCGTCCAGCAGGGCGCGCTTGACGGCCGGGGTCAGGGAGAGCGAGGTCGGCGGCGGGACCTCGCCCGGCGGATGCTGCGCCGGGCCGGTCCGCTCGTCGATCTGCGACGCCATCGCGTCGGGGTCGGCACCGGCCCGGCTGAGCAGGCCCCGGGTCGGCTCGGCGGCGAGCGCGGCCCGCAGCAGGTGCTCGGTGTCCAGGTCCCGGCTGCCGTGCTCCGCGGCGTACTGGGCCGCGCCGCGCACCAGCTCCCGGGCGGGCTGGCTGAGCAGCCGCCCGATGTCGATCTGCCTCGGCCTGGGTCCGCCGAAGAAGCGTGCCAGGAATTCCGCGAACGGGTCACCCTCCGGGCCCATGAAGCCGCTGCTCATCGTTTCCGGTCCTCCGCTGCCTCGCTGATCGACGTGCCGGGGCCGGGTAACCCGGGCGGGGTGCGCTCATGCCCAACATGACACGTTCTGTTCCGGCGGGCATGTGCGGGAACCCCGGCTCCCGGACCGTCTCAGAGGCCGTCCCGCGAGGTCAGGACGCGCGGACCGGCCTCCGTGATCGCCACCGTGTGCTCCACGTGCGCCGCCCGGGAGCCGTCGTTCGTGCGCAGGGTCCAGCCGTCCGGTGCGCAGTGGTAGTCGTCCCGGCCGCCGCCGATCAGCATGGGCTCGATGGCGATGACCATGCCGTGGCGCAGGGGCAGCCCGCGTCCCGGCCGGCCCTCGTTGGGGACCCCGGGGTCCTCGTGCATGCGCCGGCCGATGCCGTGGCCGCCGAAGTCCTCCATGATCCCGTAGCCGGCCGTCCGGCACACCGTGCCGATGGCGTGCGCGATGTCGCCGATGCGGTTGCCGACGACGGCCGCGTCGATGCCCGCCGCGAGGGCCCGCTCCGCGGACTCGATCAGCGTCACGTCCGCCGCCCGCGGGGTGCCCACGGTGAAGCTGACCGCCGAGTCGCCGGCCCAGCCTTCCAGGATCGCGCCGCAGTCGACGGAGACGAGGTCGCCGTCGCGCAACCGGTAGCCGTCCGGGATGCCGTGCACGATCGCGTCGTTGACCGACGCGCAGATGACGGCCGGGAAGGGCGTCGGGGCGAAGGAGGGCCGGTAGCCGAGGAACGGTGACGCCGCCCCCGACTCCCGCAGCACCTCGTGCGCCACCGCGTCCAACTCCAGCAGGGACACCCCCACGTCCGCGGCCCGCCGCACGGCGGTCAGGGCGCGTGCGACGACCTGGCCGGCCTCGTGCATGGCATCGATCGACGTGTCTGTCTTCAGTTCCACCATGCCAATTACTATACCGGTATTTGAATTGGTCTCGACTCGACCCGGTCCGGTACGGGAAACCGGTATTAGAATGACGGCATGGTACGCACCCCCCTGACCCCCGAAGAGCGTGAACGCGGCGAGCAGCTCGGACGGCTGCTGCGTGCGGCCCGCGGCGACCGGAGCATGACGGTGGTCGCGGCCGAGGCGGGCGTCTCCGCCGAGACCCTGCGCAAGATCGAGACCGGCCGCGCGCCGACCCCGGCGTTCTTCACGGTGGCCGCGCTGGCCCGTGCGCTGGGGCTGTCCATGGACGAGCTGGCGGTGCGGTGCGCACTGGTGGCGGTGTGAGGGTGGTGTGACGCCACTCCCCGAAAACCCCCTGTAGCGGTGGCGTGACACGGCTGGTGTTCCCTACGTGACCGGATGGACCGGACCGGAGTCCTCCAGTGGGGCGGGAGCCCGAGCCACCGACCGCGGCGGCGGACCGGGCAGCGGCCGGCCGCCTCGTCGAGGCGCTGACGCGGCTGCGTGCCGAGGGCGCGGTGGGGAGGCGTACGCCTTGCTGGGCCGAGGCCGCGCACGGGCCCGCTTCCCGCTGCTCGCCGCGCGGCCGGAACAGGCCGGACTCGGCGCCGACGACCCTGCTGTGGGAGACCTCCTCCCTGCCCGCCGAAAGCCTGGTCGCCGAGGGCCGGCGCCGCGAGGGCCGCGCGCTCCTCGACGCCTGCGTCCGCGCCCGCACCCCGGAAGAGGCCGCCCGCAGCGTCGAACCCGCCCCGCCGGTCCTCGTACCGCTCCTGCTGGCGGCGGTCCACGAAGTCTCCGACGAACGCCACTGGGACCAGGGGGTGTCGTTCGGATCTTTCCGGAGCCGGGCGGGGCGCCGTTCCTCGGAGCCGGCCTGATCCGGACGCCACCCCCTCGTCCACGCCCTCCGCGTCGCCGGATTCGCCACCTGAAGCCCGCCTCAACCACCCCACCAGTCCCACCACTCACCCACAGGAGTGCGAATCGCGATCGACACCACGGCTTGGCGACGATGGTCTTGGCAAGCCCGTCCGGCCAGGCTTACGTTCGTCCCTCTACTGCCTGCTCTACGGGCGTAGAGGCTCTGACGTCGTGTCGAAGGAGCAGCTCATGGCCAACGTCGTACGTGCCGCTCTGGTCCAGGCCACCTGGACCGGCGACACCGAGTCCATGGTGGCGAAACACGAGGAGCACGCCCGCGAGGCGGCCCGGCAGGGGGCCAGGGTCATCGGCTTCCAGGAAGTCTTCAACGCCCCCTACTTCTGCCAGGTCCAGGACCCCGAGCACTACCGATGGGCCGAGCCCGTGCCCGACGGCCCGACCACCCGCCGCATGCAGGCCCTCGCACGCGAGACCGGCATGGTGATCGTCGTCCCCGTCTTCGAGGTCGAGCAGTCCGGCTTCTACTACAACACCGCGGCCGTGATCGACGCCGACGGCACCGTCCTCGGGACGTACCGCAAGCACCACATCCCGCAGGTGAAGGGCTTCTGGGAGAAGTTCTACTTCCGTCCCGGCAATCTCGGCTGGCCCGTCTTCGACACGGCCGTCGGCAAGGTCGGCGTCTACATCTGCTACGACCGGCACTTTCCCGAGGGCTGGCGGCAACTCGGCCTGGCCGGCGCCCAGCTGGTCTACAACCCCTCCGCCACCCACCGCGGCCTCTCCGCCCACCTGTGGCGGCTCGAACAGCCCGCCGCGGCCGTCGCCAACGAGTACTTCGTCGCCGCGATCAACCGGGTCGGGCAGGAGGAGTACGGGGACAACGACTTCTACGGGACGTCGTACTTCGTCGACCCGCGCGGGCAGTTCGTCGGCGAGACCGCCAGCGACACCAAGGAGGAACTCCTCGTCCGCGACCTCGACTTCGACCTCATCGACGAGGTGCGGCAGCAGTGGGCCTTCTACCGCGACCGCCGCCCCGACGCCTACGAAGGGCTGGTGCAGCCGTGACCAAGGACCTGTTCGGCCGGCACCGCGCCGTCCTGCCCGACTGGCTCGCCCTGTACTACGAGGACCCGCTGGAGATCACGCACGGCGAGGGGCGCCACGTCTGGGACGCCGCCGGCAACAAGTACCTCGACTTCTTCGGCGGCATCCTCACCACGATGACCGCGCACGCCCTGCCCGAGGTGACCAAGGCGGTGAGCGAGCAGGCCGGGCGGATCATCCACTCGTCCACGCTCTACCTCAACCGGCCCATGGTCGAACTCGCCGAGCGCGTCGCCCACCTCTCCGCCGTCCCGGACGCCCGCGTCTTCTTCACCACCTCCGGCACCGAGGCCAACGACACCGCCCTGCTGCTCGCCACCGCCCACCGGCGCAGCAACACCGTCCTGGCGATGCGCAACAGCTACCACGGCCGCTCCTTCAGCTCGGTCGGCATCACCGGCAACCGCGGCTGGTCCCCGACCTCGCTCTCCCCGCTCCAGACGCTCTACGTCCACGGCGGAGTGCGCACCCGCGGCCCCTACGCCCACCTGGACGACCGCGACTTCGTCGACGCCTGCGTCGAGGACCTCAAGGACCTCCTCGGCCACACCCGTCCGCCCGCCGCGCTGATCGCCGAACCCGTCCAGGGCGTCGGCGGTTTCACCTCCCCACCGGACGGCCTGTACGCCGCGTTCCGCGAGGTGCTGCACGAGCGGGGCATCCTGTGGATCGCCGACGAGGTGCAGACCGGCTGGGGCCGCACCGGCGAGCACTTCTGGGGCTGGCAGGCCCACGGGCGCAGCGGCCCGCCGGACATCGTGACCTTCGCCAAGGGCATCGGCAACGGCATGTCCGTCGGCGGCGTCATCGCCCGCGCCGAGATCATGAACTGCCTGGACGCCAACAGCATCTCCACCTTCGGCGGCACCCAGGTCACCATGGCGGCCGGCCTCGCCAACCTCACGTACCTGCTGGAGCACGACCTCCAGGGCAACGCCCGGCGCGTCGGCGGCATGCTCATCGAACGGCTGCGGGCCGTCGCCGCCCAGGTGCCGCACGTACGGGAGGTGCGCGGGCGCGGGCTGATGATCGGCATCGAGCTGGCCCGGCCCGGCACCGACGAGGCCACCCCCGAGGCGGCGTCCACCGTACTGGAGGAGGCCCGCGCGGGCGGGTTGCTCATCGGCAAGGGCGGCGGCCACAGCACCAGCGTCCTGCGCGTCGCCCCGCCGATGTCCCTCACCGTCGCGGAGGCCGAGGAGGGCGCCGCGATCCTCGAACGCGCTCTGCGGAGCATCTGACAGCCGTACACGGGCCGTGCATCGAGCAGAGGAACCGCCGCGATGACCTCCACCCTGGAGACCTTGGAGCACCACTCCTGGGAACCCGCCCTGTCGGTCCGTCAGGTCCTCACCCTGGAGCGGGTGCTCGCCGGGCAGCCCGAGGTGGTGGCCGGCGCGCACCGGCTCGACCGGCCGGTGCGCTGGGTGCACGTCGCCGAGGCCGCCGACGTCGGCGTGATGCTCAGCGGCGGCGAGATGGTGCTCACCACCGGGGTGCTGCTCGCCGGTGACGAGGACAAGCAGGGCGAGTACATCCGCTCCCTGCACCGCGCGGAGGCCGCGGCCGTCGTACTCGGCCTCGGCCGCGCCTTCCCCACCCCGCCGGAGGTGATGCGCCGGGTGGCCGAGCGATGCGGTCTGCCCATGGTCGTCCTGCACCGGCCCTTCCCCTTCGCCGAACTGACCGAGGAGGTGCAGTCCCGGCTGCTGCGGCGCAAGTTCGCCGCCGTCAGCCTCTCCGAGGCCGTACGCACCGAACTGACCGGCCTGATCACCGCGGGCGCCCCCGTGCAGCGCCTCCTCGACGAGGTGGCCCGGCACGGCGGCTGCCCGGTCGTCGTCACCAACCTCGCCCACCGCGTCCTCGCCACGGCGGGGGAGCGGCCCGCGGTCGACGACGTGCTCCGGGACTGGGAACGCATCGCCCGCCAGGCCGGCGCCGGTACGGCCGACGGCTGGATCCGCGCCGAGCTGAGCGGCCGCGGGGAACGCTGGGGACGGCTGGTGCTGTGCGGCTACCGCGGTGACCGGGCCGCCGGACGGCTGCTCGCCGACCGCGCCGCCGAGGCCCTCGTCCTGCACCGCATGCTCGGCGGCGACGGCACCCACGCCGGGGGCTCCGGGAACCCCGGCGGCTCCTGGGACTCCTGGGCGGCGCAGTCCGCGCGGAGCCTGCTCACCGACCTGGTCAGCGGTGCCGTACCGGCGCGGCAACTGCTGCCCCGGGCTCGCGCCGCCGGACTGCCGGTCAACCGGCGCGTCTTCGTCCCGCTCGTCGTCCGCGACCAGGAGCCCGCCCGGCTGAACCGCGTGCTGCGGCTGCTCGGCCTGCCCGGGATCGTCGCGGAACTCACCGACGGCACCGGCGCCGTCCTGCTCAGCCTCGCCCCCGACCAGGACGCCAGGGCGCTGACCGCCCACTTCGCGGCCCGGCTGCGGTCGGAGCCGGCGTCCGCCCACGCCGTGGTGGCGGCGGCCGACGCCCGCGCCGCCTGGGACGACGTACCCGCCGGGCTGCGCGAGGCCCAGCACGTCGCCGACGCCGTGGCCGACTCCGCGACCGCCCTCGACCCGCCGCCCGTCGTGCGGCTGCGCGACATCCACCTGCGCGGACTGGTCCGGCTGCTGCGCGACGACCCCCACGTGCAGTCCTTCGCCGAGCGGGAGCTGGACGGGCTGCTGCGCGGCCCCGACGAGGACCTGCTGTCCGTACTGCGCACCTACCTCGCCACCGGCCGCAACAAGTCCCGCACCGCCCAGCTCCACCACGTCTCCCGGCCGGCCCTCTACCGCCGTCTGGAGGCCATACAGGGCCGCCTCGGCGTCGACCTGGACGACTTCGAGCAGGCCGCCTCCGTCCACATCGCGCTCCTCGCCCACGACGCGCAACAGGGGTGACACCGTGCAATGCCCGACCCCCGCAGACGTGACACCGTGCCACTCATTCCGACCGGCCGCCCTTCCTAGGCTCGCAGCACACCGAGCGAGTGGAGGCCGAAGATGAGCCGAGTGATCCGTGCCGCGCTCTTCCAGACCGCCTGGACGGGCGACAAGGAATCGATGATCCAGGTCCACGAACAGGCGGTGCGTGACGCCGCCGCGCAGGGAGCACAGGTCATGTGCTTCCAGGAGCTGTTCTACGGGCCGTACTTCTGCCAGGTCCAGGACCCCGAGTTCTACGCCTACGCCGAGCGCGTCCCCGACGGCCCCGTAGTCGAGCGCTTCCGGCGGCTCGCCCGCGAGCACGGCATCGTCCTGGTGCTCCCGATGTACGAGGAGGAGCGGCCCGGCGTCCTCTACAACACCGCCGCCGTGATCGACGCCGACGGCTCCTACCTCGGCAAGTACCGCAAGACGCACATCCCGCAGGTGCGCGGCTTCTGGGAGAAGTTCTACTTCCGTCCCGGCAACTCCGGCTGGCCGGTCTTCGACACGGCCGTCGGCAAGGTCGGCGTCTACATCTGCTACGACCGGCACTTCCCGGAGGGCTGGCGGGCGCTGGGCCTCGGAGGCGCGGAGGTCGTCTTCAACCCGTCGGCCACCTCGCGCGGTCTGTCCGGCTACCTGTGGCAGCTGGAGCAGCCGGCGGCGGCCGTCGCCAACGAGTACTTCGTCGGCGCCATCAACCGGGTCGGCGTCGAGGAGTTGGGCGACAACGACTTCTACGGCACTTCGTACTTCGTCGACCCGGAGGCCCGGTTCGTGGGCGAGGTCGCGAGCGACAAGGAGAGCGAACTCGTCGTCCGCGACCTCGACATGGCCAAGCTGCGCGAGGTGCGCGACCGCTGGCAGTTCTACCGCGACCGGGCGCCGGGCGCGTACTCCCCGCTGACCGCGCCCTGACCGACCGGGGCCCCTGACAGGAGGGAACAGCAGCATGAGCAGCCGCACCGTCATCCGCGGTGGCCTCGTCGTCACCGCGTCCGACGAGATCCACGCCGACGTCCTGATCGAGGACGGCCGCGTCGCCGCCCTCGCCGCGACCGGAACCCCGGCCGCCGAGGCCTTCACGGCCGAGAGGGTCATCGACGCGAGCGGAAAGTACGTCATCCCGGGCGGCGTCGACGGCCACACCCACATGGAGATGCCCTTCGGCGGCACCTACGCCGCCGACACCTTCGAGACCGGCACCCGGGCCGCCGCCTGGGGCGGCACGACCACGATCGTCGACTTCGCCATCCAGAGCGTCGGGCACTCCCTGCGCTCGGGCCTGGACGCCTGGCACGCCAAGGCCGAGGGCAACTGCGCGATCGACTACGCCTTCCACATGATCGTCTCCGACGTGAACCAGAAGACGCTCAAGGAGATGGACCTGCTGGTGGAGGAGGGCGTGACCTCCTTCAAGCAGTTCATGGCCTACCCCGGCGTCTTCTACTCCGACGACGGCCAGATCCTGCGCGCCATGCAGCGCGCCGCCGAGAACGGCGGCCTGATCATGATGCACGCCGAGAACGGCATCGCGATCGACGTCCTGGTCGAGCAGGCCCTCGCCCGCGGCGAGACCGACCCCCGCTACCACGGCGAGGTACGCAAGGCCCTCCTGGAGGCGGAGGCGACCCACCGCGCCATCAAGCTCGCCCAGGTCGCCGGCGCGCCCCTGTACGTCGTGCACGTCTCCGCGACGGAGGCGGTCGCGGAGCTGACCCGGGCCCGCGACGAAGGGCTGAACGTCTTCGGCGAGACCTGTCCGCAGTACCTGTTCCTGTCCACCGACAACCTCGCCGAGCCGGACTTCGAGGGCGCCAAGTACGTGTGCAGCACCCCGCTGCGCCCGCGCGAGCACCAGGCGGCCCTGTGGCGGGGCCTGCGGACCAACGACCTCCAGGTGGTCTCCACCGACCACTGTCCCTTCTGCTTCAGCGGCCAGAAGGAGCTGGGCCGGGGCGACTTCTCCAAGATCCCCAACGGTATGCCGGGTGTCGAGAACCGCATGGACCTGCTCCACCAGGCCGTCGTCGACGGGCACATCACCCGGCGCCGCTGGATCGAGATCGCCTGCGCCACCCCGGCCCGCATGTTCGGCCTCTACCCGAAGAAGGGCACCATCGCCCCGGGCGCCGACGCCGACGTGGTCGTCTACGACCCGCACGCCGAGCAGGTCATCTCCGCCGAGACCCATCACATGAACGTCGACTACTCGGCGTACGAGGGCAAGCGGATCACCGGCCGTGTGGAGACCGTGCTCTCGCGCGGCGTACCGGTCGTCACCGAGCGGGAGTACACCGGGCGCAAGGGCCACGGCGTCTACACCCCGCGCGCCACCTGCCAGTACCTGAACTAGGAGCCGCGCCCATGGACTTCGGACTCGTCCTGCAGACCGACCCGCCGGCCTCCCGTGTCGTCGACCTGATGCAACGGGCCGAGCAGAGCGGCTTCAGCCACGGCTGGACCTTCGACTCCTCCGTGCTGTGGCAGGAGCCGTTCGTGATCTACAGCCAGATCCTGGCCAACACCACGAAACTGAAGGTCGGCCCGATGGTCACCAACCCGGGCACCCGCACCTGGGAGGTGACCGCCTCCACCTTCGCCACCCTCAACGACATGTTCGGCAACCGCACCGTCTGCGGCATCGGCCGCGGCGACTCCGCGATGCGCGTCGCCGGCCGCAGGCCCAACACCCTGGCCCGTATCAGCGAGGCCATGAAGGTCATCCGGGCGCTGGGCCGGGGAGAGGAGGCCGACCTCGGCGGCGGCACCGTCGTCAGGTTCCCCTGGATCAAGCCGGGCGCCGAAGTGCCCGTGTGGATGGCGGCGTACGGACCGAAGGCGCTGAAGATGACCGGCGAGGAGGCCGACGGCTTCATCCTCCAGCTCGCCGACCTCTACCTGACCGAGTACATGGTCAAGGCCGTCAAGGACGCCGCCGTCGCCGCGGGGCGCGACCCGTCCGAGGTGAAGATCTGCGTCGCCGCCCCGGCCTACGTCACCGCCGACGACTCGCCCGAGGCGCTCGCCCACGCGCGCGAGCAGTGCCGCTGGTTCGGCGGCATGGTCGGCAACCACGTGGCCGACCTCGTCGGGAAGTACGGCGCGCACTCCGCGGCCGTGCCCGACGAACTCACCGACTACATCAAGGCCCGCGAGGGCTACGACTACGCCCACCACGGACGCAGCGGCAACCCGGACACCCGGTTCGTGCCGGACGAGATCGTCGACCGGTTCTGCCTGATCGGCCCGGCCGAGAAGCACGTCGAGAAGCTGGGCGCCCTGCGCGCCCTCGGCGTCGACCAGTTCGCGCTCTACGACATGCACGACGCACAGGAAGCCGTGATCGACGCGTACGGCACCACGGTGATCCCCGCCGTCAACGGCTGACCCCATCCCACCATGTCCCCCTTCCCGCTCGGGGAGGGGGCTTGGGGCGCACCCGCGCACCCCCCTCGGCACCGCCCGCACGGCCTCTCCCGTCCCACCGCACGATTGGCCTGCCCATGACCGACACCGCGCCCACGGCGATACCGCCGTCCGCCCAAGTCACCCTCCCCGACGGGCGCGTGGAGCTCGCCCCGGGCTCCCCACCGCCGAGCGGCCCCTACGCCAACGAGGACCTGCTGCCCGTCCCCGTCGGGGGGCGCACCTGGACCACGTACAACTTCTCCGCCCTGTGGGTCGGCATGGCCCACAACACGGCCTCCTGGACCCTGGCCTCCGGCCTGATCGCCGTCGGCATGGACTGGAAGCAGGCGGTGTTCACCATCGCCCTGGCCAACGTGATAGTGCTCCTGCCGATGCTGCTCACCGGGCACGCGGGACCCAAGTACGGCATCCCCTTCCCGGTGTTCGCCCGCGCCTCCTTCGGCATCCGCGGCGCCAACCTGCCCGCCGTGGTGCGGGCGCTGGTGGCGTGCGGCTGGTTCGGCATCCAGACCTGGATCGGCGGCGAGGCGATCTACTTCCTGGCCGGCAAGCTGATCGGCGACGGCTGGACGAACGCGGCGACGTTCGGCGGCTACGCCTGGACCATGTGGCTGTCGTTCGCGATCTTCTGGGCGATCCAGGTCGCCATCATCTACCGGGGCATGGAGACGATCCGCCGGTTCGAGAACTGGGCGGCGCCCTTCGTGCTGGTCGGCGCGTTCGTGATGCTGTGGTGGATGGCCGACAAGGCGGGCGGCTTCGGCCCGCTCTTCGACCAGCCGTCGCGGCTGGGCTGGGGCGGCGACTTCTGGAAGCTGTTCTGGCCCTCCCTCATGGGCATGATCGGCTTCTGGTCCACACTGTCCCTCAACATCCCGGACTTCACCCGCTACGGAAAGAGCCAGAAGGCGCAGACGCGCGGCCAGGCCCTCGGCCTGCCGACCACCATGACGCTGTTCGCGTTCCTCTCCGTGATGGTGACCTCCGGCTCGCAGGCGGTGTACGGGGAGGCCATCTGGGACCCGGTGAAGCTCGCCGCGAAGACGGACAACGTGGTGGGGCTGCTCTTCGCCCTCGTCACCGTCCTGGTGGCGACCCTGTCCGTGAACATCGCCGCCAACCTGGTCTCACCGGCCTTCGACTTCTCCAACGTCGCCCCGCGCAAGGTGAGTTTCCGGGCCGGTGCGCTCATCACCTGCGTCCTCGCCGTGCTGATCTTCCCGTGGAAGCTGTACTCCGACCCGCAGGGCTACATCTTCACCTGGCTCGGCCTGGTCGGCGGGCTGCTCGGCACGGTCGCCGGCATCCTCATCGCGGACTACTGGATCCTGCGCCGCGCCCGCCTCGACCTCGTCGACCTGTACCGCACGGGCGGCCGCTACTGGTACGACCGGGGCTGGAACTGGCGGGCGGTCGTCGCCTTCCTCGTCGGCGGTGTCCTGGCCATCGGGGGCGCCGACTTCCACCCCCTGATCGACGGCCGTCCCGTGCCGTTCCTGGAACCGCTGGCCGACTACGGGTGGGCGGTGGGCCTCGGCACCTCCATGGTGCTCTACCTGGCGCTGATGCTGCTGCCCGCCACCCGGCCCCGTACGGCGACCGGTCCGGCTCAGCCCTGACCGCCCGCCAAGGCGGCCACCGCCTCCTTGGCCGCCTTGATGGCACCCTTGTTGATCGTCTCCGTACTCGGTGCCTTCTTCGACTCGAAGTCACTGCCGTTGTACGTGATCACCACCAGGGCGTTGGACGCGCGGACCAGCACGGTGCCCTCGCGCGTCTGCTGCTCGTCCTCGGTGGCGAGGTTCACGACGGAGTACGCCGCGTCGCCGAGCCCCGGGACCTCGCCACCGCCGCTCCGGTCGGCGACCCGCTCCTCGTACGACTTCAGCGCCGCCTCGTCCGACGCCATCACCTCGAAGGAGACGTCGAGCCACCGGTAGTCGTACCCCTTGAGCGCGTTCCAGGAGCAGGTGCGGCGCGCGTCGGTGTCCGTCGACGGGATCTCCTTGCCGGCCGCCTCGGCACCCGGCACCAGTGAGGTGACCGTCTTCCCGGCCAGGCTCTCGCAGGGTGCCGGAGCGGCGGCGTACGTCTTCGTCACCGCCTCGGTCGCCGGTGCGGAGGCGGACCGGTCGGTGGTGTCGGGCGGCGTGTTGTCCTTCGCGGCCGGCGACGTGTCAGGACCGGACGACAGCGCCCAGCCCGCCGTGGCGAGCACGGCGACCGGCGCCAGACGCGCGGTCAGGGCGAGCGGCAGGGGAAGAGAACGCACGGCGCACTTCTCGTGGGGGATGGTGCGGAGAGGGTCCGCACTGCGGACGGGACGCCAGTGTCACACGACTCCCCGTGGGGCGGAAGGGCGAACTCGGTGCGTGGCCGCACGGTGACGCAGACGAACGGGAACGCCTGGTCCGGGCAGGGGGCGTCAAGGCCGGACGGTCGTCACCAGCCACACGCCGGCCCGCATCCGCACGCCGGTGCCGGTGCCGAGCGGGCGCAGGGCCTCCTCCAGACCGGCGAGCCGCGAGGCGGGGAGCGCGCCGCCAGGTACGCGCGACAGGAGGAACTCGACTGCGCCCCGCACGCCCCGGCCCCAGACCGTCTCGACGGCGACCGGGGCGACCGTCACCTCCTCGTACCCGGCCAGGACGATGGCCTCGTTGTCGGATCCGGCGCGCGTCCGGGAGGACTCGGGCCCCGGCGGCCGGGGACAGACGAACGCGAGCCGGCCGCCCGGCCGCGGGGCGCGCGCCAGGTTCCGGAAGGCGGCGGCGTGGTCGGCGAGGAACGTCACCCCGCCCCGGCTGACGACAACGTCGTATCCACCGGCCGGGAACGCGCGCACCTGAACGTCGGCGCATTCGTACGCCGCGTTCGCGATCCCCTCCGCTGCCGTGCTCGCGCGTGCCCGTTCCGGCAGAGGTGCCGAGATGTCGACGCCGACGGCGTGCCCGGGGACGACGGCCGCCGCGCCGAACAAGGCGTCGTTCACGCCCGCCGGCATGGCGTCGTAGCGGTCCTGGCGGCCGGCCCAGTGCGGGCCGACGGGGCCGTTCCAGGCCTCGGCCTGGCGGTCTGCGACGAGCGTCATGAGGTCTCCTCAGTGGCGGGCGCGGTGGTGGGCGGGGCGATGGGTGCGCCCAGAGCGGTCTCGACGCGGTCCACGGCGGCGAACGCGCCGTACGCGACGAGGTGCACCAGGCAGTGGTCGGTGTGCTCGGGCCGGCGCCATGCCGCGACGTCCGCGTCCGTGATCCGGCCCGGCGCGAGCGCGGCCAGCAGCGCGAGCCGTGCGCCGGGCCGCTCCCGCCGGTCGGGGAAGGGGCCTTGGGCGAGGGGCGGGTGAGACCCGTCCCAGTCACGCAGGGTGGCGCGTACGAGGGCCTGGTCGTCGGCGTCGAGGAGACCGGCGCCCATGGTGGCGGCGGTGCTCAGTGCCGCGTACGCGGGACCGACCGGTGTACCCGCCGCCCACGCCGGTCCCGGGCCGGGGTCGTCGAGCAGGGACAGGGCGGCACCGGGCACGGCCGGGCGGCGCACGGCGCGGGACAGCGACCGGCCCGCCAGGCTCCGTAACGGACGCAGCCGCTGCGCGTCGGCCGGGAGCAGGTTCTCGGTCACCAGGGCCGACACGACGCGGTTGATGAAGTGGAAGGCCAGCGCGGTGCCGAGATAGCCGGGAGCCTCCTCGCGCGGGAACGGATACGGCTCCCGCGCGGCCCCCGGGACACGGGTGCGCCGCGCCCAGTCGAGCACGCGCGCGTGCTGCTCGTCGGCCGGTGCCTGGCCCTGGGCCAGCCGCTCGGCCAGGGCGTGGTCGCCGGTCGCGTGCAGCAGCATGGTGTGCGCGTCCACGCAGAACCGGCACTCGTTGGCCTGCGACACCCCGAAGGCGGCGACCTCCTTGCCGGTCCGGCCGCCGGGCCCGGCGATCAGGGACTCGCGCATCAGCGCCCAGGCCGGGGCCATGAGTGCGGGCGCGGAGGAGAGGACCACGAACGGGGCGGGCTCGGGGATGCCGAAGTCCCGCGCCGCCTGTGCGTAGACCTCGGCGACGCGGCCGGTGGCCGCCTTCGGCGGAAGGGGTTCGGTGTGACGGAAGGGTGTGGGCATGGACAGCAGCGTGTGCCACCGGGGTGCCCGCGGTCGTCGTACGGCCGGATGCGGTCGGCGCTGCGCCCCGAGGTCCGGTCCCGAGGGGAACTACTTCGCCGGGAGTAGTCCGCAAGCCGTCCACAGGGCCGACGCGATCGTCGTCGAGGCGGTCTAGGGTGCGGGTATGAGTGGGCGTCAGGTCGATCGCGGGTGGCTCGCCGACGCGATCCTCGCGGTCGTGGTCGGTGCTCTCGGCATGACCGTCGCCGCCTTCGACGACGGCACCCGCGCTCTCGACCACGCGCTGATCGCCCTCGCCTCGGCGGCGCTCGCCTTCCACCGTGCCGCCCCGCGCGCGGTGCTCGCCGTCGCCACCGTGCTCGGCACGGCGTACGTCCTGCACGCCCATCCCGGGCCGCTCTCCGCGCTGCCCGTCCTGGGGGCCGTGCACACCGCGGCCCGGGTCGGCCACCGGGGCGTCGCCGCGGCCGGCGGCGCGGTGTTCCTGGCCGGGTACGTGGCGACGGGCCCCGGGTCGCAGGAGGTGGCCGAGCGGGCCGGGCTGCTCGCCGGCTGGTTCCTGTGCGCGGTGGTGACCGGGCTCGCCGACCGGAACTGGCAGGCGTACCTGCGCCAGACCGAGCAGCGCGCCCTGGAGGCGGAGCGCACCCGGGAGGAGGCGGCCCTGCGCCGCGCCGGCGAGGAACGCCTGCGCATCGCGCGGGAGTTGCACGACTCGCTCACGCACAGCATCTCCATCGTCAAGCTCCAGGCGGGCGTCGCGGTCCACCTGGCCCGCAAGCGCGGCGAGGAGGTGCCGCCGGCGCTGCTCGCCATCCAGGAGGCCAGTGGTGAGGCGATGCGCGAGCTGCGCTCCGCCCTCCAGGTGCTGCGCGCCGACGAACCCACCGGCACCCCGGCACTGCTCGTGGAGCGGGCCCGCGCCGCCGGTCTGGCCGTCGACCTGACGGTCACCGGCGACGAGCGCCCGCTGCCGCAGGCCGTCGACCGGGCCGCCTACCGCATCGTCCAGGAGGCCCTCACCAACGCGGCACGGCACGCGGGACCGGCGAAGGTGACGGTCCTCATCGACTACGGCAGAGGGAGTGAGGGGCAGTTGGCGATCGACGTGGACGACGACGGAGCCGCCGACCCGGCCCGCCCGCCGACGCCGGGCACCGGCCTGACCGGCATGCGCGAACGCGTGACGGCTCTCGGCGGCACCCTGGGCGCCGCCCCGCGCGCGGAGGGCGGCTTCTCGGTGCGGGCCCGGCTGCCGCTGGGAGAGACGGTATGAGCGAGGTCCTCCGGGTGGCACTCGTCGACGACCAGGCGCTGATGCGCGCCGGCTTCCGGGCCCTCCTCGACGCCGAGGAAGGCATCGAGGTGGTCGGCGAGGCGGCCGACGGCGAGCAGGGCGTGGCACTGGTGCGGGACCGGGTGCCCGACGTGGCGCTGGTCGACGTGCAGATGCCCGTGATGTCGGGCATCGAGGCGACCCGCCGCATCGCCGCCGACCCGGCCCTCGCCGCCGTCCGCGTGGTCATCCTCACCAACTACGGCCTGGACGAGTACGTCTTCGAGGCACTGCGGGCGGGAGCGAGCGGCTTCCTCCTGAAGGACACCGAGCCCGCCGACCTGCTCCAGGCCATCGAGGTGGTGGCACGCGGTGAGGCGCTGCTCTCCCCTTCGGTCACCCGCACCCTGATCGGCGAGTTCGTCTCCCGGCCCCCGGACCGTGCCACCGCCCCCGGCCTGGACTGCCTCACCCGCCGCGAACGCGAGGTCACCGCGCTCGCCGCCCGCGGCCTGAGCAACGAGGAGATCGCCGCGCACATGGTGATCAGCCCGTTGACCGCCAAGACGCACATCAGCCGCGCGATGACCAAGCTGGGCGCCCGCGACCGCGCGCAACTCGTGGTGTTCGCCTACGAGTCGGGCCTGGTCGCGGTGCGCGGCACCGGCTAGGTGCTCTCTTACGGATCAGGAAAGCGGGGCAATCTCGCAGGCACCGGGCTCGCCGAGGTGGCGGCTGTTGCTTGAGGGCTGCCATCGCAGCGAGAATTCCGCGATGAAGAATCGCACGCTCGCCAGCTTCGCTCACAAGCCAGTTCTCACTGGTGAAAGAGTCCTGTTGCGCCCCTTCGCAGGGGACGACGCGGACGCCATGGCCGAGATCATCAAAGATCCTGAAGTGATCCGCTACACCTTCGAGCCTTCTAGCGAGCTCACTTTGGAGCGACTGCGGGCCTGGTACGGATCGCGCGGTGAGCAGGATGACCGCCTCGACCTCGCAGTCACAGACAGGGCTACAGGAGCGGTTGTCGGCGAGGTCGTTCTATACGATGTGGATCAAATGAATCACAACTGCACTTTCCGGACTCTAATTGGACCTGCCGGCCGAGGCAGAGGTCTGGGTACGGAGGCCACTCGACTCATCGTGGGGTATGGCTTCGAACGCATCGGGCTGCACAGAATCCAGCTGGACGTCTACACCGACAACCACAGGGCCCGCCGGGTGTACGAGAAGGTGGGCTTCACTGCTGAGGGCGTGAGGCGGGAGGTTCAGCTGCGTGAAGGTACTTGGCGAGACGAGTTGGTGATGTCGATCCTTTCCCAGGAATGGAACGCCCTCAGCGAGCGGACCAGATGAAGATGCCGGCGATGTGGAGTCCGGCCTGGAAGACGGTGGCGGTCTTCTCATAACGGGTGGCAAGTCCGCGCCAGTTCTTGAGTCGATTGACGCAGCGTTCGACGGTGTTGCGTCGCTTGTACGCCTCGCGGTCGAAAGTTGGCGGACGTCCGCCTTGGGAGCCCTTGCGCTTGCGGTTGGCGATCTGATCGGCAGGCTGCGGAATCACCGCCTGGATGCCCCGTCTACGCAGGTGTGCGCGGATGGCTCTGGATGAGTAGGCCATATCCGCCAGGACCACGCGAGGACGGGTTCGCGGTCGGCCAACCGGCCTTGGAACACGTAGAGCGGCCATGACGTGCTCGAATGCGGGCGCGTCGTTGGCCTGGCCAGGAGTGAGAACGAAACACAGCGGTCGGCAGCGACCATCGGCGGCAAGGTGGATCTTCGTGCTCAGCCCACCGCGGGAGCGCCCGATCGCGTGATGGCCAGGTTCGGCAGCAGAGGCCCCTTTTACGAGCCCCAGCGGCGTGCTGGTCGAAGATCGCGTTCGGCCTCTTCGGCCTGGAACTCGACCGCCGCAGCGCCGCCGGTGACTGGGGCATCACCAGCAACCTGTCCCACCCGGGCGTCGCGCCCACCAGCCTGCTCGCCGCCCGTCCCGAAGTGGGCCGCGCGAAGGACACCCTGGGCGTACGGGCCATCCGCGTTCTGTCCGCCCGCGGCATCCTCCTCGGCACCGTCCGCACCGCGCAGCTCCCCGCGCTGTACGCGGCCACGTCGCCGCAGGCCGAACGCGGAGCCCTCTACGGCCCGGGCCGGCTGGGCGGCCCGCCCGGGCGTCAGAAGCTCTACAGCCGCCTGCGGAGCACCGACGACGCCCGTCGGATCTGGGCACGCTCCGAGGAACTGACCGGACTGCGCTGCGCCTGACGGCGGGGACGCGGGGCCTACTCGGCTACGTAGGTGCGGTAGACCCACTTGAACACGAGCAGTTCGCGGCCGTCGCTGTGCCGCTGCCGGGCAGTGGTGGGCTGGTAGTGCTCGTACCGGTTGCCGAGGAAGAGCTTGAGACGCTCGGTGGGGTCCGCCACGTAGCGGATCCGCTCCTCGTCGGGCACGAGGGGGCCGCCCCCTCGCAGGATCACGTTCGCCTGCTGCTCCACGGTGAATCACCCTCCATCTGGTGTCGGGACGTCATGCGCTGCTGTCGGGACGGTGCTTGAAGGCTTGGACGACGGGTCCTCTGCGGGCGGAAGCCGGGCCTGTGGTCGCCGCGTGGGGTCGGCGCACGTGGTCAGTGCGCGTCGGAAGGCACATAGGTGCCCCAGATCTCGCGCAGGGTGTTGCAGACCTCGCCGACGGTGGCGCGGGCCCGGAGGGCGTCCTTCATGGGGTAGAGGACGTTGTCGTCGCCGTCGGCGGCTTTTCTCAGGGCTGTCAGGGCGGAGTCGACGGCCGTCTGGTCGCGTTCCGCGCGGAGCCTGGCGAGGCGGTCGGCCTGCTGGGCCTCGATGGCCGGGTCGACGCGGAGGGGCTCGTACGGCTCCTCCTCGTCGAGCTGGAAACGGTTGACGCCGACCACGACCCGCTCGCCCGAGTCGGTCTCCTGGGCGATGCGGTACGCGTTGCGCTCGATCTCGCTCTTCTGGAAGCCGTGCTCGATGGCGTTGACCGCGCCGCCGAGGTCCTCGACCTTGCCCATCAGCTCCAGGGCCGCCGCCTCGACGTCGTCGGTCATCTTCTCGACGACGTAGGACCCGGCGAAGGGGTCGACGGTCGCCGTCACGTCCGTCTCGTAGGCGAGGACCTGCTGGGTGCGCAGGGCGAGGCGCGCGGACTTGTCGGTCGGCAGCGCGATGGCCTCGTCGAAGGAGTTGGTGTGCAGGGACTGCGTGCCGCCGAGGACGGCCCCGAGGCCCTGTACGGCGACGCGGACGAGGTTGACCTCGGGCTGCTGGGCGGTCAGCTGCACGCCTGCGGTCTGCGTGTGGAAGCGCAGCATCAGCGACTTGGGGTTCTTGGCGCCGAACTCCTC
>NZ_JBHYOB010000016.1:0-190431 GCF_042744565.1 Streptomyces sp. NPDC058812
ATGACCTTCCTGATCGCGGTCCCGACCGGTGTGAAGTTCTTCAACTGGATCGGCACCATGTGGAAGGGATCACTCAGCTTCGAGACACCGATGCTGTGGTCCACCGGCTTCCTGATCACCTTCCTCTTCGGTGGTCTGACCGGTGTCATCCTGGCCTCGCCGCCGCTGGACTTCCACGTCTCGGACTCGTACTTCGTGGTGGCGCACTTCCACTACGTGGTGTTCGGCACCGTGGTGTTCGCGATGTTCGCCGGCTTCCACTTCTGGTGGCCGAAGTTCACCGGCAAGCTGCTGGACGAGCGCCTCGGCAAGATCACCTTCTGGACGCTGTTCATCGGCTTCCACGGCACCTTCCTGGTCCAGCACTGGCTGGGTGCCGAGGGCATGCCGCGCCGGTACGCCGACTACCTGGCGGCCGACGGCTTCACCGCCCTGAACACGATCTCGACGATCAGCTCGTTCCTGCTCGGCATGTCGCTCCTGCCGTTCTTCTACAACATCTGGAAGACGGCCAAGTACGGCAAGCCGGTCAACGTGGACGACCCGTGGGGCTACGGCCGTTCGCTGGAGTGGGCGACCTCCTGCCCGCCGCCGCGGCACAACTTCCTCACGCTGCCGCGCATCCGCAGTGAATCCCCCGCCTTCGACCTGCACCACCCGGAGGTCTCGGCGATCGACCAGCTCGAGAACGTCGGTCACGGTGAGAAGACCCTCGCCGGCGGCAAGGAGGCCGGCAAGTGAAGATCCAGGGACAGCTCTTCATCTGGCTGAGCGTCTTCATCCTGGCCGTCGCGATCGTCTACGGCTACTGGTCGATGGAGCCGGCCGGCACCACGGCCCTCTTCCTCGCCTTCGGCCTGTCCATCATGATCGGCTTCTACCTGGCCTTCACGGCCAGGCGGGTCGACGCCGGTGCCCAGGACAACAAGGAAGCGGACGTCGCGGACGACGCCGGCGAGATCGGGTTCTTCAGCCCGCACAGCTGGCAGCCGCTGGCGCTCGGGTTCGGCGGAGCGCTCGCCTTCCTGGGCGTGGCGGTCGGCTGGTGGATCATGTACTTCTCGGCACCGATCCTTCTCGTGGGCCTGTTCGGCTGGGTCTTCGAGTACTACCGCGGTGAGAACCGCACCCAGTAGCACGCGCCGAGCGCCGAGGGGCCCGGACACTCCGTCAGGAGCGTCCGGGCCCCTCGTATGCAGTACCCGCCTCACTCGTCCGGGTTACCCACCGTGCCGCCGCTGACGTCGCTCCCTAGCGTGAGGCCATGAGCGACACGGTTCACTTCCAGGCGCGGGGGCGTACGGTCGTCGGCTGCACCCTGCTGGTGATGGCCCTCGGCGCGGGCGTCACCGCCTGCAGCGGCGACGACGACAACCCGCTGTCCGCCTCGCCCTACGACGCGGCCGGCCAGATCTCCTTCAACGGCCCCACGGACGCCGGGAAGAAGGCCGACCCCGACAAACCCCTGGAGGTCGTCGCCGAGGGCGCCGACGGGCGCATCACGGACGTCACGGCCATGGACGCGGCGGGCCGCTACGTCGCGGGCGAACTCTCCGCCGACGGAGCCCGCTGGCACAGCACCTCGCCGCTGGCCGCGGGCGCCCACTACACGGTCCGGGTGAGCACCGAGGACGGCGACGGCGCGCCCGGCCGCAAGGTCCTCACCTTCGAGACCGGACTGCCCAGCTCCAAGAAGACCCTGGACGTCTCCTTCGGGCCCAAGGCGGGCGCGTACGGCGTCGGTCAGCCCATCACCGCGGAACTGAGCCAGCCGGTCCGGGACAGCGCCCAGCGGGCCATAGTGGAACGCGCCCTGAAGGTGGACTCCACGCCCGCCGTGGAGGGCGCCTGGCGCTGGGTGGACGACAAGAAACTCCACTACCGGCCCAAGGAGTACTGGCCCGCCCACGCCACCGTCCAGGTCCGCAGCACCCTCGACGGCATCAAGGTCGGCGACCGGATGTGGGGTGGCACCGCCAAGCCCCTGAAGATCACCACGGACGACCGCGTCGTGGCCGTCACCGACGCCGCCGCGCACACGCTGACGGTCTACCGGGACGGCGAGGAGATCAGGCAGATCCCGGTCACCTCGGGCAAGCCCGGCTTCGAGACCCGCAACGGCGTCAAGGTCGTCCTGGGCAAGGAACCCTTCGTACGCATGCGCAGCAGCACCGTCGGCATCGCCGAGGGCTCCTCGGAGTCGTACGACCTGCCCGTGTACTTCGCCACCCGGGTCACCTGGAGCGGCGAGTACGTGCACGCCGCCCCCTGGTCGGTCGGCTCCCAGGGCCTGGCCAACGTCAGCCACGGCTGCGTCGGCATGAGCACCGCCAACGCCGAGTGGTTCTTCGGCGTCGTCCAGGAGGGCGACCTCGTCGAGGTGGTCAACTCCGAGGGCGAGACGATGGAACCCTTCGGCAACGGCTTCGGCGACTGGAACCTCGACTGGAACAAATGGCGTACGGGCAGCGCCCTGACCGGCGGCACCGACAGCGCCCCGAACACCCAGGAGGCGGCACGGCTGCGGCCGACGGTGGTGTGAGGTGCCCCGGGGCGCCCCTAAACGCCCTGCAGCCTCTTCTGCCGCAGCAGCGCGGCCAGCGCACCCGCGAACTCGACCGGTTCCACCGGCAGCGTCACAGCCGCCTCCGCCCGGCTCCACGTCGCCAGCCAGGCGTCCTGCGGCCGGGCGATGAGCAGCAGCACCGGCGGGCACTGGAAGACCTCGTCCTTGATCTGCCGGCAGAGCCCCATGCCGCCCATGGGCACCGCCTCGCCGTCCAGGACGCAGACGTCGATCCCGCCCTTGTCCAGCTCCTTGATCACGGCGGCCTGGGTGGCGCACTCCACGAACTCGACCACGGGCACGTCCGGAGCCGGCCGTCGACCGGTCGCCAGCCGCACCTGCTCTCGGGTGTTGGAGTCGTCGCTGTAGACCAGCACCGTGGCGGTCGGCTGCATGCTTCCTCCGATACGCAGTGAAACAGTCGTAGCCCGTCGCGCCGGATGCTACTCCTTCGAACTCCTCGTCAACACTGGTTCGGACACGGCTTCGACGGGCCGTTCGATGGGCCATACGGGCAGTACAGACGGGGCGGACACTCCGAACGGCACCCCCCGGGGTGAGGGCGGGATAAGCGACCGACATAATGTCGGTCGTGGCGACAGCAACGACAGTAGAAACCGGGCACGCGCACCCGTCGGTCAACCGGCCGAACCTCACCAGCGTCGGAACCATCATCTGGTTGAGTTCCGAGCTGATGTTCTTCGCGGCCCTCTTCGCGATGTACTTCACCCTGCGATCGGTGACCGGCCCGGACTTCTGGTCCGAGAAGGCCGACGCGTTGAACTTCCCGTTCTCCGCGACGAACACCACGATCCTGGTGCTCTCCTCCCTCACCTGCCAGCTCGGCGTGTTCGCGGCCGAGCGCGGTGACGTGAAGAAGCTCCGAATGTGGTTCATCGTCACCTTCGTGATGGGTGCGATCTTCATCGGCGGTCAGGTGTTCGAGTACACCGAGCTGGTCAAGCACGAGGGCCTCTCGCTCTCGTCGGACCCGTACGGCTCGGTGTTCTACCTGACCACCGGCTTCCACGGACTGCACGTGACGGGCGGTCTCATCGCCTTCCTGCTGGTCCTCGGCCGCACCTACGCGGCCCGGAGGTTCACCCACGAGCAGGCGACCGCGGCCATTGTCGTGTCCTATTACTGGCACTTCGTCGATGTCGTCTGGATCGGTCTCTTCGCCACGATCTACATGATCAAGTAGTCGCGGCGCGCACCCGCCCAATACCAGAAGCATCGACGCAGAAGATCCTGACACCGGGGTAATCCGTGAAAAAGCTCTCCGCACGACGACGCCACCCGCTGGCGGCGCTCGTCGTCCTACTCCTCGCGCTGGCATGCACAGGGGGGCTGTACGCCGCGTTCGCACCCGCGGGCAAGGCGCAGGCCGATGAAACCGCCCAGTCCCTCGCCATCGACGAGGGCAAGAAGCTCTACGCCGTCGGCTGTGCCAGCTGTCACGGCACCGGGGGTCAGGGCACCACCGACGGCCCGAGCCTGGTCGGCGTGGGCGCCGCGGCCGTCGACTTCCAGGTGGGCACCGGCCGTATGCCGGCCCAGCAGCCCGGCGCGCAGGTCCCGCGCAAGAAGGTGATCTACTCCCAGGCCGAGATCGACCAGCTGGCCGCCTACATCGCTTCGCTGGGTGCCGGTCCGGCCATCCCGTCGGAGGAGAAGTACGGCCCGGAGGGCGCGGACATCGCCAAGGGCGGTGAGCTGTTCCGCAACAACTGCGCGCAGTGCCACAACTTCACCGGCAAGGGCGGCGCCCTGACGCACGGCAAGTACGCGCCGAGCCTCGAGGACGTCGATCCCAAGCACATCTACGAGGCCATGCAGACCGGCCCGCAGAACATGCCCTCCTTCCCCGACACCACGATGTCGGAGCAGAACAAGAAGGACATCATCGCCTACCTGGACGCGGTCAACAGCGACGACACCGTGGAGCCCGGTGGCCTCAACCTCGGCGGACTCGGTCCGGTGAGTGAGGGTCTGTTCGCTTGGGTGTTCGGACTGGGCGCCCTGATCGCCGTCGCCGTCTGGGTCGCCGCTCGGACCGCAAAGGCCAAGAAGTCATGAGTAGCCAAGACATTCCAGAAGAGAACCTGCCCGCTGAGCAGGACGCCCCGCACCGGCACGGCTCGCTGCGCACCGCGGACGAGCAGAACCCGTTCGCCGACCCGGGTCTGCCGCCCCACGAGCACCGGATCCAGGACACCGACGAGCGGGCCGCCAAGCGGTCCGAGCGCACGGTCGCCCTGCTGTTCACGCTGTCGATGCTGGCCACCGTCGGCTTCATCGCCTCGTTCGTGACGATCCCGGTCGACAAGTCGGTCTACATCTTCCCGCTCGGTCACATCAGTGCGCTGAACTTCGCGCTCGGCATGACGCTCGGCGTCGCGCTGTTCGCGATCGGCGCCGGCGCGGTCCACTGGGCCCGCACGCTGATGTCCGACGAGGAGGTCGCCGACGAGCGTCACCCGATCGAGGCCGACGCCGAGACCCGTGCCAAGGTCCACGCGGACTTCAAGCAGGGCGCCAAGGAGTCCGTGATCGGGCGCCGCAAGCTGATCCGCAACACGATGCTGGGCGCGCTCACGCTGGTGCCGCTCTCCGGCGTCGTCCTGCTGCGCGACCTCGGCCCGCTGCCCGGCACCAAGCTCCGGCACACCCTGTGGTCCAAGGGCAAGCTGCTCGTCAACATGAACACCCACGAGCCGCTGCGCCCCTCCGACGTCGCGGTGGGCTCGCTCACCTTCGCCATGCCCGAGGGCCTGGAGGAGCACGACGAGGAGTTCATGACCGAGATCGCCAAGGCGGCCCTGATGATCATCCGGCTGGAGCCGGAGGCCATCAAGGACAAGCGCGAGCTCGAGTGGTCGCACGAGGGCATCGTGGCGTACTCGAAGATCTGCACCCATGTCGGTTGCCCGATCTCCCTGTACGAGCAGCAGACGCACCACGCGCTCTGCCCCTGCCACCAGTCCACCTTCGACCTTGCCGACGGTGCCCGGGTGATCTTCGGTCCCGCCGGTCACGCCCTGCCGCAGCTGCGCATCGGCGTGAACGACGAGGGTTACCTCGAAGCGCTCGGCGACTTCGAAGAGCCCGTCGGTCCTGCCTTCTGGGAGCGCGGATGAGCACTACAGCCAACGAAGCCCCCCGCTCTCGCGGGAAGGCACCGGCCGGCGAGCGCGTCGCCGACTGGGCCGACGGCCGGCTGGGGATCTACTCCCTGGCCAAGGCCAACATGCGCAAGATCTTCCCCGACCACTGGTCGTTCATGCTGGGTGAGGTCTGCCTTTACAGCTTCATCATCATCATCCTCACGGGTGTGTACCTGACGCTGTTCTTCCACCCCTCGATGAACGAGGTCACGTACCACGGCTCGTACGTGCCGCTGCAGGGCCAGCTGATGAGTGAGGCGTACGCCTCGACGCTGGACATCAGCTTCGACGTCCGCGGTGGTCTGCTCATCCGGCAGATCCACCACTGGGCGGCGCTGATCTTCCTCGCCGGCATGTTCGTGCACATGATGCGCGTCTTCTTCACCGGCGCGTTCCGCAAGCCGCGTGAGATCAACTGGCTGTTCGGCTTCCTGCTGTTCGTCCTCGGCATGTTCACCGGCTTCACCGGTTACTCGCTCCCGGACGACCTGCTCTCGGGCACCGGTATCCGCTTCATGGAGGGCGCGATCCTGTCCGTGCCGATCGTCGGCACGTACATCTCGTTCTTCCTCTTCGGCGGGGAGTTCCCCGGCCACGACTTCGTGGCCCGGTTCTACTCGATCCACATCCTGCTGCTGCCGGGCATCATGCTCGGCCTGGTGGTCGGCCACCTGATCCTGGTCTTCTACCACAAGCACACGCAGTTCGCGGGTCCCGGCAAGACCAACAAGAACGTCGTCGGCATGCCGCTGCTGCCGGTGTACATGGCCAAGGCCGGAGGCTTCTTCTTCCTGGTCTTCGGTGTGATCGCCGCCGTCTCGGCCATCGCCACGATCAACCCGATCTGGTCCATCGGCCCCTACCGGCCGGACATGGTCTCCACCGGCGCCCAGCCCGACTGGTACATGGGCTTCTCCGAGGGCCTGATCCGTGTGATGCCGGGCTGGGAGATCAACTTCTGGGGTCACACGCTCGTCCTGGGTGTGCTCATCCCGCTGATCATCTTCCCGCTGGTCCTGGCGACGATCGCGGTCTACCCGTTCATCGAGTCCTGGGTCACCGGCGACAAGCGCGAGCACCACATCCTGGACCGCCCGCGGAACGCCCCGACCCGGACCGCCTTCGGTGTCGCCTGGATCACCTGGTACATGGTGCTGCTGATCGGCGGCGGCAACGACCTGTGGGCCACGCACTTCCACCTGTCGATCAACGCGATCACCTGGTTCGTCCGCATCGGGTTCTTCGTCGCCCCGGTCGTCGCGTTCATAGTCACCAAGCGGATCTGCCTCGGCCTCCAGCGCCGGGACAAGGAGAAGGTGCTGCACGGCCGCGAGTCGGGCATCATCAAGCGCCTGCCGCACGGTGAGTTCATCGAGGTGCACGAGCCGCTCAGCCAGGAGCAGCTGCACACGCTCACGGCGCACGAGCAGTACAAGCCGGCCGAGATCGGCCCGGAGGTCGACGAGAACGGCGTCCGGCGCAAGGTGAAGCGCACGGAGAAGCTCCGCGCCAAGCTGAGCAAGGGGTACTACGGCGAGGAGTCGCAGATTCCGAAGCCGACCGTCGAGGAGTACAAGGAGATCACGAGCGGCCACGGCCACCACTGACCCTCCAGCGTCGCCACACCACGGCCGAAGGGCCCCGTCCGTTCCGCGGACGGGGCCCTTCGCCGTGCCCGGGGCTGGATAGGGTGGGACCACACGTGGGACCACACTCCCTTTCCGCGAAACACACGATTCAGGAGCGGCTCATGAGCGCTGTGACCCCCGCTGGAGGCGACACCGCGGCGGGCCGCTCCTGGCCCGCCCTGCTGAACGGACTGCTGGACGGCCAGGACCTCTCCGCGGACGACACCGCCTGGGCGCTGGACGTGATCATGCGCGGCGAGGCGACCGACGCGCAGATCGCCGGCTTCGCGGTGGCGCTCAGGTCCAAGGGCGAGACCGTCGAGGAGATCTCCGGCCTCGTCCGCACCATGTACGCGCACGCCAACGTGATCGAGGTGCCGGGGGAGACGGTCGACATCGTCGGCACCGGCGGCGACGGCGCCAAGACGGTCAACATCTCCACCATGTCGGCGATCGTCGTGGCCGGCACGGGCGCGAGGGTCGTCAAGCACGGCAACCGGGCCGCCTCCTCGGCGTCCGGGGCCTCCGACGTCCTGGAGAAGCTCGGGGTCAACCTGGAGCTGACGCCGAAGCGGGTGGCGGAGGTCGCCGAGGAGGCCGGCATCACCTTCTGCTTCGCCGTGAAGTTCCACCCGGCACTGCGCCATGTCGCGGCGGCGCGCGGCCAGCTGGGTATCCGCACCGTGTTCAACTTCCTGGGTCCGCTGACCAACCCCGCCCAGGTGAAGTCCCAGGCGATCGGGGTCGCCCACGCCCGGATGGCGCCGATCATCGCCGGTGTCTTCGCCGAGCGCGGCCACTCGTCCCTGGTCTTCCGGGGCGACGACGGCCTCGACGAGCTGACCACGACGTCCACCTCCCGGGTGTGGGTCGTGCGGGACGGCCGGGTGACCGAGGAGACCTTCGACCCGCGGGACGTCGGCCTCGAACTGGTACCGGTTCAGGCGCTGCGCGGCGCCGACGCCTCCTACAACGCCGACGTCGCCCGCCGCCTGCTGGCCGGCGAGACGGGCCCCGTGCGGGACGCGGTGCTGCTGAACTCGGCGGCGGCCCTGGTGGCGCTGGAGCCGGGCGACGGGCCGTTGACCGAGCAGATCCGGGCCGGGATGGACCGGGCCGCGGAGGCGGTCGACTCGGGCGCGGCCAGGCGGGTCCTGGAGCGCTGGGTGGCGGCGACCCACGCGTAGCCGCCCTCTCGTGTGACGTGCGTCCCGCGATCCGGACTCGGGTTGCGGGGCGCCGATCATTTCCCCTAGGTTTTTCGTCAGGTCATGAGTGACAGTCATGAGGCCCCGGCCGACTGTCCGGCAACCCTCCGTCCGTGGCGGGGTGCCCCGGGTGAAGACCAGGCCGTGGACAGCAAGGTTCACGGCAAGCGCGGACCCCTCGCACGCTTTCAAGAGTGTGGGTCCAGGGGTCCTGGGTCGTCCGAGGGAGTCTCCCGTGAACAAGCGAATGCGATAGGGCCGCAGAGCCCCGCCTCCGCACACCTCTTCTTCACTTCGCATCTTCACAGCGCCCCTCTTGGCGCTGGTCCTCACGGGAGTCCGCCATGTCCGTACCCACCGCTGTCGCCACCCCGCTGCCCGTGCTCGGCCGGGACGTCACCGTCCCGCTCGTCACCGGCGGGGAGGTCACCTACGCCGCGCTCGACTACGCCGCCAGCGCGCCCGCGCTCCAGCGGGTCTGGGACGACGTGGCGGCCTACGCCCCCTACTACGGCAGCGTGCACCGCGGGGCCGGGTACCTGTCGCAGCTGTCGACCGACCTGTTCGAGAACGCCCGGGAGACCGTCGCCGAGTTCCTCGGATGCCGGGAAGGGGACCAGGTCGTGTTCACCCGGTCCACCACCGACTCCCTCAACCTGCTCGCCGCCGCGCTGCCCGCCGGCTGCCGGGTCTTCGTCTTCGAGACCGAGCACCACGCCTCGCTGCTGCCCTGGCGGGACGCCGACGTGACCTACCTGGACGCCCCGCGCACTCCCGCGCAGGCCGTCGAGACCCTGGAGCGCGCCCTCGCCGCCCGCGAGCCCTACGGCCCCGCCCTGGTGTGCGTCACCGGCGCCTCCAACGTCACCGGCGAGCTGTGGCCGGTGCGCGAACTGGCCGCCGCCGCGCACGCGCACGGCGCCCGGATCGTCCTGGACGCCGCCCAGCTCGCCCCGCACCACCCCGTTTCCGTGGCCGACCTGGACGTCGACTGGGTCGCCTTCTCCGGGCACAAGCTGTACGCCCCCTTCGGCTCCGGTGTGCTGGCCGGCCGCGCGGACTGGCTGCGCGAGGCGGAGCCGTACCTCGCCGGCGGCGGCGCCAGCCGCAGGGTCACCCGGCGCGCCGACGGCGGCGTGGACGTGGAGTGGCACGACAGCGCCGCCCGCCACGAGGCCGGGTCGCCCAACGTCATCGGCGCCTACGCCGTCGCGTCCGCCTGCAAGGCCCTCACCGAGGCCGGGTTCGACACGCTGGTCGCCCGCGAGGAATACCTGATCGGGAAGGTGCGGGAGGGCCTCGCCGAGGTGCCGCAGGTGCGGATCCTCTCCCTCTTCGGCGACGCCGCCCCCCGCGTCGGCGTGCTCTCCTTCGTCGTCGACGGCTGGAACAGCTCCCACTTCGCCGCCGCGCTCTCCGCCGAGTACGGCATCGGGGTGCGCGACGGTCTGTTCTGCGCCCACCCGCTGGTGCGCACCCTGCTCGGCAGCGACCCGCAGGCGCAGGGCGAGTGCGGCGCCCCCGAGGCGGCGCCGGGGGAGAAGTCCCTCAACGCCATCCGCGTGAGCTTCGGCGCGGGCACCCCGGACGAGCACGTCGAGCGGTTCGTGAACGCCGTCAAGGAACTGGTGAACGACGGCGCCCGGTGGAACTACCGGACCGAGGACGGGCGTTGCGTGCCCGACACGTCCGCCGCCGACACCTCCGCGGTCGGCACCGCGGCCGCCGGCACCGCCGCCTGACCCGGCAGCCGCGACCCCAGCAGGATCATCCGCAGCGCCCGCTCCGTGGCGTCCGTGAGGAGTTCGGCGGCGCGCAGCAGTGCGTCCGCCAGGGCCATCGGCGCCGGCATGATGCCGTGGCAGGCGTCCACCCCCGGCACCTCGTGCGCGCCCTCGCCGAGCGTGCCGGCCAGGGCGAGGACGGGACGGCCGTAGAGCTTGGCGCGGCGGGCGACCTCGGCCGGGACCTTGCCGCGCGGCGTCTGGTGGTCCAGGGCGCCCTCGGCGGTGAGCACCAGGTCGGCGCGGGCGAGGCGGGCGTCCAGGTCGAGGTGGTCGAGCAGCACGTCGAAGCGGGGCAGCAGCCGGCCGCCGACCGCGGCCAGCCCGGCGCCCAGCCCGCCGGAGGCGCCGGTGCCGGGGCCGCCTCGCAGGTCCGTGCCGATGACACCGAGGTCCCGGGTGAGGACGCGCGCCCAGTTCTCCAGACCGGCCGACAACTCCTCGACCTGCGCGGGCGTCGCCCCCTTCTGCGGGCCGAACACCCGGGCCACGCCCCGCTCGCCGCACAGCACGTTGAACGGGTTGCAGGCCACCAGCAGCTCGGTGTCCTTCAGCCGGGCGTCCAGACCGGACGGATCGATGCGGGCGAGGCGGCTCAGCTCCCGGCCGCCGTGCGGGAGTTCGAAGCCGTCGGCGTCCAGCAGCCGGGCCCCCAGCGCCTGGAGTGCGCCCGCGCCCCCGTCCGACGTGCCCGAGTCGCCGCAGCCGACCAGGACGCGCCGTACCCCGGTGTCGAGCGCGGCGCGGATCAGCTCGCCGACGCCGTACGTCGTCGTGGCGCCCGGGTCGCGCAGGGCGCGGGGGACCAGGGAGAGGCCCGCGACGGCCGCCATCTCCACCACCGCCGTGTCCTGGGCGCCGAGCAGCGCGAAATGGGTGCCGACGGGTTCGCCGACCGGGCCGGTGGCGGCCAGCGCGACCAGCCGCCCGCCGGTCGCGGCGGCCAGCGCGACGGCCGTGCCCTCACCGCCGTCCACCAGCGGGACGCGGTCGATCTCGGTGTCCGGCAGGACCCGGCGGACACCCGCCGCGATGGCGTCGGCGGCGGCCTGCGCGGACAGGGACTCCTTGAAGCCGCTGGGGGCCACGACGACACGGTTCAGCGGAGAGGGCATGGAGGACATGGAGGGCTCCTTCAACGAGTCACGGGTACGCCGAGCAGCGGCCAGACGGCGGCGGCGAAGAACAGCACGAGGGCGGCGGTCAGCGGCGCCAGGACGGCGGACAGCCGCAGCAGGTCGCGCGGGGAGTAGGTGGGGGTGCCGGGGATGTCGGAGAAGAGCGTGACCGGCTTGGCGGAGGCCGGCAGCGTGTGGCAGAAACCGGCGGCCGCGGTGGAGGCGAGCGCGGCGGCGACCGGGTTGACCCCGGCGCCCACGGCCGCGGCGATCACCAGCGGGACCAGGACGGAGGAGCGGGCCGAGCGGGACTGGAGGACCAGGTGGGCCGCCGTGCTCACCGCCACCACGACCCCGAGGAAGACGGCCGGCGCGACGTGCGCGGGCAGCCCCGACACCAGCCACCTCGCCGCGCCGGAGTCGGCGAGCGCGACGCCCATCGCCATGGTCGCCGCCATGAACAGCAGCAGCGACCAGGGGACGGTCTTCAGCGCGTCCTTGAGCTGTACGGTGCCGAGCGCGGGCGAGGAGGCGACGACCGCCCCGATCAGCGCCACGACCGCGGGCGACACATGGTGCAGGGGCTCGCTGCACCACAGGGCCACCACCGTGGCCAGCAGCGCGGCGCAGCGCTTCTCCGCCTGCGTCCAGGGACCGGTGACCGGCTTCTCGCTGTGCCGCTGTATCTCCTCGGCGGTGATGTGGACCGGGGCCTTGCGGTCCGCTCGCCGTGTGGTCGTCAACAGGACCGTCTCGGCGGCCAGATGGGAGGAGGTCACGGCCAGCGGCAGGCCGAGCAGCAGCCACTGGGTGAAGCCGATCCGGTCGCCGGTCGCCTCCCACAGCACCGACACCGTGATCAGATGCGCTCCCGCGCCGATCAGGGTCGCCACCGCCGACAGCAGGATCACGGTCGGGAACAGCAGCGCCAGCATCACGACCAGTCGCTTCCGGTCGGCGAGGGCCTTGGCGAGGGCGAGGAACACCGGCAACGCCAGCGCCGCCCGGCCCGACGTGGCCGGCACCGCGAACGCCGTCACGACCAGCGCGGCCGTCGTCAGATGCACCAACTGCCGTACGCTGCGCGCCCCGCCGACCAGGAACGCCGCCGCCCGCCCCGCGAGGCCGGTCCGGGTCACCGCCGCCGCCAGCACGAAGGCGCAGATCAGCAGCCACACCGTGTCGTCGCCGAGGGTGCCGAAGAGGGTGTCGCTGCTGATCACGCCGGTAGCGGTCAGCGCGAGTCCGGCGCCCAGCGCGATGTACGTGTCGTCGATCGGCGTACCGATCCAGGCGCAGGTGGCCAGCGCGAACACGGCGAGGGTGAGGCGCGCGTCACCGCCGAGGGCGGGGAAGTTCGCTGGTACCGCCAGCAGCGCGCACAGGGACAGCGCCACGCAGAGGGCCGCCGCCAGGCGGAGGTTCAACGTCACGTCATCGAGGGTTCTCCCGGGTGGTGAGTCCTCAATGAGCCCGACATGAAGGAAACTTCACACAAAAGCCGGTCGGCCGTCGGCGGGCCGGGTACGTCAGCCCGGCAGCCGGTACCCCATGCCCCGTACCGTCTCCACCCGTTGCGCCCCCAGCTTCTTGCGCAGCGCCCGCACGTAGACGTCCACGATGTTGGAGCCGGGGTCGAAGTCGTAGCCCCACACGTGGGACAGGATCTGCTCCCGCGACAGGACCTGCCCAGGGTGGCGCAGGAACAGTTCGAGCAGCACGAACTCACGGGCCGTCAGGTCGACCGTCCGCTCCGCGGCACGGGCGCGGCGGGTACGCAGGTCCAGGGAGAGGTCGCCGGACCTCAGCACCGTCACCTCCGGTGCCCTGGCCGCCGTACGCAGTCGCAGCCGAACCCGGGCGAGCAGTTCCTCGAAGCGGAACGGCTTGGTCATCCAGTCGTCGGCGCCGCCCTCCAGGCCGGCCACCGTGTCCCGTACGGAGTCCCGTGCGGTCAGCACGATCACCGGGGTCGTCACCCGGGACTCGCGCAGCTCCCGCAGGACCGTGAAGCCGTCCCGGCCGGGCAGCCCGATGTCCAGGACGACCAGGTCGAAGCCGCCGGTGAGGGCGTACTCGTAGGCGGCGTCGCCGTCGGCGACAGCGGTGGTGGTGAAGCCGTTGGCGCGCAGGCCCTTCTCGACGAAGGAGGCGATGCGCTCCTCGTCCTCGACGATGAGGATGCGGTTCATGGGCGTGCCTCTTCCGGAATCAGTCCAGTGTCAGTACGAAGGTGGCGCCGCCACCCTCGGTGGTGCGCAGGGCGACCCGCCCGCCGTGGCCCTCCGCGATCGCCTTGACGATCGACAGCCCGAGCCCGGCACCGCTCCCGCGCACCCCGCGCCGGGCCGTGCCGCGCCGGAACCGCTCGAAGACGACCTCGGCGTCCTGCGGCTGGACCCCGGGCCCGGAGTCGGCGACGTACAGCTCGACGCGGGTGCCGTCGGCGCGGGAGCCGATGCGGATGGTCTGGCCGGTGGTGGTGTGCTGCACGGCGTTCTGCGCGAGCTGCACCATGGCCTGGGTGACGCGCTGGGGGTCCAGCTGGGTTTCGCGGTCGGCGACCTCGGCCAGCACCCACTCCCGGTCGCCGAGGGTGCGGGCCTTGACGTAGACGTCGGCGGTGAGTTCGGCGAGCTGGACCGGCTCGGGGGTGACGAAGTCGGGGCGGTCGGCCTTGGCGAGCAGCAGCAGGTCCTCCACGATGCGGCTCATCCGGTCCAGTTCGTCGGTGACCAGGCGGACGGTCTCCTCGCGTTCCGCCGGGTCGTCGCCCATCAGTTCCAGGTGGCCGCGCACGATGGTGATCGGGGTGCGCAGCTCGTGGCTCGCGTCGTCGACGAACCGGCGCTGGGTGGCGAAGGCGCGTTCCAGCCGGTCGAGCATGGCGTTGAACGTCTCGGCGAGCGCGGCCACGTCGTCGTGGCCGTGCACCGGGATGCGCCGGGTCAGGTCCTGTTCGGTGAGCTGCGCGGCCGTGGTCCGCACCAGCCGTACCGGTTTGAGGATGCGGCCCGCGACCACCCAGGCGATGCCGGTCGTCATCAGCAGGGCGACGCCGGAGATGGCGAGCAGGACGCGGAACACCTCGTCCGCGCGGGCCTGTTCCCGCCCGGGGTGGAAGGCGACCACGAAGGCGGCCGCCGGTTCGCCGCCGTACCGGGCCACGGTGACCTTTGCCCAGCGGATGTCCCCCTCCGGCCGGTGCAGGGTGCCGGTGGAGTCCGGGGAGGCGTAGATGCGGCGCCTGGCGTCGGCGTCCTTGTGCAGGGGCAGGGCGACCGGGATCTCGCGCTGCTGGATGATCTGCGTGGGCTTGCTGCCCTGCTCGCCCACCAGTCCGATCAGTTCCTCGTCCAGGTCGGCGTACTGCCTCTCCAGGAAGACCCGCAGCAGCCGACCCGGGTCGGTGAACGGGAGGCCGGTCTCCGGGTCGAAGCCCTGCTCCTCGAAGTTGGCGAACTCGCCGGCCTCCTGGGCGAGCAGGCCGTTGATCCGCTGGTCGGTGTCGCGCAGCAGGATCGAGCGGGTGGTCGCGGCCACCGAGGCGAGTGCGACCGCCATCACGAGCAGCAGCCAGAGCAGGATGCGGACCCGGGCCGAGATCCGGCGGCGTTCGCGGTCAGCCGTCGTCGCCGGCTCCGTCGTCGGCGCCCTGGTCGTCTCCGGCGTCGTTGCCTCGGTCGTCGTCATCGTCGTCATCCGGAGCGCTGTCGGTCACCGGTGGCCGGGTCACCACCTGGTCGCTGGGCGTCGGCTCGGGCGAGGAGGAGGTGGGCGAGGAGGAGGTGGGGGTCGGGGTGGGGGAGCCGCTCTCCAGCTCCACCTTGGCCGGGACCTTGGGTTCCTGCGGACTGTCGGTGAGGGCGAAGCTGGTCGCCGCGATGCCGAGCGGGATCAGGACGACGGCCGCCAGGGCCGCCATCCGGCGTGAGAAGACCATGCCCCTGATCCTGCGCCCGATACCCCGCGTCCCGGATGAGTCCGGGATGAAGAACTCTTCATCAGCGTCCTCGACAGGCCCTAGTTGTCGAGCCCGATGGCGAACGCCGCCTCCAGGTCGTGCTGCGAGTACGTCCGGAACGCCACGTGCGTGTCCGTGCCCTCCACGCCCGGGATCTTGCTGATCCGGCCGGGGATGACCTCCGCCAGGTCCTCGTGCTCGTTCACCCGGACCATGGCGATCAGGTCGTAGGTGCCGGTGACGGAGAAGACCTCGCTGACGTTCTCCAGCGCGGCGATCTGCTCCGCGATCTCGGGGATCCGGTCCACGCTGGTCTTGATGAGGACGATCGCGCTGATCACGGCTGTTTGTCTCCCTCGGAAGCCGTCACTGGAACGCTCTTCACTCTAGTCGTACGCCCGAACCGCACCCAGGCGAAGACGAAGCCCAGCCCGAAGCCGACCAGGTGCGCGAGATACGCCACCCCCGGCCCGTCGCCGGCCCGCCCCGCGGCCATCCACTGGAGGCCGGCCCAGAAGGGCAGGACGACCCAGGCCGGGAACCGCAGCGGCAGGAAGAAGAGGAAGGGCAGGAGGCTGGTCACCCGGGCGCGCGGGAAGAGGAAGAGGAACGCGCCGAGGACCGCGGAGATGGCCCCCGAGGCGCCGACCAGGGACTGCTGGGAGTGGGCGTTGGCTCCCGCGTAACCGAGCAGGGCCAGGTAGCCGCAGCCGAGGTAGAACAGGGCGAACTGGAGCCTGCCCATCCGTTCCTCGGTCATCGCGCCGAAGACGTAGAGGAAGAGCATGTTCCCCAGCAGGTGCACCCAGCTGCCGTGGACGAACAGCGCCGTGGCGGGGGTGAGGGCCGATCCGGGGGAGTCCTCGAACAGTTCTGCGGGGATCACGCCCCAGCGCCGGAAGTAGGCGCGCTGCGCGGCGAGCAGTTCGTCGCCGGTGCCGTACACCGGATTCAGGCCCGCCGCCGGGCTGATCAGGAACAGCAGACAGCACAGGGTGATCAGCCCGTACGTCACCGGTGCCGACCGGCCCCGGGGCGTGCGGGACGTGCCTGGTGTCCTGACCGTCTTCACCCTCCTGGTGAGGGCCGCCGTGCTCCAGTTGCGGATCATGGACACAGAGCATGACGTAACAGGACGCAACCGCCCGGACCGCCTCGCCGCCGTGGACACGCGGGCGTCGGGTACCCGCCAGGCCGTAGGGTTACGAGCCACACGCGCCGGGGGAGCCCGGCGCGTCACCGACACTGGAAGAGAGCGGACAGCCACGATGACGGTTCCCCTGCCGACCGACACGACGCGGTGGCGCTGCACCCTCTGCGGCAACCTCACCCGCTTCGACGTGACCCGGGCCTCGAAGGTCGTCGAGTACGTGCACCTCGATCTGGCCGGTGAGCCGAAGGTCGAGGAGCGCGAGGTGCTCAGTGAGACCATCGAGTCGGTGCGGTGCCGCTGGTGCAACGCCGTGGACCAGGTGGAACTCGTGGACAGGCCGGGTGCCGCCTCCTGACCGGAGCGGCCCCGCATGAGGTGACCCCGCACGGGATCACGCAGAGGCATTGGGGTGACGGATGGTGGAGACACATGGCGGGGAGCCGGGCGACGGCGCCGCCGAGGTGCTCGACCGGCCGCTGCCCGACGGCGTGCGCCGCAGGGTCGTGCAGATCGTGTCCGACGGCTTCGGTGGACTCACCCTCGGCGAACTGCCGGCGCAGCTGAGACAGTACGCCCGGTTCGCCCCGAACCGCAGGGCCAAGTTCGCCGGCAACGCCATGGCCGCCGCCGTGGAGACCGACCCCCTGTTCCGCCAGCGCATCGGCGAGAAGCTCAGAGAGGCCCAGCCGGAACTGGCCGGGGCCCTGGACGCCGCCTCCCCGCCGCCGGCCGCGGACCCGCTCGACGTGGCGGCCGCGGCCTACGTGCTGCGGCCGCACGGCTGGGTGAAGCTGGTGACCGCCGCCGGCGAGGAGGCGCTGCGCGCGGACGCCGAGCGCGCCGACGAGGAGAGCCGCGCGGAGCTGGAGCGGCTGCACGAGGAGCTGGCCCGGGCCCGGGAGCACACCCGGACCGAGACCGAGCGGCTGCGCGCCGAGCTGGACGCGGCGAAGAAGGAGACCGAGTCGCTGCACCGCAAGCTGCGCTCCGCCCTCAGCGACGTCAAGCGCGGCGAGGCGGCGCTGCGCAAGATCCGGGCCGAGATCGACGCGGTCCGCGCCGAGGGGCACGCACAGGTCTCCGCCGCCGAGAGCGAGACCCGGCGGCTCAAGACCCGGCTCGGGGAGGCGGAGGCCGCCCTGGAGGCCACCCGCAAGGCGGCCCGTGAGGGACGCAGCGTCGAGGACATGCGGGTGCGGCTGCTGCTGGACACCCTGCTGGACGCCACGCAGGGCCTGCGCCGGGAACTCGCGCTGCCCCCGGTGTCGGTGCGGCCCGCCGAGACGGTGGACGCGGTCGAACCCGGCCGGATGACGCCCAAGGACATCGCCGCCCGCGCCCTGTCCGAGAACGACCCCGCCATCCTCGACCAGTTGCTCGCGCTGCCCCAGGCGCACCTGGTCGTCGACGGCTACAACGTCACCAAGACCGGCTATCCGCAGATGCCGCTGGAGAAGCAGCGGCTGCGGCTGCTCGGCCAGCTCTCCCAGCTCGCCGCGCAGACCGGCGCCGAGATGACCTGCGTCTTCGACGGGGCCGAACTGGTGGCGCCGGTGCTGCTCGCGCCGCCGCGCGGGGTGCGGGTGCTGTTCTCCAAGCCCGGGGTCACGGCCGACGAGCTGATCCGCCAGCTGGTGCGGGCCGAGCCGCCGGGCCGGCCGGTCATCGTCGTCTCCACCGACCGCGAGGTCGCCGACGGCGTGGCGCGCGCCGGCGCACGACCGGTGGCGTCCGCGGTGCTCCTCAAGCGGCTTTCCTAGCCCCTCGCCGGCCCCATGTTTCACTTTCGTGGCAACCGCAACGTAGGCGTTCTATGCCCGAATTGACGGAACCGTCACGCAACGTAGCGTCAAGTGAAGGTCACTGCAGGTGAGTTGTGGCAAAGAACGCGGTGCGTAACCGGGATTTTTCGGCGGAGGATTTGAACTGATCACGAGTGGGTCACTAGGGTCAGCCCTCGAACCCTCGCACGGGTGATCCCTCTCAAGAAGGAGCTCGTCTCCGTGGCGTCCCACCGTCGTCCCAAGCAGCCGAGCCGCACGCGCGTGACCGTGCTCACCACCGCTGCCGCCGCCGCTGTCGCACTCAGCTCGCAGGCCGCCAACGCCGCCCCGAGTGAGAAGCCGAGCAAGGACGAGGTCAAGGCCAAGGTCGACAAGCTCTACGAAGAGGCCGAGCAGGCCACCGAGAAGTACAACGGCGCCAAGGAGAAGCAGGAGAAGCTCCAGAAGGAGATCTCCACGATCCAGGACAACGTCGCCCGCGGCCAGGAGGAGCTCAACGAGCTGCGCGACGGCCTCGGTTCGATGGCCAGCGCCCAGTACCGCTCCGGCGGGATAGACCCCTCCCTCCAGTTGTTCCTGTCCGCCGACCCGGACGACTACCTGGACAAGGCCTCCACCCTCGACCAGCTGAGCGGTCAGCAGGTCGAGGCGCTGAAGAAGATCCAGGACAAGCAGCGCGACCTCGCCCAGCAGCGCTCCGAGGCCACCGAGAAGCTCAAGGACCTCGCCTCCACCCGCACCGAACTGGGCAAGAAGAAGAAGGAAGTCCAGGGCAAGCTCTCCTCCGCGCAGAAGCTGCTCAACACGCTCACCGCGAAGGAGAAGGCCGCCCTCGCCGCCGAGGAGCAGCGCGCCACCCGCAGCAGCGAGCGCGAGGTCCTGACCGGCGGTAGCGGGAAGCCCGCCTCCGGGCGAGCCGCCGCCGCTTTCGCCGCCGCCCAGAGCAAGATCGGCACGCCCTACGTCTACGGCGCCACCGGCCCCTCCTCCTTCGACTGCTCGGGCCTGACCTCCTGGGCCTACGCCCAGGCCGGCGTCGGCATCCCGCGCACCTCCGAGGCGCAGACCGGCGCGGGCACCCGCATCTCCTCGATGAGCGACCTCCAGGTCGGCGACCTCGTCTTCTTCTTCAACGACCTGCACCACGTCGGCCTCTACGCCGGCAACGGCCAGGTCCTGCACGCGCCGCGCACCGGCACGGTCGTCCGCTACGAGTCGATGAACACCATCGGCGGCCCGTTCATGTTCGGCGTGCGGGTCTGAGCCGCCGCCTTTGGTAAACCCGAAGTCGCCCTCGCCGTGCCGCCCGTTCGGGCGAATCACGGTACGGCCTTCTTACCTCCGCCCCGCCGGTGACCTGCGTCAGCGGCGGGGCGTCGTGCTGCGCGCGCCTCCGAGGTCGTTGGCCGGTGCCCCGCCGCGGGGTTACTGTCTGCCGCGTTTCCCTGTCCGCCAGCGGAAGGAGTGCGGCTTCCCGTGGGGTTCCATCGCCGCCTTGCACCAACCGGGCTCGACCGCGGCGCCACCGCCGCCGTCGGCCTGCTTTCCGTCGCCGCCGCGGCCCTGGGCGCCGTACCGGCCACGGCCACCCCGCACGACGACCGGCGGGCGGAGGTGGACCGGCTCTACACGGAGGCGGAGCAGGCGACCGAGGCCTACAACAAGGCCGACGCGCGCACCGACGCCCTGCGCGAGGAGGTCAGCACCGCGCAGGACTCGATCGCCCGGCAGCAGGAGCGGATCAACACCATGCGGGACGCGCTCGGTTCGCTGGCCGGCGCCCAGTACCGCTCCGGCGGCATCGACCCGTCGCTGGAGCTGTTGCTCGCGACCGACCCGGACGACTACCTGGACAAGGCCTCCGTGCTCGACCGGATCACCAGCCACCAGGCCGGTGAACTGAGGGAACTCCAGGGCGCCATGCGCGACCTCGCCCAGGACCGCGCCGAGGCCGGCCGGAAGCTCACCGAGCTGGAGAAGGGCCGCAAGGCCGTCGCCGCCCACAAGAAGACCGTGGAGCGAAAGCTCGCGAAGGCCCGGGAACTGCTCAACTCCCTTCCGGACGGCGAACGCGCCGCCTACGACCGCGGCTCCCGCACCGGCCGTACCGACCTGCCCGCCCCGGGCGCCGCCGGACCCGTCTCCGGCCGCGCGGCGGCCGCCGTCGCCGCCGCCCGCTCCGCCCTCGGCAAGCCCTACGTCTGGGGCGCCAACGGGCCCACCGGCTTCGACTGCTCGGGCCTGACCCAGTGGTCGTACGCGCAGGCCGGGGTCGGCCTGCCGCGCACCTCGCAGGCGCAGTCCGGTGCCGGGCAGCGGGTGTCCCTGGCCCAGGCCCGGCCCGGCGACCTGGTCGCCTACCGCGACGACGCCAGCCACATCGGCATGTACGTCGGCAACGGCCAGGTGATCCACGCGCCCTACCCCGGCGCCCCCGTGCGCTACGACCCGGTCGGCATGATGCCGGTCTCCTCGGTCACCCGGGTCTGACCTTCACGGCCCTTCCGGTCCCTTTGCCCGCTGCCCCCTTCGGCCGGCCGCCCGTACGATCGGGGGGTGGCTGGTCGAAGGCGGACGTCGGGTTCCTCGGTGGTGGCGCTGTGCCTGCTGCTCGTCTCCCTCGTGGCCTGCGGCGGCCGGACCGCCGCCGACCCCGTCCCGGCCGAGGTGCAGCGGGTACTGGACCGGCGTGCGGAATCCGTCCTCGACCACGACCGGGCCGCCTACACGCGCACGGGCACCGGGGCCGGCTTCGACAACCTGGGCGAGGTGCCGCTGGCCGCCTGGTCGTACCGCGTGAGGGGCGTGGACCGCACCGGCGACACCGCCACCGCCGACGTCGAGCTGCGCTACCGCATCGAGGGCCACGACCGGGGCCCCGTCACCACCGGCCGTGCCGTGCGGCTGAGCCGGGACGGTGCGGACGGGCGGTGGACCGTCGATTCCGACCGGCCCGCGAAGCGGTCCGGCCAGCAGCCGTGGGACCAGGGCGCGGTCCAGGTCGTCCGGGGCACGCACAGCCTCGTGCTCGGCGTCGGACAGTCCGCCGGGGCGCTGCGCGGCTACGCGGAGCTGGCCGACCGGGCGGTGCCGGCCGTGTCGGACGCCTGGGACGGCGACTGGGCCCGCCGGGTCGTCGTACTGGTGCCGAAGTCGCTGGAGGGGATGGCGGGCCTGCTCGGCTCGCCCGCCTCCTCCTACCGGGGCATCGCGGCGGTCACCACCGGCGAGACCGGCGGCCGGGAGCAGGCACCCGCGGACCGGATCATCGTCAATCCCGACGCTTACGGGCTGCTCGGCAGCCTCGGCAAACAGGTCGTGCTCACCCACGAGACCACCCACGTCGCCACCCGCGCCGACACCACCGCCGCCACCCCGCTGTGGCTGTCCGAGGGCTACGCGGACTGGGTCGGCTACCGCGACAGCGACCGCGCCCCCTCGCAGGCCGCCCCCGAGATGGCCGGCGCGGTCTCCGAGGGCCGCGTGCCCGCGAGTCTCCCGACCGACGAGGACTTCGGCTTCACCGCCGACGCGGACGAACTGGCCCGCGCCTACGAGGGCGGCTGGCTGGCCTGCCGCATGATCGCCGACCAGTGGGGCGAGGACCGCCTGGACGCCTTCTACCGCGCCGTGGGCGCGCACGAGAAGCGCGCGGGCGCGGTCGAGGACGCGATGAACGAGGTGCTCGCGACGACGCCGGAGGAGTTCACGGCACGGTGGCGGGAGTATCAGCGGGCCGAGTTCGACTGAGGTCGCTTCGCTCTCGTCGCCTCACGGGTCCGTTCGGACTCCGTCCGCTCGGGACGAGGCCGGTGCCTCGTCGGTGCGGGCGGCGCGGGACGGCGGCGTCGGCGCGGGCGTCCCGCGCGGCGCCGTGTCGCGCCACAGGGCGCGGGCCGCCAGGAGCGCCGCGGCGATCAGCAGGCCGTTGCGGACGGCCAGCAACGCGATGCCGAGCGGATCGCCGGCGACGACGTACGCGAAGTACACCGGGAACTCCAGCACCGTCACCAGGCTCGCCGCCAGCACCAGGGCGACCGGTACCCGCATGCGGCTCGCGCGGAAGCACCGGCAGACCGCGGCGAGGCCGACCAGCCACACCATGTACTGCGGGCTGATCACGCGGCTCGTGACGGTGAACATCAGCACCCCCACGAAGGCCGCGTCCGCCGCCGTGTGCGCCGAGAAGCGCGAGGCCGCCAGCCGCCACAGCAGCAGCCAGCCGAAGGCCAGGGAGGTCAGCGCGAGGGCGACCGTGCTCACCGCGCCCACGTACGGGCCGAGGAACTCGACCGAGCCGTAGTTGAGCAGCACCTCGCCGTCCCAGCCGAAGTGCCGGGCGACGTGGAAGACCAGCGAGCCCAGCGACTCCACCTCGGTGCCCCGCTCGCGCTGGAACGTCAGGAACGCGAACGCCCCGGGCATCGTCGCCGCGAACAGCGCCGCCAGTCCGGCCCCGCTCAGCGCCGCGGCGGCCCAGGGCGCCCGCCCCCGCATCCCGAGGAGCACCAGCGCGGGCCACACCTTCAGCAGCGCCCCGAGCGCCGCCAGGGCCCCCGCCACGCGTGGATGCCGGCCGGCGGCGAGCAGCGCCGCCACCGCCACGGCGGTGACCATCACGTCGTAGCGGGCGTACACCGTCGGACCGAGCAGCGGAACGCCCGCCACCCACACCCACGCACCGCGCGACGAGCGCCCGGAACCCCGCCCCGCGCGCCACAGCAGGGCGAGGACGGCCAGGTCCACGGCACAGGCCAGGACGAAGAAGGCCGTCGCGTACTCCAGGAAGGGCAGCAGCGCGGGGGAGAGGATCGCGAAGGCCGCGGCGGGCGGGTACTGCCAGGTGACGTCGTCCAGCGGAAACGTTCCGGTGCGCAGGACGTCGTACCAGTCCCGGTAGATGACGGACACGTCGCTGGTGACGTCCGGCCCCGGGAAGACCCACACCTTCAGCACGAACAGCAGCAGCACCAGCCGCGTGGCGCCCCAGGCCGTCAGCAGCGGCACCGCGGGCCGCCTCGCGTCCGTCGTCTCCACGTGCTCCCTGCCCGTCCGCGTGCCGTGCTTCGCGGCCATGATGACCCGGACACCTGTGCGTGTGCCACCGGGGAGGGGCGGCCGGGCCCCCGGCCCGCGCGGCGGGTTCGGTAGGGTCGGCGGCGTGCGCAAGACCTTGATCGTGACGAACGACTTCCCGCCCCGCCCGGGCGGCATCCAGGCCTTCCTGCACAACATGGCGCTACGGCTGGACCCCGAGCGGCTCGTCGTCTACGCCTCCACCTGGAAGCGGGGCCGGGAGGGCATCGAGGCCACCGCCGCCTTCGACGCCGAGCAGCCCTTCACCGTCGTACGCGACCGTACGACGATGCTGCTGCCGACGCCGGGCGCGACCCGGCGGGCCGTCGGGCTGCTGCGTGAGCACGGGTGCGCGTCGGTGTGGTTCGGGGCGGCGGCGCCCCTCGGGCTGATGGCGCCGGCGCTCCGGAAAGCGGGGGCCGAGCGGATCGTCGCCACCACCCACGGCCACGAAGCCGGGTGGGCCCAGCTGCCCGCCGCCCGGCAACTGCTGCGCCGGATCGGGGAGTCGACGGACACGATCACCTACCTCGGCGAGTACACGCGCTCGCGGATCGCGGGGGCGCTGACGCCCGGGGCCGCCGCCCGGATGAGGCAACTGCCGCCCGGCGTCGACGAGAAGACCTTCCACCCGGGCAGCGGCGGCGAGGAGGTGCGGGCCCGGCTCGGACTGACCGAGCGGCCGGTGCTCGTGTGCGTCTCGCGGCTGGTGCCCCGCAAGGGCCAGGACACCCTGATCCGGGCGATGCCCCGCATCCTGGCCGCCGAGCCCGACGCCGTCCTGCTGATCGTCGGCGGCGGCCCCTACGAGAAGGAGCTGCGCCGCCTCGCCGCCGAGACCGGCGTCGCCGCCGCCGTCCACTTCACCGGCGCCGTCCCCTGGTCCGAGCTGCCCGCGCACTACGGCGCCGGGGACGTCTTCGCCATGCCATGCCGGACCCGCCGGGGCGGCCTCGACGTCGAGGGCCTCGGCATCGTCTACCTGGAGGCCTCAGCGACCGGCCTGCCCGTGGTCGCGGGCGACTCGGGCGGCGCGCCGGACGCGGTGCTCGACGGCGAGACGGGGTGGGTGGTGCGCGGTGACTCCGAGGAGCAGACCGCCGACCGCGTCGTCACCCTCCTCGGCGACGCGGAGCTGCGCCGCAGGATGGGCGAACGCGGCCGGGCCTGGGTCGAGGAGAAGTGGCGCTGGGACCTGCTGGCGGAGCACCTGAAGGCTCTGCTGTAGCGAACCGGGCTATAGGGGCGCGGGGAACCGCGCGACCAGCCACGGCGGACGGAAAGCCGCCAACGAACCGTACCCCGCACTCCAATAGGCGCCCCTACTTGGAGTAGATCGCCTCGATCTCGTCCACGTAATCCTTGGCGACAACACTCCGCTTCAGCTTCAGCGACGGAGTCAGATGCCCCGAGTCCTCCGTGAACTGAGCCTCCAGCACCCGGAACTTCCGCACCGACTCCGCCTTGGAAACCGCCGAGTTGCCGTCGTCGATCGCGTCCTGGATCGCGGCGAGCAGATCCGGATCGTTCCGCAGCGACGCCGCCGTCGAGCCGGCCGGCTTGCCGTGATCCGCGCACCAGCGGCCGAGGAACTCCTCGTCGATGGTGACCAGCGCGCCCACGAACGGCCGCCCGTCGCCGACCACCATGCACTCCGCGACCAGCGCGTGCGCGCGGATGCGGTCCTCTATGACGGCCGGGGCGACGTTCTTGCCGCCGGCGGTGACGATGATCTCCTTCTTGCGCCCGGTGATCGAGAGGTAGCCGTCCTCGTCGAGGGTGCCGATGTCGCCGGTGTGGAACCAGCCGTCGGCCAGCGCCTCGGCGGTGGCGCCCGGGTTGTTCCAGTACTCCTTGAACAGGTGCTCGCCGTGCAGCAGCACTTCCCCGTCGTCCGCGATGCGCACCACGGAGCCGGGCAGCGGCTGGCCGACCGTGCCGATCTTCTGCCGGTCCCAGGGGTTGAAGGCGGTGGCCGCGCAGGACTCGGTCAGGCCGTAGCCCTCCAGGACCGTGAAGCCGATGCCGCGGAAGAAGTGACCGAGGCGTTCGCCGAGCGGGGCGCCGCCGGAGATGGCGTACTCGCCGCGCCCGCCGAGGACCGTGCGGAGCTTGCTGTAGACGAGCTTGTCGAAGACCTTGTGCTTGATCTTCAGGCCGACGGACGGGCCCGAGGGGGTGTCCAGGGCCTTGCTGTACGCGATCGCCGTGTCGGCGGCCTTGTCGAAGATCTTGCCCTTGCCGTCGGCCTGGGCCTTGGCGCGCGCCGAGTTGTAGACCTTCTCGAAGACGCGCGGCACCCCGAGGATCAGCGTGGGCCGGAACGCGGCCAGCTCGTCGGTGAGGTTCTTGATGTCGGGGACGCAGCCCAGCTTGATCGGCGCGATCATCGGCGCGACCTGGACGAGGCGGCCGAAGACGTGGGCGAGCGGGAGGAAGAGGAGGACGGAGCACTCGCCCGTGCGGAAGAGGGGACGCAGGCGCTCGACGACGTTGCCGCACTCGGCGAAGAAGCTGCGGTGGGTGAGCACGCAGCCCTTGGGGCGGCCGGTGGTGCCGGAGGTGTAGACGATGGTCGCCGGGTCGTCGGCCTTCGCGATCGAGCCGCGCTCCTCGACGGTCCGGTCCGTGACGTCCTGGCCGAGGCGCCCCAGCTCCTCCACGGCCCCGGAGTCGATCTGCCAGACGTGCTTGAGGGCGGGCAGCCGCTCGCGCACCGACTCGACGGTGGCGGCGTGCCCGGCCGACTCCACGACGCACGCCGTGGCGCCCGAGTCGCTGAGGATCCACTGCACCTGCTCGGGCGAGCTGGTCTCGTACACCGGCACGGTGATCGCGCCCGCGCACCAGATCGCGAAGTCCAGCAGGGTCCACTCGTAGCGCGTACGGGACATCAGGCCGACCCGGTCGCCCGGCTGGACACCGGAGGCGATGAGGCCCTTGGCGGCGGCCTGCACCTCGGCGAGGAAGTCGCGGGCGGTCACGTCCTGCCACGCGCCGGCCACCTTGCGGGAGATGACGGCGACGTCCGGGTGCTGCGCGGCGTTTCTGCGGACGATGTCGGTCAGATTTCCGTCCGCAGGGACCTCGTACAAAGCCGGAAGGCTGAACTCGCGCAAGACTGCTGCTCCTCATAGGGCGCCGGCGCCACGACGTTGTGTGATGCGACGGTGCGGTCCAAGGCTCGGGCAAGTGCTCGGGAATCACATGTTGATCACATGTTGGATCACACGCCGATTCACATGTTGAAGACCAGAGCACGACTGGACTGCCCGGACGTTACCCGCCGGTATGGCTTCTCCGACAGGGGGTCCCCGCGAGATGTTCGCTGCGTCACACGGATGGGGTTTCCTTTGCGCACAGTAGTCGACGGATCAACCGACCAGCCAGTAACCGCAGGTCCGATCGCCACTGTTCACGAGAGCCACGCGCTGCTTACGCTTGATCGCCATGGCACCCACACCGCCCGGTAACACGAGGACGCGCGTCCATGTGGTCAGCGACGTCCATGGCAACGCCCGCGACCTGGCCAGGGCCGGCGAGGGCGCCGACGCCCTGATCTGCCTCGGTGACCTGGTCCTCTTCCTCGACTACGCCGACCACACGCGCGGCATCTTCCCCGACCTGTTCGGCGCCGCGAACGCCGGCCGCATCGTCGAGCTGCGCACCGCCCGCCGCTTCGCCGAGGCGCGGGAGTTCGGGGCGCGGCTGTGGGCCGGCGTCGGCGGGGACCGGCGCGAGCTGATCGAGGGGGCGGTGCGCAAGCAGTACGCCGAGCTGTTCGCCGCCTTCCCCACCCCGACGTACGCCACCTACGGCAACGTCGACATGCCGCCCCTGTGGCGTGAGTACGCCGGCCCCGGCACCACCGTGCTCGACGGCGAGCGGGTGGTGATCGGCGGCCGGGTCTTCGGCTTCGTCGGCGGCGGCCTGCGCACCCCGATGCGCACGCCGTACGAGATCGGTGACGAGGAGTACGCCGCGAAGATCGAGGCCGTCGGCGAGGTGGACGTGCTGTGCACGCACATCCCGCCGGAGGTGCCGGAACTGGTCTACGACACGGTGGCGCGGCGCTTCGAACGGGGCAGCCGCGCGCTGCTGGACGCGATCCGCCGCACCCGTCCCCGCTACGCCCTGTTCGGGCACGTCCACCAGCCGCTGGTGCGGCGGATGCGGATCGGGGCGACCGAGTGCGTGAACGTCGGGCACTTCGCGTCGACGGGGCGGCCGTGGGCGCTGGAGTGGTGAGCCGGGGCGGCGTCCCGGCGGCCGGCCCTGCGCAGCCAGGTGGTGACATTCGCGCTGCCCGTGCGCGATAGCCTTCACGCGGCACACACGTGCGCGCCACGGGCACACGACGACCCGGCGCACGACGACCCTCAGTACCGGCCCGCATCTGGAGGAGCCACAGCGATGGCGGAACACACCAGCTCGAGCATCATGATCGAGGCGGCACCGGCCGACGTCATGGCGGTGATCGCCGACTTCGCCCGCTACCCGGACTGGACCGGTGAGGTGAAGGAGGCGGAGGTCCTCGCGACCGACGCGCAGGGGCGTGCCGAGCAGGTCCGACTCGTCATGGACGCCGGGGCGATCAAGGACGACCAGACGCTGGGGTACACCTGGACCGGCGAGCACGAGGTGTCCTGGACCCTGGTGAAGTCCCAGATGCTGCGCTCCCTGGACGGCTCCTACCTGCTCCGCCCGGTCGGCACGGGCACGGAGGTCACCTACCGGCTCACGGTCGACGTCAAGATCCCGATGCTGGGCATGATCAAGCGCAAGGCCGAGAAGGTCATCATCGACCGGGCGCTGGCGGGCCTGAAGAAGCGCGTGGAGTCGGGAGCGAAGTAGCGCCCCCCTCCCCAGCCGCGGGCAGTCGTGCCTCCCCCAGTGTCTGAACGGCCTGGCAGGTACCCCCCAGGGGCGGCACGGGTGGGCGGTGGGGGCACCTCCCGCTTGTGCGAAGCCGAGAGTGGGGGTGGCATCCCCGCAACGCCGGGCCGCGCACCCCCGGCGTCCGCACCCGGCGCCGCCGAGGCACCGGTACCGTTCACCCCCATGCGCACCATCCTGATCACGGGCCCCGGCGGCAGCGGCCGTACCACCGTCGCCGCCGCCACCGCGCTCGCCGCCGCCCGGCAGGGCACCCGCACCCTGCTCCTCGGCGCCGACCGCGACGACACCCTCGGCGCCGCGCTCGGGATGCCCACGGGCGGCCCCGCACCGATCACCGTCGAGCCCCGCCTCACCGCCTGGCGGCCCGACGCCGCGAAGGGGTTCCGGGACGACCTCGCCGCCCTCCAGGACCGCGCCGCCTCCGCGCTCGACCTCCTCGGCGCCGGCCGCCTCGACGCCGAGGAACTCACCCCCCTGCCCGGCGCCGACGAACTCGCCCTGCTGCGTGCCCTGCGCGACGCCGCCCTCGCCGAGGGCCCTGATCACCACGAACTCCTCGTCGTCGACCTCCCGCCCGCGCCGCGCGCCCTCGCGCTGCTCGCCCTGCCCGAGGAACTGCGCCGCTACCTGCGCCGTCTCCTCCCGCCCGAGCGGCAGGCGGCCCGCGCCCTGCGCCCCGTCCTCGGCCGGCTCGCCGGCGTCCCCATGCCCGCCGAGGCGCTGTACGAGGCCGCCGCCCGCTGGGACCTGGAACTCGCCGCCGCCGAGGCCGTCGTCGCCGACCGGAACACCGTCGTACGGCTGGTCGCCGAGCCGGGCCCGGCCGGTGCCGACGCCGTCCGCTCCACCACCCTCGGCCTCGCCCTGCGGGGCCTGCGCACCGACCTGCTGGTCGCCAACCGCGTCCTGCCCGAGGACACCCCGGCCGACAGCTGGCTCACCGGCCCCCTCACCCAGCAGCGCAAGACCCTGGAGGAGTGGCAGGGTGCGTACGACGTCCGCACCGTCGCCCACCTCGGCCGGGACCCGCGCGGCGGGGAAGACCTGGCGGTGCTCGGCGCGCCGGGCGTCAACCGGGACGTCTCCCCGGTCGAGTGGCCCGTCACCGACCGGCTGGCCGAGGACGGCGTGCTGGTCTGGAACATCCCGCTGCCCGGTGCCGCACGCGACGAACTCGACCTGGTCCGCCGCGGTGACGAACTGGTCGTCACCGCCGGGCCGTTCCGCCGGATCGTCCCGCTGCCGTCCGCGCTGCGCCGCTGCACGGTCGACGGGGCCGCCCTGCGGGAGGGCACGCTCGCCGTCCGGTTCGCGCCGGACCCGAGGCTGTGGCCGCGGAGCCGCTGAACGCGCCGCACCCGTTCGGGTAACGTCGTAAGGACGAACCGTAGTCAGGAGTCCGTCATGAGCGAAGAGCTCCCCCCGTCCGAGGCCCCTCGCCCCGACGAGGCCGACGCGGTCGACGGGGTCGGCGAAACGCGACCGGCCGACGCCGACGCCTGGGCGACGGCGTGCGCCGAGGACCTGGAGGCGGAGAAGGCCCGCCGCCGGGCCGAGTACGGGCCGCCGCCCGGCTCGGCCGCCGAGGAGCTGCGCCGGCTCGTCGACACCGTCGCGGACAAGCTGTCCGGCCTCCAGTCCCCGCTGCTCGGCCAGGTCGCCGGACCAGCCGCCCAGCAGGTGGTCCGGCAGGTCGTCCAGCAGGCCAAGGCAGCCGTCGAACCGGTCATCGAGCGCAACCCGGACGTCTTCGACCACCTCGCGGCCGCCGGCGGCGAACTCCTCGCCGCCTACCGCTCCGCCGTCCAGAACCAGGAGCGCCGCTGGACCGCCGAGACCACCGGGGACGACCCCCGCGACCCCCGCGACCTGGACGAACCGCGTGACGACGGAAGCGACACCGGACGCGACGACGGCGACGAGGGCACCGGCCCGGGCCAGCGCATCGACTTGGACTGACACCGCCCTCGGGTACGGTTGGCCATAGCGGGGCTCGACCGAAACTGAGGGATTCATGGGACTCACCATCGGCGTCGATATCGGCGGCACGAAGATCGCGGCGGGCGTGGTCGACGAGGAAGGCAACATCCTCTCGACCCACAAGGTGCCGACCCCGGGCACGCCCGAGGGCATCGTGGACGCCATCGCCTCCGCGGTGGAGGGCGCGCGCGCGGGTCACGAGATCGTCGGCGTCGGCATCGGCGCCGCCGGATACGTCAACCGCCAGCGCTCCACGGTCTACTTCGCGCCCAACATCGACTGGCGCCAGGAGCCGCTCAAGGAGAAGGTCGAGGCCCGCGTCGACCTCCCGGTCGTCGTGGAGAACGACGCCAACGCCGCCGCCTGGGGCGAGTACAAGTTCGGTGGCGGCAAGGGCCACCGCAACGTCATCTGCATCACCCTCGGCACCGGCCTCGGCGGCGGCATCATCATCGGCAACAAGCTGCGCCGCGGCCACTTCGGCGTGGCCGCCGAGTTCGGCCACATCCGCATGGTGCCGGACGGCCTGCTGTGCGGCTGCGGCTCCCAGGGCTGCTGGGAGCAGTACGCCTCCGGCCGCGCCCTCGTGCGCTACGCCAAGCAGCGCGCCAACGCCACCCCCGAGCGCGCCGAGGTGCTGCTCGCGCTCGGCGACGGCACCCCCGAGGGCATCGAGGGCAAGCACATCTCGGTCGCCGCCCGCCAGGGCTGCCCGGTCGCCGTCGACTCCTACCGCGAGCTGGCCCGCTGGGCCGGCGCCGGCCTCGCCGACCTGGCCTCCCTCTTCGACCCGTCCGCCTTCATCGTCGGCGGCGGCCTCTCCGACGAGGGCGACCTGGTCCTCGACCCGATCCGCAAGTCGTACAAGCGGTGGCTGGTCGGCGGCAACTGGCGCCCGGTAGCCGACGTGGTCGCCGCCCAGCTCGGCAACAAGGCCGGCCTCGTCGGCGCGGCCGACCTGGCCCGGGAGCCCGACCCGATCATGTAGGCGTACGGCGCTCGGACGTCACAAGGGGCGCGGGGCGGAGTCTATTTGAGGCTCCGCCCCGCGGGCGCGACAAGCCACGACAGACCGGCAGTCGCCCACGAACCTCGCGCCCCGAGCTGTTGGGCGCCCGACCACCCGGTCCCGTAAATTGACCGCATGGCAACGTCCCTCCAGCCGCTCCCCAACTCCCGCACCGAACCCGACGGTTCCGCCGTCATCCGGGTCCTCAGCTACAACATCCGCTCGATGCGCGACGACACCGACGCCCTCGCCCGCGTTATCAAGGCCTGCGCCCCCGATCTCGTCCTCCTCCAGGAAGCCCCCCGCTTCTTCCGCTGGCGCAAGAAGCTCACCCGCCTGGCCCGCGCCGCGGATCTGGTCTTCCTCTCCGGCGGCGCCACCGCCGCCGGCCCCGCGCTGCTGTGCTCCCTGCGGGCCACCGTCGAGCGCACCGAGGACGTGCTGCTTCCGCTCACGCCCGGCCGGCACCGCCGCGGCCTCGCCACCGCCGTGGTCCGGATCGGCGGGGCCCGCCTCGGCGTCCTGAGCTGCCATCTGTCCCTGGAGGCGGACGAGCGGTACGAGCAGGCCGGCCTGCTCCTCGACCGGCTCGCCGGCCTGGGCGTGACGCACGCCGTGGCGGGCGGCGACCTGAACGAGCGTCCCGGCGGCCGCACCTTCCGGCGGCTCGGCGACGGCCTGCGGGACTGCTGGACCGCCGAGCCCTGGGGCAGCGAATACACCTTCTCCGCCACCGGCCCCGACCGGCGCATCGACGCGGTCTTCGTCACGGAGGGCGTCGAGGTACTGGGCTGCGGGGTACCGCTGGGGCTCCCCGGTGTGGCCGAGGACGATCTGAGGGCGGCCACCGACCACCTCCCGGTCCTGACCGCCCTCCGCGTACCCGCCGCGTCCGCGAGCTGACAAGCCGCGTGCACGACCCTGCGGGTCGATACCCCCAGGGCCTGTCGTTTGGATCAGGTCGGCCAAGAGGGACTGCGCCTTTCAACCCACCCGAGCGGGGCGTGGTGCGTGCAGCCGCAAGGCGGAGGAGGGCGGCAGGGCGAAGCCCTGGCAACCGACGACAACGCCGCTGGGGGTCCCCCCACGCCCTTCAGACAGTGGGGGAGTGCGTGCCACGCCCCGCGACGCCGGCAAGATCCAAACGACAGGCCCTAGACCACCGCGCCCCGCCCAGGATCGTCGTCGTCCTCGTCGCCCGTCCGCATCCGCATGACCAGCGTCGCGAAGCCGCCGAGGAAGCCGCCGATGCTCAGGGTCTGCAGCCACCAGGTCATGTCCCAGCCGAGCACCACCGCCAGCAGGAGCAGCACCGGACCGCCGAGCACGCCCAGCCAGGCGAACTTCGCGGTGGCGTCGCCCTCGGGAAGCGGGGGCGGCTCGGGCGGTACGAAGTGGCCCTCCTCGTCCTCGCCGATGTCACCATCCTCGCCGAGATCGTCGTCCGAGGGCTCGGCGAGGGTGTGGTCGCGCGGGCCGACCCCCGGGGCGAACGCCACGGAGCCGCCCAGGGGCCGGGTGGGGGCCGGCCGGTCCGCCGCGGGGCGGTCCGGCTCGGGCTTGTCGTCGTTGGTCTCCGGCTCCAGGAGCGCCAGGTCCTCCACCGACTTGAACGGCTTCGCGCCCGGCGGGTCCGGCGGCTCGTCCCCGTACCCGGCGACGATCGCGGCCCAGGCGGCGTCCTCGTCGATGGGCACGCCCTGCTCCTCGGGCGCCGCGTGGTCCGCCGCGCGCTCCCGTCCCTCGCGGTGCTCCCGCTCCTGCTCCAGGTCCCGCTCCTCGCGCTCCTCGCGGTCCTCGCGGTCGGAGTCGTGCTCAGCCACCTGCGGCCGTCCCTTCCTTGCCGAGACCGGGCTCCGGCTCCCCGACGGAACCGGGCGCGAGCCGGCCGATGAACGCGACGCTCTCCGCGAAGATCCGGTCCGCATCGTGGTCCAACGTCGCCACGTGGTAGCTCTGTTCCAGCAGGATCTCCGTGACGTCCGTCGACGACACCCGGCCGAGGATGCGGACCGAGTCGGCCGGCGGCACCACATGGTCCTGCGGACTGCGCAGCAACAGCAGCGGCTGGGTCACCTGCGGCAGGTCACCGTCGGCGAGACGGAAGAACGTACGCAGCGAGTGCGCCGCGTGCAGCGGCACCTTGTCGTACCCCAGCTCCGAGCTGAGCGGCTTGGCGATGTCGCTGGCGATGCCCTTCGTCGCGGGCAGCAGATGGCGCAGGACGGGAAGGGCGTGCTGGGCCACGCCGTGCATCCGGTTCGCCGGGTTGACGACCACGACGCCCGAGACCGCGTCCCCGTGCTTGGCGGCGAGCCGCAGGGCCAGCGCACCGCCCATGGACAGGCCGGCCACGAAGACGCGCGCGCATCGCTCGCGCAGGGCACGCAGCTCGCGGTCCACCTCCGCGTACCAGTCCTGCCAGCCGGTGACCTGCATGTCCTGCCAGCGCGTGCCGTGCCCGGGCAGCAGCGGCAGCGCGACGGTCAGGCCGCGCGCGGCGAGGTACCGCGCCCAGGGGCGCAGCGACTGCGGGGAACCGGTGAAGCCGTGGCAGAGCAGGACGCCGACCTCACCGCCCTCGTGGCGGAACGGCTCGGCTCCGGGCAGGACCGGCACGTCTCGGTCTCCTGTCGTCAGGGGGCCGGCACAGCCGGACCCTCGGGTGCGCTGGACGCGTGTGCGGTACTTGCGGGTACTTCACCGTACGCGACCGCACTGACACCGACCAGGGCCGTCGGGGCCATTGACGGTGCCGCGGGATAGGGTCTGACCCACAGACACAGGAGGCACTCGCTTGTTGTACGGCGCGATGAAGGTCACCGTCGGGGGTTCGCTGAAGCTCGCCTTCCGACCCTGGGTGGAAGGCCTGGAGCACATCCCGGCCGACGGCCCCGCCATTCTGGCGAGCAACCACCTGTCGTTCTCCGACTCGTTCTTCCTGCCGGCCGTCCTCGACCGCAAGGTGACCTTCATCGCCAAGGCCGAGTACTTCAACACACCCGGGGTCAAGGGCCGGCTGACCGCCGCCTTCTTCAAAGGGGTCGGCCAGCTGCCCGTGGACCGTTCCGGGGCACGCGGCGCGGGCGAGGCCGCCATCAAGAGCGGCATGGAGGTGCTGGAGCGCGGCGAGCTGTTCGGCATCTACCCCGAGGGCACCCGCTCCCCGGACGGACGGCTCTACCGGGGCAAGCCGGGCGGCCTCGCGCGCGTGGCGCTCGCCACCGGCGCGCCCGTGGTCCCGGTCGCCATGATCGACACCGAGAAGATCCAGCCGCCCGGCCAGGTGATGCCGAAGCTGATGCGGCCCGGCATCCGTATCGGCAAGCCCCTGGACTTCACCCGCTACCAGGGCATGGAGCACGACCGCTTCGTACTCCGCGCGGTGACCGACGAGGTCATGTACGAGATCATGAAGCTCTCCGGCCAGGAGTACGTGGACATGTACGCGACCGCCATGAAGCGGCAGCTCGCGGAGGCGGCGAAGGCCGAGAAGGAGGCGGGCAAGGCCGCGAAGGCCGCGCTCGCCCAGGCGGAGAAGGAACGGACCGCCAAGGAGAAGGCGTCGGCCGAGCAGGAACGGTCCGCCGACGACCGGTAGCGGCCGGGGACAGGCGGAGGACCGTACGGGCCGGGGACGGGGGGACATGGCCAGGCGCGAGAGAGTCATGAGGATGTCGGTCGAGCAGCCGCTGTGGCGCGCGCTCGCCGGCTACCGCGTGCTCACCATGCTGTACGCGATCGGGTTCTTCACGACCGCCTACTCCGGCTTCGCCCGCCCCTGGCTGGCCGTCGCCTACTACGCCGTCCTCTTCGTCTGGACCCTGGCGACCCTTCCAAAGGTCGCGGGCGCGGCGAGCTGCACCAAGCGGTTCCTCGCCGCCGACCTCACGATCGCGCTGACCGGCATCCTGCTCACGCCGTTCGCCGACGCCCACGAGCGGGTCATGGACGGCGGGCCGACCCTGCCGTCGATATGGACCGCCGGTTCCGTCCTGGCCTTCGCCATCAAGGGCGGCTGGCGCTGGGCGGCCGTCGCCTCCACCCTCGTCGCCGTCGCCAACCTGATCGAACGCGGCACCCCCGCCCGCGACACCGTCCACAACGTCATCCTCGTCTGGGTCGCCTCCATCGCCATCGGCTACGTCGTCGAGGTCGCCCGCGCCTCCGAGCGCACCCTCGCCCGCGCCCTGGAGATCGAGGCGGCGACCAGAGAGCGGGAGCGGCTCGCCCGGGACATCCACGACAGCGTGCTCCAGGTGCTGGCGATGGTGCAGCGGCGCGGCGCCGTCATCGGCGGCGAGGCGGCCGAGCTGGGCCGGATGGCCGGTGAGCAGGAGGTGGCGCTGCGCACGCTGGTCTCCGGCGGTCTGGTGCCCGTGTCCCGGGTGTCGGAGGACGCCGCCGAGGGCGCCCTCGTACGCGCGGTGGAGGAACCGGAGCGGGACGATCCCGACGGTCCCGTCGATCTGCGCGCCCTGCTCGCCCCGTACGCCGGTGCCCTCGTGAACCTCGCCGAGCCGGGCGCGCCGGTCCTGCTGGCCCCCCTCGCGGCCCGCGAGGTCGCGGCCGCCGTGGGCGCCGCCCTGGACAACGTCCGCAAGCACGTCGGTGAGCACGCGCGCGCGTGGATCCTGGTCGAGGACGAGCCGGACGAGGTGATCGTCACCGTCCGCGACGAGGGGCCCGGCATCCCGGAGGGGCGCCTCGCCGAGGCCGAGGGCGAGGGGCGCCTCGGCGTGGCCCTGTCGATCCGGGGCCGGCTGCGCGAGCTCGGCGGCACGGCCGAGCTGGTCTCGGTGCCCGGTCAGGGCACGGAGGTCGAACTGAAGGCACCCAAGGCAGCTCAGGAAACCAGCACCACCGCGCGGGGGAAGGCGGCAGACCGATGACCGAGCGACAGGAACCGATCAAGGTCATGGTGGTCGACGACCACCCGATGTGGCGCGACGCCGTCGCCCGGGACCTGGCCGAGTCCGGCTTCGACGTGGTCGCCACCGCCGGCGACGGCGACCAGGCGGTGCGCCGAGCCCGGGCCGCCGCGCCCGACGTCCTCGTGCTCGACCTCAACCTGCCCGGCAAGCCCGGTGTCCAGGTCTGCAAGGAGGTCGTCGGCGCCGACCCGAAGCTGCGCGTCCTCGTGCTCTCCGCGAGCGGGGAGCACGCCGACGTGCTGGAGGCGGTGAAGTCCGGCGCGACCGGGTACCTGCTGAAGTCGGCCTCCACCGAGGAGTTGCAGGACGCGGTGCGCCGCACGGCCCTCGGCGACCCGGTCTTCACCCCGGGACTGGCCGGACTGGTCCTCGGCGAGTACCGCCGCCTCGCCTCCGAACCGGCCCCGGCCGCGGAGACCGGCGAGCCCGGGGCGCCCCGGCTCACCGACCGTGAGACCGAGGTGCTGCGCCTGGTCGCCAAGGGCCTGAGTTACAAGCAGATCGCCGAACGCCTCGTCATCTCCCACCGCACCGTGCAGAACCACGTCCAGAACACCCTGGGCAAGCTCCAGCTGCACAACCGCGTGGAACTGGTGCGGTACGCGATAGAACGCGGTCTGGACGACGCCTGACCCCTCGCGGGACAGTGGCCCCAACCACCCGCCGTGGCAAAGGGGTTACGTGATGAAGGTCGGAGTACTGACCGGAGGCGGCGACTGCCCCGGGCTCAACGCCGTCATCCGGGCCGTCGTCCGCAAGGGCGTACAGGAGTACGGCTACGACTTCGTCGGCTTCCGGGACGGCTGGCGCGGTCCGCTGGAGGGCGACACCGTCCGCCTCGACATCCCGGCCGTCCGCGGCATCCTGCCCCGCGGCGGCACCATCCTCGGCTCCTCGCGCACCAATCCGCTCCAGCACGAGCACGGCATCCGGCGGATCAAGGAGAATCTCGCGGGGCTCGACGTCGAGGCGCTCATCACCATCGGCGGCGAGGACACCCTGGGCGTCGCCACCCGCCTCGCGGACGAGTACGGCGTGCCGTGCGTCGGCGTACCCAAGACGATCGACAACGACCTGTCCGCCACCGACTACACCTTCGGCTTCGACACGGCCGTAGGCATCGCCACCGAGGCCATCGACCGGCTGCACACCACCGCCGAGTCCCACATGCGCGTGCTGGTCGTGGAGGTCATGGGCCGGCACGCCGGCTGGATCGCGCTCCACTCCGGCCTGGCCGGCGGCGCCAACGTCATCCTCATCCCCGAGCAGCGATTCGACACCGAGCAGGTCTGCGCCTGGGTGACCTCGCGGTTCCGGGCCTCGTACGCCCCGATCGTCGTCGTCGCCGAGGGGGCGATGCCGCGCGACGGCGACATGGTGCTCAAGGACCAGTCGCTGGACTCCTACGGACACGTCCGGCTGTCCGGGGTGGGTGAGTGGCTGGCGAAGGAGATCGAGAAACGCACCGGCAAGGAGGCCCGGACCACCGTGCTCGGTCATGTCCAGCGCGGAGGCACGCCCAGCGCCTTCGACCGCTGGCTCGCCACCCGCTTCGGTCTGCACGCCGTCGACTGCGTCCGGGACGGCGACTTCGGCAAGATGGTCGCGCTGCGCGGCACGGACATCGTCCGCGTCCCGATCGCGGAGGCCACGGCCAGGCTGAAGACGGTCGACCCGAAACTGTACGAGGAGGTCGGCGTCTTCTTCGGCTGACCGCTGACCGCTGACCGCTGACCGGCGGCTCCGGGCGGGGCGCCGTATATTCGGCCCGTAGCCCAGCAGAACGGGAGCGGCCATGGAGATCCTGGCCTTCGGCGTCCAGGCCGACGAGAAGCCCCTGATCGAGCAGGCCTTCCTCGGTCAGGACGAGGTCCGCTGCCTCGACGTCTTCCTCAACGAGGACACCGCCCCGATCGCGGCCGGCCACGAGATCGTCTCCACCTCCGTCAACGCCGACCTCGGCGCGGGCGTCCTGGAGATCCTCGCGGCCGGCGGCACCCGGATGGTGGCCCAACGCTCCACCGGCTTCAACAACATCGACCTCGACACGGCGGAGCGGCTCGGCATGACCGTCGCCCGGGTGTCGTACTACTCCCCGTACTCGGTCGCCGAGTTCGCCTGGGCCCTCGCCATGGCCGTCAACCGCCGTATCGTGCGTGCCTCCACCCGCACCCGGGACTTCGACTTCCGCCTGCACGGTCTGATGGGCCGGGACATGCACGGCCGCACCGCCGGCGTCCTCGGCACCGGCAAGATCGGCGAGGCCTTCGCCCGGATCGCCCACGGCTTCGGCATGCGGCTGCTCGGCTGGGACGTCGCCGAGAACCCCGCCTGCATGGAGCTGGGCATGCGCTACGTCCCCAAGGACGAGCTGCTCGCCCAGTCCGACCTGGTCACCCTGCACCTCCCGCTGATGGCCGAGACCCGGCACCTGATCGACGCGGCCGCCCTGAAGTCGATGCGGGACGACGCGATCCTGGTCAACTCCAGCCGCGGCGGCCTGATCGACACCGCCGCGCTCGTCGGCGAGCTGCGCGCGGGGCGCTTCACCGGAGTGGGCCTGGACGTGTACGAGGCGGAGGCGGGCCTGTTCTTCCTCGACAAGTCCCTGGAGGCCATCGCCGACGACACCCTGGCCCGCCTCGTCACCTTCCCGAACGTCCTGGTCACCTCGCATCAGGCGTACTACACCGAGGACGCCGTCGGTCAGATCGTCGACGCCACGGTGCAGAACGTCCTCGACTACCGCGAAGGCCGCCGCTCGGAGAACGTGCTGGTACCGCGGAGCTGACGAACCATCCCCGCGCGTGCGGGGAGCAATCCGTCATGACAACAACGGCATGCGGCAGAAGGTCACGGCCGTCGAATCAGCGGTTCGGCCATCAGCGTCGCGATGATTGCCTGACCGTTCAACGTCAACACAGACTCGGGATGGAACTGCACCGACGCGAACCTCGCGGCGCGCAGCGCGTGCACCTCGCCGCCCGCCGAGCGACTCACCTCCACGCCGTGCGCGGCCAGCTCAGCGGCCGCCCCGTCGTCGCAGCGCGCCGTGAAGCTGTTGTAGAAGCCGACGGTCTCCCGCCGCCCGAACAGGTCGATCTCGGTCTGCGCCCCCTGGTACGGCACCTCCTTGCGGACGATGTCCAGCCCCAGCTCCGCCGCGATCAGTTCGTGCCCGAGGCAGACGCCGAGGACGCCGCGCCGGTTCTCCCGGATCACCTCGGCGGTCAGTGCGCGCAGGAAGCGCATCTTGGGATCGGTGGGGTCGGACGGATCACCGGGGCCGGGCCCCAGCACCACCGGGCCCTCGTGCCCGAGCACCGCCTCGCGCAGCCCCGGCTCGTCGTAGCGCCGCACACTCACGGTGAGCCCCGACGAGCGCAGCACGTGCGCGAGCATCGCCGTGAAGGTGTCCTCCGCGTCGACGACCAGGGCATGGCCCTCCAGCGCGTCCGACGGCTCCTGCATCCGCAGCCAGAACGGCGCCAGCGAGGCCCGGCGCCCGTCCAGCGCCGCCCGCACGCGCGGGTCGTCGGCCAGCTTCGGCCGCCCGGCCTCCGCACGCGGCCGGGCCGGACGTACGCCCAGGGCCGCCAGCACCCCGGCCGCCTTGGCGTGGGTCTCCGCGACCTCGCCCGCCGGGTCCGAGCCCCGCACCAGCGTGGCGCCGACCGGCACCCGCAGCCGCCCGGCGGCGTCGATGTCGGCGGTACGGATGAGGATGGGGGAGTCGAGGGTCTGGGCGCCGCCGGAGTCCCGGCCGAGCAGCGCCAGCGCCCCCGCGTAGTAGCCGCGCCCCACGCCGTCCCGCCCGAGGGGCTCATATCGCTCGATGACCCGGCAGGCGTTCTGCACCGGCGAGCCGGTGACCGTCGCCGCGAACATCGTCTCCTTCAGCACCTCGCGCACGTCCAGTGAGGAGCGGCCGCGCAGTTCGTACTCGGTGTGCGCGAGGTGGGCCATCTCCTTCAGCCGCGGCCCGACGACCACGCCGCCCATGTCGCCGACCGTGCACATCATCTTGAGCTCCTCGTCGACCACCATCGACAGCTCCTCGATCTCCTTGCCGTCGGCGAGGAAGCGGAGCAGGTGCTCGGGGGTGGGCCCCTCGGCGGGGTAGCGGTACGTCCCGCTGATCGGGTTCATGACGACCGTGCCGCCGGACATCCGCACGTGCACCTCGGGGCTGGCCCCGACCAGCGTCCGGTCCCCGGTGTGCACCACGAACGTCCAGTACGCGCCCCGCTCGCCCTCCAGCAGCCGCCGGAACAGCGCCAGCGCGTCGGCCCTCCCGAACCCCGGGACCCGCCCCTCGTACGTCCGCCGGATAACGAAGTTGGCGCCCTCGCCGCCTCCGATCTCCTCGTCCAGCACCCGCCCGACGATCTCCGCGTACTCCTCGTCACCGACGTCGAAGCCGCCGCCCTCGACGCGGACCTCGTGCGCGGGGAGCCGGTCGAGCGCCTCGGTGAGCGGGATGTCGTACCGCTCCTCGGGGGTCAGTACCAGCAGCGGCGTGCCGTCGTCGCGGACGTCGAAGCCCCGCTCGCGGATCTGCCGGAAGGGGACGAGTGCCAGCCCGTCGTCGGGCAGGCCGGCGAGTCTGTCGTGCTCCGTCACCGGGCCGAGCAGCAGTTCCACGGTGTCGTGGTCACGGCCCGGGGTGCGGCGGCGGAGCAGGGCGAACGGGCGGGGGTCGGCCAGGAGGCCGTCGAGCGGTGTCATGGTCGGTGTCCCTCTCGGTCTCTCGTCGAGACTCTCGGTGGGAGGAACGGCCCCGGTCGCGAAAACACCGAAGGCCGCCCCTCGGGCGGCCTTCGCGAAGTCTTTCGTTACGCGCAGTCAGTGGGCCGCCGGATGAGCGGTCCACCACCAGTTCTGGGTCGAGTGCGCGAACATGCGGCCGACCCTAGCGCATCCCCCGGCGGCGCCGCGGCACGTTCCGTATCCCGGGACGTGCCGCGGCGCCGAGCGGCGTCAGACGATCATGCTGTAGATGTTCCAGCCGCCGCCGATCCTGCTCCGGGACTCGAAGGGCGCCGTGGAGCTGCCGGTGCCCTTGTAGAGCCAGAGCACGCCGTCCTTGTCGCGGGCGACCAGGTCCGGCACTCCGTCGCGGTTCAGGTCGCTCGGGCCGTTCAGCTCGTCGTAGACGTACCAGCCGCCGCCGACCCGGGTCCGGCCCTCGAACGGCGCCGTGGCGTCGCCGGTGCCGCGGTACAGCCACAGGACGCCGCTCTTGTCGCGGGCGACCAGATCCGGCCTGCCGTCACCCGTGATGTCGCCGGTGTCGGCCAGCGTGTTGTAGACGTACCAGCCGCCGCCGATCCTGCTCCGGGACTCGAAGGGCGCGGCGGTGTCGCCGGTGCCCTTGTAGAGCCACAGGACGCCGCTCTTGTCGCGGGCGACCAGGTCGGGCCTGCCGTCACCCGTGAGGTCCCGGGCGCCGGTGATGGTGTCGTAGACGGACCAGCCGCCGCCGACCCGGGTGCGCTTGCGGAACGGCTCCGTCAGGTCGCCGCTGCCCTTGTAGTACCAGAGCACCCCGCTCTTGTCGCGGGCCACCGCGTCACCGGTGCCGTCCGCGCGCAGCGCCGTCAGCGTGGTCACCGCGTTGTAGGTGTTCCAGCCGCCGCCGATGCGGAAGCGCCCGAAGAACGGGGAGGACGCGCTGCCGGTGCCCTGGTACTGCCACAGCACGCCCGACGAGTCCCGGCCGAGGATGTCGTAGCGGTTCGTGCCCGGGTCCGGCGCGGTGCCCTTGACCACCTGGACGTCCGAGGCGCGGACCCAGGCCAGCCGGTGGTTGTAGCGGATCGGGTAGAAGACCGTGTCGCCCACGACCACCGTGCGGGAGCCCTCGCCCGAGCCGTCGATGTTGCCGCTGTTGTAGTACGAGCCGTTGATGGCCGACCCGGCCAGCGTGTACTTCTGCCCGGAGAGGACGCCGTACTTGGTCAGCGACGCGGTGTTCTGGTCCTGGACGTCCACTCCGGTGTCCGTGTACGCGCTGTCCTCCGGGTACGTGCGCCCGTACACCGGCACCGTCCCGGCGCCCGCCTTGGGCGTGATCACGTCCGGGGTGCCGACGGCCGTGGCGAACTGGCCGCCCCGGTTGTAGAACCAGGCCTTCTTGCCGCCGTACCAGATGGCGGTCCAGTCCTGCCGCGCCTCGGCGACGACGTACTCGCCGCCGGCCACGACCTTGTTGGCCCAGTTCCAGCCCTCGGTCCAGGTCTGGCTGCCCAGGTAGGGGTCGCTGAGGGTGGCCGAGCCGGTGGTCGGCGAGGAGTACAGGTACGTGAAGTTCGCGGGCTGCTCGGCGACCGCGGACCCGCCGTTGGTGAGCTTCGGCTGGTTCGCCGTGGTGAACGGCGGTACGACCCGGATCACCTGCCCGGCCTTGTAGGGGCCGCCGGGGCCCTCGGCACCGGTGGGGGCGCCCAGCAGGTCCATGTAGTGGTTCCAGTCCCAGAACGGGCCCGGGTCCCAGTGCTGGGCCCTGACCTTGGCGTCCAGGACGCCCGGCACCTCGTCGTGGCCGATGATGTGCTCACGGTCCAGCGGGATGTCGTACTTGCCGGCCAGGTGCTTGACCAGGGCCGCCGAGGACTCGTACTGCGGCTCGGTGTACCAGCTGCCGTCCTTGATCGCGTAGCCCTCGTGCTCGATGCCGATCGAGTGCATGTTGAGGGACTTGTTGCCCGCGTGCCACGCCTCGTTCTTGTTCTCGACCATCTGGGTGACGAGGCCGTCGGAGGCGCGGATCAGGTAGTGCGCGCTGGCGTACGTGCGGGAGTTCTGGAAGACGCCCAGGGCGCTCTCGTAGCTGCCCTCGGTGTCGTGCAGCAGGATGGAGTTGATCTCGTGGCCGGCCTCGGGGCGGCTCGCGACGCTGTAGTTGCCCCAGTCGTCCAGGCTGCTGCTGTTCTGCTTGAACGCGGCGGGGCGGAAGTCGCAGTTCAGGCCGGTCGGGCAGTCGGGGGTCGCGGCGGCCTCGGCGGTGTAGGCCGCCGCGAGGTCGAAGTCGGTGCCCCGGTCGGGCTCCACCGCCGGGTCGGCCGGCAGGGTGAGGTACTGGCCGTCCACGGTGAGGCGCCGCTCACCGGTCTTGATCGACTCGAACACGCGCTTCGCGAACAGCTCCGCGCCCTTGTGGTCCGTGGCCTGGCTGGCGCGGGCCACGGCCGGATACCAGGCGCCGGGGTCCTCGGGCAGCGAGCCGGTGGCGTCCTCCTGGTACTTGGCGAGGAGCGCGGCGCCCGCCCGGATGCTCTCCCCGGGATCGCTCCGCACCTCCTCGGACGACGCGTCGATCAGTTCGGCCGCCTCGTCCAGGGTGTGCAGCCGCGGGTCGCTCGTGTCGACGGGCTTCTCGCGCAGGCTCGCGAGGGCCTTCTCGGCGTCGAAGTTCTTCTCGATGGCCGGGTCGCCGCTGCGGTTCATGTGCTCGAGCTGGTGCTCGCGCTCGTCGGCGTCGCCGTCCCCGAGGTTCTCCGGGTCGACGTCCGTGAGCCCCATCACGTTGTAGGCGCCGGTGGTGCTCGGCAGCCCGTCGTGGTCCTCCCAGCGCGTCTGCCGGTACGAGACCGCCATCAGCACGCTCTGCGGGACGTCGAACTCCTCCGCGGCCCGCTCGAACTCGGCCTGCAGTCGGACGTCCGGGGCGGCGGCCGCCTTGGCGCTGTCCGAGCCGAGCAGGTCCGGCGAGGCCAGGGCCAGGGTGCCGGCCGTGGTGGCCGCGGCGACGACTGAGGCGACACCGTAGACGAGCAGTCTCTTCTTCTTGCGGTCTCTGCGATGATCCGCGCTCAAGTCCCACCCCTGATATGCGCTCGGTATGTATGTGAGATGTCTGTGATTCAAACTTCAAGAGCGCGTGAGGTTACCAACCCCCGTCCCGGGGCCCGCACCGGGGTGCCGTCTCACCTGTCGAGCCGTACGAAAACCACGTGACACGACCCCGTAGGGTTGAGGGGTGACCGTGAACGCTAAGACCAGCCCGAGCGCTGGCAACACCTGGCGAGACCTGCCCGCGGCGCAGCAGCCCGAGTACCCCGACACCGAGGCTCTGCGCGCAGTGATCGCGGACCTCGAGTCGTATCCGCCGCTCGTCTTCGCGGGCGAGTGCGACCAGCTGCGCGCCCGGATGGCGGCCGTCGCCAAGGGAGAGGCGTTCCTCCTCCAGGGGGGCGACTGCGCCGAGGCCTTCGACGCCGTGTCCGCGGACCACATCCGCAACAAGCTGAAGACGCTGCTCCAGATGGGCGCCGTCCTCACGTACGCCGCCTCCGTGCCCGTGGTGAAGGTGGGCCGCATCGCCGGCCAGTACTCCAAGCCGCGCTCGAAGCCGACCGAGACCCGCGACGGCGTGACGCTGCCGACCTACCGCGGCGACTCGGTCAACGGCTTCGACTTCACCGAAGAAGCGCGGATCCCGGACCCCGAGCGGCTCAAGCGCATGTACCACGCGTCGGCGTCCACGCTGAACCTGGTGCGCGCCTTCACCACCGGCGGCTACGCCGACCTGCGCCAGGTGCACGCCTGGAACCAGGACTTCGTGAAGTCCTCGCCCTCCGGCCAGCGCTACGAGCAGCTCGCCCGGGAGATCGACCAGGCGCTGAACTTCATGCACGCCTGCGGCACGGACCCGGAGGAGTTCAAGACCGTCGAGTTCTTCTCCTCGCACGAGGCGCTGCTGCTCGACTACGAGTCGGCGCTCACCCGCGTCGACTCGCGCACCGGGCAGCTGTACGACGTCTCCGGGCACATGGTGTGGATCGGTGAGCGCACCCGGCAGCTGGACCACGCGCACATCGAGTTCGCCTCCCGCATCCGCAACCCGATCGGCATCAAGCTCGGCCCGACGACGACGGCCGAGGAGGCGCTGCAGTACATCGAGCGTCTGGACCCGGAGCGTGAGCCGGGCCGGCTGACCTTCATCGTCCGCATGGGCGCGGACAAGATCCGCGACAAGCTCCCCGAGCTGGTGGAGAAGGTCACCGCGTCCGGCGCGACCGCCGCCTGGATCACCGACCCGATGCACGGCAACACCTACGAGGCGGCCTCCGGCCACAAGACCCGCCGCTTCGACGACGTGCTCGACGAGGTCAAGGGCTTCTTCGAGGTCCACAAGTCGCTGGGCACCCACCCGGGCGGCATCCACGTGGAGCTGACCGGTGACGACGTCACCGAGTGCGTGGGCGGCGGCGACGAGATCTTCGTCGACGACCTGCACCAGCGCTACGAGACGGCCTGCGACCCGCGGCTCAACCGCAGCCAGTCGCTCGACCTGGCGTTCCTGGTGGCGGAGATGTACCGGGACCAGTGACGGTCCGCCCCCGCGGGGGTCGGGAAATGGGGCGCGGGTCACACAGGATCCGCGCCCCCTCCACTTTTGCCGACCTTGCGTGATGGGTAAGGTTAGGTTTGCCTCACCGACCAGTCGGGCCCTCCGGTCGTCGGTACGGCACGACCTTGTACCCGCTCGGGAGGTGAACCGCGTGTTCGTCTGCAGCTGCTTCGGTGTCACCGAGGAACAGGTGAAGGGCCACGCGGAAGCCGGCGCCTGCACGCCCCGGCAGATCGCCTCCGCCTGCAAGGCCGGTACCGACTGCGGTGGCTGCGTACGGCGCATCCAGGCGCTGCTCGGACGCGGCGCCTGCCCCCGCCGGCAACTGGCCGACCAGGGTGAACCGGTCCTCGCGGAGTTCCCGGAAGCGGCCTAGCTAGAGCGAGCCGGGGCCGGACGCGTCCGGCTGGACCTGCTCGATGACCGTCGACAGGTAGAGCGACTCGCCCAGCTTCTCGATCAGCTCCAGCTGGGTGTCCAGGTAGTCGATGTGGTGCTCCTCGTCGGCGAGGATCGCCTCGAAGACGTTGGCCGACGTGATGTCGTTCTTGGCCCGCATCACCTCGATGCCGCGGCGCAGCCGGTCGATCGCCTCGACCTCGATCTCCCGGTCGGCCTGGAACATCTCGGTCACGCTCTGGCCGACCCGTACGTGGAAGAGCCGCTGGTAGTTCGGCAGGCCGTCCAGGAGCAGGATGCGGTCGGTGAGCACCTCCGCGTGGCGCATCTCGTCGAAGGACTCCGCGCGCGTGTACTTCGCGAGCTTGGTCCAGCCCTTGTGATCCTGCAGCTTCGCGTGCAGGAAGTACTGGTTGATCGCCGTGAGCTCGGCGGTCAGCTGCTCATTGAGGAACTCGATGACCTCGGGGTCGCCCTGCATCGCTTGACGCTCCTTCGAACGGGAACTGGCGTGTTGCGCCGCATGATTGCACCGGCATCGAAGATCGTCCAGTAAGTCTTGACTTAGTAAGTAAGTGCAGGCTTAGTCGTGATTGGGAGAGCTTGTACGCGTTTGCCCGAATGTAAGTGGGGCGGGTCAGGGGCATCGGTCCGGGTCTGTCAGGATGGAGGCATGGGTCAGCCGGCGGGACACGAATCGGGAGAAGGCGGTTCGGAAGGAGCGTCGCGGTTCGAGCTCCCACCGGGACAGCGACTGCAGCGCGGCTGGCCGGTCACGCACTACGGGCCGGTCCCCAAGTTCCGCCCCGAGCGCTGGGAGTTCCGGGTCTTCGGCACCACCGCCGACGGCGAGAAGCACGGCTGGACCCACGACGAGTTCACCGCCCTGCCCTACACCACGGTCGTCGCCGACCTGCACTGCGTCACGAAGTTCAGCATGCTCGGCTCCGAGTGGGGCGGCGTTCCGGCCGCCACGATCCTGGACCTCGCCCCGCCCGCGCCCGCCGTCACCCACGTGATGGTGTGGGCGGAGTACGGCTTCAGCTCGAACCTCCGGCTGTCCGACTTCGCCGCCGAGCGCACCCTCTTCGCCACCCACAAGGACGGCGAGCTGCTCACCGCCGAGCACGGCTTCCCGCTCCGGCTGGTCGTCCCGCACCTGTACGCCTGGAAGGGCCCGAAGTGGGTCCGCGGCATCGAGTACATGACCGCCGACCGCCGCGGCTTCTGGGAGGAGCGCGGCTACCACAACATCGGCGACCCGTGGCAGGAGCAGCGCTACTCCTACCAGGAGGAGCCCGGGGACGGCCCCGAGCTCTGATCTCGCGTACGACCCCCGATGAGGGTCAGCCGTCGCGCAGCTTCTTCAGCCGCTCCACGTCCGCCGCGTGCCCCTCCTTGCCGCCCGGTGTCTCGATGACCAGCGGTACGCCCTCGGTCGCGGGGTGGGTCATCAGCGCGCGGAACGGGTCCTCGCCGATGTGACCGGCGCCGATGTTCTCGTGCCGGTCCTTGTGGGCCCCGGCCACGTCCTTGGAGTCATTGGCGTGGATCAGCTTCAGCCGGCCCTCGCCGACCGTGTCCACCAGCAGATCCAGCGTCTGGTGCATGCCCGACGGGCCGGTCAGGTCGTGCCCCGCCGCGAAGATGTGACACGTGTCCAGGCACACGCCCAGCTTCGGGTGGGCGTCCAGCGCCTCGAAGTACGGACCGAAGTCCCAGGTGCGCGAGCACAGGGAGGCGCCCTGGCCGGCGGTCGACTCCAGCAGCAGGTACGGGTCGTCGTCGTGGGTGAGCTCGTCGAGCAGCGGCAGCAGGTACTCCCGCACCTGCTTCAGCGCCACCGACCGCTCCCGGCCGCCGGTCGCGCTGCCCGTGTGCACGACCACGCCGAGCGCCCCGATCGCCCGCCCGCGCCGCAGCGAGTGCCGCAGCGAATCCACCGACCGCTCCACCGTCGCCTCGGTGTGCGAGCCGAAATTGATCAGGTACGGAGCGTGCACGTAGGCGGGGAGCGACCCGGCCGCGCAGGCCTCCCGGAACGCCTCGTCCTGCTTCGGACTGCCGGCCGGCGTGGCCCAGCCGCGCGGATTGGCGACGAAGACCTGCACGGCCTCCGCCTTCAGCTCACGGGCGTAGGACAGGCCCACGGAGTGCAGGCCGCCGGCCACGGGGACGTGGCCGCCGACGGGGTTGCGCGGCATACGGGAGGACGAAGATGCGGTACTCATGACCGGACCAAGGATGCCAGGACGTGTGGGCGGACCCCGGATCAGGGTACGACTGCACCAGCGCACCGGCGCTGCCGAGCCAGGGGAGGGCGCACATGGGGGACGTCGTCAGCTTCGCGCTGCCGAACGGCGGCCGGGTCCTGGTCGAACCCGTCGACGAGGACGTCTACGGCCTCCAGGAGATCTCGGTCAACGGAAGCACGGTGGTCCGGCGTGCCCAGGAAGGGCTCGGCGAGGCCCTCGACGGCATCCGGCGCATGGCCGCCGAGGCACACGCGCGCATGACGTCCCTCGACGTCGCCCCGCAACGGCTGGAACTGGAGTTCGGGGTGAAGCTGAGCGGGGAGGCAGGTGCGATCGTGGCCAAGGCGACGGGAGAGGCGCATCTGATCGTGCGTGCCGTGTGGGAGAGGTAGCGGGCCGGCGTGCCCGGGGACCGGGTGTCCGGATCCGTCGCCGGGCGACGGAGGCCCTCTCCCGCGCCCCGGGGGATCCGCCTACCATGCCCTTGCGGCCGGAGTACCGTGGCGCGGGGCCGGATGCCGGACGTCCCGGAAGCAGGAGGGGGCCAAGGCATGGAAGAGACCACGGGGGTCGAGTGCGGACTGCCGGACATCGCCGGATTCACCGTCGACCAACTGCGCGCGCTTCCCGGTTCCGTACTGGCGGTGGCCCTGGAGCGGCTGCAGACGGAGGCCGCAGAGTCCCATGACGACGAATACACCAGCTGGCAGGCGAGCGCCTGACCAACCGGCGGTCGACGTCGCGGCACTCCTCGCCGAGGGCTGGCGGCCGGCCCCGCTGCGCCAGTTCGTCCTCAAGACGCGCAGCCGGTGCAACCTCGCCTGTGACTACTGCGTCATCTACGAGCACGGCGACCTGACCTGGCGCCGTCAGCCCCTCGCCATGAGCCCGGCGACCCTTCGCCGCACGGCGCAGCGCATCGCGGAGCACGCGGAGCGCCACGGGCTGCGGCAGGTCCGGATCGTGCTGCACGGCGGCGAGCCGCTGCTGGCCGGGCCCGAGGGCGTCGCCGAGGCCGTGCGCACCGTCCGGGGCACCGTCCAGGAGAAGGGCACCGAGGCCGAGTTCACCGTCCAGACCAACGGCACCCTCCTCGACGCCCGCATGCTGGACACCCTGGCCGAGCACCGGGTGCGGGTCGGCGTCAGCGTGGACGGCGACCGGCGGGCGCACGACGCGCACCGCCGTACACCGGCGGGCCGCGGGTCGTACGACGACGTGATGGCGGGACTGCGCCTGCTGTCCGGCACGTACCCGCAGCTGTACGCGGGCCTGCTGTGCACCGTGGACGCCGCCGCGGACCCGGTCGCCGTCTACGAGTCGCTGCTGGCCACCCGGCCGCCGCTGATCGACTTCCTGCTGCCGCACGGCCACTGGGGTGCCCGGCCACCGGCGCCGGCCGGCGCGTACGGGCGATGGCTGGCCGCCGTCTTCGACCGCTGGGCCGGGGCGCCGCACAAGGAGACCTCCGTGCGGATCCTCGACGAACTGCTGCACACGGTGCTCGGCGGCCACAGCAGGCTCGACTGGGTGGGCATCACCAGCACCGTCTCCGTGTTCGTCGAGGCCGACGGGGCGGTCCACCAGAACGACACCCTGCGCACCGGACCCGACGGCGCCTCCGAGAGCGGCCTCGACGTCTTCCGGAACTCCTTCGACGAGGTCCTGCTGCACCCGGGATTCGCCGCCCGGCAGGCCGGGGAACGCGCCCTGTCCGAGCAGTGCCTGCGCTGCCCGGAGCTGTCCGTCTGCGGCGGCGGCGAGTACGGCCACCGCTACCGGCCCGGCTCCGGCTACCGTGCCCCGACCGTCTACTGCACCGACCTGCTCCTGCTCATCGGGCACATCAGACGCTGGCTCGCCCGCTCGGCGGCGCCGGCGTGATCGGCCCGTGCGTCCTCCCGGACGACGTCTTCGACGCCCTCGCCGCGGGGGAGGGCGGGCGGTCGGCGGTGGTGCGGCTGCGCCGCGCCCGGCGCAGCCGCAACCTCCTGCTGTTGCGACGCGCCCTGGACGGTCCGTGCGGAGGGGCCGCCGAGCCGGCCGCGGACCTGCTGGCGGGCGTCGAACGCGTCGCTCCCGACGTGACCCGGTCGGTGATCGACGGCCCCGCGTTCGGCACCTGGGCCGCCCACACCCTGCGCGACTGCCCGGCGCACCGCCGGGGCGGGTGCGCCACCCGGGGCCTCGCCGCCCTCGCGGTCCTCGCCGCGGTACGCGCGGCCCACCCGTCCCGGATCGCCGTGCCGGTGCGGGAGGGGCGGCTGAGACTGCCCGGGCTGGGGACGGTCACCGGGCTCGGCCAGGTGCGCGAGGCCCTGGTCGTGGTCGAGAGCCCGGCCGCGGCCGAGCGGCCCCCGGCCCCGCCCGGCCCCGCTTCGGGGAACCCGGCCTGCGGCGAACCGGTCGCGGGCGGCGACGCCGACGCTTCGGCCGCGCCGTCCGGCAGCTGCCGGGTACGCGTCCTGACCGCAGGCGACGAACGGGTCCTGCCGCGCGACCCGTCACGCGCGGGGCACGGCTGGCAACCCGTCGCCGTGCTCGACGCCCGGCACCGGGGGCTGACGCTCCGGCTGCCGCTGGAGACCGCCGCACCGGGACTGCCCGCACTGGAGACGGCGAGCGCCGGGCCGGCGGCCTGGCAGGGACTCCTGCGGCAGGCCTGGGAGCTGCTCGTCGAGCGCCATCCGCGCCGCGCCGAGGAACTCGCGGCCGGGCTGAACGGCATCGTGCCCCTGCCGGCCCCGGCGCGCGGCGTGGCGTCCGCCACCTCACGGCACGCCTTCGGCACCGTGCTCACCTCCTGGCCCGCCGACCCCGAGAGGCTGGCGCTGACCCTGCTGCACGAGTTCCAGCACAGCAAACTGAGCGCCCTGACCGACCTGGTGACCCTGTACGAACCAGGAGGCCGGCCCTGGCTGTACGCGCCGTGGCGTCCCGACCCGCGCCCTCCCGGCGGACTGCTCCAGGGCATCTACGCCCACCTCGGCGACCTGGCGTTCTGGCGGGACCGCAGCGGCACGCGGCACGGACCCGAACAGGCCGACGCGGCGTGGCGCGTGACGCAGACCCGGGCGCACGTCGAGCGCGGTCTGGCGGAGGCGGAGGCCCACGTCCGGCTCACCGGACTCGGTGCCCGTTTCCTCGAACGGCTCGCGGAGACCGTGCGGGACGGGGACGGGGACGGGGGCGCGGGCGGGAGCGAGGGCGCGCGGCTGGTGCGGGCGGTCGCCCGGGTGCAGACGGGGGACGAGGCGGTCTGGCGGCTGCGCTGGGCGGCCGTCGACGAGGCCGGGACCGAGCGGCTGGCCGCGCTGTGGCGGGCCGGCAGCCCGGCCGGACCGCTGCCCGCGGACGACGTACGGGCGGCTTCCGGCGCGGTGGCGGGGCCGGGGCCGGAGTTCGGGCGGTGGGCGGCGCGGCAGCGGGGCGCCGAGCGGGCCCTGCCGGCGCGGGATGCCGCGGACGCGGTGGCCGCCGGGCCGCACCGGGTGGAGCGGTGGGCGGAGCTCGCCGCCGCGGCCGCCGAGGAGGGGCTGCCCGGCGCCGGCGTCCTGGGCCGGCGCACCGAACTCGTCCGGCACCTCTTTCTGCGGCTCGCCGCGCGGGAAGGGACGACGCCGGACGAGCCCACGGCGCGCCCACCCGACCCGCTGACGCTGGCGTCCTGGTTGGTGGGCGCCGCCGGCGGGGAGTCTGCGGTTGGTGGGGCGCCCGGGGCCGGTAGGGAGTCCGCGGTTGGCGGGGTGCTTGCGGCGGGCGTGGTGCCTGCGGTTGACGGGGCGCACGCGGCCGGTAGGGGCTCCGTGGCCGGTGGGGTGCCTGCGGCCGGTAGGGGCTCCGTGGCCGGTAGAAACTCCGCGGTCGGCGGGGAGCCCGCCGCCGGGGAGGATCCCGTGGCTGGGGCGGGGCCTGCGGCCGGGGCAAGGCTCGTGGCCGAGGAGGGGTCCGCCGCCGAGGCGAAGCCTGTTGCCGGGGAGGATCCCGTGGCTGGGGCGGGGCCCGTGGCCGGGGCAAGGCTCGTGGCCGAGGAGGGGTCCGCCGCCGAGGCGAAGCCTGTTGCCGGGGAGGATCCCGTGGCTGGGGCGCGGCCCGCGGCCGGGGCAAGGCCCGTGGCCGAGGAGGGGACCGCCGCCGAGGCGAAGCCTGTTGCCGAGGAGGATCCCGCGGCCGGGGCGCGGCCCGCGGCCGGGGCAAGGCCCGTGGCCGAGGAGGATCCCGCGGCCGGGGCGGGGCCCGCGGCCGGGGCGGGGCCTGCGGCCGGGGCGGGGTCCGCCGCCGAGGCGCGACCCCCTCAGAACACGGGCGTCTCGATGTCGCAGAACGCCCGCTCGCCCCTGGCGAACACCTCGGCGACCGGGTAGTCCCGTCCCAGGGTTCGGGAGAAGCGGGTCAGGACGTCGTCGAGCAGTGCCTCGGCCTCGTCCCGGCGCCCCAGGGCACCGAGGTCGTGCGCGAGATTGCCGCCGCAGACCAGGGTCACCGGATGATCGGGCCCGACGGTGGAGCGCAGCGCCTCCAGATGCCGGCCGTCGGCCTGCGCCGCCTCCTCGTGGCGGCCCGCCGTGTGCAGGTCGTTGGCGAGGTTGACCCCGCAGCGCAGCGTGCAGTTGTGCTCCGGTCCGAAGCGGGCCGCCAGCTTCTCGTAGGCCGCGAGGTTCAGGGACAGCGCCCGCTCGTGCTCGCCCAGCGCGCTGAGGACCAGAGCGTGGTTCGTCTCGGTCATCGGCATGTACGGATGGTCCGCGCCGAACAACTGCTCGTACCCGGCCACGGTCTGCGCCGCCAGCCGCTCGGCGTCCTCCAGCTCGCCGCGCAGCAGCAGGTCGATGGCGTAGTTGCCCACCGCCGCCAGCGTGTTGAGGTCGCCCTCGCCGTACCTGGCCCGGTAGCGCTCCACCGTCCGGGAGGACCGGTCGTACGCCTCCTCGTAGGCGCCCATCGCGCGCAGGGAGACCGCGAGGTTCTTCGCCACGTCGAGCGTGGCGGGGTGCTCGCGGCCCTGCCGGTCGCGGAGCTTCGGGTACAGCGTTCGCAGCGATTCGGTGGAGCCCCGGTAGTCGCCCAGCTCCCGCTGGTCGCGTGCGTAGTTGGCGGCCACCACCAGGGTGACGGGGTCGTCGGGGCCGAAGATGCGCACCCGTCGCTGGTAGGTGTCCGCGTCCAGCTCCAGCGCCTCCTGGAAGCGGCCCAGCAGCCGCAGGTCGAGCGCGTGGTTGGCGGCGGACATCAGCGCCAGCGGGTAGTCCCGGCCGAAGCTCCTGGTCAGCCGCTCCAGGGTGTCGGCGTCCCGCTCCGTCGCCTGCTCGAAGTCGCCGAGCACCCGCAGGTCGGCCGCGTTGCTGTTGGCGATGGCGAGGGTCTCCTCGTGGTCCTCGCCGAACACGCGGCGGGCCCGCACCAGCAGCTCCGCGTTGAGTTCCCGGGCCTCGTCGAAGCGGCCGAAGTTGCGGATCAGCGTGGCGTAGGACCGGGTGGTCCGCATCGTCTGCGGATGGTCGTCGCCCAGCCGCTGCTGCCACTCCTTGCGAGCGAATTCGGCCAGTTCCGTGCCGCCGGTGTAGTCGCCGTGCAGGTACAGGTACCGGATCTCGTTGATGACCAGGTCCCGCACCTCCCGGTGGTCGCACTCGACGGCCCGGGTGGGCCGGATGTGCGGCCGCAGCTCGGAGTACCGGCGCCAGTTGTCGTTGTCCTCCGGCTCCTGCGGGTCGGCGGCGGCCAGCAGTACGTGGGTCAGGTGGTAGGTGTCCTCCTGCTCCTGCTCCGACATCTGGTTGAAGAGCACCGCCTGCACGAGCCGGTGCATCTGGAGGCTGTTGCTGCGGTGGTCGATCCTGGCGAGGGCGAGCCGGCCGATCTCCCGGGTGGCCAGGCCCAGTTCGACCGGGTCGCGCAGCGCCTCGGCGAGCGGCGAGGGCAGCGGCGCGAACGCGGCACTGCGCAGCATCGCCCAGCTGATCGGCTCCGGGGCCATGCAGGAGCACAGCCGCAGCAGTTGGACGGCCGCGGGGCTGCGCCGCGCGAGGCGTTCCATCGCCAGGTTCCAGGTCGCCACCACGGAGTGCGGGTACCCGGACGGGACGGAGGTGTCCAGCAGCCGGTCCGCGTGCTCGCGCAGCAGTTCCAGGTACTCGTCGACCGACATCGCCGTCTCCGCGTGCCAGGCACCGGCCTGTTCCACCGCGAGCGGCAGGTCACCGAGTGCCTCCGCGAGGCGGGAGGCGTCCTGTGCGGGCATGCCGGGCACCCTGCGCTGCAGGAAGCGGACCGACTCCTCGCGGGAGAAGACGTCCACCGAGACGGGGTGCGCGTGGCCGGCCCAGCTCTGGTTGCGCGAGGTGATCAGGATGTGCCCCTCGCCGGAGGGGAAGTACTCCTCCAGGTCCTCGGGCCGGTCGGCGTTGTCGAAGACCAAGAGATACCTGCGGTAGGGAGAGCCCCGGCGCAGCGCGTCGAGGACGAGTGGAAGCGCCTCGTCACCGCTGGGCCCGGCCTCCAGGCCCAGGTGCGGCGCGAGAGCGGCGATGGCTGAGCGGACCAGGGCGGGGTCCTCGGCGTTGATCCACCAGATCAGCTGGTACTGGGACTGGTAGCGGTAGATGTACTCCACGGCCAGTTGGGTCTTGCCCACGCCGCCGAGTCCGAAGAAGGCCTGCGGCACGATGGCCGCGCGCCGGTCCGCCAGCCGGTCGTGCAACTGCGTGATGAGTTCGCTGCGCCCGGTGAAGTTGTGGTTCCGCGGCGGGATGCGCCGGCCCCACACCTGCGGCACGGTCTCCTCGAAGCGCATCGGACGGGTGAGCGTCGGAAGCGCGCCCGTCGGAGCCTGCGCGGTTTTCGAGGGGCCGTTGACGCCGACCGGGTGAGAGGCGGACTCGGCCACGGATGGATCCCTTCCCGCAGTGTGCCGTGACTGTTCCCCCGTCGGTGCGGACGTCCCCTCGGTCCGGGTGCCGGGCCCGGCCGGACGGGGGCGGCCGGCTTCCGCTTCGATGGCTCCATTGGTGGATGTGGTGTCAGTCACACCGTAATCGTATGGCGACTTTGCGTCACCGCTTCCCCCGGGCCGGTGCTGCCGGGAGATGAGATCCCGCAGTTTGCGCGCCCTGGTGGCGAAGCCGCCCCCGAGGGCGTCGGCGACCGCCGCGTCGACCTTGGCGAACGGCAGACTCTCGACGCTGATCCGAGTGGGCAGCTCACGCGACGGATCCGTCAGTGTGGCGGCGAACCGGTACGGCGCCGAGGAGTGCTCCGCCAGATAGCCCGACACGGCCGTCAGCACCCGGCGGCTCTCCTGCCGGTGCAGCGAACCCAGCAGCAGCGACCGAACGGTCTCGGGAAAGTCGAACTCGGTCTGTTCGGCCGGGCGTGACACCGGTGGCACCGGGTGCAGCAGGCCGGACAGGAAGACCTCCGCCAGGTGCGAGGGAGTCGTGCGCGGCGCCATGACCTGCTGCACCAGGCGCATCACGGGCAGGAACAGGGGAGCGGCGGCGAGATAGCCGGCCAGTTCGAAGGCCTGCGGCGAGGCCTCCGCGCGGAACGCCAGCACCCGGTCCAGCGGCGACAGCCGCTCGTCCCGCACCGCGGGTCCCGGATCGGCCGGCCCCTGCCCCGGCTCCGTACGCGGGGCGCCGTCGGCCCGTACCGCGTACCCCTGGAACGGCGAGCTCTCCGGGCGCGCGACCAGCCGGGCCCACATCTGCAGGGCCGCCGGGGCGAGTTCGACCACGGGCACCAGCAGCCCCGGACGGTCGGCGTCCGTGCGCAGATCCGCGTTGGGGGCGCCGGGCCGGGAGGCCTTGAGGGCGACGGGGAGCGGTCGCAGAGCGGTGCGGTGCCACAGCCGCCGGTCGAGCGGCTGCACCAGAGCCGTGGGGCCGCCGCGCGCCCAGCGGGCCAGCAGCCGGTCCACCGCGCCCGACCCCCATCCGGGACCGATCGCGTCGCTGAGGACGAGTACGGCACCGCGCGGGGAGTGGTGCAGGCGCCGGTCCGCGCCGGCGGCCGGGCGCGGGGCACCGTCCGGCCACGGTGGCGGGGTGGTGCGCACCGTCACGGCGCCGCCGGGCAGGTGCTCCAGCCAGCGCACGGTGATCGAACGGAAGGCCCCCACCCGGCGCAGCACCGCGCGCAGTTCGGCCACCGCGCCGTCCCACAGCACCATCGACTCGCCGGTGTCCACCACCAGTACGAGATCCAGCCAGGGTTCCTCCGCCGGGACCAGCACCGGTTCCCAGACGTCGGTCTCGGCCGCCCGGTCGGCCGTCGCCTCCTCGTCCAGCCGGTGCCGGACGCTGGACGCGGCACGCCGCCGCAACGGCCGCAGTGCCTTGGCCAGCTCCGCCGTCCTGGCCAACGGCCGCACCCCCGGGGAGCGCACCGGCAGCGCCGGCACGGGGTCGCTCGTCCGGCCGTCCGGGGCGCCGGTGCTCCGCACATGCAGCCGTGGCCCCCCGGCGCCCGGTTCGGCCCCCTCGGGCCGGCTGTCGTCCGGCGCCTGACCGGGCGGGTCCGCCGAGGCCCCGGCACCGCGCCGCCGCCGTGGCGCCCCCGGCTCCAGCTGGCCCGCGATCCCGGACAGCCGGGGCGTACGCGAGGCCGACCGGGCGGGCTGCGGGTCCCGGGGCGCACGGGCCAGCCGCGCCGCGAGCCACAGGACCTCGGCGATCTCCCGGGCGTCCGGAGCGGGGCGCTCCGGCGGTTCGTACGGCATCAGGGCCCCGTCTCCAGGTGCCGCCAGAGGGTGCGCAGCAGGTCCTGCCACTGCTCCGGGTCCTCGTCGGCGCCCGCCCGCGCCAGCTGGATGGCGCTCAGCAACTGGTCGACGGCGACACTCCCGTTGCTCTGCTCCGCGAGAAACGCCTCCACCAGGGGCGCCGCCTCCTCCAGCGCGTCGGCGCCCAGGTGCGCGGCGACGATCGCCGCCAGCCGCTCCGGTCCCGGCTGCTCGATGTCGTAACGCAGACACCGCCTGGCGAACGCGGCGGGGAACTCCCGCTCCTCGTTGGAGGTGATCACCACGACCGGAAAGGCCCAGCAGCTCACCTCTCCGTCCGTCACCGGTGCCACCCCGCCGTCCGCCGTCCGCACCGGGACGGTGCGCTGGTCCGGTGGCAGCCGCAACAGCTCCTCGACGGTGAAACGGCCCTCCTCGAAGACGGTGAGCAGGTCGTTCGGCAGATCGATGTCGCTCTTGTCGAGTTCGTCGATGAGCAGGACACGCGGCCTGCGGCGCGGCAGCAGCGCCGTGCCCAGGGGCCCGAGCCGCAGGAAGCGGCCGATGTCGCCGGTGCCGCCGCCCGTCTCCAGGCCCGCGCGGCGCAGGTTGGCCTCGTGCAGCCGGCCGATGGCGTCGTAGGCGTACAGGCCGTCCCGCAGCGTGGTGCGCGACGTCACCGGCCAGTGGAGTACGGGGCCCAGCCCCAGTTCGTAGGCGATGGCGTGCGCGAGGGTGGACTTGCCGGTGCCCGGGCGCCCCGTGAGCAACAGGGGGCGGCGCAGCAGCAGGGCCGCGTTGACCGCGTCGACCAGTCCGGGGTCCACCTGGAAGACCCGCCCCCGCCGAGTGTCGGCCGGCTGCGGGGCGACGGCCTCGTCCTGGGGCGGCATGCCCTGTTGCAGCGGACGCCAGCTCGGCGGATCGGGCAGCCGTTCGATGCCGTTGTGCGGGACGCCGTCACCGCGGTAGATCCACCACGCCGGCGGCTGCGGGGTTCCGGGCTCGGTCACGACGGGGCACCTCCGGGAGCGGGAGCGGGTGGGGTCAGGGGCGTGTGCGGGGGCAGCCGGTCGAAGGGGTCCCAGAGGAAGCCCAGACGCAGGCCGCCCCCGACCCGCGGCCGGGCCGCTCCGGGCCGGGACGACCACTCCCCGCGGCGGGCCCGGAGCACCTCCTCGGGCAGGGTGCGCACCCCGGCGGCCCGCAACCGGTTCGGCAGGTCGCCCGAGACGGGCTGCCCGTCCTGCTCGTCGTGGGCCCAGACCAGGGCCGGAACGCCCGCGTCCAGGGCCGCGTCGAACTCCGCGTCGGGGGCGCGCCTGCGGGACACCCGCGGAGGAAACCCGAGGACCAGCGCCAAGGGCCCCTCCTCCGCGTACAGGGCGGAGAACAGCGCCTCGTAGGACGAGCCGTCCTGGTTCCGGGCGGGGATCACTGCCACCACGCCCTCTCCGGAGAGTGCGGACAATGCCTTCATCCTGTCCCACTTCCGGGACCAGTTATGCCCCCAGTCGACCCATTCCGACGCGTTCTGGCGCTCGAGGCTGCGCACGGCGACCGGGTGCACCACCCCCAAACGCACCTCCGCGCCGCTGGGGGTCGTGATGGGCAGGCCGTCGACCGGCCGGCCCAGCAGTTCGCGGGGCAGGACGAACTCCACGAACAGGTCGGGCGAGTCGATGGCCTTCTCCCGGCGCATGCGGATGATCTCGTCCACCACGAGCCGCTCGATCCGCCCCAGCCGCATCGCCTCGGTGTACTGCTGCACCGCCTCCCGCGGGGCGCCCTCGTCCTGCCTGAAGACATCGAGCAGATAGTGCCGGCTCGGCGACGCGGGGGTGACGCGGAACGTGGCGTAGGTCCACCGGGTGCCCGCCCCGCCGGGACGCACCCGACGCTCCAGCAGCGGTCCGGGATCGACCGCCGGGGTGCAGTGCCCCGCCCGCCCCCGCACCCAACGGGCCAGTTCCTGCCCGCGTGGACCGGGGACCCGCCGGGACAGCGCGGCGACGAAGGTCAGCAGCGGCGGCACCGGCCGACCCGCCTGGGCGATGTGCCGCAGGTCGTGCACGATGCCGAGGATGTCCTCGGGGGAGCCCTGCCAGGGGCGGCGCACCGGCCCGAGCGCCTCGTCGCGCAGCGCCACCAGCCCGGGCATCGCGAGCCGGCCGTCGAGCAGCAGCCGGTAGAGGTCGTCCATGGCCTCGTCGTCGAACGGACCCTCGTCCGGGTCCGGCGGCCCGGGAGCGGGCGGCGGGGGCGGACGGTCGCCGGACAGGGCCAGCGCCGCCCGTAAGGGGGGCCAGTCGCGGGCCAGCCGCTCCAGCGGAATCATCCAGGTCACGCCGGCCTCCGGCGACTTGTCGCGCAGTACGGCGAGCCCGGCGACGCGGGAGGTCGCGGCGTCCCGGACCCCGCAGCCGCTGTATCCGCGGGCCACCCTGCGGCCGGTGTCCGGTGCGTCGTTCAGCTGGATCAGCGCCGACTCCGGGCCGCCCCGCCCGGCCATCAGGCAGTCGGCCCACACTCCGTGCGGCTGGCCCTGCGGGTAGCCGTAGACCTGCATCGGCCGCTTGGCGGCATAGGCGCCGGTGGAGAGGTGGGCGTGCGAGGTGGGGAACTGGCCGTTGGCCTGCCCCAGGTCGCCGTGCAGGGTGAGCACCGAGACGTCCTCGTGGTGGCTCCCGCCGGTGTAGCGGTGCCCGCCACCCGGGGAGCCCGTCAGCTTCAGTCCGCTGCTGAGGGTCACCGTGACGGTGGCGTGCGGGTCGTCCTCAAGCCGTCCGCCGATGGCCGATGTCACGACATGGGCGCAGGTCAGAACGTAGCGGGGCGGGACGATGACCCCTCCGCCGACCGGGTTCCCGGCGGGGCCGAGGATGCTCACCTGCCAGTCGTCGGTGACGGCCGTCCGCACGACCGGTTCCGCCCCCAAGACGCCCTCCCCCCGTCCGCCTCCGCAGGCCCCGACCGTCTGCGGAGCCGCCATAGTAGCGGTCCCCGCCGTGGGAGCAGAGAGGGCAAGAGCGCGTGATACGGGGCTGGTTGACCACTTGTTCGGCTTGTTCGGCCGCTCGCGGCGCGCGACGGCCGGCCCCGCCCGCCCCGGCCGGCGGGCCGCCTCTTCAACGGGTCGTGAGGGTGATGTCGTCAGCGGATCGTGATGGTGACGGTCGACCCCTTGGGAGCCGTGTCCCCGCCGTCCACCGACTGGTCCTTCACGGTGTCGCCGAACAGCCCGAGCAGACCGCGGTCCTCGTCCACCTGGAAACCGGCGTCCTTCAGCGTCCGCTTGGCGTCGTCCACGCTGTCGCCGACCACGTCCGGGACTTCGATCATCTCGGGGCCCTTGGACACCGTGAGCGTCACCGTGTCGCCCTCGGCGGCGCGGCTGCCCCGGTCCGGCGTCTGCCGGGCGACCTGACCCCTGTCGTACTCGGAGTTCACCTGCTCCTCGGCGACCTTCACCTTCAGGCCGGCCTCCGTCAGCTCGGCCCGTGCGTCGGCCAGGTCGTCGCCGGTGACGTCCGGGACGTCGATCGGGCTGCCCTTGCTGACGACCAGGGCGACCGCCGAGCCCGCGCGCACCGTGGTGCCCGTCTTCGGCTTCGTGGAGATCACGAAGCCCTTGGGGACCTCGTCGCTGAACGCCCGGGTCACCATGCCCGGCTCCAGCCCCTCGTCCTTCAGCAGGGTCCGGGCCCGGTCCAGCTTGTAGCCCTGGACGTCCGGCAGCTTCACGGTGTCGGGGCCGTCGGAGATCGTGAACGACACGGAGTCGTTCTTGCGGATGCGGGTGCCCACGCCGGGGTCGGTGCTGATGACCCTGCCGCGCTCCACGGTGTCGCTGTAGGCGTGCCGGACCTTGCCGGCGTCCAGCCCGGAGTCCTCCAGCCGGTCCCGGGCCTCGGCCTCGGTCTTGGACAGCAGCGGCGGGACCTTGGTGAACTGGCCGGAGTTGATGTACCAGACGCCCGTGCCGACGCCGAGTACCAGCAGTACGGCCACGACGATCGTCAGCGGGCCGCGTCGCAGCTCCGGACGGCGGCGCCGGGGCGGCGCCGGCGGGGGAGCGGCCAGCCGGCTGGTGCGGTTGACACCGTCCGCGGGGAAGCCGTTCGAGGCGATCCCGTCCGAAGTGCCGTCGTTCTCGTCCTCGTTGACGGGCAGCGGCCGGGGCATGGTGAGCGCGCGGGGGATCACGCTCGTGCGGTCCTCGGCGTTGTCGTGCTCCCCGGCGAGCGCCCGCGGCGGCACCGCGTCCAGCTGGTCCGCGTTCAGCGCCCCGCGCGCCTGGCGGGCCTGCGCGAGCAGTGCCACGGCGTCGTGCGGCCGGATCTCCGGGTTGCGCGCGGTCGCCGAGGCGACCAGTTCGTCCAGCTCGTACGCCATCCCCGGCACGGCTGCCGACGGCGGCGGCACGTCCTCGTGCAGGTGCTTGTAGAGCACCTGGGCGGGGGAGTCCCCGTCGTGCGGCTTGCCGCCGGTCAGCATCTCGTACAGGACGACGCCGCAGGCGTACACGTCGACCCTCGGGTCGGCGGTGCCGTGCTCGATCTGCTCGGGCGCCAGGTAGGAGACGGTGCCGAGGACGGATCCGGTGGTGCTGGTGACCGTGTCCACGGCCCGGACCAGGCCGAAGTCGGCGACCTTGACCCGGCCGTCGTCGCCTATCAGGACGTTTTCCGGCTTCATGTCCCGGTGCACGAACCCGGCCCGGTGCGCGGCGCCGAGCGCGGCCAGCACCGGCTCCAGGATGTCCAGCGCGGCCCGCGGCCGGAGTGCCCCGCGCTCGCGCAGCACGTCGCGCAGGGTGCAGCCGGCGATGTACTCCATGGCCAGGTAGACGTACGCCCCCTCGGCCCCCTGGTCGAACACCTGTACGACGTTGGGGTGGTCGAGCCGGGCCACCGACTTCGCCTCGCGGATGAACCGCTCCACGAAGATGGCGTCGGTCGCGAGCGTCGGGTGCATCACCTTCAGCGCGAGCACGCGGTCGAGGCGGGTGTCCACGGCCCGGTAGACCGTGGCCATCCCGCCGACCGCGATCCGCGCCTCGACGCGGTACCGGCCGTCGAGCACCTGCCCGACGAGAGGGTCCTGAAGGGTCGTGTCCACGCAGGTGAGTCTACGAGCCACCACGGACACCCGGCGTCGCCGCCGACGAACGGGGGCGGTACTGCAGCGCGCCTGTGACGCTTCTTACGCCCACGCACGGCCGCCGACGGCGACGAGCCCCCACGGGCGAGGCCCACCTCTCGTCCGACTGGGAACGGGTGGTGCGCGGGTGGGAGACGAAACGGCAGGACAGCGCAGGCTCACTGAAAAGCGGGCCGCTCCGGATCAAGCACCGCCAGGCCCTCCGCAGGAGACGACGCCTCGGCGAAGTGCCGCCGCGGAATCCGCCCGGCCCGCCGCGCCAGCCGCCCAGCCTCCACCGCGGAAGACATGGCGGCAGCCATCAGCACCGGCTCCTGCGCCCGCGTCACCGCCGAGGCGAGCATCACACCCGCGCACCCCAGCTCCATCGCCAGCGCCACGTCCGACGCCGTACCGGCCCCCGCGTCCAGAATCACCGGCACACGCGCGTGCTCCACGATCAGCTCGAAGTTGTGCGGGTTGCGGATGCCCAGCCCCGACCCGATCGGCGAACCGAGCGGCATGATCGCGGCGCACCCGACATCCTCCAGCTTCCGCGCCAGGACTGGGTCGTCGTTCGTGTACGGCAGCACCGTGAACCCGTCGTCGACCAGCGTCTCCGCCGCGTCCAGCAGCTCGATCGGGTCCGGCAGCAGGGTGCGCTCGTCGGCGATGACCTCCAGCTTCACCAGATCGGTGCCGAGGGCCTCGCGCGCGAGCCGCGCGGTGAGGACCGCCTCCCCGGCGGTGAAGCAGCCGGCCGTGTTCGGCAGCACCCGGATGCCGAGCTTCTCCAGCACCGACAGCACGGAACCGTGCACCGAGGCGTTCACGCGTCGCATCGCGACGGTCGTCAGCTCGGTACCGGAGGCCACGAGCGCGCGCTCCAGCACGTCGAGGCTGGGCGCCCCACCGGTGCCCATGATCAGGCGGGACCCGTAGGACGTACCACCGAGGACAAAGGGATCGTCGGCCATGGTCAGCCTCCTTGGACAGCGGTGAGGACCTCGACACGGTCGCCGTCGGCCAGCGCGGTGGCGGGCCACTGCGCGCGCGGGACGACGGTTTCGTTCAGGGCGGCGGCCACACCGGACGGCGCCGCGGTGAGCGTGCCCACCAGGGCGTCCAGGGCCGTGCCGGGAGCCACCTCGCGCGGCTCGCCGTTGACGGAGATGTTCATGCGGGCTGCTCCGAGAGTCGCTGGAGTGCGGGGGCGGCGCCGAAGCGCCGGGGGGTGAAGGGGCGGGCCTCGGCCGGCAGCTCCCCGGTGGTCAGGGCGTGTGCCATGACGTCGCCGGTGACCGGAGTGAGCAGGACGCCGTTGCGGAAGTGCCCGGTGGCCAGCAGCAGGCCGTCAAGACCGGTCGGTCCGAGCAGCGGGGCGTTGTCCGGTGAACCGGGGCGCAGACCCGCCCGGGTCTCCGTCAGGGGCAGCTCGGTGATGCCGGGGACCAGCTCGTGGGCGTCGCGCAGCAACTCGTAGACGCCGCCCGCGGTCACCGTCGTGTCCCAGCCCAGCTCCTCGCTGGTGGCGCCGACGACCAGCTCGCCGCTCTCCCGGGGGACCAGGTAGAGGGGGTTGCCGCGCACCACGGCACGCACCGTCCGGTTCAGCAGCGGCCCGTGCGTCCGCGGCATCGTCAGCCGCAGTACCTGCCCCTTCACGGGCCGCACCGGCGGCAGAACGTCGTCCGGGACGCCCGTGAGCCGTCCGCTCAGGCTGCCCCCGGCCAGCACCACCTGCCCGGCCTCCAGCGCGGTGCCGTCGGCCGTGACGACACCCGTGGCCCGTTCGCCGCCGCGCACGACGGTGAGCCGGTCGGCCCACACCCGGTGGAAGACGACGCCCGCGCGTTCGCAGGCGGCAACGAGCGCGCCAGCGAGGCGCCGGGGGTCGATCTGATGGTCGCCGTCCACCCGGAGCCCCCCGCGCACACCCGGCGCGAGCATCGGCTCCAGGCGCCGGCACTCGCGCCCCGACAGCCACTCGGACTCCAGGCCCGACCGCTGCTGGAGCGCGTGCAGTTCCCGCAGGTGGGCCCGGTCGTCGGCGTCCAGCGCGACGGCGAGGGTGCCGCACCGGCGGTACCCGAGGTCGTGGCCCGTGAGGTCGGCCAGCTCGGCCGCGAACTCCGGGTAGCGGCGGGCCGAGGTGAGATTCAGCGCGAGCAGCGTCTGCTCGCCGTGGTGCAGCTCCGTCACGGCGGCCAGCATCCCGGCGGCCACCTGGGCGGCCCCGCCGCCCGGCTCGGGGTCCACGAGGGCCGTGGCGAGCCCGCGCTGCGCGGACCGCCAGGCGGTGACCAGGCCGATGATCCCGCCGCCGACGACGAGGACGTCCGGCGTACGCGACGACGCGGCCGCCGCGGCAGCCCCGGACACGGAAGCAGAAGTCGGTGGTGACGACATGGGCGTCCAGCCCCTCCCTTCGCCGGCATGACCCGGATCAGGTTCGTACGGTCGGAGGCCGCCAGCCTCCCTCTCAGCCCGGTGCGTCCGGGCTCCCGCGAGTGCTTTACGTTGGCCACCCTAGCCCGCAGCGCATCGCACTTGTAAGGGAGCCTCCGCCCGTGGCGCGTTCACTCGACGGTCTCGTTCTCGCCCCCGTCGCCGACCAGGCGCCCGGCCAGGTGGGTACGCGAACCCGGTTCACCTACCACGAGCAGGACGGCGCCGTATGGGCCGAGTACGCGGGCGGTGACGTCGTCCGCGGACGTCTGGTGGGCACCAGGGAGGGCGACCGCCTCGACTTCCGGTACGTGCAGCTCAAGACCGACGGAAGCACGTCGTCGGGACACTGCGTGTCGACCGTCGCCGAGCTGCCGGACGGGCGGGTGCGCCTGGACGAGACCTGGGAGTGGGAGTCGCGGCGGGGCAGCGGGACGAGCGTTGTGGAGCAGGTCACTGCGCACGAGCACTGACTGACGAACTGTCAGTGTCTAAGGTGATCAGGTGAGCGAGCAGACGCAGGAGCAGACCCGGGAACGGGGAGCGGACGCGGAGCGCCGTGTGGTCGTGGTGGGCGCCGGCATGGCGGGCGTGCAGACCGCGGTCGCCCTGCGGGAGCAGGGTTTCACCGGCACCGTGACCCTGATCGGCGCGGAGCCGCACCAGCCGTACGACCGCCCCCCGCTGTCCAAGGCCGTCCTGCTCGGCACGGCCGAGGGCTCCGCCTTCGACGTCGACTTCGAGGCACTCGGCATCACCCTGCGGCTCGGCTGCGAGGCCCTGGGCGTCCGCCCCGGCACGCACGTCCTGGACACCTCCGACGGACCCGTGCCGTACGACGTCCTCGTCCTCGCGACCGGCGCCGAACCGATCCGGCTGCCCGGCGCGGAGGGCGTGCCCGGAGTGCACCTGCTGCGCACCCTGGACGACGCCGAACGGCTGCGGCCGGTGCTCGCCCGGCAGCACGACATCGTGGTCGTCGGCGCGGGCTGGATCGGCGCCGAGTTCGCCACCGCCGCGCGCGAGGCGGGCTGCGCCGTGACCGTCGTGGAGGCCGCCGACCGGCCCCTCGCCGGCGCGCTGCCCACCGAGGTCGCCGCGCCGATGACCGGCTGGTACGCCGACTCGGGCGCCGTACTGCGCACCCGCGCGCGCGTGGAGCGCGTCGAGACGGGCGGTCCCGGGGAGCCCGGTGGACCCGTGGAGCCCGGCCACGTCGTCGTCCTCGACGACGGCTCGCGGCTGCCCGCCGGCGCGGTCGTCGTCGGCGTCGGAGCCCGGCCCGCCACGGCCTGGCTCGCCGGCTCCGGGATCGACCTCGGCGCGCACGGCGACGTCCTGGCCGACGACCGTCTGCGCACCTCCGTTCCGGACGTCTACGCGGTCGGCGACTGCGCGTCCTTCCCGTCCGGACGCTACGGCGAGCGGCTGCTGGTGCACCACTGGGACAACGCCCTCCAGGGCCCGCGCACGGTCGCCGCCAACATCATCGGCGCCGCCGTCGGTGAGGCCCCGGTGGCCTACGACCCGGTGCCGTACTTCTGGTCCGAGCAGTTCGGCCGCTTCGTCCAGTACGCCGGTCATCACACGGCCACCGACACCACCCTGTGGCGCGGCGACCCCTCGGGACCGGCCTGGACGGTCTGCTGGCTGCGCGAGGGCCGCCTGGTCGCCCTGCTGGCGGTGGGCCGCCCCCGGGACCTGGCCCAGGGCAAACGCGTGATCCAGGCCGGCACGACGATGGACCCGCGGCTGCTGGCCGACCCGGCGAGGCCGCTCAAGGCGGCGACGGCGTAGCCCTCCGCCCGGGTGCGGCGGCCCGGGTCGGACGGGTCTGGTTTCCGACTGTCAGTGCCAGATGGCAGGCTTGGGACGTGACCGAGATTGACGCAAAGATCGATGCTCTCGTGCCTGCCTGGCTCACCGTCCCCGACATCGCCGAGATGCTCGGCGTCGAGGTGACCCGCGTACGCCAGCTGATCAAGGAAGGCCAGCTCATCGCCGTGCGGCGCGGTGAGAACCGCGCGCTGCACATCCCCGCGGCCTTCATCGACGAGGACAAGGTCGTCAAGGGCCTGGTCGGGACCCTGACGCTGCTGCGGGACGACGGCTTCACGGCCGAGGAGATGCTGGAGTGGCTCTTCACGCCCGACGAGAGCCTGCCCGGCACCCCCGCCCAGGCGCTGAGCGAGAATCGCGGCACGGAGGTGAAGCGCCGCGCCCAGGCGCTCGCCGTCTGACCTGACACGCACCGCCCGGCGTGCGGGCCGCGGCCCGCGGTCCCCAGCGGCCATGACGGTCCGCGGTCCCGTACGCCACGGCCGCGACCCGCTGCCGCCGCCCGACGACCGGACCGCGGCGCGGTCGCCCACGGTGCACGGGCGCGGCCATGGCGCGCCGCAGCCCGTAATGCCGGGCAGCGGCCGCCGCGGGCGCCCGCATTCCATGGGCCGCGGGCCACCTGCGGCGAGCTCCCTGTTTTCGGGGCCGAGGGGAGTCCGTGTTCTCGGGGCCGAGGGAGTCCGCGGCCCTGGGGCCGAGGGGAGTCCGCGGCCCCGGGAGCGGAGCCCCCCGGTCCGGCGGGCCGCGAGGCGACCGTGGCACGACACGCTCCGTATGCTCGGGGCCGGCGGTGCCCGCAGCTCCGCATCCCGAGGACCGCGTCACCATCGCGGCCCACAAGCCAAGGCCGCGCGGTCCGCCGCGGGCCCACGCCACCGACCTGGGGGACATCCGCATGCCCGACACCGCCGCGACCACCCGCGCCCGGCTCGCCGACGCCCGGCTCTACCTGTGCACGGACGCCCGCCGCAGCCAGGGCGACCTGCCCGAGTTCCTGGACGCGGTGCTGGCGGGCGGCGTCGACATCGTGCAACTGCGCGACAAGGGGATGGAGGCGGGAGAGGAGCTGGAGCACCTCCAGGTCTTCGCCGACGCCTGCGCCCGCCACGGCAAGCTCCTCGCGGTCAACGACCGGGCGGACGTCGCCCACGCCGCCCGCGCCGACGTGCTGCACCTCGGGCAGGGCGACCTCCCGGTGCCCGCCGCCCGCGCGATCCTCGGCGACGACGTCCTCGTCGGCCGCTCCACGCACGCCGGGTCCGAGGCCGCCGCTGCCGCCGTCCAGGACGGCGTGGACTACTTCTGCACCGGCCCGTGCTGGCCGACCCCCACCAAGCCCGGCCGCCACGCACCCGGCCTCGACCTGGTCCGGCACACGGCCGCGCTCGGCACGGACCGCCCCTGGTTCGCCATCGGCGGCATCGACCTCGGCAACCTCGACGAGGTGCTGGAGGCCGGTGCCCGGCGCGTCGTGGTCGTCCGGGCGATCACCGCGGCGGACGACCCGGGTGCCGCCGCGGCCGAGTTCACGAAGCGACTGCGGCAGGCGTAGGCGGGTGCCGGAGGCATGTGTCCGAGGGGTGTGTCCAAGGGGTGGACAACAACTCGACAATGCGGACAAATATCCCGCATCTGGTTGGGTGACCGCCGCCCCCTGGCTAACCTGCCCGTATGGCCCTCGGAACCGCATCCACCAGGACTGATCGCGCACGCACCGTGCGCGACATGCTCGCGTCCGGCAAGACGACGTACTCGTTCGAGTTCTCCGCGCCGAAGACGGCCAAGGGCGAGAAGAACCTGTGGAGCGCGCTGAGGCGGGTGGAGGCGGTCGCCCCCGACTTCGTCTCCGTGACCTACGGCGCCGGCGGTTCCACGCGCGCGGGGACGGTCAAGGAGACCCAGCAGATCGTCGCCGACACGACACTGACCCCCGTGGCCCACCTCACAGCCGTCGACCACTCCGTCGCCGAACTGCGCAACATCATCGGCCAGTACGCCGACGCCGGGATCCGCAACATGCTGGCCGTGCGCGGCGACCCGCCCGGCGACCCGACGGCCGACTGGGTCGCGCACCCCGAGGGCCTGGCCTACGCCGCCGAACTGGTCCGCCTCATCAAGGAGTCGGGCGACTTCTGCGTCGGCGTCGCGGCCTTCCCCGAGATGCACCCGCGCTCCGCCGACTGGGACACGGACGTGCGGCACTTCGTCGACAAGTGCCGGGCCGGCGCCGACTACGCGATCACGCAGATGTTCTTCCAGCCCGAGTCCTACCTGCGCCTGCGCGACAGGGTCGCCGCGGCCGGCTGCGAGACCCCGGTCATCCCCGAGGTCATGCCGGTGACCAGTGTGAAGATGCTGGAGAGGTTGCCAAAGCTCAGCAACGCCTCGTTCCCGGCCGAGCTGAAAGAGCGGATCCTCACAGCAAAGGACGATCCGACCGCTGTACGCTCCATTGGCATCGAGTTCGCCACGGAGTTCTGCGCGCGGCTGCTGGCCGAGGGCGTCCCCGGACTGCACTTCATCACGCTCAACAACTCCACGGCGACCCTGGAAATCTACGAGAACCTGGGCCTGCACCACCCACCGCGGGCCTAGACCGGCCGCACATATTTACGACACACTGCGTAACGGCCACTGGGAGAGGGGCGTACATGGGCTGGACGGTCCTCTACATCGCGTTCGGCGTTGTCGCGCTGTGGCTGCTCGGTGAGGTGCTGCTGCAGTACAAGGCGCGGCTGCGCTGGCGGCTGCTCGCCTTCGGCGGCTTCGTCGGCGTCGTGGCCGGTGTGCTCATGTCGAACGTGATCGTCATCGGGCTGGGCGCGGCCGCGTTCGCCGTCGGCCAGACCTACGTCACGCTGTCGTTCCGCCGCGGCTTCGAGGCCGGGTGGGCGGTCAACGCCCCGGCGAGCCTCGTCGGCAGGCGCGGCCGTCCCGAACGCGGCCGCCAGGAACCGACGTTGGAGGTCTCCGGACTCGAGGCGGCCGAAGCCGGCCGGGGCGACCACGACGCCTACGACGACCGTGCGCAGGGCCACGCGTCCGGTCAGGACGGTCTGTCCTACGGCAGCGACGCATACGGCCGTGACGGCTACGACCGCGACGACTACGACCGCGACGACGTCTTCACCCCGGCCCGCCCCGCCGACCCCACGGCCGCGGAGACCACCGCCGTCTACGAGCCGCAGCCCATGCCGGACGACACCGGCTCGTACGGCGTGTACGCCGACGCCGGCTACGCCCACGACCAGCAGGCGCCGGCCGCGGCCGCGCAGGGCGCCGACCCGTCCTACGCCTACGACCACTCGGGCTACGGGCAGCAGGAGTACGGCTACGACAGCGGCGGCCAGCAGCAGTACGCCGCCTACTCCGACCCGTACATCGGCACCCACACCTATGGCGGGGCGTCGTACGACACCGGCTCCTTCGACACGACCGGCGGACAACAGTACGGACAGCAGTACGGCCAGCAGGGCTACGCGCAGGACCAGTACGCCACCGGCACGCCCGGCGGCTACGGCGGCGAGACCCCGGCCGGCGGGGTGTGGGTACCGCAGCAGCGCAGCACCGACGACCCCTACGGCGGCGAGCTCCCGCCGGAGCAGACGTATCCGTACCAGGGCAGCAACGGCCAGACGCAGGGCCAGGGTCAGGGCCACGACGAGCAGTACCGCTTCTGACGACGACTCAGGGGGTCGGTGGCCGGCCCCGACCGCTCACTGGGAGCCTCGGAAACCAGGTCCCTCCACGATCAGTCCGGCGACCATCGCGCCCGACATTCCCGCGTGCGGCAGCCCCCCGCCGGGGTGAGACCAGCCGCCGACTGTGAACAGCCCGCCCACGCGCGTGCCGTTCGCCGGGTGCAGCAGCCGTCCGCCGGCCCCCGCCAGCGCCGGCACCGGAACCGCGCCGCCCGCCGCCCCGGTCGCCGCCGCGACATCGGCCGGGGTGCGCACCTCGTGCCACAGGAGACGGTCGCGCAGACCCGGTATCGCACGCTCCGCGGCCTCGACGAGGCGCTCGGCGTGGTCCTCGGCGTCCGCTTCACCGCCCGCGGGCACCACCGAGGTCAGGGTGACCGCCTCGTGGTCCGAGTCCGGGACCAGCGCAGGATCCTCGGGGCGCAGGACCGTGACGGTCGGGTCTGCGGGCGGGCCGGGTGCCGGACCGAACAGCGCCTCCAGCTCGGCCTCGCGGTCCGGCGCGTGCACCACCGTCCGGTGCGCGGCGCCCTCCGGACGGCCGCCCCGCAGCGCCAGCAGCACCGTCAGCCGGCTCGCTCCACCGTGCTGCGGCGGCACCTCGCCGTCGCCCCGCACCGCCGAACCGCCGCAGAGGCGGTCCAGCGCACCGGGCGCCACACCGGCGACCACGAACTCCGCCTCGGCCACCGCGCCTTCGGCCAGCCGCACGCCCGCCACCCGGCCGTCCTTTGCGACGATCCCCGTGACCTCGGCGCCGAAGTGGAACTCGACCCGGCGGGCCAGGCACCGTTCGTACACCGCCCGCGCCAGTTCCCGCAGGCCGCCGCCGCGCACGTACCACACACCGAAGGCGTACTCCATGTACGGCAGGACGGCGGTGTTCGCCGGGGCGGTCCGGGGGTCCAGGCCGTACGCGAGCGCGTGGCTCTCCAGGAGGGCGGCGAGCCGGGCGTCCCGCAGCTCCCAGGCGCCGACCTCGGCGAGCGTGCCGGCCCGGCGGGTGCGCAGGAGCCGCTTGTGCGGGACCGCGGGATAGGGCTCGCGCTCGGCGAGCACCTTCCAGTCCGGCCACAGCGGCTCCTCGAGGAGCGGGCGGCGCGTCCGGTCCCAGGTCTCCCGGGCCCGCACCAGGAAGTCGCCCCAGCGCCGCGCGGCGGTCGAGTCGAGTGCCGCGTCCAGGGCGGCGACGACGCCCGCCCGCGAGGCGTTCGGCAGCGACACCTCCGTCCCGTCCGCGAACACGTGCCGTGACGACGGGTCGACCTGGACCAGCTCGACACAGGATTCCAGCGGCTCCTTGCCGGTCTTGACGAACAGATCGCGCCAGACCGCGGGCAGCGGCAGCAGACCGGGTCCGGTGTCGAAGGAGAAGCCGTCCCGCTCGACGCGGCGCAGGGCTCCGCCGTACGTCCGGGTCCGCTCGTACACCGCCACCCGGTGGCCCGCGACGGCCAGCCGGGCGGCGGCCGCCATCGCGCCCATCCCGGCGCCGATCACCGCAATCCGTGCCATGCCAGGGACTTTATCCGCCGCCACCGACAATCCGGTCCCAGGGGCCGCCGGGCCGTACACCCGCGGGAACGGCCGGCGGCGGGGCAGGCCTGAGTACCGCGACGGGCGCGCGGGTGACCGGCCGGGGACGCGCCGCCGTGAGCCGGGGTGCGCACGACTGAGTACCCGTACCTAGCCGCCCAGATGAGTACGCGCGCGGATAGGGCCCTGCCCGCGTGAACGAGAGAGTGGAGGCACGGAGAGGGGCACGGCTCCGGAACCGGCGACACGGGGCGCCGGAACGGAGCCGCGCCCGCGATCCGCTCCTTCCGCCGGCCGCGGTCGGCGGGAGCGAGGCACGGGGGAACCCGGGGGGAACGACCGAGAACGGGGGTTCCAACGGGGGGACGTACGGGGGAGCAGGAGGAGGCGCCGGTCCGACGGCGGCCCGCGGGGGACGCGGCCACCACGGGCCGGCGCTCTTCGTGCTCGGCCGACGGGACGCGGTGTCTCAGGGGCGGCCGCTCACGCGTCCCTGAAGCAGCCGCGACAGGGCCGAGTGCACGTCGTCGAGGGAGCGTTCCGGCTGGAACGACTTCCAGTCCAGCGCGGCCACCAGGACCATGCCGACCAGTGCGGCGGCGGTCAGCGGCACGTCGATCTCCTCGCTGAACTCACCGCTCTCCACACCCTCGCGCAGCACGCCCTCCACCACCGCGACGGCCTCCTGCCGGACCACCAGCAGCGTGGACTGCCAGGCCCGGTTGGTACGCCACAGCTCGGCCACGTACAGCTGGGTGAAGGCCGGGTAGCGGTCGATGAACACGAGCCCCGCGCGGATCATCGCGTCCAGGGCGTCGACCCGGCCGCGGCCCTCCCGCGCCGTCCGCTCCGCCGCCTCCCGCAGCGACACGGTGAGGAGCCCGACACCATGGCGCAGCAGCTCCTCGAAGAGGACGGACTTGCTGGCGAAGTTGTAGTAGACCGTGCCCTTCGCGACCCCGGCGCGTTCGGCGATCTCGTCCACGGTGGTGGCGGAGAAGCCCTGCTCGGCGATGAGGGTGACGGCCGCCTCGTAGAGCTTCTGCCGGGTGGCCTCGCGGCGGCTGCTGCTGCCCTGCGAGGTGGCGCTGCTGCTTTCCATGCCCCGATTGTCACAGCACACCCCCCGTGGGGTTCACCGCAGGGTGCACGGCTCGGCTCCGGGTGCGGCCGGCCGGATGCTGTGCGCCGACTGGTCGGGGCAGGCAGCCGACCCGAACCTACGATCGAAGTGAAAGTCCAGGTCAGAACGGATTGTCAGTGGCATACCTCACTATGGGCACATACGGCGCCTCGTAGCAGAGCGTGCCGTCAGGAGACGACAGGAGGATCGTCATGGCCCACTCGTCCGCAGCCGCCGCCCGGCGGCGCCGCGCAGCCGGCCCTGCACCCTCACTGACCGGCCCGGCGAGCGATGTGCACCCCGTGCTCCGCCGGACAACCGCCCCGCCCGCCGCCCTCGACCTGCTCGCCCAGGCCCGGGCCGGACTGGAGGAGGCCACCGTCCTCGAAACACCGAACGAGCGCTACGCGACGGCCCATCTGGCCGCCCTGCGCACCGCCGCCGCGGTGCTCGCCGCGCGAGGCCGCCCCGAGACGACCCCGCGGGCCCGGGCCCGTATCCGCAGCGCCTGGGAAGTGCTCCCCGAGATCGCGCCCGAGCTCTCCGACTGGAGCGCGCTGTTCGCCTCGGGCGCCCGGCGCCGGGCACGGGCCGAGGCGGGCATCGAGGGCGCGGCCAACAGCCGGGACGCCGACGACCTGATACGCGACGTGGCGATGTTCCTGCGCCTCGTGGAGCGGATGCTGGTCCTCCAGCCGGTCCTGCCCCAGCCCCGCCCCGACGCGGACCACTCGGGCCAGGACCACCCGGGCCCGGACCACAGCGCCCCCGGCGACCACGCGCCCGGCCGCTCCGGTTCCGGCCGTCCCGGTTCCGGCCGCTCCGATTCCGGCCGTCCCGATTCCGGCCGTCCCGATTCCGGGCGTTCCGATTTCGGCCGCTCCGATTCCGGGCGTCCCGATTTCGGCCGTCCCGATGCCGTCCGCCATGGCGTCGACCGTCGGGACTTCGACCGTCGGGACTTCGACCGACCGGCCAGGGAGCGGTCGGGCGGGGACCGCGTGGGCCGCGAGCTGCCGGACGCGGGATGAGCGACGCCGGCCCCGGTCCACCGGGCACCTCCGGGGAGGGGGTGCGTGGTGGGCTTCCGGACGGGGGTGCGTGGTGGGCCTCTCCGGGCCGGTGCGTGCGGTGCATCGCCGGGCGGGGGCGCGTGCGGTGCATCGCCGGGCCGAGGCGGGCGGGGCAACTCCGGGGCCGGTGGCACGGGTGACCGGTCGGCGTACCGGAGGCAATAGGGTGGGAGGCGCCTGAAGCCTGCCCCTTCCCGCACCCGGGCCGGGGCGGCAGCCCGTTCGCTCCGCCCGTGCCCGAGGCGGTGCCGCGCCGAGGAGTCAACTGCCGTGTCGGACCCGATGCGCCCGCCCGTCTCCCAACCCCGCCCTCAAACGGCGTCGCCGCGCTCCGAGCCCTCGCGTTCCCGAGCCGCCCTTCGTACCGCCGTGGTCTGGGACGTCCTCCAGGACGCCCTCGACCGCCGGGTCAAGGCCACGGGCCGCCAGGCGCTGGACGTCCTGGACACCGGGGGCGGCAGCGGCAACTTCGCGGTGCCCGTGGCCCGCCTCGGCCACCGTGTCACCGTCGTCGACCCGAGCCCCAACGCCCTGTTCGCCCTGGAGCGCCGCGCCGCCGAGGCCGACGTCGCCGACCGCGTGCGGGGCGTCCAGGGAGACGCCCACGGCCTCTTCGACGTGGTCGAGCGCGACGGTTACGACGTGGTGCTGTGCCACGGCGTCCTTGAGTACGTGGACGACCCCGCGGAGGGCATCCGCAATGTGGTGGCCGCCCTGCGCGACGAGGGCGTCCTCAGCCTGCTCGCCGCGGGGCTCGGCGGTGCCGTGCTCGCGCGCGCCCTCGCCGGCCACTTCACGGAGGCCAGGCAGGCCCTCGACGACCCGGACGGCCGCTGGGGCACGGGTGACCCCGTGCCCCGCCGGTTCACCGCCGAACAGCTCACCGGACTGGTCGAGGCCGCGGGGCTGCGGATCGGCGCCGTGCACGGCGTGCGGGTCTTCGCCGACCTCGTTCCCGGGGTGCTGGTGGACACGGAGCCCGGTGCCATGGACGCGCTGCTGAGGCTGGAGGCCGCGGCGGCCGAACTCGCCGCGTTCCACTCCGTGGCCACACAGCTTCACGTGCTGGGTGAGACACGAGGGGCCCAAGAGGCCTGAGTCAACTGGTGGGGTAAGGCGCTGATCAGGGGCGCGGCTGCAGATGGAGTACGCCACAGGCCCCCCGAACGGGGGCCAGTCGCCGTATGATCGAGGGAGACCGCCCGGCATGACGGGTCGGCCGCTGGGGAATGGGAACTTCAGCGAGCCGGCACGGCCATGACGGAGACCGGTTGGCCAATTGGCGTAGAGGGGCGGGTTTCACGGGGGCGATTCCCTGCCTATCCTGAAGGGACCCCCCCCGGGTCGCCCCGGCGACTGCACGATGAGGAGGACTCCGTGCCGCTCTCGGAGCACGAGCAGCGCATGCTCGAGCAGATGGAGCGAGCGCTGTACGCCGAAGATCCCAAGTTCGCGACAGCGCTCGAGGGAAGCGGGCTGCGTACGTACACCCGGCGACGGGTCTACCAGGCGGTCGCGGGCTTCCTCGTAGGTATTGCGCTCCTCATGGCCGGTATGGTCGCCCAGCAGGTCTGGCTCAGTGTGGTGGGTTTTCTCGTCATGCTGGGCTGCGCGGTCCTCGCCGTGACCGGCTGGCGCAAGGCCCCCAAGCCGGGCGAGCAGCCGGCCGCGGCTGCCGGACCGCAGGCGCGCCGTCAGCAACGGCAGAAGCGCTCCATGATGGACCGCATCGACGAGCGCTGGCAACGGCGCAGAGATGAGCAGCAGGGCGGCCAGTAGCGCCCGAGCCGCCGCTCACCAGGACATCTGCGTGAGGGGGTGACCACCGACCGGGTGGTCACCCCCTCACGCGTACCCGGGTGGGGTAATGCCGGTCGGTCGCCTGGGCACAGCCGGTCACGGCACCTGGGTGGGACCTGGCCCGGGCGTGACTGGGAACGGGGCTGGGAACGGAACCGGGAACGGAACCGGGAACGGGACCGGCCCGGGTGCTCCCGCCCAGACCGTGTCTCCGCGCCGCCGGTTTAGCCCTGCTCTCCCGACGCCTTCCGGAGCGTCGGTCGGGCCGCCGCTGCCCGCTGTTTCAGGGCAGCCCACCAGGCCGACACCGCCCAGGCCACCCGTACGGTCGAACGCGGGGCGAGCAGTGCGCGCAGCCGTGTGCCGCGGCTGACGGTGGCCCGTAGACCGGCGCTCGCCCGGTGGACGTCCTCCGTGAGACCGGCGGTCAGACGGGGCCGTGGTGCGTAGAGAACCTGCTCCACCGCGTCCGCCACCCGATGCACCGCCGCAGCGGCCGTCGGGTCGAGCTGTCCGAGCCGGACGATCCGGGCCGCCGCCTTGCGTGGGGTCTGCGACTCCTCCGGCATGATCCCGAAGTCCCATGCCGTATCGGTCAGCTCCTGCCAGACCGCCAGAGTGTGCGGGCCCGCGTCCGCCTCGGTGCGGCCGTGCGCCCCCAGCCGTACCGTCCGGGTACGCAGCCGCCACAGCATCGGCGCCAACGGGAGCAGCAGCACCGCGAGCCCACCCGCGGCCCAGGCCAGTACCGCGTACCACTTCGGCCCGTTTCCGCCGGTGGCTGGCACGGCCGCCGCGGACTCGCTGGCGCAGGCGTCCAGCTTCTTGTCCTGGGCCGTGCAGCTCTCGCTCGCCGAGGGCGCCGCCGACGGCTCCGCCTGCGGGTTCCGGGACGGCAGCGCGGGGTCCGGCACCGAACTGCCCGGCGTCTCCGTCAGGGTGTACGACGGGGTCGAGCCACGGGTCGGCGTCGGCTCGAAGCGGGTCCAGCCCACGCCCTCGAAGTACACCTCGGGCCAGGCGTGCGCGTCCCGCAGCCCCACCGAGACCGAGCCGTCGGCCTGCGGGGAGCCCGGCGCGAAGCCGACCGCCACCCTGGCCGGTATGCCCAGCGAGCGGGCCATCGCCGCCATGGCGAAGGAGAAGTGGACGCAGAAGCCCTGCTTGTCCTCCAGGAAGCGGGCGATCGCCTGCGAGCCGCTGCCGACCTTGACCTGGGTGTCGTACTCGAAACCGCCGTTGATCGCGAAGTACTCCTGGAGCTTGACCGCCTGCTCGTAGGGGTTCGCCGCACCGGCGGTCACCTGGCGGGCGACCCGGGAGACCACATCGGGCAGCGAGTCCGGCAGCTCGGTGTACTCCCGCTTCAGCGCCGCGGGCGGCTGCGGTGCGGCGGCGAGCTGGTCCGCCGTCGGCTGCACGTTCAGGCTCCGCACCTCGTACGTGAGGCCGCGCGTGTTCTGCCCGTGGTCGCCGACCAGTGTCATGCCGACGGGTTCGTAGCGCCAGTTGCCCGCGATCCGCACGCCGCTCGGTGGGTACGGCATCGGCAGCCAGTCCTGGGCGTACCAGTCCGCGGCCGAGATGGTGGTGCGGGTCTGCGTGCGCTTGGTGTCGGGGCCGAGGCCGATCGGCGTGGGGAACGTGCCGTCCGGCACGGCGGTGATGTTCCGCTTGGACGGCTTCCAGGTGGTGCCGTCGAAGTCGTCCAGGGACACGATGCGCAGGTACAGGTTCGATATGTCGTCGGAGTCGGTCTCGACGGAGAGGACCTGCCGGTTCTCGTCGACGTTGAGACTGTCGCGCAGGGAGACCAGCGGGTTGACCGCGGAGATCGTGCCGCCGCCCCCGGTTCCGGAGCCGACGCCCGTCCTGGCGCTGTCCAACAGCCCGCCGTCCATCGCGGGCAGGGCGAGCGGCACCAGCAGGGCGATGCCCAGCGCGAACGCGCCGATGCGTCGCCCGGTGCGGACGGGGGCGACCACGCCGTCCTGCTCCCCGCCCGGGGTGCGTGGCGCGCCGCCGAAGACCCGGCCCCACTGTGAGAGCCGGTCACGCCCTTCGGCCAGGAGCAGCATCAGATAGCCGGCCGCCGCGACCAGGAACCACAGCCAGTCGGTGCCGCCCTCGGACAGTCCGGCGGCCACCGAGTACAGCGCGAGCAGCGGCAGCCCGGCCGGGGCGGCGCTGCGGAAGGTCACCGCGAGGGTGTCCACCAGCAGGCCGATCACCAGGACACCGCCGACCAGCATCAGCCGGATGCCGTCGGACTCCAGCGGCGCCGGGATCGCGTACCGCGCGATGTCGTCGCCGCCCTGTCGCAGCAGGTCGGCGAAGCGCTGGAAGGCCTGCGGGCCGGGAATCAGCCCGGCGAGGGCGTGCTGCCGGGCGAAGACCAGGGTCAGGAGCACCAGCGTGACCAGGGCCTGCGCGGCGATGGTCAGCGGCCGGGCCAGTGGCACCCGGCGCGCCGCCGCGCCCACCGCGGACTGCACCGCCAGCAGGAACGCGGCCTGCAGGATCCAGGTGGCCGGGTCGACCAGGGGCAGCAGCGCGCACGCCGCCATCAGCGTCGCCGCCCACGCACACAGCGCCAGCCGCGCCCGCCCGCTCATCGCGTGCCCTCCCGGCCCGTGGCCGTCGCGGGGCGGGTGTGCTGGCGGTCCGTCTGTCGGGTGTGCCCGTGGTCCGCCTGCCGCGCGTGTCGCCGGGGCCCGGCCGTCTCCCCCGTGTACCGCGCCGGCCGCGCCTTCCCGCTCATCGCGTGCCCTCCCCGCCGCTCGCCGCCGCCAGGCCGCCGCGTTCGTGGTCCGTCAGGCGCCACAGCTCCTCCAGGGTGGTGCCCCGCGGCACGTTCACGGCGGTCCAGCCCGCCTCGCGCAGCATCCGCAGCCGTTCCTCGCCCCTGACCAACGGACCGGGCACGTCGGCCGGTTCCCGTGCCCAGGTCTCGCTGTCCAGGACGAAGGCGACGGCACCGCCGCTGCGCTGCCGCATCTTGGCGGCCACCGTGGCCTGCTCCTCGTCCAGGTCGCCGAAGAACGCCACCAGCAGTCCCTCGTTCCCGCCGCGCAGCACGTCGTACGCCCGGGACAGGCCCGTGCCGTCGGAGTGGTCGATCACCGCGAGGGTGTCCATCATCAGCCCGGCCGCGTCGGCCGTGCCCTGGCTCGCGCCCGCGAAGCCGTCGGAGCCCTCGCCGGGCACGGAGTCGCCGCTGTCGGTGAGCAGCCGGACGGAGAAGCCCCGCTCCAGCATGTGCACCAGCACGGACGCGGTGCCCGACACCGCCCACTCGAAGGCCGAGTCGGGCCCGGCGCCCTCGTAGGCCACGACCCGGGTGTCCAGCAGCACCGTGCACCGGGCGCGCTGCGGCTGCTCCTCGCGGCGCACCATCAGCTCGCCGTAGCGCGCGGTGGAGCGCCAGTGCACGCGGCGCAGGTCGTCGCCGTAGCGGTAACCGCGCGGGATCACGTCGTCGTCGCCCGCCAGCGCGAGAGAGCGCTGCCGCCCCTCGCCGTACCCCTTCGCCTCGCCACTCAGCCGCACCGGCGGCAGCGCTTCCACGCGCGGGATCACGGTCAGGGTGTCGTACGTCGAGAAGGACCGGGTCAGCTCGCACAGCCCGAAAGGGTCGGTCAGGCGCAGTTGGAGCGGGCCCAGCGGATAGCGGCCACGCAGGTCGGAGCGGACCCGGTAGGACACCTCGCGGCGACCGCCCGGCTCCACCCGGTCGAGTACGAAGCGGGGGCGCGGTCCGAGCACGTAGGGCACTCGGTCCTGGAGCATCAGCAGTCCGGTGGGGAGTCGCGAGACGTTGTCGACGCGCAGATGCACCCGGGCCTCGCTGCCCGCGGGTACCCGCCCGGGGGAGAGCCGGCGGCTGCCCGCCACTCGGTAGCGCGTGCGGTAGAGCAGGGTCGCGCAGATCAGCGGCAGCACGCTCAGCAGCAGCCCGACGCGGAGCAGGTCGCTCTGCCCGAGGACGTAGGCGCAGACCGCGGCGGCGATGCCGGCGGCCAGGAAGGACCGTCCGCGGGTGGTCAGACCGGTCAGGGCGGTGCGGATGCCGCCGCCCTCGCCCCGGTCGTCGTCCGACCGGTCCGTCCCCCCGGCGTCCATCACAGCCTCCGCGGCGGTTGCTGGCCGTAGGCGGACGCGCCGCGGCCCACGCCGAAGCCCGTCTGCTGCTGGGGTGCCGCGGGCACCGGAGTGCGCCGCAGGATCTCCTGGACGACCTGCTCGGCGGTGCGGCGGTTGAGCTGGGCCTGGGCGGTGGGCAGCAGGCGGTGGGCCAGGACGGCGACCCCGAGGGCCTGTACGTCGTCCGGCAGCGCGTACTCCCGGCCGCTCAGGGCGGCGGACGCCTTCGCCGCGCGCAGCAGGTGCAGCGTGGCGCGTGGCGAGGCGCCGAGTCTGAGGTCCGGGTGGGTGCGCGTGGCGGCGACCAGGTCCACGGCGTACCGCCGGACCGGGTCGGCGACGTGGACGCCCCGGACCGCCTCGATCAGCTTCAGGATCTCGTGCGCGTGCGCCACCGGCTGCAGGTCGTCCAGTGGGTTCACCCCGCCGTGCACGTCGAGCATCTGCAGCTCGGCGTCCGGGCTGGGATAGCCGATGGAGACCCGCGCCATGAAGCGGTCGCGCTGGGCCTCCGGCAGCGGGTAGGTGCCCTCCATCTCGACCGGGTTCTGCGTCGCCACCACCATGAAGGGGCTGGGCAGCTCGTAGGTCTGGCCGTCGATGGTGACCTGGCGCTCCTCCATCGACTCGAGCAGCGCGGACTGCGTCTTGGGGGAGGCGCGGTTGATCTCGTCGCCGATCACCACCTGGGCGAAGATCGCGCCGGGCTTGAACTCGAAGTCCCGGCGCTGCTGGTCCCAGATGGACACCCCGGTGATGTCCGAGGGGAGCAGGTCCGGCGTGAACTGGATCCGGCGCACGGAACAGTCGATGGACCGCGCCAGCGCCTTGGCCAGCATGGTCTTGCCGACCCCGGGGACGTCTTCGATCAGCAGGTGGCCCTCGGCGAGCAGCACGGTCAGCGAGAGCCGTACGACCTCGGGTTTCCCCTCGATCACGCTCTCCACCGAACCGCGTACCCGCTCGACCACAGCGGTCAGATCATCCCCCACGCTCGAATACGCTCGCGCGGGGGCGCCCCCATGGCTCGCCTGATCGTCATAGGTCGTCACCCGGCCCTCCTCGGCCTTTCCCGCGCTCCCTGGGAAGCGGGGGTACCCCAACTTGCCGGGACGGCCACACACCGCGGACCGGCCCACCCCGAATCACGGACACCGTGCGGAAAAAGTTCCGCACGGCACCACTTCCCGCATTCTTGCTGCCGTTACCGATTCGTGTCACTCGCCTGTGGACAACTGGCCGCGATATGTCGGGCCTTAAGGCCTTTGCGGTGCTTGCGCGAAAGGAGCGTCAGGGCGGGATCATCGGGGCGGGCGGCCGGATCAGGCGGGGTCGACCTCGCGGAGCCGGCCCGTCTTCACGTCGTAGACGAAGCCGCGCACGTCATCCGTGTGCGGCAGGAAGGGCGAGGTCCGGACCCGTTCGACGGACTGCCGTACGTCCTGGTCGACGTCCCGGAAGGACTCGACCGCCCAGACGGGGCGCTGCCCTACCTCCAGCTCCAGGTCGTGCCGGAACTCCTCGGTGAGGGTCTCCATGCCGCACGCCGTGTGGTGGACGAGGACCACGCTGCGGGTGCCGAGCGCCCGCTGGCTGATGGTGAGGGAGCGGATCACGTCGTCGGTGACGGCACCGCCCGCGTTGCGGATGACGTGGCAGTCGCCGTTGCGCAGGCCGAGCGCCGCGGTCACGTCCAGGCGCGCGTCCATGCAGGCCACGACGGCGGTCCGGAGAGCGGGGCGGCCCGCCAGTTCGGCGTCGGCGAACTCGGCGGCGTAGCGCGCGTTCGCCTCGACGAGCCGGTCGGTGACGGTGCCGTCGCCGGGTGTGGCGGATTCGGAGCCTGCGGGAACCGATGCAGAAGTCGTCATAACCATGACGTTACTGGCCACCCCGGGGCCGGGCCCGCGGTGAAGCGGGACAAAGGACGCCATCGAGGCCTGCTGTGAGCCACCCCACAGACCCGCACGGGTGCCTCCGGACGGGTGAAGTACCGCCCCGCGTCGATTCGTGCCCGCCGCCGTCCGCGACGCGCAGGCCGGTTGATTGACCGGGCGACACGGTGGACTAAAGTGACGCGAAGCGGGAGGCGAGGCTCTCCCTGCTGGACTGAAATCCCCGGAGAACTGGGCGACGTCCCGCCAGATCTCCCCACGTGCGCGGCGCGTACGTACGGCTCGGCCTCCTCCCGCTCCCGGCCGGCCGACGCTTCCGGCGCCGGCAGGACTCCCCTTCACGAGCGAGCGGGAGGGGACCCGGCGGTGCGTGATACGCCGTGCCGGACCTGAGAGGCCGCCCCACTTGAGCCAGAGTCGACACGTCCCGGTGATGCTCCAGCGGTGCCTGGACCTGCTGGCGCCCGCCCTCGAGGAGCCGGGCGCCGTGGTCGTCGACTGCACGCTGGGACTCGGCGGACACAGCGAGGCGCTCCTCGAACGCTTCCCCGAGGCCCGGCTCGTCGCCCTCGACCGGGACAAGGAGGCGCTGCGCCTGTCCGGCGAGCGGCTCGCGCCGTACGGCGAGCGCGCCACCCTGGTGCACGCCGTCTACGACGAGCTGCCCGACGTACTCGACCGGCTCGGCGTCCCGCGCGTCCAGGGCGTGCTGTTCGACCTCGGCGTCTCCTCCATGCAGCTCGACGAGGCGGACCGCGGCTTCGCGTACGCCCAGGACGCCCCGCTCGACATGCGCATGGACCAGACGACCGGCATGAGCGCCGCCGAGGTCCTCAACACGTACCCGCCGGGCGAACTCGTCCGCATCCTGCGGGCCTACGGCGAGGAGAAGCAGGCCAAGCGGATCGTCTCCGCGGTCGTGCGCGAGCGCGAGAAGGAGCCGTTCAGCAACAGCGCGCGCCTCGTGGAGCTGATCCGCGCCGCGCTGCCGCAGGCCGCCAAGCGCACCGGCGGCAACCCGGCCAAGCGCACCTTCCAGGCCCTGCGCATCGAGGTCAACGGCGAGCTGTCCGTCCTGGAGCGGGCGATCCCGGCCGCCGTCGAGGCCCTCGACGTGGGCGGGCGGATCGCCGTGCTGTCGTACCACTCGCTGGAGGACCGGCTGGTCAAGCAGGTCTTCGCGGCCGGCGCCGCCAACACCGCGCCGCCCGGACTGCCGGTCGTCCCCGAACGCTACGCGCCCCGGCTCAAGCTGCTCACGCGCGGTGCCGAACTTCCCACCGAGGAGGAGATCGCCGAGAACCGGCGGGCGGCACCGGCACGGCTGCGCGGAGCCCAGCGCATCAGGGAGTCCATCGGGTGAAGCGAGTGAGGCAGGCCAGGCGCGGGTGCGGACGGTCCACCCGGGCCGAGGGGAGGGCGAGTGAGTAGGAAACCCGAACTGAAGGGGAGGGCGGCCCGGCTCGCCCAGCTGCTCCCGCAGGGCGGCACGCGCGGCCAGGCGGCCCGAGCGCCCTTCGTCCTCCTCGTGGTCGTCCTCCTGGGTGGCGGCCTCATCGGCCTCCTGGTGCTGAACTCCGCCATGAGCGAGGGCTCTTTCCAACTGGACGACCTGAAACAGCGGACGAAGGAACTCACCGACGAGGAGCAGGCGCTCCAGCGGGACATCGACGCCTACTCCGCTCCCCGGGCCCTCCAGCGCCGCGCCCGCGAGCTGGGGATGGTGCCCGGCGGCGACCCCGCCTTCCTCGCCCCCGACGGCACCGTCAAGGGCTCGCCCAGCCCCGCGCCCACTGCCGCCTCCGCCCCGCTGGTCCTCGCCCCCGAGGCGTTGACCGCACCCACCGGCAGCGCGCCTGCCGCCGGTACCGAGCCGCCCGACCCGGCCCCCACTCCCAGCACCGGGGCCACGGCCACCACAGCCGCGACCCCCACGCCGGCGGCGACGACCACCCCGACCCCGATTCCCGGCAGGTGACGGAAGTGTCCGACAGGGAACCGCCGCGCCGCCGCGTGCCCGGACCCGCGAGGCCCGTCCGCCCCGGCGGTCGGCGGCAGCCCGGCCCCGGCGCCCGGCCCGCCCGCCGACCGGGCCGGCCCCGGCCGGCCGCACCCCGCGCCATCCGGCTGGGCAGCCCCCGCCCGCGCCTGCGCCTGATCGGCCTCGCCCTGACCCTGGTGATGTCCGCCTTCGTCGTACGGCTCCTCCAGGTGCAGGCCGTCGACGCCGGCACGTACGCCGCCAAGGCCGAGCAGAACCGCTACGTCGTCCACACGCTGCCCGCCGAGCGCGGCGGGATCACCGACCGCAACGGTGTGGCCCTCGCGAGCACCGTGGACGCCTACGACATCACCGCCGACCCCACGATGTTCACCCGGGAGCAGCTGAAGGTCGGCGACGGTCCCGAGCAGGCGGCGGCGCTCCTCGCGCCCATCCTCGGCGAGGACCAGGAGGACCTGGTCGACGTACTCCGCCCGAAGAACGAGGAACTGCGCTACGTCCGCCTCGCCCGCCGGCAGACCCCGCAGGTCTGGAACCAGATCAAGGACCTGAAGACCGCGCTGACCAAGAAGGCGGAGACGGACAAGTCCGTGGTCAACGTCCTCGCGGGCGTCTTCGCCGATCCCAGCAGCAAGCGCGTGTACCCGGGCGGCGACCTCGCCGCCGGCATCCTCGGCTGGGTCGGCGCGGACGGCAAGGGCGGCGGCGGCCTGGAGCGGAAGCTGAACGAGACCCTGGCCGGCAAGGACGGCAAGATCCGCTACGCGCAGTCCGGCGGCCGCCAGGTACCCACCGCCGGTTCCACCGAGACGCCCGCCGTCCCCGGCAGCGACGTCGAACTCACCATCGACCGCGACATCCAGTGGGCCGCCCAGCACGCCATCAGCGAGCAGGTGGAGAAGTCCAAGGCGGACGGCGGCTACGTCATCGTGCAGGACACGGCCACCGGCGAGATCCTCGCCATGGCCAACTCGCCCGGCTTCGACCCGGGCGACCTCGCCCACGCCGACCCGGACGCGCTGGGCAACGCGGCCCTCCAGGACGCCTTCGAACCTGGCTCCACCGCCAAGGTGATGTCGATGGCGGCCGTGCTGGAGGAGAACGCCGCCACTCCGATGACCCACCTCACCATCCCGAACCGGCTCAAGCGCGGTGACCGGCTCTTCAAGGACGACATCGACCACCCCACCTGGTACCTCACGCTCAACGGCGTGCTCGCCAAGTCCAGCAACATCGGCACCATCATGGCCACCGGCGAACTCGGCAAGACGCAGGAGGAGGCCAACAAGGTGCTTCACTCCTACCTGCGCAAGTTCGGCCTCGGCGGCTACAGCGGGCTCGGCTTCCCCGGCGAGACCAAGGGCATCCTCGCGCCGCCCGACCAGTGGTCGACCTCGCAGCAGTACACGATTCCCTTCGGCCAGGGTGTCTCCGTGAACGCCTTGCAGGCGGCCTCCGTGTACTCGACCATCGCCAACGGCGGCGTCCGCGTCGCACCCACGCTCGTGCGCGGCACCAAGGAGGACGACGGGCGCTTCACCCCGGCTCCCGAGCCCAAGAAGACCCGCGTGATCAGCGAGAAGACGGCGAAGACCCTCTCGCAGATGCTGGAGTCCGTCGTCGACGACGAGGAGGGCACCGGCACCAAGGCCCGCATCCCCGGCTACCGCGTCGCGGGCAAGACGGGCACGGCCAACCGGGTGGATCCGGCCACCGGCATGTACAAGGGGTACACCTCGTCGTTCGCCGGGTTCGCCCCCGCCGACAAGCCCCGCGTCACCGTCTACTGCGCCATCCAGAACGCCACCGAGGGCAGCTACTTCGGCGGCCAGATCTGCGGCCCCATCTACAAGCAGGTCATGGAGTTCGCCCTGAAGACCCTCCAGGTCCCGCCGACCGGGGCCGACCCCGCGAACCTCCCGGTCACCTTCAAACCCTGACGAGTACCGAGCAGACCCGACCAGCAGCGAGCCAGTACCGAGCCAGCGCCGATTCAGTACCGAGCCACCAGGAACCACCCGTGACAACGATCACCCCCGATCCCGGGAACCAGAGCGGTCCGTCAACCTCACTTCGCCCGGAAGCGGGTACGCCCGGTACGCTCACCGCCGTGCCACACGCTGATCAGTCCCAAACCACCCAGAAGGGCCACCCCGTGACCTACCCGGGACCGCCCCGGCCGGTGCGGATCTCCGCCACACCCCTCGCGGAACTCGCCGACCAGCTGGGTGTCACCGCGCCGGACAGCACCGCCGGGGTCACGGGCATCACCCATGACTCGCGCGCCGTCCGCCCCGGTGACCTTTACGCCGCCCTCCCCGGAGCCCGCGCCCACGGCGCCGACTTCGTCACCCAGGCCGCCGGCCTCGGCGCCGCCGCCGTGCTGACCGACCCGGCCGGCGCGGAGCGCGTCGCCGCCACCGGACTGCCGGCGCTCGTCGTCGACGACCCGCGCGCGCGGATGGGCGAACTGGCGGCCACGATCTACGGCCACCCCGGCCGCGATCTGCTCCAGATCGGCATCACCGGCACCTCCGGCAAGACCACCACCGCCTACCTCGTCGAGGGCGGCCTGCGCACGGCGAAGTCCACCGGGCTCATCGGCACGGTCGAGATGCGCATCGGCGACGAGCGCATCAAGTCCGAGCGCACCACGCCCGAGGCCACCGACCTCCAGGCGCTGTTCGCGGTGATGCGCGAGCGCGGCACCGACGCGGTCGCCATGGAGGTCTCCAGCCACGCCCTGGTGCTCGGCCGGGTCGACGCCTGCGTCTTCGACATCGCGGTCTTCACCAACCTCAGCCCGGAGCACATGGAGTTCCACTCCGGCATGGAGGACTACTTCCAGGCCAAGGCGCAGCTCTTCACGCCGGAACGCAGCAAATTCGGCGTGGTCAACGTCGACGACGAGTACGGGCGCCGCCTCGCGAACGAGGCCACCGTCCCGGTCGTCACCTACTCCGCCGAGGGCCACCCCGACGCCGACTGGCGCGCCGACGAGGTCGAGGTCGGCCCGCTCGACTCGACGTTCACCGTGCTCGGGCCGAAGGGCGAGCGGATCGCCGCCAAGTCGCCGCTGGCCGGCCCGTTCAACGTGGCGAACACCCTCGCCGCGATCGTCGCCCTCGCCGCCGCCGGCCTCGACCCGCAGACGGCCGCCGACGGCGTCGCCGCGGTGCCGGGGGTGCCGGGCCGCCTGGAGCGCGTGGACGAGGGCCAGCCCTACTTCGCGGTGGTCGACTACGCCCACAAGACCGACGCGGTCGAGTCCGTTCTCAGGGCGCTCCGCAAGGTCACCGAGGGCAAGCTGCACGCCGTGCTCGGCTGCGGTGGCGACCGGGACACCACCAAGCGGGAGCCGATGGGCGCCGCCGTGGCCCGGTTCGCCGACACCGCCGTACTGACCTCCGACAACCCCCGCTCCGAGGACCCCCTCGCGATCCTCGCCACCATGCTCCAGGGCGCGGCGTCCGTGCCCGCGCACGAGCGCGGCGAGGTCCAGGTCTTCGAGGACCGGGCCGCCGCGATCGCCGCCGCCGTCGCCCGGGCCGAGCCCGGCGACACCGTGCTGGTGGCGGGCAAGGGTCACGAGCAGGGCCAGGACATCGCCGGGGTGGTCCGCCCCTTCGACGACCGCCAGGTGCTTCGCGAAGCCATCCAGAAGACCCAGGGATGAAATCCCGATGATCCAGATGATCCAGGGGACGAACTTGTGATCACCCTCTCTCTCGCCGAGATCGCAGAAGTCGTCGGCGGGCGGATGCACGACATACCGGACGCGTCCGTGCAGGTCACCGGGCCGATCGTCCGTGACTCGCGGGAAGCGGGGCCCGGCAGCCTCTTCGTCGCCTTCGTGGGCGAGCGGGTGGACGGCCACGACTTCGCGCCGGCGGTCGTCGAGGCGGGTGCGGTCGCCGTGCTCGGCTCCCGCCCCGTCGGCGTGCCCGCGATCGTCGTGGACGACGTCCAGGCCGCCCTCGGCGCCCTCGCCCGCCACGTCGTACGGCGCCTCGGCACCACCCTCGTGGCCCTCACCGGGTCCGCCGGCAAGACCAGCACCAAGGACCTGATCGCCCAGGTGCTGCGCCGCAAGGCGCCCACGGTGTTCACGCCCGGCTCCATGAACAACGAGGTGGGGCTGCCGCTCACCGCGCTCACCGCCACCGAGGAGACGAGGTTCCTCGTCCTGGAGATGGGCGCCCGCGGCATCGGCCACATCCGCTACCTCTGCGAGCTGACCCCGCCGAAGATCGGCCTCGTCCTCAACGTCGGCTCCGCGCACATCGGCGAGTTCGGCGGCCGGGAGCAGATCGCCCAGGCCAAGGGCGAACTCGTCGAGGCGCTGCCGCCGGCCGAGGAGGGCGGCGTCGCGATCCTCAACGCGGACGACCCCCTCGTACGGGCCATGGCATCCCGAACGAAGGCGAAGGTGATCCTTTTCGGAGAGTCCGACGAAGCGGACGTGTCCGCCGAGAACGTGCGACTCACGGACACCGGACAGCCCTCCTTCAGGCTTCACACACCCTCCGGTGCAAGCGATGTGACCATGCGCCTGTACGGTGAGCACCACGTGTCGAACGCGCTCGCCGCGGCCGCCGTCGCCCACGAGTTGGGCATGTCCGCAGACGAGATCGCCACCGCGCTCTCCGAGGCGGGCTCCCTCTCCCGCTGGCGGATGGAGGTCACCGAGCGCCCGGACGGCGTGACGGTCGTCAACGACGCCTACAACGCGAACCCCGAGTCCATGAAGGCCGCGCTGCGTGCGCTCGTGGCCATGGGAAAGGGGCGTCGTACGTGGGCGGTGCTCGGCAAGATGGCCGAGCTCGGGGACGAGGCGCTCGCCGAGCACGACGCGGTCGGACGGCTCGCCGTCCGGCTCAACGTCAGCAAGCTCGTCGCGGTCGGGGGCAGGGAAGCCCAATGGCTGCAACTGGGCGCATATAACGAGGGTTCGTGGGGTGAGGAGTCGGTGCACGTGTCCGACGCACAGGCGGCGGTCGACCTGTTGCGCAGCGAGCTGCGCCCGGGGGACGTCGTACTCGTGAAGGCGTCCCGTTCGGTGGGTCTGGAGAGCGTCGCGACGGCGCTGCTCGAGACCGGCGCCGAGGGTGAGGTTGCCGCCCGATGATGAAGCAGATCCTGTTCGCGGGAGTCATTGGCCTCTTCCTGACGCTGGTCGGCACCCCGCTGCTGATCAAGCTCCTGGCCCGCAAGGGCTACGGCCAGTACATCCGCGACGACGGCCCGCGCGAGCACGCCAGCAAGCGCGGTACGCCGACCATGGGCGGTATCGCCTTCATCTTCGCCACGGTCGCCGCCTACTTCCTCGCCAAGGTGATCACCAGCTACCTGGACCCGGAGGCGGACGCGGGGCCGACCTTCTCGGGCCTGCTGGTGCTCGGCCTGATGGTGGGCATGGGCCTGGTCGGCTTCCTCGACGACTACATCAAGATCGTCAAGAGGCGTTCGCTGGGCCTCAGAGCCAAGGCGAAGATGGCCGGCCAGCTGATCGTCGGCATCGGCTTCGCAGTGCTCTCACTCCAGTTCGCGGACAACCGCGGCAACACCCCGGCGTCCACGAAGCTGTCGTTCATCACCGACTTCGGCTGGTCGATCGGCCCGGTGCTGTTCGTCATCTGGGCGCTGTTCATGATCCTCGCGATGTCGAACGGCGTGAACCTGACCGACGGTCTGGACGGTCTGGCCACCGGCGCCTCCGTCCTGGTCTTCGGCGCCTACACCTTCATCGGCGTCTGGCAGTTCCAGGAGTCCTGCGCCAACGCGCTGAGCCTGACCAACCCGGGCGCCTGCTACGAGGTGAGAGACCCCCTCGACCTCGCGGTGGTCGCCTCCGCCCTGATGGGCGCCTGCCTCGGCTTCCTGTGGTGGAACACCTCGCCGGCCAAGATCTTCATGGGCGACACCGGTTCGCTCGCGCTCGGCGGTGTGCTCGCGGGTCTGGCGATCTGCTCGCGCACCGAACTGCTGATGGCCATCCTCGGCGGTCTGTTCGTCCTGATCACCATGTCGGTGGTCATCCAGGTCGGCTCCTTCCGCCTCACCGGAAAGCGCGTCTTCCGGATGGCGCCACTCCAGCACCACTTCGAACTCAAAGGCTGGTCCGAGGTCCTTGTCGTGGTCCGTTTCTGGATCATCCAGGGCATCTGCGTGATCGTCGGACTGGGCCTCTTCTACGCGGGATGGGCAGCGGACAAGTGACCTCCTCCTCGGTGCCTTTCGAATTCCAGGGCAAGCACGTCACCGTCGCCGGCCTCGGCGTCTCCGGCGTCCCGGCCGCCAAGGTCCTGCACGGCCTCGGCGCGCGCGTGACCGTCGTCAACGACGGCGACGACGAGCGCGCGCGGGCGCAGGCGGCCGAGCTGGAGCCGCTCGGCGTCACCGTGCGCCTCGGTGACACCGCGTCCGACAGCGACTCCGTCGCGGGCACCCTGCCCGAGGGCACCGAGCTGATCGTCACCGCGCCCGGCTGGAAGCCGGACAAGCCGCTGTTCACGGCGGCGCGCGAGGCCGGCGTCCCCGTCTGGGGCGACGTCGAACTGGCCTGGCGCCTGCGCGGCCGGGACGGCAGAAAAGCCGCGCCCTGGCTCGCGGTCACCGGCACCAACGGCAAGACCACCACCGTCCAGATGCTGGCGTCGATCCTGAAGGCGGCCGGTCTGCGCACCGCCGCCGTCGGCAACATCGGCGTCTCCCTGCTGGACGCGGTCACCGGCGACGAGGAGTACGACGTCCTGGCCGTGGAGCTGTCCAGCTACCAGCTCCACTGGGCGCCCTCCCTGCGCGCCCACTCGGCCGCCGTCCTCAACCTCGCCCCCGACCACCTCGACTGGCACGGCTCCATGGAGGCGTACGCCGCCGACAAGGGCCGTATCTACGAGGGCAATCAGGTCGCCTGCGTCTACAACGTCGCCGACAAGGCGACCGAGGACCTGGTCCGCGAGGCCGACGTCGAGGAGGGCTGCCGGGCCGTCGGCTTCACCCTCGGCACTCCGGCACCGGGTCAACTCGGCGTCGTGGAGGGCATCCTGGTCGACCGCGCCTTCGTCGAGGACCGGCAGAAGAACGCCCAGGAACTCGCCGAGGTCTCCGACGTCAACCCGCCGGCCCCGCACAACATCGCCAACGCCCTTGCCGCCGCCGCCCTCGCCCGTGCCTTCGGCGTCCCCGCCGCGGCCGTACGGGACGGGCTGCGGGCCTTCACGCCCGACGCCCACCGCATCGCGCACGTGGCCGACGTCGACGGCGTGGCGTACGTGGACGACTCCAAGGCCACCAACACCCACGCCACCGAGGCCTCCCTGGCGTCGTACGAGTCGATCGTCTGGATCGCCGGCGGGCTGGCCAAGGGCGCGACCTTCGACGAGTTGGTCGCGGGAGCGGCGAAGCGCCTGCGCGGCGCCGTCCTCATCGGCGCCGACCGCGCCCTGATCCGCGAAGCCCTGGCGCGACACGCCCCCGAAGTACCCGTGGTCGACCTCGACCGGACCGACACTGGTGCGATGCTCCAGGCCGTCCAGGAGGCCCAGCGGCTCGCCCGGCCCGGGGACACGGTGCTGCTGGCCCCGGCCTGTGCCTCCATGGACATGTTCACCAACTACAACAAGCGCGGTGACGCGTTCGCGGAGGCCGTTCGCGAACTCGGCGCCTGACCCGGCCGCCTCCTGCGCCGGGCGACCTCGGGAGGACGCGTGGGACGGTCCATGCCGACGTACAGCGGAGGCAGCGATGCCCGGTAGTGCCCAGAGCCGTACCGGACGTCCGCCCGTGCAGCGGGCCGCCAAACGACCCCCCGCACCGAGACCGCCGCACGAGAACCCCGTGCTCCGCCTGTACCTGCGTCTGCGCCGCGCCTGGGACCGGCCGCTGACCGCGTACTACCTGATCTTCGGCGGCAGCGCGCTGATCACCGTGCTCGGCCTGGTGATGGTCTACTCGGCCTCCCAGATCACCGCGCTCCAGCTGTCGCTGCCCGGCTCCTACTTCTTCCGCAAGCAGGCCCTCGCGGCGCTGATCGGCGCCGCCCTCCTGGTGGCCGCCATGAAGATGCCGGTGAAGCTGCACCGGGCGCTGGCCTACCCGATCCTCGCCGGTGCCGTCTTCCTGATGATCCTGGTGCAGGTGCCGGGGATAGGGATGGCGGTCAACGGCAACCAGAACTGGATCGCGCTGGGCGGCTCCTTCCAGATCCAGCCCAGCGAGTTCGGCAAGCTGGCCCTGGTGCTGTGGGGCGCGGACCTGCTGGCCCGCAAACAGGACAAGAAGCTGCTGACCCAGTGGAAGCACATGCTGGTGCCACTGGTGCCGGCCGCCTTCATGCTGCTCGGGCTCATCATGCTCGGCGGCGACATGGGTACGGCGATCATCCTGACAGCGATCCTGTTCGGCCTGCTGTGGCTGGCGGGCGCGCCCACGCGGCTGTTCGCCGGCGTGCTGTCGATCGCCGTGCTGCTCGGCTTCATCCTCATCAAGACCAGCCCCAACCGCATGGCCCGGCTGAACTGCATCGGCGCCACCGACCCGGGCCCCGGCGACTCCTGCTGGCAGGCGGTGCACGGCATCTACGCCCTGGCCTCGGGCGGGCTGTTCGGTTCCGGACTCGGCGCGAGTGTGGAGAAATGGGGTCAACTCCCGGAAGCACACACCGACTTCATCTTCGCCGTCACCGGTGAGGAACTGGGCCTGGCGGGGACGCTGTCGGTGCTCGCCCTCTTCGCGGCTCTAGGCTATGCGGGTATCCGCGTGGCCGGACGCACGGAGGACCCCTTCGTGAGGTATGCCGCGGGAGGCGTGACCACCTGGATCACGGCCCAGGCCGTGATCAACATCGGTGCGGTCCTCGGGCTGCTGCCGATCGCCGGTGTCCCCCTCCCGCTGTTCTCCTACGGGGGTTCCGCCCTGTTGCCGACCATGTTCGCCATCGGACTGCTCATCGCCTTCGCCCGCGACGAGCCCGGTGCGCGGGCGGCGCTTGCGTTGCGGCAACCTCGCTTTGGTAGAAAGCGGGGAACCGGGGGCACCGGGTCCAAGCGGAGCCCACGGAGTTGGAACACGATGCGACGGCGCGCCTCGGCGGCGCGTTCGTCCGGAGAGCGGTGAATTTCGGTGCATGTCGTACTCGCCGGCGGAGGAACCGCGGGCCACATCGAGCCCGCGCTCGCCCTCGCGGACGCCCTGCGCAGGCAGGATCCGACCGTGGGGATCACGGCCCTGGGCACGGAACGCGGCCTCGAGACCCGCCTCGTACCCGAGCGCGGGTACGAACTGGCGCTGATCCCGGCCGTACCGCTGCCGCGCAAGCCCACCCCCGAGCTGATCACCGTGCCGGGCCGGCTGCGCGGCACCATCAAGGCGACCGAGCAGATCCTGGAGCGCACCAAGGCGGACGCCGTGGTCGGCTTCGGCGGCTACGTCGCCCTGCCCGCCTACCTGGCGGCCAAGCGGCTCGGCGTGCCGATCATCGTCCACGAGGCAAACGCCCGCCCCGGCCTGGCCAACAAGATCGGCTCGCGGTACGCCGCGCAGGTCGCCGTCTCCACCCCCGACAGCAAGCTGCGCAACTCCCGCTACATCGGCATCCCGCTGCGCCGCTCCATCGCCACCCTGGACCGGGCCGCCGCCCGTCCCGAGGCCCGCGCGACGTTCGGGCTCGACCCCAACCTGCCCACGCTGCTGGTCACCGGTGGCTCGCAGGGCGCCCGTCGGCTCAACGAGGTGGTCCAGCAGGTCGCGCCCTGGCTCCAGCAGGCCGGTATCCAGATCCTGCACGCGGTCGGGCCCAAGAACGAACTGCCGCAGGTGCACCAGATGCCGGGGATGCCCCCGTACATCCCGGTAAGTTACCTGGACCGGATGGACCTCGCGTACGCCGCGGCCGACATGATGCTCTGCCGCGCGGGCGCGATGACCGTCGCCGAACTCTCCGCCGTCGGGCTCCCGGCCGCCTACGTCCCGCTGCCCATCGGCAACGGCGAACAGCGGCTCAACGCGCAGCCGGTGGTCAAGGCCGGCGGCGGACTGCTGGTCGACGACGCGGAACTGACGCCCGAGTGGCTGCAGCACAACGTCCTGCCCGTGCTCGCCGACCCGCACCGGCTGTACGAGATGTCCCGCGCCGCCGCCGAGTTCGGCCGCCGGGACGCCGACGACCTCCTCGTCGGCATGGTGTACGAGGCGATCGCCGCCCGTGCGCACCGCTAGTCAGGGATGACGGAAGGCAGGGAGCGTGGCCGGACCGAGCACCGCCGAGCGCGGTGAACGCCAGCAGGAGTCGTCCGGCCCGCCCCGTGCGCGCCGGTTCGGCCCGCCCCGTCTTCGTACGATCATCATCCTGATCGTCGCTCTCGCGCTCGTGACCGGCGGAACCGTCTGGCTCCTCTACGGCTCGAACTGGACGCGGGTGGAACGCGTGTCGGTCTCCGGTACCCGCGTGCTGACGCCCGCTCAGGTGCGCGAGGCCGCCGACGTGCCCGTCGGGGACCCGCTGATCTCCGTGGACACCGAGGCGGTCGAGGCGCGGCTGCGCCGGAAATTGCCCCGTATCGACGAGGTCGGTGTGGAACGTTCCTGGCCGCACGGAATCGGACTGAAAGTGACGGAGCGCACTCCGGTTCTGATTGTGCAAAAGGGCCGAAAGTTCGTGGAAGTGGACGATGAAGGCGTCCGTTTCGCCACGGTTTCCCGGGCCCCGAAAGGCGTTCCCGAGCTGGAATTGGAGCCCGCCCGGTCCGGCTCCGCCGCGGCGAGCCTGCGCCGTTTCGACGAGGACCGCCTGGTGCGGGAGGCGGTGCGGGTGGCCGGTCGCCTTCCGGACGCGGTCGCCCGGGACACACGGACCGTCAAGGTCCGTTCCTACGACGACATCTCGCTGGAGTTGAGCGGCGACCGGACCGTGGCGTGGGGGAGCGGTGAGCAGGGTGTGCGGAAAGCGCGTGCGCTCACCGCACTGATGAAAGCGGCGCCCGACGCGCGGCACTTCGACGTGAGTGTCCCCACCGCCCCCGCGTCATCGAGGAGTTGACGGGTATATGTGCAGGCCAGCACCCTGGTTGGGCAGCGCTACGGCTGATCACATAGGGTGAAAAGAAAAACGGGAGGTTCGGCGTGTTCGTTGAACGTGCGCCACTTGTCGACTTAGTGTCCTGTTCAGAAGACTTCAAGGAACAGACACACTGGTAACCCTAAACTTCAGCGTTAGGGTTCGGGTCGGCGCTACGGACCGTCCCATTCGGCATCAGTCGCCGGGTCGCGGGGCACAGTGCTCCGGCGATTCGACGACACGTAACTCGAGGCGAGAGGCCTTCGACGTGGCAGCACCGCAGAACTACCTCGCAGTCATCAAAGTCATCGGTGTCGGCGGCGGTGGTGTCAATGCCATCAACCGGATGATCGAGGTCGGTCTCAAGGGCGTCGAGTTCATCGCCATCAACACCGACGCGCAAGCTCTGTTGATGAGCGACGCCGACGTCAAGCTCGACGTCGGCCGCGAACTCACCCGCGGACTCGGCGCCGGAGCCAACCCGGCCGTCGGCCGCAAGGCCGCCGAGGACCACCGAGAGGAGATCGAGGAGGTCCTCAAGGGGGCCGACATGGTCTTCGTGACAGCCGGAGAAGGCGGCGGCACCGGCACCGGCGGCGCGCCCGTCGTGGCCAACATCGCCCGCTCGCTCGGCGCCCTCACCATCGGCGTGGTCACCCGCCCGTTCACCTTCGAGGGACGGCGCCGCGCCAACCAGGCCGAGGACGGCATCGCCGAGCTCCGCGAAGAGGTCGACACCCTCATCGTCATCCCCAACGACCGGCTGCTGTCCATCTCGGACCGCCAGGTCAGCGTGCTCGACGCGTTCAAGTCCGCCGACCAGGTCCTGCTCTCCGGTGTGCAGGGCATCACCGACCTCATCACCACGCCGGGCCTGATCAACCTCGACTTCGCCGACGTGAAGTCGGTCATGTCCGAGGCCGGTTCGGCCCTCATGGGCATCGGCTCGGCCCGCGGCGACGACCGCGCGGTGGCCGCCGCCGAGATGGCGATCTCCTCGCCGCTGCTGGAGGCGTCCATCGACGGCGCCCGGGGCGTGCTGCTCTCCATCTCCGGCGGTTCCGACCTCGGCCTGTTCGAGATCAACGAGGCCGCCCAGCTGGTCAGCGAGGCCGCCCACCCCGAGGCCAACATCATCTTCGGCGCGGTCATCGACGACGCCCTGGGCGACGAGGTCCGGGTCACCGTGATCGCGGCCGGCTTCGACGGGGGCCAGCCGCCGTCCAAGCAGCGGGACAACGTCCTCGGCTCCTCCACCACGGGCAAGCGCGAGGAGCCCACCCCGGCACGGCAGACCGAGAGCCGTCCGTCCTTCGGCTCGCTCGGCAGCGTCAAGCCGAAGGAGGAGCCGGAGCCGGCGCCCGCGCCCGAGCCGGTGAGCGACCTGCCGCCGGTCTCCCCGCCGCCGGTCCCGCCGTCGAGGACCTACTCGGACAGCGCGGCCGAGGAACTGGACGTGCCGGACTTCCTGAAGTGATAGGACAGCGCGACACCGTGAACGGCGCGCACTTCGGCTTCACCGACCGGTGGGGCGGAGTGAGCGCCGTTCCGTACGAGCAGCTCAATCTCGGCGGCGCGGTCGGCGACGACCCCGGCGCCGTGACGGCCAACCGGGAGCTGGCGGCCAAGTCGCTGGGCGTCGACCCGGCCCGGGTGGTCTGGATGAACCAGGTGCACGGGGCCGACGTCGCCGTGGTCGACGGACCCTGGGAAGACCGCCCGGTCCCGCGGGTCGACGCGATCGTCACCGCCGAACGCGGCCTCGCCCTCGCCGTCCTCACCGCCGACTGCGTGCCCGTCCTGCTCGCCGACCCCGTCGCAGGCGTCGCCGCCGCGGTCCACGCGGGTCGGCCCGGCCTGGTGGCCGGGGTCGTCCCCGCCGCCGTACGGGCCATGACCGGACTCGGCGCGGACCCCGCCCGGATCATCGCCCGCACCGGACCCGCCGTGTGCGGCCGGTGCTATGAAATGCCCGAGGAGATGCGCGCCGAGGTGGCCGCCGTCGAACCGGCGGCGTACGCGGTGACGAGCTGGGGCACACCGGCGGTCGACGTGGGCGCCGGCGTGCACGCGCAGCTCGAACGTCTCGGGGTGCGCGACCGGGCGCAGTCGCCGGTGTGCACCCGGGAGTCGAAGGACCACTTCTCGTACCGACGCGACCGCACCACCGGGCGGCTCGCGGGCTATGTCTGGCTGGGCTGATGGGGCATGACGGACCGTAAGCAGGAACTCGCCGGGAACCTGGCGAAAGTGGAAGAGCGCATCGCCGCGGCGTGCGAGGCCGCCGGCCGCCGCCGCGACGAGGTGACCCTGATCGTGGTCACCAAGACGTACCCGGCGGACGATGTGCGGTTTCTCTCCGAACTCGGTGTGCGCCACGTCGCCGAGAACCGCGACCAGGACGCGGCACCCAAGGCCACCGCATGCTCGGATCTGCCGCTTTCGTGGCATTTCGTCGGTCAGTTGCAGACCAACAAGGTGCGGTCCGTGGTCGGTTACGCGGATGTCGTGCAGTCGGTCGACCGGGCCAGGCTCGTCACGGCTCTGTCGAAGGAGGCCGTGCGGGCCGGGCGCGAGGTGGGCTGCCTCCTCCAGGTCGCGCTCGACGCGGGGGAGAACGCGCGCGGGGAGCGCGGTGGCGTCTCGCCCGCGGGAATCGAAGAGTTGGCCGACCTGGTCGCCCGGTCCGAGGGGCTGCGGCTCGACGGACTGATGACCGTGGCCCCGCTCACCGGCGAGTACGCGGGACGCCGGCAGGCGGCGTTCGAGCACCTCATGGATTTGTCGACCTACGTGCGCCGAACCCATCCGGCTGCGAACATGGTCTCCGCAGGGATGAGTGCGGACCTCGAACAGGCCGTGGCCGCCGGAGCGACACATGTGCGCGTCGGTACTGCGGTACTCGGAGTCCGACCCAGGCTCGGGTAACGTCGCCAAGAAGTCGGACCACAGCAGAAAATATGGTCATTACCGCCGAAAGGCGGACGCAACGACCTCGTGGATCGCAGGCACTTGGCAGTCGTCAGCCGATCCACCACAGAGCGGAGGACTCAGAGCATGGCCGGCGCGATGCGCAAGATGGCGGTCTACCTCGGCCTCGTGGAGGACGATGGGTACGACGGCCGGGGGTTCGACCCCGATGACGACTTCGAACCGGAACTGGACCCGGAGCCCGAGCGGGATCACCGGCGGCACGAACCGGCGCACCAGTCGCATGGTTCACATCAGCCTCTAAGGGACGAAGAGGTACGAGTCGTACAACCGCCCGCGCCGCGCGAGCCGGTGCCCCGGGCCGCTTCGCTCGCGGCGGAATCGGGTCGCCCGGCGCGTATCGCGCCCGTGGCATCCATCACACAAGAACGCGCAAGCCTGGAAAAGAGCGCACCGGTCATCATGCCCAAGGTCGTGTCCGAACGAGAGCCCTACCGGATCACCACGCTTCACCCCCGGACCTACAACGAGGCCCGTACCATCGGGGAACACTTCCGTGAGGGCACGCCGGTGATCATGAATCTCACTGAGATGGATGACACAGACGCGAAGCGACTTGTCGACTTTGCGGCCGGTTTGGTGTTTGGTCTTCACGGCAGTATCGAGCGGGTGACGCAGAAGGTGTTCCTGCTGTCTCCTGCTAACGTCGATGTCACGGCGGAGGACAAGGCCCGCATCGCAGAGGGCGGGTTCTTCAACCAGAGCTGAGACGCACCACCGGTACAGAGCAAGAACGCGGATCCGACGACGGGTCCGAGAGATGGTCAGGGGAGAGGGAAGCACAGGTCATGAGCGTGGTTCTGGATGTCGTCTACATCGCGCTGATGTGCTTCCTCATCGTGCTCATCTTCCGGTTGGTCATGGACTACGTCTTCCAGTTCGCCCGCTCGTGGCAACCCGGCAAGGCGATGGTGGTCGTTCTGGAGGCCACCTACACTGTCACCGATCCACCGTTGAAGCTTCTGCGGCGGTTCATTCCGCCGCTGCGTCTCGGGGGCGTGGCGCTCGACCTGTCCTTCTTCGTACTGATGATCATCGTCTACATCCTGATCTCGATCGTGAGCCGGCTGTGATCGATGAGAGAGATACGGGCTTGCCGAATGCCGACGACAACGTTGAGGTGAAGAGATGCCGTTGACCCCCGAGGACGTGCGGAACAAGCAGTTCACGACCGTCCGCCTCCGAGAAGGCTATGACGAGGACGAGGTCGATGCCTTCCTCGACGAGGTCGAAGCCGAACTGACCCGACTGCTCCGCGAGAACGAGGACCTGCGCGCCAAACTGGCCGCGGCGACGCGCGCGGCTGCGCAGAACCAACAGAACATGCGCAAGCCTCCGGAACCGCCGCAGGATCAGCAGCAGCAACATCAGCAGCAGGGTCCGCCGCAGCAGGGTGGTATGCCCCAGCAGGGCATGCGAGGTCCCGGCGCTCCGGTGCCCGCCGGCATATCGGGCCCGCCGCAGCAGCAGATGGGTGGCCCCATGGGTGGCCCGCCCCAGCTGCCGAGCGGTGCCCCGCAGCTGCCCGCCGGCCCCGGCGGACAGGGTGGCCCGCAGGGTCCCGGCCAGATGGGCCAGGGTCCGGGGCCGATGGGCCAGGGCGGTCCGGGTCCGATGCAGGGCCAGATGGGCCCCGGTCCGATGGGCGGCCCCATGGGCGGCCCGCAGGGTCACGGCGGTCCCGGTGGCATGCCCGGTCAGGGCGGCCCCGGTGGCGACAGCGCCGCCCGTGTCCTCTCGCTGGCCCAGCAGACCGCCGACCAGGCGATCGCCGAGGCCCGTTCCGAGGCCAACAAGATCGTCGGCGAGGCGCGTTCGCGTGCCGAGGGTCTGGAGCGGGACGCCCGTGCCAAGGCCGACGCCCTGGAGCGGGACGCGCAGGAGAAGCACCGCGTCGCGATGGGCTCCCTGGAGTCGGCCCGCGCCACGCTGGAGCGCAAGGTCGAGGACCTGCGTGGCTTCGAGCGCGAGTACCGGACGCGGCTGAAGTCGTACCTGGAGTCGCAGCTGCGCCAGCTGGAGACCCAGGCGGACGACTCGCTCGCCCCGCCGCGTACGCCCGCGACGGCCTCCCTCCCGCCGTCCCCGGCGCCCTCGATGGCTCCGGCCGGTGCGAGCGCCCCGTCCTACGGCGGCAACCAGTCGATGGGCAACGGACCGAGCCAGAACGGTCCGTCCTACGGCGGTCAGCAGCAGATGTCGCCGGCGATGACCCAGCCGATGGCTCCGGTGCGGCCGCAGGGACCGTCGCAGATGGGGCAGGCGCCCTCGCCGATGCGCGGGTTCCTGATCGACGAGGACGACAACTGACGAACGGTAGTACGGCGTAGCCGTCGGCAGCGTTCAGGGTGGGCCCCGGGTTTCTGACCCGGGGCCCACCCTTGTCTGTACCGAGCTGCGGGCAGCCGTGCCGCTGCGGGCACGGGTGGGCGGTGGGGGCACCGCCCGCTCGAGCGAAGCCGAGAGTGAGGGAGGCACCCGGCCGGCGCCGGCGAGCGAACCCACCCCCGGCCCGCCCCGATGGACAGCACCGGGCCCGGCACCCCTCGCGGGAGGGAGGCCGGGCCCAGGTGCTGTGCGGCTACTGGCTACTGCTTGTGCAGGCGGAACGTCAGGGACAGGCCCTCGTCCGTGAACGGCTCCCCGTACGTGTCGTCGGCCTCGCCCTGGGCGAAGTCCGTGGCGAGGACCTCCTCCGCGATCAGGGCGCTGTGCCCGCTCAGCGCGTCGACGGTCGCGTCGTCCGTCGCCGTCCACCGCAGCGCGATCCGGTCGGCGACGTCGAGGCCGCTGTTCTTGCGGGCCTCCTGGATCAGCCGGATCGCGTCACGGGCGAGACCGGCCCGGCGCAGCTCCTCCGTGATCTCCAGGTCCAGCGCCACCGTCGCGCCCGAGTCGGAGGCGACCGACCAGCCCTCGCGCGGCGTCTCCGTGATGATCACCTCGTCGGGGGCGAGGGTGATCGTCTCTCCGTCGACCTCCACCGCGGCCGTGCCCTCGCGCAGGGCGAGGGAGAGCGCCGCGGCGTCCGTGTTCGCGACGGCCTTCGCGACGTCCTGGACCCGCTTGCCGAACCGCTTGCCCAGCGCACGGAAGTTGGCCTTCGCCGTCGTGTCGACCAGGCTGCCGCCGACCTCGCTCAGCGACGCGAGGGACTCGACGTTCAGCTCCTCCGTGATCTGCGAGTGCAGTTCGGGGGAGAGCGTGTCGAAGCCCGATACGGCGATCAGCGCGCGGCTGAGCGGCTGGCGCGTCTTGACGCCCGACTCCGCGCGCGTGGCACGGCCCAGCTCGACCAGGCGGCGGACCAGCACCATCTGCTGGGACAGCTCGGGGTCGATCGCCGACAGGTCGGCCTCCGGCCACGACGACAGGTGCACCGACTCGGGGGCGCCCGGGGTGACCGGCACGACCAGGTCCTGCCAGACCCGCTCGGTGATGAACGGGGTCAGCGGCGCCATCAGCTTGGTGACCGTCTCGACGACCTCGTGCAGCGTGCGCAGCGCCGCCTTGTCGCCCTGCCAGAAGCGGCGGCGGGAGCGGCGTACGTACCAGTTGGACAGGTCGTCGACGAACGCGGACAGCAGCTTGCCGGCGCGCTGGGTGTCGTAGGCGTCCAGCGCCTGCGTGACCTGGTCGGTGAGCGCGTGCAGCTCGGAGAGCAGCCAGCGGTCCAGGACCGGGCGGTCGGCGGGCGCCGGGTCGGCTTCGCTCGGGGCCCAGCCCGTGGTGCGGGCGTACAGGGCCTGGAAGGCGACCGTGTTCCAGTACGTGAGGAGCGTCTTGCGGACGACCTCCTGGATGGTGCCGTGACCGACCCGCCGGGCCGCCCAGGGGGAGCCGCCGGCCGCCATGAACCAGCGGACCGCGTCCGCGCCGTGCCGGTCCATCAGCGGGACCGGGTCCAGGGTGTTGCCCAGGTGCTTGGACATCTTGCGGCCGTCCTCGGCGAGGATGTGGCCGAGGCAGACGACGTTCTCGTACGAGGACTTGTCGAAGACCAGGGTGCCGACCGCCATCAGCGTGTAGAACCAGCCGCGGGTCTGGTCGATGGCCTCGGAGATGAACTGCGCCGGGTACCGGCTCTCGAACAGTTCCTTGTTCTTGTGCGGGTAGCCCCACTGCGCGAATGGCATCGAACCCGAGTCGTACCAGGCGTCGATGACCTCCGGAACGCGCGTGGCCGTCTTGCCGCACCCGTCCTGCGGGCAGGCGAAGGTGACCTCGTCGATGTACGGGCGGTGCGGGTCCAGGGCGGACTGGTCGGTGCCGGTCAGCTCGGTCAGTTCGGCGCGGGAGCCGGCGACCGTGAGGTGGTCGTCCTCGCAGCGCCAGATCGGCAGCGGGGTGCCCCAGTAGCGGTTGCGGGAGAGCGCCCAGTCGATGTTGTTGTTCAGCCAGTCGCCGTACCGGCCGTGCTTGACCGACTCCGGGAACCAGTTGGTCTTCTCGTTCTCCTGGAGGAGACGGTCCTTGACGGCCGTGGTGCGGATGTACCAGGACGGCTGCGCGTAGTACAGCAGCGCGGTGTGGCAGCGCCAGCAGTGCGGGTAGCTGTGCTCGTACGGGGTGTGCCGGAACAGCAGGCCCCGGGTGTCCAGGTCCTCCGTGAGCTTCTCGTCGGCCTTCTTGAAGAAGACGCCGCCGACCAGCGGGACGTCCTCCTCGAAGGTGCCGTCCGGGCGGACCGGGTTGACCACGGGCAGGCCGTAGGCGCGGCAGACCTTGAGGTCGTCCTCACCGAAGGCGGGGGACTGGTGGACCAGACCGGTGCCGTCCTCGGTGGTGACGTAGTCGGCGTTCACCACGTAGTGCGCGGGCTCGGGGCTGCGCCCATTGGTTCCCTCGCTGACGCTCGGGAACTCGACCAGCTCGAACGGCCGCTGGTAGGTCCAGCGCTCCATCTCGGCGCCGGTGAAGGTCTGGCCGGTGGTCTCCCAGCCCTCGCCGAGGGCCTTGGCGACCAGCGGCTCGGCGACGACGAGCTTCTCCTCGCCGTTCGTGGCGACGACGTACGTCACCTCGGGATGCGCGGCGACCGCGGTGTTGGAGACCAGCGTCCAGGGGGTGGTCGTCCAGATCAGGAGCGCGGCCTCGCCGGCGAGCGGGCCGGAGGTCAGCGGGAAGCGCACGAAGACGGAGGGGTCGACGACCGTCTCGTAACCCTGTGCCAGCTCGTGGTCGGACAGGCCGGTGCCGCAGCGGGGGCACCAGGGGGCGACGCGGTGGTCCTGGACCAGCAGGCCCTTGTCGAAGATCTCCTTCAGCGACCACCAGACGGACTCGATGTACTCGGGGTCCATCGTGCGGTACGGGTCCTGGAGGTCGGCCCAGTAACCCATGCGGGTCGTGAGCTCCTCGAAGGCGTCGGTGTGGCGGGTCACCGACTCGCGGCACTTGGCGTTGAACTCGGCGATGCCGTACGCCTCGATGTCCTGCTTGCCGGAGAAGCCCAGCTCCTTCTCCACCGCCAGCTCGACCGGCAGGCCGTGGCAGTCCCAGCCGGCCTTGCGGCCCACGTGGTATCCGCGCATGGTGCGGAAGCGGGGGAAGACGTCCTTGAAGACGCGGGCCTCGATGTGGTGGGCGCCCGGCATGCCGTTGGCGGTGGGCGGACCCTCGTAGAACACCCACTCGGGGCGGCCCTCGGACTGCTCCAGGCTCTTGGCGAAGATCTTCTGCTCGCGCCAGAAGTCGAGCACCGCGTGTTCGAGCGCGGGCAGGTCGACCTGGGCGGGCACCTGGCGGTACTGCGGCTGCGTATTCAACGAGCTTCCTCCGGCGGACGTGCTGCCTTCCGTCGGAGGGACGAGAGCCGTGCTCCCGCGGTACCACCCTCCTTGGCTCCCCGGTGCGTCGTGTGCGCCGGTCAGCCCCCTCATTGGGGTCGCGAGCCGGTTCTACTCGCCGTGACCTTTCCGTCACGGCTTTCTTCCGGCGGCTCCGGGGTGATCTTCACGTCGCGCTCGCCCCCGGGCTCACACCGTCCCCGGGTCGCTCTGGACTGCGTACGTCGCTACTCGTCCCCATCCACGCTTTTCGCTGCGCCCAGTGTACGGCGCCGAGCGGACAGCGGCCGACCCGTTTTCGGCGCCGGGTGGAGCGGGGGCGCCGTACGGCCTCCTCGCGGTCCGGCATGACCCGAATGCCGCGGCCGGGCGTCCGGCTGTCGGCGCGTCCGGCAGGGGTCCGGCCCGGCGGATTACCGGGCGGGGAGCTGGGCACAACGCATGCATGCTCGCCGCGCGGCGCGCGGTGGGCGGGCGAATCGGGCGGCGTGCCCCGTTGCCGCGGGGCCCAAGTCGATTTATCGTCCCAGCACGATTCGCGCGCAAGATCACAATATGTGAAGGGGCCGCGGCCATGGTGGCGAAGAAGACCGCCGTACAGCAGTCGGAGGCGACTGCGAAGAAGTCCGCTGCCAAGAAGACGACGGCCGCGAAGAAGACCGCTGCGAAGAAGGCCACCGCGGAGAAGAGCACCGCGGAGAAGAGCACGGCCAAGAAGACCGTGGCCAAGAAGAGCGCGGCCAAGAAGAGTACGGCCAAGAAGACCGTGGCCAAGAAGAGCACGGCGAAGAAGAGCACGGCCAAGAAAGTGGGCGCGGCGCAGGCCGCGGAGCAGACGGGAGCCACGACGGTGGTTGCGAAGAAGACTCCTGGCACGGCCACGGCGGCCAAGACCGCCGTACCCAAGGCCCGCGGCGCCGCGGACCCCGGCGACCTCGCGGTACGCCCCGGCGAGGAACCCTGGACCCCGCAAGAGGTCGAGGAGGCGCGTGGGGAGCTGCAGTCCGAGGCCGACCGGCTGCGTACCGAGATCGACTCCTCGGAGCGGTCGCTGCAGGGCATGATGCGGGACTCCGGGGACGGCGCGGGCGACGACGAGGCGGACACCGGCAGCAAGAACATCACGCGCGAGCACGAACTGGCGCTTGCCGCCACCGCGCGCGAGGTGCTCACCCAGACCGAGCGCGCCCTGGAACGCCTGGACGCGGGCACCTACGGCCTGTGCGAGAACTGCGGCAACCCCATCGGCAAGGCGCGCATGCAGGCCTTCCCGAGGGCCACCCTGTGCGTCGAGTGCAAGCAGAAGCAGGAGCGACGGTACTGATCAGCCACCGGGACGGAAGGCGTGCCGTACCCTCGTCCTCAGTCAGGTACCTAGGCTGAGGGACTCACGTGGCAGAGGCGGAGCGCATCATCGGTACGCCGGACACCCCGGACGCGGCGGGGGACGGGCAGGAGCGGCCCGACGCCGAGCAGGAGCAGCCCCCGGAGCGCCCCCGGGGCAAGCGGCGTATCGCCGTGCTGTTCGCGGTGGCCGCGTTCGCGTACCTCCTCGACCTGATCAGCAAGATGATCGTGGTCGCCAAGCTGGAGCACCAGGAGCCCATCGAGATCGTCGGGGACTGGCTGCGGTTCGTGGCGATCCGCAACGCGGGCGCGGCCTTCGGCTTCGGCGAGGCCTTCACCGTGATCTTCACGGTGATCGCGGCGGCCGTCATCGTCGTGATCGCCCGCCTTGCGCGCAAGCTCTACAGCCTGCCGTGGGCGATCGCGCTCGGCATGCTGCTCGGCGGCGCCCTCGGCAACCTCACCGACCGGATCTTCCGTGCGCCCGGCGTCTTCGAGGGCGCGGTCGTGGACTTCATCGCGCCCAAGCACTTCGCCGTCTTCAACCTCGCCGACTCGGCGATCGTCTGCGGCGGCATCCTGATCGTGATCCTCTCCTTCCGGGGCCTGGACCCGGACGGGACCGTCCACAAGGACTGACCGTCCACAAGGACCGACCCTCCACAATGGCCTGACCGTCCACAGGGACTGGGCGCGCGGTCGGGAGTGTCCGGCCCGTCCGGCATACTCGACGGGTGAGCACGATTCCCGAGATCCGTACCCTGCCCGTGCCCGACGGCCTGGAGGGCGAGCGCGTCGACGCCGCCATCTCCCGCATGTTCGGCTTCTCCCGTACCAAGGCCGCGGAGCTCGCCGCGGCGGGCAAGGTGCAGGTCGACGGATCGGTGGTCGGCAAGTCCGAGCGGGTCCACGGCGGCGCCTGGCTCGAGGTCGAGATGCCGCAGGCGCCCGCGCCTGTGCAGGTGGTCGCCGAGCCCGTCGAGGGCATGGAGATCGTGCACGACGACGACGACCTGGTCGTGATCGTCAAGCCGGTCGGCGTCGCCGCCCACCCCTCGCCCGGCTGGAGCGGACCGACGGTCATCGGCGGACTGGCCGCCGCCGGGTACCGCATCTCCACGTCCGGCGCCGCCGAGCGGCAGGGCATCGTGCACCGCCTCGACGTGGGCACGTCCGGCCTGATGGCGGTGGCGAAGTCGGAGCGCGCCTACACCTCGCTCAAGCGCCAGTTCAAGCAGCGCACGGTCGACAAGCGCTACCACACGCTCGTGCAGGGCCACCCCGACCCGACCAGCGGCACCATCGACGCCCCCATCGGCCGCCACCCCCAGCACGACTACAAGTGGGCCGTCACCGCCGAGGGCAAGCCCTCCGTCACGCACTACGACCTCATCGAGGCCTTCCGTGCCGCCTCCCTGCTCGACGTGAAGCTGGAGACCGGCCGCACCCACCAGATCCGCGTCCACATGGCCGCCCACCGCCACCCCTGCGTCGGCGACCTGACCTACGGCGCCGATCCCACGCTCGCCAAGCGGCTGCGCCTCACCCGCCAGTGGCTGCACGCCGTACGGCTCGGCTTCGAGCACCCCGGCGACGGGCAGTGGGTCGAGTACGCCAGCGACTACCCCGACGACCTCCAGCAGGCCCTGGACCTGGTCCGCGAGGAGACCTACGGATGAGCGCCCCGGCCCGGCCGCCGTCGTACGTGGTGCGCGTGGCCGAGGACCCCGGTGACCGGGAGGCGTGCTTCGCGGTGCGCAAGGACGTCTTCGTCGTCGAGCAGAAGGTCCCCGAGGACATCGAGTACGACGCCTACGACGCCGCCGCCGTGCACGTCCTGGCGGGTCCGGGCGGACGGCGTACCGCTGGGCACCGGCCGGCTGCTGCACGGGGAGGCCGCCGCGGCGAAGAACGGCGACGGCGACCCGGCCGTCGGCTCCCTGGGCCGGCTCGCGGTGACCGCGCAGGCCCGCGGTCTGGGTGTCGGTGCCGCGCTGGTGCGGGCCGTCGAGGACGCCGCACGCGCGCGTGGGCTCACCGCGGTCGACCTGCACGCGCAGACCCACGCCCTGGGTTTCTACGAGCGACTGGGGTACGAGGCGTACGGACCCGAGTTCCCCGACGCCGGGATCCCCCACCGCGCGATGCGGCGCGCCCTGTAGGCGAAGGCGCCGAACGGCTGGTGGGGCCGGTGACGTGGCAGGCTTGAGGTTTGTCGTGCGAACACCGAGACCGGAGCGGTGACCGTGGATCAGTTGGCCCTGTTGTTCATACTGCTGCTCGGGGCCCTGCTGAGCGTCCCGATCGGCGCCCGGCTCGGGCTGCCGGCGCCGGTGCTGATGACGGTCCTCGGCATCGTCCTGGCGCTGCTCGAATTCGTGCCCAACGTCGACATCCCGCCCGAGCTCATCCTGCCCGCGCTGCTGCCGCCGCTGCTGTACGCGGCCGTGCGGCGCACGTCCTGGCGGCAGTTCGCGGCCAACAAGCGCCCGATCTTCCTGCTGGCGGTCGCGCTGGTCTTCGTCACCATGACCTGCGTGGCCGCGGTGGCGAGCGCGGTCGTGCCGGGGCTGCCGATCGCCGCCGCCTTCGCGCTGGGCGCGCTGGTGGCGCCGCCCGACCCGGTCGCGGCGACCGCCGTCGCCGGGCAACTGGGGCTGCCGCGCCGCCTGGTCTCCATCCTGGAGGGCGAGGGGCTGTTCAACGACGTCACCGCCATCGTCCTGTACCACGTGGCCATCGCCGCGGCCGTCGGCGGCACCTTCTCGCCGTGGCGGGCCGGACTCGACCTGGTGCTGTCCGCCGTCGTCGCCGTCGCGGTCGGCCTCGCGCTGGGCTGGGCCACCAACAAGCTGCTGAGCCTGCTGGGGGACGCCACCCTGCAGATCGGCCTGACGCTGCTGGTGCCCTACGGGTCCTACGTCCTGGCCGAGGAACTGCACGGCTCCGGGGTGCTCGCGGTGCTCACCACCGCGATGTTCCTCGCCGAGTACGCCTTCGACGCCGACGACGTGATGACCCGGCTCGCCGGGCACACCGTGTGGGACGTCGTCGACACGCTCGTCACCGGCGTCGCCTTCGGACTGGTCGGCCTGGAACTGCACAACGCGATCCGGACGGTCTCCGGACGCTGGACCGAACTGCTCGGCTGGGCCGCGGCGATCGCCGGCGTGGTGATCCTGGTGCGGCTGGTGTGGCTGCTGCCGGCCACCTGGCTGACCAAACGGCTGCACGCCGGACGCGACCACGACGAGGACATCCCCATGTCCTTGCGGGAGACCGTCGTCATGTGGTGGTCGGGAATGCGGGGCGTCGCCTCGGTCGCGCTGGCGCTCGCGATCCCGCTGAAGACGGACGACGGATCCGCCTTCCCCCACCGCGACGAGATCATCTTCATCGCGTTCGGTGTGATCATGGTCACGCTGCTGCTGCAGGGACTGACCCTGCCGTGGCTGGTGAGCCGGCTCGGGGTGCGGGCGGACACCGAGCGGGAGAAGGAGTACGAGAAGGAGCTGGCCGTACGGGCGGCCAGAGCGGCCAAGCAGCGGCTCAAGGAGATCGAGTCGGTCGAGGAACTGCCGGAGGAGCTGTCCGAGCAGCTGTTGCGCCGGGCCTTCGACATCGGGGTGCGGATCAGTCCCGACGTCGGCGACGAGGAGCGGCGCGAGGCGCAGGAGCAGCGGGCCCGGCGGCTGAAGCGGATCCGCCGGATCCAGGGCGAGATGATGAGCGCCGCGCGCCACGAGGTGCTGGCCGCGCGCAGCGAACCCGGAGCGACCCCGGAGATCGTGGACCGGGTACTGCGCCACCTGGACGTGCGCAGCCTGCGCTGAGGCGGGCCGCACACGTCCTCGCGGTCACAGGCTCTTCGACGGCTGCTCCGGGAAGCGGCGGGGGGCTCCGTCGGGGGCGCGGCGGGGGCGGTGGAAGCCGTCGCGGGACGGGCGCAGCGCCGCGTCCGCCGTGTTGACCCGCGGCAGGGCGTACGGGTGCTCGTCGGCGAGCCAGCGGATCATTCCCTCGCGGACCGTGACCCGGACCGTCCAGATGTCGTCCGCGTCCTTCGCCGTCGCCAGGGCCCGCACCTGCATGGTGTTCGGGGTGGTGTCCGTGACGGTCAGGTTGTAGTCGCGGCCGTCCCAGGCCGGGCACTCGCGCAGGATGTCGCGCAGCCGCTCCCGCATCGCCTCCAGCGGGGCCGCGTGGTCGAGGTGCCAGAAGACGGTCCCGGTCATCTGCGGGGAGCCGCGAGACCAGTTCTCGAACGGCTTGGACGTGAAGTACGACACCGGCATGGTGATCCGGCGCTCGTCCCAGGTGCGCACCGTCAGGAAGGTGAGCGTGATCTCCTCGACGGTGCCCCACTCACCGTCCACCACGACCGTGTCGCCCATGCGCACCATGTCGCCGAAGGCGATCTGGAACCCGGCGAACATGTTGCTGAGCGTGGACTGGGCCGCCACACCGGCGACGATGCCGAGGATGCCGGCCGAGGCCAGCAGCGAGGCGCCCGCCGCGCGCATCGCCGGGAACGTCAGCAGCATCGACGACACGGCGACCACGCCGACGACCGCCGAGACCACCCGCATGATCAGCGACACCTGGGTACGCACCCGCCGTACCCGGGCGGGGTTCTGCTGGGCATGGGCGTGCGCGTAGCGGGAGTACGACGTCTCGACGATCGCCGCGGCGATCCGGATCACCATCCAGGCCGCCGAGCCGATCAGCACCAGCGTCAGCGTCCGGCCGACCCCCTCCCGGTGGTCGGGGAACACCCCGGCCTCGATGTACGACCCTCTCAGCAGCGCCGCGCACAGGAGGAGCTGGTACGGGATGCGGGCACGGCGCAGCAGCTCCCACAGGGGCGTCTCGGGGTGCCGTCCGTCGGCCTTGCGCAGCAGCAGGTCGGTGGCCCAGCCGATGACCAGGGTCAGCAGGACGGAGCCGCCGACCACGATCAGGGGGCGGAGTATGGTCTCCATCCCTCGAACGTAACCGCACCCGCCGCGCTGCGAACCTGTGACTTCCGTCCCGTCCCGGGTATCGCCGCGCGCCGCGTTGTCATACCCGGCTGGCACCATGGCCTCATGAACATCGTGCTCTTTCACTCGACCCTCGGCCCGAGGCCCGCGGTGCGGCAGGCGGCCGACCGGCTGCGCGACGCCGGGCACCAGGTCTGGACACCCGATCTCTTCGAGGGCCGGACGTTCGACACGGTCGAGGAGGGCATGGCCCACCAGGAGGAGATCGGCAAGGAGGAGCTGCTGAAGCGGGCCGTGCTGGCCGCCGCCCCCTATTCCGAGCGGGGACTGGTGTACGCCGGGTTCTCGCTCGGCGCCTCCATCGCCCAGACCCTCGCCCTCGGCGACCACCGGTCGCGCGGACTGCTGCTCCTGCACGGCACCTCGGACATCGCGGCCAGCGCCTCGGTCGACGACCTGCCGGTCCAGCTGCACGTCGCCGAGCCGGACGCCTTCGAGACGGACGACTGGCTCAGCGCCTGGTATCTCCAGATGGGCCGGGTCGGCGCCGACGTCGAGGTCTACAGATACGCCGGGGCCGGCCATCTCTACACCGACCCCGACCTGCCGGACTACGACGAGGAGGCGGCCGAGGCCACCTGGCGGGTGGCGCTCGGCTTCCTCGACTCGCTCCAGGAGGCGGACGCCTCTCAGACGGGCGCGTAGACGCGCTCGACCCGCTGGGTACCGCTGCGGGTGCGGTAGGAACGCGCCCACTTCGAGGTGGCGTCCGGGTCGGTGCGGTCGGAGACGACGTAGTAGTCCATCTGCGTCCGGTCCGCGGTGATGTCCAGCACGCCGTAGCCGTGCCGGTCGGTGTCGACCCAGTGGACGTGCCGGTTCGCGGCCCGGATGACCGGTGCCGCGATCGCCGAGACCGTGCCCTCGGGGACCTTCACGATGTCGTCGAGGTTGTCGGAGGTCACCGAGGTGACGACGAACTCCGTGGCCGCCGAGGCGGACAGCGGGTACGTGGCGGCGTTGTGCGGCACGTCGTTGGCCCACGCCATGTGGATGTCGCCGGTCAGGAACACCGTGTTGCGGACGGCGTTCGCGCGCAGGTGGGCCAGCAGTTCGCGGCGGTCGTCGGTGTACCCGTCCCACTGGTCGGTGTTGAGGGCGAGGCCCTCCTTGGGCAGGCCGAGCAGCTCGGCGAGCGGCCTCAGCAGCTCGGCGGGGATCGAGCCGACGGCGAACGGCGAGATCATCACCGAGTTGCCGATCAGCCGCCAGGTGGTGTCGGAGGAGGTGAGCCCGGACTTGAGCCAGTCGAGCTGGGCGCGGCCGGTGAGGGTGCGCTCCGGGTCGTCGACCTCGCCGTTGCCGAGCGCCACCTGCTGCGAGCGGAAGGAGCGCAGGTCCAGCAGCGACAGGTCGGCCAGCTTGCCGAAGCGCAGCCTGCGATAGGTGGTGCCGGCGATCGCGGGACGCACCGGCATCCACTCGAAGTAGGCCCGCTTGGCGGCGGCCTGGCGCGCCGCCCAGGTGCCCTCGGCGCCCTCGGTGTGGTTCTCGGCACCGCCCGACCAGGTGTCGTTGGCGATCTCGTGGTCGTCCCAGATCGCCACGACCGGCGCCGCCGCGTGCAGCGCCTGGAGGTCGGGGTCGGTCTTGTACCGGCCGTGGCGAATGCGGTAGTCGGCGAGGGTGAGGGTCTCGTGGGCGGGCGCGTGCGGCCGTACGACGGTGCCGCGGGTGCCGTACTCGCCGGTGCCGTACTCGTAGATGTAGTCGCCCAGATGCAGCCAGGCGTCCAGGTCGCCGCGGGCCGCGAGGTGCCGGTACGACGAGAAGTGGCCGGCCTCCCAGTTGGCGCAGGAGACCACGCCGAAGCGCAGGCCCGGGACGGCGGCGTCGGCCGCGGGGGCGGTGCGGGTGCGGGCGGCGGGGGAGTCGGTGGGACCGGCGGAGAAGCGGAACCAGTAGTCCGTGGCGGGCGCGAGGCCCCGGATGTCCGCCTTGACGGTGTGGTCGGAGGCCGCCGTCGCCGTGGTGGACCCCTTGGCGACGATGTTCGTGAACGCCTTGTCCAGGGCGACGACCCAGCTCACCTCGGTGTCCGGGCCGAGGCCCGAGCCCGGTATCGCCTCGGGCGTGGGGGTCACACGGGTCCACAGCAGGACGCCGTCGGGCAGCGGATCGCCGGAGGCGACACCGTGCAGGAAGGCGGGGGCGGCGTCGGCGGCGCCGGCGGGCAGCGCCGCCGCGAGCGGGGCGGCCAGAACGGCGCCGGCCGCCGCGGCCTTGACGACCGTACGGCGGCTCGGGGTGCGGGTGTCCGCGCCGTCGGCGGACGACGGGAAGGTGCTCTCGGATGATCTGTGTCGACTGGTCACGGGCGATCAGATTACTGATCGGTAAGCGCGCGAGCGGGCGAACTCGCCAAAGTTCGCCCGCTCGTTCGCCGTTCTTCGTTACTTGGTGACGCCCGCGTCCTTGAGCGCCTTCTGCCACTCGGCGTCGGTGCTCGGGGTCTCGATCACCTTGTCATTGATCTTGACGGTCGGGGTCGACTGGACGTCCTCGGCCTTCTGGAAGGAATCGCCCATCTTCATCGCCCAGGCGTCGTAGGTGCCCTTCTTGACGGCGTCCTGGAACTTCTTGTTGTTCTTCAGGGCGTCGACCGAGTTCGCCACCTTGATCAGGTAGTCGTCCTTGGCGAACTCGTCGGTCGACTCCTCCGGGTGGTACTCGGAGGAGTACAGCGCGGTCTTGTAGTCGATGAACGCGTCGGGGCTGACGTTCAGCGCGGCACCGAGCGCGCTCAGCGCGTTCTTCGAGCCCTCGCCGCCGAGGTTCCCGTCGAGGAAGGTGCCGATCGTGAAGGAGAGCTTGTAGGTGCCGTCCTCCATGCCCTTGTTGACGGCCTCGCCGATGGTCTGCTCGAAGTTGGCGCAGCCCGGGCAGCGCGGGTCCTCGTAGAGGTGGACGACGTGGTCGCTCTTGGCGTCGCCGAGGGTGACCGTGGTGCCGTTCTTGCCGGAGGTGTTGGCCGGGGCCACCACCTTGGCGTCGGCGGCCTTGTCCCACCCAGAGGGCTGGTTGCTCTGCACGACGGCGTAACTGATGCCGCCGGCTATCGCCAGCACGCCGACGATGGAGGCGGCCACGATGGACTGCCGCTTGACCTTGTCGCGCTTGGCCTGGCGCTCGCGCTCCTGGCGCAGGCGCTCACGGGCCGCCGACTTCGCCGCCTGGCTGTTCCGCTTGCTCATGGTGATGATCTCTCCGGGGACGCGCACACGGGGGTGTGCGGATACGTATGGGGGCTGCCGGTGCTCGGTGGTGTGTCACACGCTCGGTGGTGTGTCACACGAGGGCGACCGGGCACGGCGGTCCGCGCCGCCCCAGGGAGTGCGTGAGGATCCGCTCGCGGGCGCCGGTGGTGCGGCGGGCCGGGGCGGCCGGGCGGTGCACCGCCGGGGCCCGGCGCACGCTCACGGCCGCGACGGCGAGCAGCAGCGGCCGGAAGGTCGTCGCGGCCACCGCGCTCAGCAACTGGGCCAGCGCGCGCTCGCCGCGCCGCAGCCAGGCCGCCGCAAGCAGGCCCACGCCCACGTGCGCGCCGAGCAGTAGCCAGGCGGTCGCGGGGTCGGCGTCGGCCAGCACGGTCGCCAGCCGGTCGGTCTCCGCGCCGGTCACCCGGGTCAGCGGGGCGGCGACGCCGGCGTGGACGCCCGTCCCGTTGCCGCACAGCACGTCGAAGCCGACGGAGCGCAGTGGGCCCGCGACCGGGCCGCCCGTCCGCCCGTAGCAGACGTGCTGGCCGGTGGTGAAGACCGTGTCGGCGGCCAGCTCCAGCGGGATCAGCAGGGCGGCGATCCGCCCGAAGCCGCGCTCACGCCGCCCGGCCAGGGCGTACGCGATCAGGAACACGGCGGCGGCGACCGCGGCCACGGTGGGCAGCGGCAGCGGAACCCCGGACAGCAGCACGTGCGACGCGGTGCTGAGCGTCACGACGAGTGCCGTGAACAGCGCCGCGCGTACGGCTCTGAGCGGGGTTCCGGATATGTCCATAGCGATTGAAGAGTCTGTCATGGGGCCCGGTAAGGGACCCCTAAAGGGTTCCTGTGAGAGAGCCGACGGTTACAGACCTGGAATCCGGCCGTTGCGGAACAGGTCGACGAAGGTCTGGTGGTCGCCGCGCGCGCGTGCGCCGTACCGGTGCGCGAAGTTGACCAGGAGGGGTGCGAAACCCTCCTCGTCGGCGGCGATGGCCGCGTCGATGGCCCGCTCGGTGGAGAAGGGCACCAGGGACTCGCCGGACTGGTCGTCCGCCGCCGCGTGCATGGCGGCCGTGGCCCGGCCCAGGTCGGCGACGACCTCGGCGATCTCCTCCGGGTCGTCGATGTCGCCCCAGTCCAGGTCGACGGCGTACGGCGAGACCTCCGCGACCAGCTGGCCCGAGCCGTCCAGCTCGGTCCAGCCCAGCCACGGGTCGGCGTGCGCCTGGAGGGCGCGCTGGGAGATCACCGTGCGGTGGCCCTCGTGCTGGAAGTAGTCCGAGATGGCCTGGTCGGTGATGTGCCGGGAGACCGCCGGGGTCTGGGCCTGCTTGATGTAGATCACGACGTCGTTCTCCAGGGCGTCGCTGTTGCCCTCCAGGAGGATGTTGTACGAGGGCAGGCCGGCCGACCCGATGCCGATGCCGCGGCGGCCGACGACGTCCTTGACGCGGTAGGAGTCGGGGCGGGCCAGGGACGACTCCGGGAGCGTCTCCAGGTAGCCGTCGAAGGCCGCGAGCACCTTGTAGCGCGTGGCCGCGTCCAGCTCGATGGCGCCGCCGCCGGGGGCGAAGCGGCGTTCGAAGTCACGGATCTCCGTCATCGAGTCCAGCAGCCCGAAACGGGTCAGGGAGCGGGCCACGCGCAGCGCGCCCAGCAGCGGCCCGTCCGCGGTGTCCAGCGTGAACGGCGGCACCTCGTCGCTCTTGGCACCGGTGGCCAGGGCGTGGATCCGCTCGCGGTACGCGCCCGCGTACACCCGCACCAGCTCGGTGATCTGCTCGTCGCTGAACGCCTTCGCGTACCCGATCAGCGCGACGGAGGCGGCGAAGCGCTTGAGGTCCCAGGTGAAGGGGCCGACGTAGGCCTCGTCGAAGTCGTTGACGTTGAAGATCAGCCGGCCGGTGGAGTCCATGTACGTGCCGAAGTTCTCCGCGTGCAGATCGCCGTGGATCCACACCCGGGAGGTCCGCTCGTCCAGGTACGGGCCGCCGCTCTGCGAACCGAACTCCTGGTCCACGGTCAAATCGTGGTAAAAGAGGCTTGCGGTGCCGCGGTAGAACGCGAAGGCCGAGGCCGCCATCTTCCGGAACTTCACGCGGAACGCCGCCGGATCCGCGGCCAGCAGCTGGCCGAAGGCGGTGTCGAAGACGGCGAGGATCTCCTCGCCGCGCTCCTCGTTGAGCTGCGGGACCGACATGCCTGGTGCCTCCTGGTGCGGGTGGTGCGTGACGAGCGGAGCGGATCTCCACTCGGACCAACGTTCGAAGGGGTGCGGGAGTGCCCGTGCCCGGGGTCCTTCCCCGACACGCGGACCCGCCCCCGAAGGTACGCGGGGAAGCCCCCGGAGTGTCAGTGGCGAGGCATAGACTTCGACGCTGACCCCCGGACCGACCGCAGCCCGCCGCCGGCCCGTCACCCACAGCCCTCCCGCCGACCACCGCACCTCAACGAGGCGCTTCGCGCCACAGTCCTGATTTGGAGGCCGAACGTGTCCAAGCCGCCGTTCACGCACCTGCACGTCCACACCCAGTACTCACTGCTGGACGGTGCCGCGCGGCTGAAGGACATGTTCGACGCCTGCAATGAGATGGGCATGTCGCACATCGCCATGTCCGACCACGGCAACCTGCACGGGGCGTACGACTTCTTCCACTCCGCGAAGAAGGCCGGGGTCACCCCGATCATCGGCATCGAGGCGTACGTCGCCCCCGAGTCGCGCCGCAACAAGCGCAAGATCCAGTGGGGCCAGCCGCACCAGAAGCGGGACGACGTCTCCGGTTCGGGTGGTTACACCCACAAGACGATGTGGGCGACCAACAAGACCGGCCTGCACAACCTCTTCCGCCTCTCCTCCGACGCGTACGCCGAGGGCTGGCTGCAGAAGTGGCCCCGGATGGACAAGGAGACGATCTCCCAGTGGTCCGAGGGGATCGTCGCCTCCACCGGCTGCCCCTCCGGCGAGGTGCAGACCCGGCTGCGCCTCGGCCACTTCGACGAGGCCCTCCAGGCGGCCGCCGACTACCAGGACATCTTCGGCAAGGACCGGTACTTCCTGGAGCTGATGGACCACGGCATCGAGATCGAGCACCGGGTCCGCGACGGCCTGCTGGAGATCGGCAAGAAGCTCGGCATCCCGCCGCTGGTGACGAACGACTCGCACTACACCTACGCGCACGAGGCGACCGCCCACGACGCCCTGCTGTGCATCCAGACCGGCAAGAACCTCTCCGACCCCGACCGCTTCCGGTTCGACGGCACCGGCTACTACCTGAAGTCGACGGACGAGATGTACGCCATCGACTCCTCCGACGCCTGGCAGGAGGGCTGCGCCAACACGCGCCTGATCGCCGAGATGGTCGACGTCGACGGCATGTTCGAGAAGCGCGACCTCATGCCGAAGTTCGACATCCCGGAGGGCTTCACCGAGGTCACCTGGTTCCAGGAGGAGGTCCGCCGCGGCATGGCGCGCCGCTTCCCCGGTGGCGTCCCGGAGGACCGCCAGAAGCAGGCCGAGTACGAGATGGACGTCATCATCCAGATGGGGTTCCCGGGCTACTTCCTCGTGGTCGCCGACTTCATCATGTGGGCCAAGAACCAGGGCATCGCGGTCGGCCCCGGCCGAGGCTCCGCGGCCGGTTCGATCGTGGCGTACGCCATGGGCATCACCGACCTCGACCCGATCCCGCACGGCCTGATCTTCGAGCGGTTCCTCAACCCCGAGCGCGTCTCCATGCCCGACGTCGACATCGACTTCGACGAGCGCAGGCGCGTCGAGGTGATCAGGTACGTGACGGAGAAGTACGGCGCCGACAAGGTCGCCATGATCGGCACGTACGGCAAGATCAAGGCGAAGAACGCCATCAAGGACTCCGCGCGCGTGCTGGGCTACCCGTACGCGATGGGCGACCGCCTCACCAAGGCGATGCCCGCCGACGTCCTCGGCAAGGGCATCGACCTCAACGGCATCACGGACCCCACGCACCCGCGGTACAGCGAGGCCGGCGAGATCCGCGCGATGTACGAGAACGAGCCGGACGTGAAGAAGGTCATCGACACCGCCAAGGGCGTCGAGGGCCTGGTCCGGCAGATGGGCGTGCACGCGGCCGGCGTGATCATGTCCAGCGAGCCCATCGTCGACCACGCCCCGATCTGGGTGCGGCACACCGACGGCGTGACCATCACGCAGTGGGACTACCCGCAGTGCGAGTCGCTCGGCCTGCTGAAGATGGACTTCCTCGGCCTGCGCAACCTCACGATCATGGACGACGCCGTCAAGATGGTGAAGTCCAACAAGGGCATCGACCTCGACCTGCTGTCGCTGCCGCTGGACGACCCGACGACCTTCGAACTGCTCCAGCGCGGCGACACGCTCGGCGTCTTCCAGTTCGACGGCGGACCGATGCGCTCGCTGCTGCGGCTGATGAAGCCCGACAACTTCGAAGACATCTCCGCCGTCTCCGCGCTCTACCGTCCCGGCCCCATGGGCATGGACTCGCACACCAACTACGCGCTGCGCAAGAACGGCCTCCAGGAGATCACGCCGATCCACAAGGAGCTGGAGGAACCCCTCCAGGAGGTCCTCGCGGTCACCCACGGCCTGATCGTCTACCAGGAGCAGGTGCAGAAGGCCGCCCAGATCATCGCGGGCTACTCACTCGGCGAGGCCGACATCCTCCGCCGCGTGATGGGCAAGAAGAAGCCCGACGAACTGGCGAAGAACTTCGTCCTCTTCCAGGAGGGCGCCCGCAAGAAGGGTTACAGCGACGAGGCCATCCAGGCACTGTGGGACGTGCTGGTCCCCTTCGCCGGCTACGCCTTCAACAAGGCGCACTCGGCCGCGTACGGACTGGTCTCGTACTGGACGGCGTACCTCAAGGCGAACCACCCCGCCGAGTACATGGCCGCCCTGCTCACCTCGGTCAAGGACGACAAGGACAAGTCGGCCGTCTACCTGAACGAGTGCCGGCGCATGGGCATCAAGGTGCTGCCGCCCAACGTCAACGAGTCCATGTCGAACTTCGCCGCGCAGGGCGACGACGTGATCCTCTTCGGCCTCTCCGCCGTGCGCAACGTCGGCACCAACGTCGTCGAGTCGATCATCAGGTGCCGCAAGGCCAAGGGGAAGTACGCCTCCTTCCCCGACTACCTCGACAAGGTGGAGGCGGTCGTCTGCAACAAGCGGACGACGGAGTCGCTGATCAAGGCCGGCGCCTTCGACGAGATGGGGCACACCCGCAAGGGCCTCACCGCGCAGTACGAGCCGATGATCGACAACGTGGTCGCGGTCAAACGCAAGGAGGCCGAGGGCCAGTTCGACCTCTTCGGCGGCATGGGCGAGGAGGCGACCGACGAACCCGGCTTCGGACTCGACGTCGTCTTCGGCGAGGACGAGTGGGACAAGACCTATCTGCTCGCCCAGGAGCGGGAGATGCTCGGTCTCTACGTCTCCGACCACCCGCTTTTCGGCCTGGAGCACGTGCTGTCCGACAAGGCCGACGCGGGCATCTCCCAGCTCACCGGCGGTGACTTCGGTGACGGCGCGGTCGTCACCATCGGCGGCATCATCTCCGGCCTCCAGCGCAAGATGACCAAGCAGGGCAACGCCTGGGCGATCGCCACCGTCGAGGACCTGGCCGGTTCCATCGAGTGCATGTTCTTCCCGGCGACGTACCAGCTGGTGTCCACCCAACTCGTCGAGGACGCCGTGGTGTTCGTCAAGGGGCGCCTGGACAAGCGGGAGGACGTGCCGCGGCTGGTCGCGATGGAGCTGATGGTCCCCGACCTGTCCAACGCGGGCACCAACGCGCCCGTGGTCCTCACCATCCCGGCCACCAGGGTCACTCCGCCGATGGTCAGCCGCCTCGGCGAGATCCTCACGCACCACCGCGGCGACAGCGAGGTGCGGATCAAGCTCCAGGGGCCGACGAAGACGACGGTGCTGCGCCTGGACCGGCACCGGGTGAAGCCCGACCCGGCCCTGTTCGGCGACCTGAAGGTGCTCCTCGGGCCGTCCTGTCTGGCGGGCTGAGCGGGCGGAACGAGACAGGGGCGCACCCGGCACCGGGTGCGCCCCTCGTGTCCGCGAGGCCGTAGCGGCCCGGTTCGCGGATGTCAGTTGTGGCCGAAGCGCTTCTGCCGCTTGCGGGAGGCGACGTCGCCGGGCGTCAGCTGCGGGCCGTGCTGCTCCTCGCGGTCCATCACGGACGACTCGGCGGTCTGCGGGGTGCGCTCGGCCTGGGGCTGCTTACGATCACGGTTGTTCTTGTTCTTGGCCATGGTGATCTACCTCCTGTGGGGGATCTAGGGGCCAGGGCCGGAACCAGATTCACACAGGCCAACAAAGAACGCATATCGGGCAATTACCGTCCGTGACACGGCTCGTCGGGGTGCGGGGGCGGGCGGCTTGTGCGGAAACGCCACGCCGAAGATCGAGTTCCGGCCGTTAACCTCCGCGCGGTCGGGCAGACTCGAAGGAAGCCCGAAGCAAACCTCCCGGAAAGAGGGTGGATCGCGTGGACCGCTGCATCGTCCTGGTGGACGCCGGGTATCTGCTGGGGGCCGCGGCCAGTCTCCTCGCCGGAGAGCCCTCACGCTCGCGCATCACCGTCGATCACGCCGCCCTCATCCAGGGGCTTCGCGATCGCGCCGAGTCCGACACGCGGCAGCCCCTGTTGCGCATCTACTGGTTCGACGGCGCCCCCGACCGCGTCCCGCAGCCCGAACACCGCCGCCTGCGCGTCATGCCCCGGGTCACCGTTCGACTTGGCGCCCTCACGCGCAGTGACGGCCGCTGGGCGCAGAAGGGCGTGGACGCCGCCATGCACGCCGAACTGACCGAGCTGGCCCGCAACCGCGCCTGCTCCGACGTCGTCCTGGTGACCGGCGACGGCGACCTGCTGCCGGGCATGATGGCCGCCAAGGAGCACGGCGTCGCCGTCCACCTGTGGGCCGTGCAGGCCGCCGACGGCGATTACAACCAGTCCGAGGACCTGGTCGCGGAGGCCGACGAGCGACGCGTGCTGGACCGGGCGTGGATCACCAAGGCCGTACGGGCCAAGGAACTCGGCGGGATCTGCGCGCCGCCGCCAGTGCCCCGCCCCGAGATCGCCGCGATCCTCTCCGCACCGCTGCCCGAGTCCGCCCTCTCCGCGGCCACCGAACGGCCCGCCCAGGAGCCGGAGCACCCCACCACGACCGGCGCCGCCGCCCGCAACGGCACCGAGGAACGCGTACCGCCCGCCAAGGGCGTCCCCACGCCCAAGGACCTCGCCGCCCTGCGCGCCCCCGGCGCCCAACCCGCCCCGCACCCCCCGACCGCGACCCTGCGCTGGTCCTCCGACAAGGGCTGGGTCGACCGGTCCGGCGCCGAGCCGCCCGAGGCCGTCTCGCTGCCGACGCTGGCCCAGCTGACCACGGCCGAGCAGCGCTGGGCCGACCGCGAGGAGGACATCACCACGGTCGGCGGCGACCCGTACGAGGTCGGGCAGGTCTTCGCCCGCCGCTGGCTGGAGCGCCTCGGCGACCACGGTCACCTGCAGAAGCTCTCCGGGATGTACCCGCGCATCCCGCACCGCGTCGACGGGGAGCTGCTGCGCTACGCGGCCCGCTTCGGGTTGCTGGCCCACAAGGACGACCAGATCGACGAGCACGACCGGTACGCCATCCGGGCCGGGTTCTGGCGGGAGATCGATGTGCGGACGGCGACCGAGCGCACCCCGGCGGCGGAGTGAGACCCTCCGGCCTCCCCCCGGCTTTCCCCGGCTGAATCGACACTTATGGGCGGACCCGAGGGCGGGGCGGAGGGACGGACCCCGTAGTCTCGTCCCTTGTGAGTACGCGCGCGGCACAGGCACTTCGACCCGGTGGCGATGCCGTGTGCGTGGTGCGCGGACTGACCAAGACCTATCCGGCGGTACGCGGCAGGCGCGGCGTTCCGGCCACTCCCGAGGTACGGGCCACCGACGACGTGACCCTGGAGATCCGCCGCGGTGAGATCTTCGGACTGCTCGGGCCGAACGGCGCCGGCAAATCCACCCTCGTACGCCAGCTCACCGGGCTGATGCGGCCCGACCGCGGCAGCGTGGAGATCCTCGGGCACGACATCGTGCGCCACCCGGAGCGGGCCGCGCGGATCCTCGCCTACCTCGGGCAGGAGTCCAGTGCCCTGGACGAGCTGACCGTGTCGCTCGCCGCCGAGACCACCGGACGGCTGCGCGGCCTGGAGGTGCGGCAGGCGCGCGCCGAGCGGGACGCCGTCCTCGACGAGCTGGGCCTGACCCCGCTCGCCGCCCGCCCGATCAGGAAGCTCTCCGGCGGGCAGCGCCGCCTGGCCTGCTTCGCCGCCGCGCTGGTGGGGGAGCGCTCGCTGCTCGTCCTGGACGAGCCGACCACCGGCATGGACCCGGTGGCCCGGCGCGCCGTGTGGGCGGCCGTCGACCGGCGGCGCGCCGAGCACGGCAGCACCGTCCTGCTGGTCACCCACAACGTCATCGAGGCCGAGACCGTGCTGGACCGGGTCGCCGTCCTCGACCGGGGCCGGGTGATCGCCTGCGACACGCCCTCCGGGCTCAAGGAGAAGGTCGCCGGAGAGGTCCGCGTCGACCTGGTGTGGCGCGAGACGGCACCGCTCAACGTCCCGGAGGTCGCCGCCCTGCGCGACCGCGCCACCGAGTCGGGGCGCCGCTGGACGCTGCGGCTCGCCCCCGAGGAGGCCCGCGCGGTCGTCGCCACCGTCACCGGCGGCGCCGCCTTCGCCGCCCTGGACGACTTCACCCTGGCCACGCCCAGCCTGGAGGACGTCTACCTGGCGCTGGGCGGCGCCGCGCGGCAGGGGCTGGTGAGGGCTTGAGCACCCGAACGGTGAGCACACCGGCCGCCGCATCCGTACCCATCAGGGCGACCGCTTCGAACGACCCGACCGAAGGGGAGCAGCGCGACGTGAGTGTCGTACCCGCCGATGTCCTGCCGGGCGGTGCCCTGGCCGTCGAGGAGCAGGGCCCCGTCGGCGCGGCCGAGCTCGGCCCCAAGGCACGGCTGTGGCCGTCCCTGGTGGCCGTGTACCGGGCGCAGCTGTCCCGGGCGCGGGTCGCGCGCATCCCGCTGCTGTTCGTGGCCACCTTCCAGTCGATCGGCATCATGATCCTGATGCGCGGGGTCGTGGACGGCGGCGGTGAGGCACAGGCCGTGGTCGCCGGGTCGGCGGTGCTCGTCGTGGCCTTCGTCGCGCTGAACCTCCTCGCCCAGTACTTCGGCCAGCTGCGCGCGAGCGGTGGCCTCGACCACTACGCGACGCTGCCGGTGCCGCCGGCCGCGGTGGTGCTGGGCGCGGCGGGCGCGTACGCGTCCTTCACCGTGCCGGGGACCGTGGTGACGGCGGTGTTCGGGTGCCTGCTGTTCGGGCTGCCGATGACGCATCTGTGGGTGCTGGTGGCCGTGATCCCGCTGGCCGGCGCCGCGCTCGCCGGGCTGGGCGCGGCGCTGGGGCTGCTCGCGCCGCGGCCGGAGTTCGCCACGCTGCTCGGCCAGCTGGGCATGTCGGCGGCGCTGCTGCTGGGCGTGCTGCCCGCCGAGCGGATGCCGGAGGTGGTGCGCGTGGCGCGGGACCTGCTGCCCTCCACGTACGGAGTAGAGGCCCTCGCGCGTACGTTCGGGGACCGGCCCGACTGGGCCTTCGTCCTCGGTGACCTCGCGGTGTGCGCCGTGGTCGGGGTGATCTCGCTGGCGGTCGCCACCTGGGCGTACCGCCGGGCCGCCGTCCGGTGACGCGCCGCACAGGCGGGTTTGGCACGATGGCGGGGTGACCGCACCTCTGACTCCGCCACCACCCCCGAACGAACGCTCGTCGTACCAGGGCGGGCCGGTGCCTCCGCCCGTCGGCGCGCACGCGGTGGGCGCCGCGTCCGGCGCCACGTACGACCACCACGGCGAACAGGACGGCCCCGGGATGTTGACCGAAGTGCGTCAGGCCGCCGTGACCGTGGTGGCGGTGGCGATCTCCGGCCTGCTGCTGGGCGTGCTGTGGTGGAAGCTGGCACCGACCGTGCCGCTGGTCGGGGATCTGGTCGGCGGCGAGTGGGTCGTCTACCTCAAGGAGTCCGAGAGCGAACACGCGGTCGGCGTCGACGGCACGTTCACACTGCTCGCGCTGGCGTTCGGAGCACTCAGCGCGGTGGTCGTCTTCCTGCTGCGGCGGCGTGGGGGTGTGCCGCTGGTGGTGGCGCTGGGCGTCGGCGGGCTGCTCGGGTCGCTGCTGGCGTGGCGGGTCGGCGTGTGGCTGGGGCCCGCGCAGGACGTGATCGCCCACGCGAAGGACGTCGGCAAGGGAGTGACGTTCTCCGCGCCGCTGAAACTGGGGGCCAAGGGGGCCCTGCTGGCGTGGTCGGTGGCGGCGCTGGTGGTCCACCTGGGACTGACGGGGCTGTTCGGGCCCCGGGACCCGGAGCCCGACCCCTGGCCCGCGCCTCAGCGGTATCCGGCGGGGCCGTACGGGGAGAAGTCGGCGTAGCCCCTCCCCGGCCAGCCGCGTCACCAACCTCTCCGGACAGCACACCTAGGCGGGGCGGCGGCCGTGGTTGGCCTTGCGCTTCTTGATGCGCCACCTGCGTTTGCGGGTTCTCTTCGACATGTTCTGTCTGATTAGCCGACAACCGGGCGCCCGTCCAGGGGCTACGCGCGGCCGATCGGGGCGAGGACCGCGTCCGTGAGCTTGGCCAGGTCCTCGGGGGCGAGTTCGACCTCCAGGCCGCGGCGGCCCGCCGAGACGCAGATCGTGGCGTGGCCCGAGGCGGACGCGTCCAGGACCGTCGGGAGCCTCTTGCGCTGGCCCAGGGGAGAGATTCCGCCCCGGACATATCCCGTGGTCCGCTCGGCCAGTGCCGGGTCGGCCATCGCCGAGCGTTTGCCGCCGACCGCGGCCGCCAGCGCCTTCAGGTCCAGCTGGCCCGCCACCGGCACCACGGCGACCGTCAGCGCGCCGTCGACGTCCGCCACCAGCGTCTTGAAGACCCGCTCCGGCGAGACGCCCATCGCCTCGGCCGCCTCCTCGCCGTAGGACGGGTGGGCGGGGTCGTGGTCGTACGCGTGGACCGCGTACGTCACACCGGCCGCCGCGAGCGCCACCGTCGCCGGGGTGCCACCGGACTGCTGCTGCTTCTTCGACTTCTTCGCCATGGGGACCCGTACCTCAGTTGAGACTCGTCGGGCCGCGCGTCAGCTCCGACGCGGGCAGGGACGGCAGCGTACGGATGATGGCCGTCTCGGAGCGAAGGAGTTTCAGCTCGTCCCGGAGGCGGGACGCCGTGTCCGGGGCCTGGAGCAGACGCTGCTTGGTCGGTGTGTCCAGCATCATCGCGGCGGCGACCAGGTAGGAGACCACGCCCGGCTCGTCCGGCAGTTCGGCGCCGGTCGCCAGCGACCGCTCGCGTGCCCCCGCCAGCCGCTTCTGGTACTGCCGGAAGGACCGCAGCACCCCCTCGGCCAGCGCCCCCGCCTCGTCGCCGGGTTCCTCGGACAGCGGCTCCAGCTCGGCCGTCAGGAAGGGGCCCGAGGCCTCCACCGAGAGCAGCCGCACCCGGTTCGTGCCGGTCGCCAGCACCTCGAAGGTGCCGTCGGCGCGTTCGCGGACCGTCGCCGCGTCCGCGATGCAGCCCACCTTGTGGAACGCCTTGACCGGGTCGGTCCCGAACCCGGCCGCCGGCCCGCGCTCCAGCGTCGTCGTCGGGTCGGGCAGGCCGGGTTCGGTCTGGGCGACCTCGTAGCCGTCGCGGATCGCCACGACGGCGAACCGGCGCGGCTCGTCCTCGGGGGTCTTCAGCAACTCGCGCATCATGGCGCGATAGCGCTCCTCGAAGATGTTGAGCGGGAGCACCAGCCCCGGGAACAGAACCGAGTTCAGGGGGAAGAGGGGAAGCCGGACGGTGGTCACGACGCAGAAGCCTAATGGTCGCCGGGGCGGACGCGATCGTCGTGCCCACTTCGTGGATGACCTGAACCTGTCGTCCCGGACCCGGCGGCCACCGCCGCACGGACGTCCGCGCGCACCTGGAGGAAGCGGCCGAGGGGGTCGTCCGTGTCCCGGGCCCAGGGGAAGGACGTGACGTACGGGCCGGTCAGACGCAGTTGTTCCGCCGCGTCCTGGTGGCGCTCCAGGCGTACCAGTACGTACGTCAGGAGGTTCCGCAGCTCCGCCGGCCACGGGTCGGCCGCCGGGTGGGCGGCCGAGAGGGCGATCGCGCGGTCCGCCGCCGCGTCCAGGCGGGCCCGGTGCACGCCGCCGGCCGCGTCGCCGCCGTCGTCCGTGGTCAGACAGGTGAAGGCCGCCCGTACCGGCAGCGCCCGTACGAGGGCGTCCTCGGGCGCGTCCCGCGCCGCCGTCTCGGCGAAGTCCAGGCATTCGCGGTGGGCGGCGGGCGAGGCGGCGGCCAGGTACTCCAGGGCGGCGACGTGGCAGCCGTAGTGGTGCGGGGAGCGGCGGACCGCCTGTGCCCACAGCCGCTCGAACTCGGCGTGTCCGGCGTGTGCGCCCCGCGCGGCGTCCAGTGCGGTCCGCCACGGCACCGGGTCGCGTCCGGCGGCCTCGGCGGCGGCGGTGACCGCGGGGGTGATCTGGCGCAGCAGTTCGGCGCGGGCCGGTGAGTCCCAGTGACGGTCCACCGTCAGGCGGGCCGCGATCAGCAGGGCGTCGGGGTCGTCCGGGGCGGTGGCGCGCCAGTTCTCGAGCCATTCGGTGCGGGAGCGGGCGAAGGCGGCCAGCCGGGTCGCGTAGCGGTCGCGGTGCTCCCAGTCGGCGTTCTCACGGGTGCCGGCGAGGAGAGCGGCCGCGGGCGCGTACTCGCCCTGGGCCGCCGCGACCAGGGCGGGGGCGAGACGGTCGTCGGGGGCGTCGAGGAGCACGTCGTCGTCTTGGGCGAGCCGTGACGTCCGGGAGCGGGCCCGGGCCGCCGTCCGGAGGAACGCGCGCAGCATGGCCAGTACGACGGCCGACGGTTCGTGATGGTTGTGCGGCTCGGCTTCGCCTTCGGCCGTTTGTGTTCCCACCCGCGCCGCCTGTGCGGGTTTCATCGGGTGCGGGTGCGGGTGCGGGTGCGGGTGCGGGTGCGGGTGCCGATGCCGGTGCGGGGGCCGCGCTACCCGCGAGGGGAAGCCGCGCCACCCCCGACGGGAAGCCGTGCCGCCCCCAGGCGGTCAGTTCCGGCGGAGGAGCCGCGTCGCTCCCGCCGCGACCGTCGTCGCCAGGATCCAGCCCAGCAGGATCAGGGCCGTCGACAGCCACTGCCAGCCGTCGCGGAGTTGCCAGTAGCCGACCTGGCCGAGGTCGATGACCGGCAGTAGCAGGTCGAGGGCGAAGAGGCCGGGGTTCCAGTCCGGGTGCTCGCCGCTCTTCAGCGGTGGCGGGTCGGCGCGTGCGAAGGCGACCGAGCCGGCCGCCCACAGCACCGCCATCCACACCGCCGCCCGGCCCGGCCGGTAGCCGTAGGCGACCGTCCAGTCCTGGGCGTATCCCACCAGCTTCGCGGCGATCGGCAGGCTCTCGCGGCGCCGGCGGTGCTTGGCGAGCAGCACCTCGCGGGCGTCCTCGTCCTCACCGCCCGCCCGCAGCACGGCGGCGAGGCGCTCGTACGGTTCCGGGTTGTACTCGGCGGTCGCGGCGCCCACCCACCGCAGCCGCTTCTCCAGCGGGAACGGACCCCGCGGCACCAGGTTCTCGTAGGCGAAGCCGCCCATGTGCAGTCGGCCCGGGCCCGGCCAGCTGTCCGCCCGGTCCATCAGGTTGACCACCCGCGCCCCCGACAGCACGACCCGGCCGCGCGCCGGCCGCTCGCCCAGGAACCGCAGCTCGGGCGTCTGCACCCGGCGCAGCGACAGCTCCTGGTCGTCGGTGAACGTGAACCGGGCGTGCTCGAAGTCGACGGCGTCGCCGAACCGCCCGTCGTCCAGTCGCACCCCGCCCTCGCACTCGAACCGCTGGATCCGCGTCCCCTGCGCCGGAGTCGTGCCCCGCAGCAGTGGGCTGCCCAGGCCCGCCGGCGTCAGGTACAGCGTGCGCTCCACGGTCAGCTGCGGGGCGTTCAGCGCGTGCCGCGTGTACGGGTTGAGGAGCCGGGCGCCGCGCAGGCTCAGCGAGACGCCGACCTGGGCGCTGCGCAGACTCACCTCGCCGTACGACTCCAGCATCTCGGCCTGGAGGTCCTGCCCGACGCTCAGGCCGTCCGCGGCGATGGAACGGCCACTGCGGTCCCGGTGCGCGATGGCCTGGTTGAGCAGCAGGTCGGTGCCTATCTGCGCGTCGGTGAGGCGGATTCCGCCGGGGAAGCGGGAGCGCGGCAGGTGCAGATCACCCTCGGTGTGCAGCCGGGCCGCCTCCAGCCGGGGCACGTAGCAGTCCACCAACCGCAGGGTCGTGAAACGGCTCTCCGGCAGCAGGACCTCCCGCTCGAAGCGGCAGCCCCGCAACTCGACGTAGGGCACTACCGTGCCGCCCGCGAGATCCATCGTGTCGCTGATCAACACGCCCACGAGCTGCAGCGAGGACACCCGGCCCGCGAGCGCGGGCGGACCGTCGAGAAGCAGCCAGCACACGATGCGGGCCCGCACCGTCCGCTCCGGTCCCCACGGATGCCCGCCGTGCGGGTCGTCGACGAGTGCGTCCCCGCTGCTCAGGTCGTACACGCTGCCGTTGCGGAAGGCCTGCCACATGCCCGCCTCGGCGGCGGTCAGGTCGCCCGGCAGCTCTCCGTCACGGTGGCCCGCCCCCTCGGTCACGGCGCTTCACTCCCTCCCCAACTACTCGTCGGTCGCTCACTCTTCGTACAACCGTTCATGCCCGCTGGGTGACGCCCCGAACACTCAAAGTGAGCACGAACTGGCGCGGCCCCGCCAGTGCCCCGCCGTGGCCGCGAGGGCCCGTCGCGTTCTGTATCAGCCATTGATACGCGCGGACGGTGTCCGACGCGGGTCTGAGAGAATTGGTTCCGTGATCTCCCGAATCGATCTGCGCGGCGACGACCTCCCCGAGGGCCCCGCCCTGCGCGACCTGCTGCCCCGAGCCGACTTCGACGTCTCGGTCGCCCTGGAGAAGGTGCGTCCGATCTGCGAGGACGTGCATCATCGTGGCGACGCGGCGCTGATCGACTTCGCCGAGCGGTTCGACGGTGTCCGGCTCGACCAGGTCCGGGTGCCGGCGGCCGCGCTCACGCGCGCGCTGGAGGAGCTCGACCCGGCCGTGCGCGCGGCCCTGGAGGAGTCCATCCGCCGCGCCCGTCTCGTCCACCGCGAGCAGCGCCGTACGACCCACACCACCCAGGTGGTGCCCGGCGGCTCGGTCACCGAGAAGTGGGTGCCGGTCGACCGGGTCGGCCTGTACGCGCCCGGCGGGCGCTCGGTCTACCCGTCGTCCGTGATCATGAACGTCGTGCCCGCGCAGGAGGCCGGCGTCGAGTCGATCGCGCTCGCCTCCCCGGCGCAGGCGGAGTTCCACGGCCTGCCGCACCCGACGATCCTCGCCGCCTGCGCCCTGCTGGGCGTCGACGAGGTGTACGCGGCCGGCGGCGCCACCGCCGTCGCGATGTTCGCGTACGGCACCGAGTCCTGCCCGCCCGCCAACATGGTCACCGGCCCCGGCAACATCTGGGTCGCCGCCGCCAAGCGCTACTTCACCGGAAGGATCGGCATCGACGCCGAGGCCGGCCCGACCGAGATCGCGGTCCTCGCCGACTCCACGGCCGATCCGGTGCACGTCGCCTCCGACCTGATCAGCCAGGCCGAGCACGACCCGCTGGCGGCCGCCGTCCTGGTCACCGACTCCGTGGAGCTCGCGGACGCGGTGGAGAAGGAGCTGGAGCCGCAGGTCGAGGCGACCAAGCACATCGAGGACCGCATCCGCCCGGCCCTCGCCGGCCGCCAGTCCGCGATCGTCCTGGTCGACGGCCTGGCCGAGGGCCTGCGCGTGGTCGACGCGTACGGCGCCGAGCACCTGGAGATCCAGACCGCCGACGCCGCCGCCGTCGCCGACCGCGTGAAGAACGCCGGCGCGATCTTCGTCGGCCCCTGGGCGCCCGTCTCGCTCGGCGACTACGCGGCCGGGTCCAACCACGTCCTGCCCACCGGTGGCTGCGCCTGCCACTCTTCGGGCCTGTCGGTGCAGTCCTTCCTGCGCGGCATCCACATCGTCGACTACACGCGGGACGCCCTCGCCGAGGTCGCGCACCACGTGGTGACGCTGGCGGAGGCGGAGGACCTGCCCGCCCACGGCGCGGCGATCAAGGCACGTTTCGCCGGAGGCGAACAAATCGGGCACAGCGAGTGGAAGGTGCCGGAGAGCAAGTGACGTTCGGAATCGACGATCTCCCCGTACGGGACGAGCTGCGCGGCAAGTCCCCCTACGGCGCGCCCCAGCTGGACGTGCCCGTACGGCTGAACACCAACGAGAACCCCTACCCGCTGCCCGAGGCGCTGGTCGAGCGGATCACCGAGCGGGTCCGCGAGGCCGCCCGCGACCTCAACCGCTACCCCGACCGGGACGCGGTAGAGCTGCGCACCAGGCTCGCCGAGTACCTGACGGAGACCTCCGGGTACGCCGTGGACGTGCGCAACGTCTGGGCGGCCAACGGCTCCAACGAGGTCATCCAGCAGCTGCTGCAGGCCTTCGGCGGGCCGGGCCGCACCGCGATCGGCTTCGAGCCGTCGTACTCGATGCACGGCCTCATCGCGCGCGGCACCGGCACGGGCTGGATCTCCGGCCCGCGCCACGACGACTTCACCATCGACGTGCCCGCGGCCGAGCGGGCCGTAGCCGAGCACCGCCCCGACGTCGTCTTCATCACCACCCCCAACAACCCCACCGGCAACGCGGTCCCGGCCGAGACGGTCCTCGCGCTCTACGAGGCCGCACAGGCCGCCAAGCCCTCCATGGTCGTGGTCGACGAGGCCTACATCGAGTTCAGCCACGGCGCCTCCCTGCTGTCGCTGCTGGAGGGGCGGCCGTACCTCGTCGTCTCCCGCACGATGTCGAAGGCGTTCGGCGCGGCGGGCCTGCGCCTGGGCTACCTCGCCGCGCACCCGGCCGTCGTCGACGCCGTCCAGCTCGTACGGTTGCCCTACCACCTGTCGGCCGTCACCCAGGCGACCGCGCTGGCCGCCCTGGAGCACACCGGCACGCTGCTGAAGTACGTCGAGCAGCTGAAGACCGAGCGGGACCGACTCGTCGCCGAACTGCGCGCCATCGGCTACGAGGTGACCGAGTCCGACGCGAACTTCGTCCAGTTCGGGCGGTTCGCGGACTCCCACGAGGTCTGGCGACAGATCCTCGACCGGGGCGTCCTGGTCCGGGACAACGGCGTGCCGGGGTGGCTGCGGGTGACCGCCGGCACCCCGGCGGAGAACGACGCGTTCCTCGATGCGGTACGCGAACTGAAGAAGGAACAGGAGCAGAGCGGATGAGCCGCGTCGGGCGCGTGGAGCGCACCACCAAGGAGACCTCGGTCCTCGTCGAGATCGACCTCGACGGCACCGGCAAGACCGACATCGCCACCGGCGTCGGCTTCTACGACCACATGCTCGACCAGCTCGGCCGGCACGGTCTGTTCGACCTGACCGTGAAGACCGACGGCGACCTGCACATCGACTCCCACCACACCATCGAGGACACCGCCCTCGCGCTGGGCGCCGCCTTCAAGCAGGCCCTCGGCGACAAGGTGGGCATCTACCGCTTCGGCAACTGCACGGTCCCGCTGGACGAGTCCCTCGCCCAGGTCACCGTCGACCTGTCCGGCCGCCCCTACCTCGTGCACACCGAGCCCGAGAAGATGGCGCCGATGATCGGCGAGTACGACACGACGATGACCCGGCACATCCTGGAGTCCTTCGTCGCCCAGGCGCAGATCGCGCTGCACGTGCACGTGCCCTACGGGCGCAACGCGCACCACATCGTGGAGTGCCAGTTCAAGGCGCTGGCCCGGGCCCTGCGCTACGCCTCGGAGCGTGACCCGCGCGCCGTCGGCATCCTGCCTTCCACGAAGGGCGCGCTGTAACCCATGAACGGTACGTCCACCGCACTGATCGTCGTCGGCCTCTTCTTCCTCGGCGGCATCTACTCCTTCGCCAAGCAGCAGATGCCCAAGGGCCTGATCGTGCTGCTCTCCATCGGCGCCGCGATGTGCCTCTTCGCGGGCGTCCTGAGGCTGGAGGTCTGGAATTGACCGCCAAGCGGGTCGTCGTCTTCGACTACGGCTTCGGCAACGTCCGCTCCGCCGAGCGTGCCCTCGCGCGCGCGGGAGCCGATGTCGAGATCACCGGTGACTACGACAAGGCCATGAACGCCGACGGGCTGCTGGTGCCGGGCGTCGGCGCCTTCGCCGCCTGCATGGACGGCCTGAAGGCCGCGCGCGGCGACTGGGTCGTCGACCGCCGGCTGTCCGGCGGGCGCCCGGTGATGGGCATCTGCGTCGGCATGCAGATCCTGTTCGCGCGCGGCATCGAGCACGACGTGGAGGCCGAGGGCCTGGACGAGTGGCCCGGCACGGTCGGACCGCTCCAGGCCGACATCGTGCCGCACATGGGCTGGAACACGGTCGAGGCACCGGCCGACTCCCAGCTCTTCGCCGGCCTGGACGCGGACGCCCGCTTCTACTTCGTGCACTCCTACGCCGTCCACGACTGGACCCAGGAGTCGCACAACCCGCTGATCGCCGCTCCCAGGGTCACCTGGTCCACGCACGGCAAGCCCTTCGTGGCGGCCGTGGAGAACGGCGCCCTGTGGGCCACGCAGTTCCACCCCGAGAAGTCCGGCGACGCCGGAGCCCAGCTCCTCACCAACTGGATCGAGACCCTGTAGAGATGAGCAAGCTCGAACTCCTCCCCGCCGTCGACGTCCGCGACGGCCAGGCCGTCCGCCTCGTGCACGGCGAGTCCGGCACCGAGACCTCCTACGGCTCGCCGCTGGAGGCCGCCCTCGCCTGGCAGCGCTCCGGCGCCGAGTGGCTGCACCTCGTCGACCTGGACGCCGCCTTCGGCACCGGGGACAACCGCGAGCTGATCGCCGAGGTCGCGAAGGCCATGGACATCAAGGTGGAGCTGTCCGGCGGCATCCGCGACGACGACACCCTCGCCGCCGCGCTCGCCACCGGCTGCACGCGTGTGAACCTCGGCACGGCCGCTCTGGAGACCCCCGAGTGGGTCGCCAAGGTCATCGCCGAGCACGGCGACAAGATCGCGGTGGGTCTCGACGTACGGGGTACGACCCTGCGCGGCCGGGGCTGGACCCGGGACGGCGGCGACCTCTACGAGACGCTGGACCGCCTCAACAAGGAGGGCTGCGCCAGGTACGTCGTCACCGACATCGCCAAGGACGGCACCCTCCAGGGCCCCAACCTGGAACTCCTGAAGAACGTCTGCGCGGCGACCGACCGCCCGGTCGTGGCATCGGGCGGCGTCTCGTCCCTGGACGACCTCCGCGCGATCGCCGGTCTGGTCCCGGTCGGTGTCGAGGGGGCCATCGTCGGGAAGGCCCTGTACGCGAAGGCGTTCACCCTGGAAGAAGCCTTGGAGGCTGTGTCGCCATGACATCCGAAGCCGTACGGCGCGTGCAGAGCGGAAGTCCCTGGGAAGAGTCCTTCGGTTTCGCACGGGCCGTGGCGGCGGGTGACCGTGTCATCGTGGCGGGCACCACAGCCTTCAAGGGCGACATGCTCTACGGCGAGGGCGACCCGTACGAACAGACGAAGGTGGCCTTCGGCACCGCCGTCGAGGCCATCGCCGAGTTCGGGCTCGGCATCGAGTCCGTGATCCGGACCCGTGTGTGCCTGGCACATTCCCGCGACGTCGATGCGGTGGGCCGCGCCCACAAGGAGCTGTTCGACTCCGTACGCCCGGTCACGACCCTGCTGGTCGTGCAGGGCTTCATCGACTCGCGGGTGCTGGTGTCAGTCGAAGTGGAAGCGTATAGAGGAGCCGTGGATTCATGACCCTGGCGGTCCGAGTCATCCCCTGCCTGGACGTGGACAACGGCCGGGTCGTCAAGGGCGTCAACTTCCAGAACCTGCGCGACGCGGGCGACCCCGTCGAGATGGCCAAGGTGTACGACACCGAGGGCGCCGACGAGCTGACGTTCCTGGACATCACCGCCTCGTCGGGCAACCGCGAGACGACGTACGACGTGGTGCGCCGCACCGCCGAGCAGGTGTTCATCCCGCTGACCGTCGGCGGCGGCGTGCGCACCGCCGACGACGTCGACAAGCTGCTGCGGGCCGGTGCGGACAAGGTGGGCGTGAACACGGCCGCCATCGCCCGACCCGACCTGATCCGCGAGATCGCCGAGCGCTTCGGCCGCCAGGTCCTCGTCCTGTCGGTCGACGCCCGCCGGACCGAAGCGGGCACCTTCGAGGTGACCACCCACGGCGGCCGGCGCGGCACCGGCATCGACGCGGTGGAGTGGGCGCACCGCGCCGCCGAGCTGGGCGCGGGGGAGATCCTGCTGAACTCGATGGACGCGGACGGCACGAAGGACGGCTACGACCTGGAGATGATCGCGGCGGTCCGCAAGCACGTGACGGTCCCGGTCATCGCCTCCGGCGGCGCGGGCCGCCTCGCCGACTTCCCCCCGGCCGTCGAGGCGGGCGCGGACGCGGTGCTTGCGGCGTCCGTCTTCCACTTCGGCGACCTGCGGATCGGTCAGGTGAAGGAGACGCTGCGGGGGGCGGGGCATCCCGTTCGCTAGTTCGGGGCGTCGCTCGATGGTGGCAGCCGCGGCACCGCGCGTGAGGTTCGCTTCTAACGTGCAGATATGGCTGCGATCACGATCGAGTTCACCGAGGAAGAGCTGGTCGAGTTGTGGGCGGAGGCCCAGCATCGGGGCGTCGCCGTGGAGCGGCTCGCACATGACGCCCTGATCGAAGGCGTGGCGACCAGGCGTCAGAAGCGGGACTCCAGGACTTAGGAAGGGAAAGTTGCGCAAAGTTCGTTGCGCAACTTTCCCTTCCTAATTATGGTGGGGTCATGGCCCGTGAGGAGAACCGCCCCATCACCGACCTGGGCACCCTCAAAGCCCTGGCGCATCCCCTGCGCATGCAGCTGTACCGCGGCCTGTGCGTGGCGCGCACGGCGACCGCCTCGCAGCTCGCCGAACAGGTCGACGAGGCCGTCTCCCTGGTCAGCTACCACCTGCGCAAACTGGCCGAGCACGGACTGGTCGAGGAGGCGGAACCGCAGAGCGCGGACGGTCGGGAGCGCTGGTGGCAGCCCGCCTCGGACGGCGTGAGCATCCGCGACGAGAACTTCCGCGACGCCCCCGAGCGGGCGGCCGCCCACCTCGCGGCCACCCGACTCTTCCACCAACAGCGGACCGACATGTACCGCCGCTACCTGGACGAGCGCCCCACCTGGGGTCCTGAGTGGAACTCCGCCGCCCCCGACAACGAGTCCCTGCTGCGACTGACCCCCGCCGAACTGGCCGAACTGGGCGAGGAACTGCTCGCCCTGGCCAAGAAGTACGACGAGAAAGGGCGTGCGGCCGACGCCGCCGGCGACACCGAAGGGCGCGAGAACGTGGCGCTGCACGTATACGGGTTCCCGTTCCGTGTCTGAGGGGACCACGTCCGTGCCGGACACGGGCATACCTCGGACCGCCACCCCCGAACGCCCCGCCCACCGCGACCCCAACGTCCTGCGCTGGGTCGCCGCCTACACCGCGTCCATGGTCGGCGACATGGTCTTCTACCTCGCGCTGTCCTGGGCCGCCGTGCAGAACGGCACCCCCGCGCAGGCCGGCGTCGTCACCGCCGTCAGCGCGGTGCCCCGTGCGCTGCTCATGCTCGGCGGCGGGGTGGTCGCCGACCGGTTCGGGCCGCGCAAGGTCGTCATCGGCAGCGACGCCGTACGGTGCGCCACGGTGCTGGCGGTCGCCGCGCTGCTCTTCGTGACCGACCCGGGGCTGTGGCTCCTCGCCCTGCTCGCGGTCGTCTTCGGTACGGTCGACGCCCTCTTCCTGCCCGCCGTCGGGGCGCTCCCGGCCCGCATCACCGGCAAGGACCAGCTCGCCCGTGTCCAGGGCATGCGCGGCCTCGCCGTGCGCTTCGCCGCCGTCGTGGGCGCGCCGCTCGGCGGGCTCGGCGTGGCGGTCGGCGGCGCGTCGGCGGCCTTCGCGTTCGCGGGGCTGCTGATCGCCGTGTCGGTGCCGCTGCTGATCTCCGTACGGATGCGCGAGCTGCCGCCCGACGACGTGTCCGGCGCGCCCGCCGCGGGGGAGGCCACCGCGTGGCGGGACCTGGTGGGCGGACTCCGCTACATCCGCCGGCACCGCGTCCTCGGCCCGCTGATGGTGGCCATCGCCCTCGGCGACCTCGGCTTCGTCGGCCCCCTCAACGTCGGCCTGACCCTGCTCGCGGACGAGCGCGGCTGGGGCGCCTCCGGGATGGGCTGGGTGCTCGCCGGGTTCGGCACGGGGGCCGGAGTCGCCGCCCTGCTGCTGACCGTGCGGGGGCGCCTGCCGCGCGCCGGGTGTGTCGCCGCCGGTGCCATCATCCCCGGCGCGGCCGCGATCGGCGCCCTGGCGCAGGCCCCCGGGCTCCCCGTGGCCGTCGGTACCGCGGTGGTCGTCGGGCTGCTCACGGGGCTCAGCGGCGCCATGTGCGGGGCACTGTTGCAGACCCAGTCCGAACCCGCCTATCTGGGGCGCGTCACCGCCGTCGGCGGAATCGTCAGCCTGGGCATCGCGCCGCTGAGCATGCCGCTGTCCGCCGCCGCCATCGGCGTCTGGGGCACCGGCCCGGTCTTCGCCGTCAGTGGCGCGGTCTGCGCACTCGGCGGGGTCGTCGCCCTGTGTGCGCCCGGCGTGCGGCGGGCCGAACTGCCGAAGTAGCGGCCGCCGCCTCAGATCCCCAGCTGCTTCGTCTCGTGCAGCCTCGCGATCGCGTCCTTCTCGCCCTCCAGCTCCACCTTCGCGGCGCCCTGCCGCCCGTAGGCGAACAGCAGCAGCTCGGACGGCTCGCCGGTCGCGGTCACCACCGGCGTGCCCCGGTGGGCGACCGTCGTCTGGCCGTTCGGGCGGCGCAGCACCAGGCCCGTCGGGATGCCCCGGCCCATCAGCCGCGCGGCGCGCTCCAGCCGGGACCACAGGGCGTCCTGGAAGACCGGGTCCAACTCGCGCGGCGACCAGTCCGGCTGGGCACGGCGCACGTCCTCGGTGTGGACGTAGAACTCCACCGTGTTCGCCGCCTCGTCGACCTGTTTGAGCTGGAAGGGGGAGAAGCGGGGCGGACCCGTGCGGATCAGCTGGAGCAGCTCCTCGTACGGCTTCGCGCCGTACTCCTCCATCACCCGGTCGAGCCGGGACGCCAGCTGCTTGATCAGGGTGCCCCCGGCGGCGTCCGGCCGGCGCTCGCGCACCACCACGTGCGCGGCGAGGTCACGGGTGCGCCAGCCGTCGCACAAGGTCGGGGCGTCCGGACCCGCCGTCTCCAACAGGTCCGCGAGCAGAAGTCGTTCACGCTTGGCGAAAGTCGACATGCAGTCAGCCTACGGCGGTCTGCCGGGTCCGCCCAATGGACAGGGCCGGGGCGTGTCCGTCCCGCGCGGCACAATGGGCGCATGACCAGCAGCTCCCCCCGGCGTCCCAGCCCGCTCGCCCCGGAGATCGCCGCGCGTCTCAAGCGCGGCGCCGACGGCCTCCTGCCCGCCATCGCCCAGCAGTACGACACCGGTGAGGTGCTGATGCTCGGCTGGATGGACGACGAGGCACTGCACCGCACCCTGACGACGGGACGCTGCACCTACTGGTCACGCAGCCGTCAGGAGTACTGGGTCAAGGGCGACACCTCCGGGCACTTCCAGTGGGTGAAGTCCGTCGCCCTGGACTGCGACGCCGACACCCTCCTGGTCAAGGTCGACCAGGTCGGCGCCGCCTGCCACACCGGCGCGCGCACCTGTTTCGACGCCGACGTGCTCCTCGCGGACGGCGCGGACGGCGTCGACGGCGTCGACGGCGTCGACGGCGTCGACGGCGCGGGCTCCGGCGCGCCCGGCGCGGGTCAGTAGGGTCTGCCGACATGGACGACATGGACGTCATGGACCTCGAGACCTTCCGGAAGCTGGCCGCCGACCGCCGGGTGATCCCGGTCAGCCGCAAACTCCTCGCCGACGGCGACACCCCGGTCGCGCTGTACCGCAAGCTCGCCGCCGAACGCCCCGGCACCTTCCTGCTGGAGTCGGCGGAGAACGGCCGGGCGGCGTTCCGATGGTCTCGCTACTCCTTCGTCGGCGTCCGCAGCGCCGCCACCCTCACCGAGCGGGACGGGCAGGCCCACTGGCAGGGCACCCCGCCCGTCGGCGTCCCCACCGACGGCGACCCGCTCGCCGCCCTGCGCGCCACCGTCGAGGCCCTGCACACCCCGCGCGACCTCGCCCACGACCTGGGCCTGCCGCCCTTCACCGGCGGCATGGTCGGATACCTCGGCTACGACATCGTGCGCCGCCTGGAGAAGGTCGGCCCCGGGGAGCGCGACGACCTGAAGCTCCCCGAGCTGACCATGCTGCTCACCAGCGACCTCGCCGTCATGGACCACTGGGAGGGCTCGGTCCTGCTGATCGCCAACGCGATCAACCACAACGACCTCGAAACGGGCGTCGACGAGGCCTACGCCGACGCGGTCGCCCGCCTGGACGCCATGGAGGCCGACCTCACGCGTGCGGTGGCCCAGCCGCCGGCCGCGCTGCCGCCGTCCGAGCTGCCGGAGTACACCGCTCTGTGGGGCGGCCCCGACTTCCAGGAGGCCGTCGAGGACATCAAGGAGCGCATCCGCGCGGGCGAGGCCTTCCAGGTCGTCCCCTCCCAGCGCTTCGAGACGCCGTGCACGGCGAGCGCCCTGGACGTCTACCGGGTGCTGCGGGCCACCAACCCGTCCCCGTACATGTACCTGTTCCGCCTCGACGGCTTCGACGTCGTCGGATCGTCCCCGGAGGCCCTGGTCAAGGTGGAGGACGGGCGGGCCATGGTCCACCCGATCGCCGGCACCCGGCACCGCGGCGCCACCCCGCGGGAGGACCAGGCCCTCGCCGACGAACTGCTCGCCGACCCCAAGGAACGCGCCGAGCACCTCATGCTCGTCGACCTGGGCCGCAACGACCTCGGGCGCGTCTGCGAACCCGGCTCCGTCGAGGTCGTCGACTTCATGTCCGTCGAGCGGTACTCGCACGTCATGCACATCGTCTCGACGGTCACCGGACGGGTCGCCCCGGGCCGCACCGCCTTCGACGTCCTCACCGCCTGCTTCCCGGCCGGCACGCTCTCCGGCGCTCCCAAGCCGCGCGCCCTGCAGATCATCGACGAGCTCGAACCGTCCCGGCGCGGCCTGTACGGCGGCTGCGTCGGCTACCTCGACTTCGCGGGCGACTCCGACACCGCCATCGCCATCCGCACGGCACTGCTGCGCGACGGCACCGCCTACGTGCAGGCCGGCGCCGGCGTCGTCGCCGACTCCGACCCGGTCGCCGAGGACACCGAGTGCCGCAACAAGGCGGCGGCGGTGCTGCGGGCGGTGCACACGGCCAACCGGCTGGGGCAGTAGGGCCAACCGGCTCCCGCGGATGGGGCGGATCTCACGCCCGCCAATCCGAACCCCGGGTGACGGTTCGCCCGGGGTTCGGGTGATAGTGGAGTACGTGACAGCCGTTCCTCACCCCCGTACCCCAGCCGCAGGACCCGCCCGGGCCGGCCGCCGGAGCCTCGCCGCCGCCCTGCTGTGCGGCGCGCTCGGCGCGGCCGTCGCCCTGCTCGCCACCCGGCAGGAGTGGGCGGAGGGCACCGCGACGGTGGCCGGCGGCGCGTTCCCCCTGACCGCCACGGGCAGCGACGTCACGGGCGTACCCGCGGCGCTCGCCATAGTGGGCCTCGCCGCGCTGGTCGCCGTCTTCGCCGTCCGCCGCACGGGCCGGTTCGCTGTCGCGGCCCTGCTCGCGCTGAGCGGTGCGGGGACCGTCGCCGCGGCCCTGGCCGGCGCCTCCGACAGCTCCGCCCTGGACGACCAGGCCGCGAAGGCCGCCGGCGACACCTCGGCCACCGTGGACGTCCTCTCCCACACCGCCTGGCCGTACGTCGCGGCCGTGGGCGGCGCCCTGCTCCTGCTGGCCGGGCTGCTCGCCCTGCGCTACGGCCGCCTGTGGCCCGCGATGTCCGGCCGCTACGAGCGCGACGGCACCCCGCGCCCGCGCCGCAAGCCGCAGACCGTCGACCCGGACCGCCCCGAGGACATCTGGAAGGCCCTCGACCGCGGCGAGGACCCGACCGGCGCCTGACCCGCGGTTCACCCGCGCGCACGCGGGCACCCGCCGACGTGACACGCGCGCTCCGGGCCCGGCGGCCGTCACGCGCGCGTGGGAAGCACCCCCGCTCACACCGCGCGCGCCCGTGCGGGACAATGGGCACGAGCGTCCTGCTCAGACTTGGCACACAGCAACGAGGAGCAAGCAATGTCGGGCAGCAGCCACGGTCACACCCCGGCCGCCTGGACGGGTGTCATCATCGCCTTCATCGGTTTCTGCATCGCGGGCGTGTTCATGGTGGCGGCCCAGCCGTTGGGCTTCTGGGCCGGCATGGTGGTCGTGCTCCTCGGCGGTGTCGTGGGCGGCATCATGCGCATGATGGGCCTCGGCCAGCCGAAGCAGAACCACCCCGTGCACCAGGTCGCCGGCGAGCGCGAGCCGGCCGACGCCAAGGGCTGACCAGGCACGGCGGTCACGGCACCTCCCGAGGGGCGGACCGGCACGCAGGTGCCGGGGCCGTCCCTCACGTGCGCGTACGGCCCGGCGGGGGCAGAATGCGGTGCGTGGACGCCGAGACCGGGAAAACGACGCAGAACACGACCGTTACGCGGGGCGCGCCCGCCCTCCTTGGCCTGGCCGCTCCCGCCGGGGTGCTCGCGGCCGTCGTCGGCGCGTTCGCGTACGTGGGGAGCGTCGACCCCAACGAACCCGGCCACTACCCCGTCTGCCCCCTGCTGCGCTTCACCGGCATCTACTGTCCCGGCTGCGGCGGCCTGCGCAGCGCCCACGCGTTCGTCCACGGGGACGTGCTGACCGCGCTGCACGCCAACGCTCCGGCCGTCCTCGGCTATCTGGGCTTCGCCGTGCTGTGGACCGTCTGGGTGATCCGCGTGGCGCGCGGCCGTCCCCTGCGGATCGACCTCGGCCCGGCCCACCTGTGGACGCTGGGGGCGTTGCTGCTGGTCTTCACGGTTGTCCGGAACCTGCCGTTCGGTGGCTGGCTCCTCCCTTGATCACCTGGCGAACGTCCAGGTAGTGGGACCGGCGTCAACCGGATGCGAGGCCCGTGCCCTGCTCCGGATACCATCACAGTGACCACAGGTTTCGCCGTCTGAAAGGGGGCCGCTCGCGTGAGTGTGCTCGACGAGATCATCGACGGAGTCCGTGCCGACCTCGCGGAACGGCAGGCGCGCGTCAGCCTCGACGAGCTCAAGGAGCGCGCGGCCAAGGCTCGCCCCGCCAAGGACGGCGTGTCCGCCCTGCGCGGCGACGGCGTCAAGGTCATCTGCGAGGTCAAGCGCTCCAGCCCGTCCAAGGGCGCGCTTGCCGCCATCGCCGACCCCGCCGGACTCGCCGCGGACTACGAGGCGGGCGGCGCCGCCGTCATCTCCGTGCTCACCGAGGAGCGCCGCTTCGGCGGCTCGCTGGCCGACCTGGACTCGGTCCGCGCGCGCGTGGACATCCCCGTGCTGCGCAAGGACTTCATCGTCACCTCGTACCAGCTGTGGGAGGCGCGTGCGCACGGCGCCGACCTCGTGCTGCTGATCGTCGCGGCCCTCGAGCAGCCGGCGCTGGAGTCGCTGATCGAGCGCGCCGAGTCCATCGGACTCACCCCGCTCGTCGAGGTGCACGACGAGGACGAGGTCGAGCGCGCGGTGGACGCCGGCGCCAAGATCATCGGCGTCAACGCGCGCAATCTGAAGACGCTGGAGGTCGACCGCGGCACGTTCGAGCGGGTCGCCCCGGAGATCCCGGCGCACATCGTCAAGGTCGCCGAGTCCGGCGTCCGCGGCCCGCACGACCTCATCGCCTACGCCAACGAGGGCGCCGACGCCGTCCTGGTCGGGGAGTCCCTGGTCACCGGCCGCGACCCGAAGACGGCCGTCTCCGACCTGGTGGCCGCCGGCGAACACCCGGCACTGCGGCACGGGCGCGGCTGACCCCCGGTAGGCTGGCCGACGATGACACTCCCGCCCACCCTGACGACCAGGGACCCGTACGCGCGCCTGGCCCGAGGCTGCCGCCCGCGCGGCTGCCGCGCCCCCGCGCGCCGGATCCACGGCCGCCGGGTGCGGTATGTCATCGGTGACGAGCCGGGCCAGGTCAACGGCATGCGATGGCAGCAGCGCCCCGTAAGGGGCGCGGGGAACTGCGCGAGCAACCAGAGACGGCCTGAAGAGGCCTGACGACCCGCGCCCCACGGCGAACGTGCCAATACCAGACACTCACCGTGAGGTACACGCATGCCCAGCAACTTCTTCATCCCCGACCCGGAGGGTCAAGTCCCCACCGCCGAAGGCTACTTCGGCGCCTTCGGCGGCAAGTTCATTCCCGAGGCCCTCGTCGCGGCGGTCGACGAGGTGGCCGTCGAGTACGACAAGGCCAAGTCCGACCCGGAGTTCGCCCGCGAACTGGACGACCTGCTCGTCCACTACACAGGCCGCCCGTCGGCGCTGACCGAGGTCCCGCGTTTCGCCACCGAAGCCGGCGGAGCCCGTGTCTTCCTCAAGCGCGAGGACCTCAACCACACCGGCTCCCACAAGATCAACAACGTGCTCGGCCAGGCCCTGCTGACCAAGCGCATGGGCAAGACCCGCGTCATCGCGGAGACCGGCGCCGGCCAGCACGGCGTGGCGACGGCGACGGCCTGCGCGCTCTTCGGCCTCGACTGCACCATCTACATGGGCGAGATCGACACCCGTCGCCAGGCCCTCAACGTGGCCCGCATGCGCATGCTCGGCGCCGAGGTCATCGCCGTGAAGTCCGGCAGCCGCACGCTCAAGGACGCGATCAACGAGGCCTTCCGCGACTGGGTCGCCAACGTCGACCGCACCCACTACCTGTTCGGCACCGTCGCCGGCCCGCACCCCTTCCCGGCGATGGTGCGCGACTTCCACCGCGTCATCGGCGTCGAGGCCCGCCGCCAGCTCCTGGAGCAGGCCGGACGCCTCCCCGACGCCGCGATCGCCTGCGTCGGCGGCGGCTCCAACGCCATCGGCCTCTTCCACGCCTTCATCCCCGACGCGGACGTCCGCCTCATCGGCTGCGAGCCGGCCGGGCACGGCATCGACAGCGGCGAGCACGCGGCCACCCTGACCGCGGGCGAGCCCGGCATCCTGCACGGCTCCCGTTCCTACGTCCTCCAGGACGACGAGGGGCAGATCACCGAGCCGTACTCGATCTCGGCGGGGCTCGACTACCCCGGCATCGGTCCCGAGCACAGCTACCTCAAGGACTCCGGCCGCGGCGAGTACCGCGCGGTGACCGACGACGCCGCCATGCAGGCGCTGCGCCTGCTGTCGCGCACCGAGGGCATCATCCCGGCCATCGAGAGCGCCCACGCGCTGGCCGGTGCCATCGAGGTCGGCAAGGAGCTGGGCAAGGACGGGCTGATCGTCGTCAACCTGTCCGGTCGCGGCGACAAGGACATGGACACCGCCGCCCGCTACTTCGGGCTCTACGACACCGACGCCGAGGTCGCCGCCGACGAGGCCGGCACCGCCGAGATCGAGGGGGACGCCAAGTGAGCGGGAACGTACAGCTGCTGAACGACACCCTCGCGGCGGCCAAGGCCGAGGGCCGCTCCGCCCTCATCGCCTACCTCCCGGCCGGGTTCCCGACCGTGGACGGCGGCATCGAGGCGATCAAGGCCGCGCTCGACGGCGGCGCCGACGTCGTCGAGGTCGGTCTGCCGCACAGCGACCCCGTCCTCGACGGCCCGGTCATCCAGACCGCCGACGACATCGCCCTGCGCGGCGGCGTGCGCATCGCCGACGTGATGCGGACGGTCCGGGAGGCGCACGCGGCCACCGGCAAGCCGATCCTCGTCATGACGTACTGGAACCCCATCGACCGCTACGGCGTCGAGCGCTTCACCGCCGAGCTGGCCGAGGCGGGCGGCGCCGGGTGCATCCTGCCCGACCTGCCCGTCCAGGAGTCGGCGCTGTGGAGGGAGCACGCCGACAAGCACGGGCTCGCCACCGTCTTCGTGGTCGCGCCCAGCAGCAAGGACGCGCGGCTCGCCGAGATCACCGCGGCCGGCAGCGGCTTCGTCTACGCCGCCTCCCTCATGGGCGTCACCGGCACCCGCGAGTCGGTCGGCGCGCAGGCCGAGGACCTGGTGCGGCGCACCCGCGCCACCACCGGCATCCCCGTCTGCGTCGGGCTCGGCGTCTCCAACGCCGCACAGGCCGCCGAGGTGGCCGGCTTCGCCGACGGCGTGATCGTCGGCTCGGCGTTCGTCAAGCGCATGCTGGACGCCCCTGACGACGCGGCCGGACTTGAGGGCGTCCGCACGCTCGCCGCCGACCTGGCGAAGGGCGTGCGCGGACAGGCGTGACGACAAGCACGTGACAGAGGTCCCTCGTACGGGTGGACCTGGGACCGGGGAGGCGCGCTGCGCCTCCCCGGTTCGTTCTGCGGGGTGTGAGCGAGAAGAACCGAGAGGGAAAGCGCACCGCCCGTCAGAAGCTGGCGGCCGAGCGCGAGAAGCAGAAGTCCAAGGACAAGCGCCGGCGCGCGCTGATCGTCGGCGCGAGCGTGGTCTGCGTCCTGGGGCTCGCGGCGGTGATCGGCGTGGTCGCCGCCAACGCGGGCAAGGACGACGGCAGCGAGTCGGCCGGCCCGATCGTGGCGCCCTCGGGCGCGCAGGGCAAGGACAGCCTCGCGATCCCCGTCGGCGAGGAGAGCGCCAAGTCGACGCTCGTCATCTGGGAGGACTTCCGCTGCCCGGCCTGCAAGGCCTTCGAGTTGGCGTACCGCGACACGATCCACGAGCTCACCGAAGCCGGGCAGCTCAAGGTCGAGTACCACCTGGCGACGATCATCGACGGAAACATGGGCGGCACCGGCTCCCGCAAGGCCGCCAACGCCGCGGCCTGCGCCCAGGACGCGGGCAAGTTCACGCCGTACCACGACGTGCTGTTCACCAACCAGCCGGCGGAGGCCGACGACGCTTTCGCCGACGAGAACAAGCTGATCGATCTGGCGGGCAAGGTCGACGGCCTCGACACCGCGCTCTTCCAGGAGTGCGTCGAGGGCGGCAAGCACAACAGCTGGGTGGAGAAGTCCAACGAGGCCTTCCGCACCGGTGGCTTCAGCGGCACGCCGACCGTGCTGCTGGACGGCAAGAACATCTACCAGGACCGCTCCATGACACCGGCGAAGCTGAAGCAGCTGGTGCAGGACGCCGACAAGTAGCGACGCCGACAAGTGGCGCGGTGGTGGGCGGCGGAGCGCCCGCGGGTCCGTCCGCGGGACGCGTCCTCCGTCCGCCTGTTACGGACCCGTAGCCGGGCTGCCCGACGCGGGCACCGTCCGACACGGTAGCGTCGACCCTGCCATGGAACTTGCCTTCATTCCCAGCCCGTCCAGCGGGGTGCTGCACCTCGGTCCCATCCCGCTGCGCGGCTACGCGTTCTGCATCATCATCGGCGTCTTCGTTGCCGTCTGGCTCGGCAACAAGCGCTGGGTCGCCAGAGGCGGGCGGCCCGGCACGGTGGCCGACATCGCGGTCTGGGCCGTTCCCTTCGGCCTGATCGGCGGCCGGCTCTACCACGTGATCACGGACTACCAGCTGTACTTCAGCGAGGGCCGTGACTGGGTCGACGCCTTCAAGATCTGGGAGGGCGGCCTCGGAATCTGGGGCGCGATCGCGTTCGGCGCGGTGGGCGCGTGGATCGGTGCCCGGCGCCGGGGCGTCCCGATGCCCGTGTACGCCGACGCCGTCGCCCCCGGCATCGCCCTCGCCCAGGCCATCGGCCGCTGGGGGAACTGGTTCAACCAGGAGCTGTACGGCCGGGCCACCGACCTGCCCTGGGCCGTGGAGATCACCTCGTCGGCCGACGGACGGGTGCCGGGCACGTACCACCCGACGTTCCTGTACGAGTCGCTGTGGTGCATCGGCGTGGCCCTGCTCGTCATCTGGGCCGACCGCCGCTTCAAGCTGGGCCACGGGCGGGCGTTCGCGCTGTACGTCGCCGCGTACTGCGCGGGCCGGTTCTGGATCGAGTACATGCGCGTCGACGATGCCCACCACATCCTCGGTCTGCGGCTGAACAACTGGACCGCGCTCCTCGTGTTCCTGCTCGCCGTGGTGTACATGGTGCTCTCGGCGCGGACGCGGCCGGGCCGGGAGGCCGTGGTCGAGCCGGGCGCGGAGTCCTCCGACGGTGACGCCGGGGACGACGCGAAGGGGGACACGGACGCCGACGCCAAGGACGCCAAGGACGCCGGGGACAACAAGGACTCCGGTGGCGACGGCACCGTGGAGGACGAGAAGAGCGTGAAGGACGTGAAGGACGGGGCCGACTCGGCCAAGAAGGGCTGACGGCCCGCCGCCGCACGTCGCCGAGGGCGCCCGGAGAGTTCCGGGCGCCCTCGGCCTGTGTCAGGACGCCTGTGTCATGACAGGGCGGGCCGCCGGGCCAGCGACAGGATGCGCTGCGCCGTCGCCACCACCGCCGCGTCGACGAACCGTCCGTCCGGCAGTGCCAGTGCGCCCGGCTGCGCGGTGGCCGCCTTGACGATCGTCTCCGCCTCCTCCAGCTCCCGTTCGGTCGGCAGGTACGCCCGCTCGATGATCGGCAGCTGGCGGGGGTGGATCGCGGCCCGGCCGAGGAAGCCCAGGGCCCGGCCGTGGGCGCAGGAAGCGGCCAGACCCTCCAGGTCCCGGGTGTCCGGATGCACCGTCTGCGACGGCGGCGCCAGCCCCGCCGCCCGCGCCGCCACGACCACGCGCGAGCGGGACCAGTCCAGGCCCGTGTCGCCGCGTACACCCAGGTCGGCCCGGAGGTCCGCCTCGCCGAGGGCGATGCCGCGCAGTGACGGGTGGGCCGCGGCGATCCGGTACGCCCGCTCCACGCCCAGGGCCGTCTCCAGGAGGGCGTACAGGGGTGGTCCGGCGGTCGTCGCCGCGACGCCGGCGATCTGGTCCGGGGACGTCACCTTGGGCAGCCGCAGCCCGGACAGTCCCGGCAGCGCGGCCAGCGCCGCCAGGTCCGCCGCGGCGAGCGGCCCGTCCAGGGCGTTGACGCGGACGTGGACCGGCACCGGCTGCGGCTCGGTGAGCAGCTCGGCGGTGGCCTCGCGGGCGTACTCCTTGCGGTCCGGGGCGACCGCGTCCTCCAGGTCGATCACGACGACGTCGGCACCCGCGGCGAGCGCCTTGGCGACCACCCGGGGGCGGTCCCCGGGGGCGTACAGCCAGGTCAGTGGGGGTGCGGTCATACGACGCCCTCCTCGCGCAGCTCCTTCACATCCGCCGGGGTCAGGCCCAGCCCGGTCAGCACCTCCTCGGTGTCCGCGCCGTGCGGGCGGCCCGCCCAGCGGATCGCGCCGGGGGTCGCGGAGAGCCGGAAGAGGACGTTCTGCATGCGCAGCGGACCCAGCTCGGGATCGTCGACGGTGGTGACCGTGTCGAGGGCCTGGTACTGCGGGTCGGCCATCACGTCCCGTACGTCCTGGACGGGCGCGACTGCGGCCTCGGCCTTCTCGAATTCCGCGAGGACGTCGGCGCGGCTGTGCCGGGCGATCCAGTCGCCGACCGCAGTGTCGAGCACGTCGGCGTGCCGGGCCCGGTCGGCGCCCGATCCGAACCAGGGCTCGTCGATCAGTTCCGGGCGGCCCACCAGGCGCATCACGCGCTCGGCGACGGACTGGGCGGAGGTGGAGACGGCGACCCAGGTGCCGTCGGCGGTGCGGTAGGTGTTGCGCGGGGCGTTGTTCTGGGAGCGGTTGCCGGTGCGCGGCTGGACGTGGCCGAGCTGGTCGTACCAGGTCGGCTGCGGGCCCAGCACGGTCAGGATCGGCTCGATGATCGCCATGTCGACGACCTGGCCCTCGCCGGTGCGGTCCCGGGCGGCCAGCGCGGTCATCACGGCGTACGACGTCGCCAGGGCGGCGATCGAGTCCGCGAGGCCGAACGGCGGCAGCGTCGGGGGCGCGTCGGGCTCGCCGGTCATCGCGGCGAAGCCGCTCATGGCCTCGGCGAGCGTGCCGAAGCCGGGGCGGCGTGCGTACGGGCCGAACTGGCCGAAGCCGGTGACCCGGGTGAGGACCAGGCGCGGGTTGACGGCGGACAGCTCGTCCCAGCCCAGGTCCCACTTCTCCAGGGTGCCCGGGCGGAAGTTCTCGATGACGACGTCCGCGGTGGCGGCGAGGCGGAGCAGGGTGGTGCGGCCGGCAGGCTTGGACAGGTCCAGGGTGATCGTGCGCTTGTTGCGGCCCAGCAGCTTCCACCACAGGCCGATGCCGTCCTTGGACGGGCCGTGGCCCCGGGAGGGGTCGGGCCGGCCGGGGTGCTCGACCTTGACGACGTCGGCACCGAAGTCGCCGAGCATGGTGGCCGCGAGGGGGCCCGCGAAGAGGGTGGCGAGGTCGAGGACGCGCAGGCCGGTCAGCGGAGCGTGGACGGGGGCGGGGGGCACGACGGGCGGGGGCGCGGTCATGGGCGGGTGGCCTCCCTGTGGGTGAGGTGGGCGAGGGTGTCGAAGCCGGTACCGTCGAAGTCGCCGACCGAGGTGGCCAGGCGGTTCTTCAGGGGGGCCGTCCAGCGCTCGGGCAGGGCGGCGGGGGAGCCGGCGAGGAGACCGGCGACGCTGCCGGCGGTGGCGCCGTTGGAGTCGGTGTCCCAGCCTCCCGACACGGCACGGGAGACCGAACCGGTGAAGTCGCCGTCCGCGTGGGTGAGGGCCGCGGCGAGCAGGGCGGTGTTGGGGACGGCGTGGACCCAGTGGTGGGTGGGGGAGTGGAGGGCGTGGAGCGCGTCCACGACCGTGTCGAAGTCGGCGTGGGTCTCGGCGAGATGGACGCCGTGGCGGACGGCTCCGGCGAGACGGGAACCGGGCGGTACGACCGTGAGGCCGGTGCGCAGGCAGGCGTGGACGTCTTGCGTGCCGGTGGCGGCGGTGGCGATGACGGCCGCCGCGAACATCGCCGCGTAGACGCCGTTGGCGGTGTGGGTGAGGGTCGCGTCGCGGTGCGCCCGTTCGGCGGCGGCGGCCGGGTCGCCGGGGTTGGTCCAGCCGTGCACGTCGGCGCGGATCAGGGCGCCGATCCACTCGCGGAAGGGGTTGCGGTGGCGGGCGGTGTGCGGGGGTTCCAGGCCGGTGAGGAGGTTGCGGTAGGCGAGGCGTTCGGCGGTGAAGGTGCGGCCGGCGGGCAGCTCGTCGAGCCAGACGCGGGCGACGTCGGCGGTGGTGAAGGTCCTGCCGTGGCGCTGGAGGAGCAGGAGGCCCAGGAGGGGGTAGTTGAGGTCGTCGTCCTCCGGCATGCCGTCGATGTTCTCGGCGAGGGAGGTCGGCGCGGAGCGGCGGTTCCAGGGGTACGTGGCGGTGAGGTCCTCGGGGAGGCCCCGGGCCGTGAAGTAGGCGGTCGGGGGCCAGTTGCCGGCGGCCTTGGCGAGTTGGCGGATGCCGGTCAGGGGGAGCTTCTCGACGGGCTTGCCGAGGAGGCAGCCGGCGGCTCGGCCGAGCCAGGCGGCTTCGAGGCGGGCTGGGGACACGGTCCCGGGGCGGGGTGCGGGCCAGTCGGGACACAGGGACCTGATCCGGTCGAGTTCCGTCGGTTCCGCCTCCGCCAAGGGGCTGGGCAGGGCGGACAGTTCGTCCAGCAGGTCTTCCGCGAGCAGGCGGAGGCGGGGGGAGGCCGGCTGGGCGGACGTGCCCGCTCGGGCGGGGGCCGCGCAGCCGCCTGCCGCTCTCCAGCGAGCCGCGATCGCCGACGGGTCGCGGCCGTCCTGCGCCGCCTGGCGCAGTTCGTGGCCGATCAGGTCCTCGGGCTGGACCCAGGTCAGTCGGAGCATCTCGCGCCTCCGATCGCGGTGAACGCCCGCTCGTGGAGGCGGCGTCGCGCCACGTCGCGCTCGAAGACCTCCCGGGCCACCGCGGTGAGCGTCGCGGCCGGTTCCCAGAGGTCCAGACGGCTCGCCTCCGCGACCGTCTTCGCCCAGTCCTCCGGGACCGGTGAACCCAGCGCACCGGCCAGCGCGCCCGCCATCGTGGCGATGGAGTCGCAGTCGCGGCCGTAGTTCACCGCGCCGAGGACCGCGTGCCGGTAGTCGCCGCCGGAGACGAGCAGCATGCCGAGGGCGACGGGCAGTTCCTCGATCGCGTGCACGCGGGACGGGCGGCGTGCGGCCAGTGAGGGCGCGCGGTAGTCGGGGCCCACCGTGTCGTAGGGGGCCACCGCCTCCCGCAGCGGCGCGAGTGCCGACTCGAAGTCCGAGTACCGGCCGGCCACTTCGCAGACCGCCTCGATCGCCGCCCGGGTGCCGTCCTTCGCCAGGGACAGACAGGCCGACACCACCGAGTCCGGCGTCGCCCCCGGCGCGCACGCCGCGGCCACCGCCGCCGCGAGGACACCGGCCGCCTCACGGCCGTACGACGACTGGTGTGCGCCCGCGACGTCCAGCGCCTCGGCGTAGGCGCCCGCCGGGTGCGCCGCGTTGACCAGGCCGACCGGGGCCACGTACATCGCGGCACCGCAGTTGACGATGTTGCCGGTGCCCGCCTCGCGGGGGTCCACGTGGCCGTAGTGGATCCTCGCGGCCAGCCACTTCTCCGCCAGGAAGACCCGCTGGAGCGGGAGCGCCTCGGCCTCCAGCTCCGGGATCCAGCGCGGGTTCGCCATCAGGTCCGGGACCAGGTGCTCGGCGACCGAGTAGGCGTCGAGGTGGTCGCGGACCGTGCCGTACACCCGGACCAGCGCGTGGGTCATCAGGGTGTCGTCGGTGACGTGGCCGTCGCCCTTGTGGTACGGGGCGATGGGGCGGGCGGTGCGCCAGGCGTCGCCGTTCCAGGGGCCGACGACGCCGTGGACGCGGCCGCCGTGGCGTTCGACGATCTGCTCGGGGGAGTAGCCCTCGACCGGGCCGCCGAGGGCGTCGCCGACGGCCGCGCCGACGAGGGCGCCGGTGATGCGCTCGTCCAGGGTCGCCGTGCGGTTCTCCGCCGTGCGGTTCTCCGCTGTGCCGGTTGTCCTCATGTCGCGTGTCGCCCTTCTTGTCCTTCGGGTCCTTCTCGTCCTTCTCGTCGGGACGGTTGCGTGGCGTGCAGGAGTCCGGCGAGTTCGACCAGGTCGGTGCCGGTGAGCCGGGGCAGTACGCAGCCGGGGAGGGTGCGGCAGGTCTCCCGCCAGGTTTCGGGGATCGACGCGCCACCGCCCAGCGCACCGGTGAGGGCGCCGGCCAGCGCGGGAGCGGAGTCCGCGACCCTCGACAGACAGACCGCCGCCGGTACGGCCTCCGCGATGCGGCCCCGGGCGGCGGTGGCCAGGGCGAGGGCGACCGGAACGGTCTCGGCGGCGGCGATGCCGTAGCTGTAGACGTGGTCGACGATCTGGTGCTCCAGCAGCGGGACAAGAGCGAAGGTGGTCTCGGCGTCCGCCGCCAGGGCCAGTGCCTGGCGGGCGTTGCGGCCGATCTCCGTCTCCCCGGGAAGCTCGGCGAGCGCGGCGTCCACGCAGGTGCGTACGTCCGCGCCGTCGAGGGCGCACGCCACAGCCGCCGCCATGGCTCGCGCGCCGTGCACGCCGTCGCCGTCCTGGGTGTAGCGGGCGTCGAACTCGGCGAGGTCGGCGGCGGGCCGCGGGGCGCCGGGGTGGGCGACGGCGAGGACGCAGGCCCGGACGCAGGCGGCGTCGTCGAAGTAGTGCGGGTTGTCGTGGCCGGTGGCGGGCGGGCGCAGGCCGGTGGCGAGGTTGCCGAGCCCGGCCCGTACCGAGATGCGGGCCCGCAGCGGCAGTACCGCCGACTCGGCCTCCGGGGCGCGTTCCGTCGCCGCGGCCACCTCACTGGCGACGGCGTTCCAGGTCAGGTCGATCGCCGCCCGCATCCGGCGTTCCCGGCTCAGGTCCCCGAGCGCGCTGTCGTCCCCGGCCCGCAGCACCGCCTCCGCCGCGAACGCCGCCCACTCGGCGTCGTCCGAGGGCCCGAGGCGCAGCGGCTCCGGGGGTTGGTTCAGGGCGATGGGGACGGGGAGCGTGGTGGTCGCGTTCTGCTCGGCGAAGGTGTCCAGCTCGCGGGTGAGGCGGCGCGTCCACTCGGGCATCCGGGCGGCCCGGTGCCGGGCGGCGGGCCAGCCGGCGGCGTCTCCCGCGGCGAGCCCGAGGAGGAGGCCCTCGATGCGGTCGGGTCGCGGCGTCGGGCGGGGCGGGGTGGCGGCTTCGGCCCGGGGCGCGGTGCGGGGCGGGGTGGCGGCTTCGGCCCGGGGCGCGGTGCGGGGCGGGACGGTGTGCTCGGGACCCGGCCGGTGCCCGCTCCCGGCGGGCGTGGGCCCCTCCGGCGCGCCGGGCGGGGCGACGTACGCCGTGGTGGCCGGTTCCTCGGCGCCGGGACGTGCCCTGCTCACGGCGTCACCCCCGTAGGCCCGTCGCCGCCCGTATGGGGGCCGGGCCCCTCACGCGCTGCGGAACCTGCCTCCGGCCCGGGCTGGTCATGCGGCGCGGAGCACTGGCCCGGGGCGCGCGCCTCGCTCCGTACGCCGCTCTCACCCGCCGGGGGCGGCCCGCTCACTACGGCACACGCCGCCCACTCCGCACTCCGTGTCGCCGGTTCCGGGCACGGCGTCTTCGCCCGGGTGCTCTGTGTTGCCGGGTTCGCGCTTCGCGTTTTCGTGTCCGTACTCCGTGTTGCCCCACTCGGCGTCTTCGTGCCCGCATGCCGCGTTGCTGGTTCCGTGCTCGGCGTCCGTGTCTCCTCACTCCGCGTTGCCGGTTCCGTGCTCGGCGTCCGCGTCTCCTCACTCCGCGTTGCCGGTTCCGTGCTCGGCGTCTTCGTGCCCGCATGCCGCGTCGCTGGTTCCGTGCTCGGCGTCCGCGTCTTCTCACTCCGCGTTGCTGGTTCCGTGCTCGGCGTCTTCGTGCCCGCATGCCGCGTCGCTGGTTCCGTGCCCCGCGTCCTCGGCTCCGCACCGCGCTGGGCCTCCTCCGCCCCCCGCGCCAGCAGGTCCGCGACCTCCAGCACATGGTGTCCGGCCATCGCCGGCAGGCAGCTGCCGCGGGCCGGGCCGATGGCCGACGCCCACTCGGCCGGGATGGCGGCGGCCCCCTGGGTCGCACCGGCCAGGGCGCCGGCCACCGCTGCCGTGGTGTCGGCGTCGCGGCCCATGTTGACGGCCGTCAGCACCGCGTCCGTGAAGTCGCCGTCGGCCGCCGCGTACGCGCCGAAGGCGAGGGCGACCGCCTCGGGGGCCAGGTCGGTCCAGGGGTAGCCGCCGATGACCACCGCGGAGCGGACGGCGCGTTCGCCGCGGTGGGCCGCCGTCATCGCGCGGCGCAGGCAGCGGGCCGTCCAGGAGTCGTCCGGGACGACGGCCAGGGCGGAGGCGACGACCGCGACGGTCGGTGCCCCCGCCATCGCCGCCGCGACCCCCGCCGCCACCGCCTGGCCGCCGTAGATGCCCTCGCCGTCGTGGCTGACCGAGCCGTCGATCGCCACCAGCCGGGCGGCCTCGGCGGGACGGCCCGCCGCGAAGACGCCGTAGGGCGCGGCCCGCATGGCCAGGCCGTCGCTCCAGGCGTGGCGGTGCTGCGCGGAGATGGGGGCGGCGAGGCCCCGGCGCAGGTTCTCCAGGGTGCCGCGCTCGCTGAAGCCCGCGCCCCGGAAGGGGCCCTCCTCCCGGTCCGCGATCCACTCGTGCCAGGCCGTCTCGACGTGGGCGGGGGTGAGCCCGGAGCCGTACCGGGCCAGCAGCAGGCCCGAGAAGATCGCGTACTCGGTGTCGTCGGTGCCGGCCGGCTTCCTGGACACGTATCCCGTGATGCGGCCCCAGCGGGCGCGGATCTCGGAGGGCTTCATGTTCTCGGCCGGCGCCCCGAGGGCGTCGCCGACGGCCAGTCCCAGCAGCGCGCCCCGGGCCCGTTCGCGGAGCCCGACCGCGTCACCGGGCGCGGGGACCGGGGGAATGCAGGCGGTGGATGCCATGCGGCCGCTCCTCTCCCTTTGCGCATCTGTCCCCGGTGGGGTGTGCCGCGCAGCCTCACAGGGCGCAGCGTCACCCGGTCGACATCTGTGCGGTCAAGATCACGGATGAGCGCGCAAGGGTAAAACCGCAGGTAAGCCCAGCCTTTCCTTGCTGGCGAGGTGGAAATGACCAGCGTAGATTGTTTGTTGTCGAGAAGTAGACCAGGTCCAAACTAGCTTCCCCGGGGGAACTCTCATGGCCATCATCGAGACCGAGGCGCCACTGCACGAGGCGCACCGCGACAACCACACCCACCGCGACGTGAACGGCGGCTGGCTGCGCCCCGCCGTCTTCGGCGCGATGGACGGCCTGGTCTCCAACCTCGCCCTGATGACCGGTGTCGCGGGCGGCGCGGCCGGTCAGCAGACCGTCGTGCTGAGCGGGCTGGCCGGGCTGGCCGCCGGCGCCTTCTCCATGGCCGCCGGCGAGTACACCTCCGTCGCCTCGCAGCGCGAGCTGGTCGAGGCCGAGCTGGACGTGGAGCGCCGGGAGCTGAAGAAGCACCCGGCGGACGAGGAGGCCGAGCTGGCCGCGCTCTACGAGGCGCGGGGTGTGGAGCCGGACCTCGCGCGCGAGGTGGCCCGGCAACTGTCCCGTGACCCCGAGCAGGCCCTGGAGATACACGCCCGTGAGGAGCTGGGCATCGACCCCGGCGACCTGCCCTCGCCGTCGGTCGCGGCCGTGTCGTCGTTCGGCTCGTTCGCGCTGGGCGCCCTGCTCCCCGTCCTGCCGTTCCTGCTCGGCGCCGGTGCGCTGTGGCCCGCGGTGGTGCTCGCGCTGGCCGGGCTGTTCCTGTGCGGCGCGGTGGTGGCCAAGGTGACTGCGCGCAGCTGGTGGTACAGCGGACTGCGGCAGCTCGCCCTCGGTGGTGCGGCGGCCGGTGTGACGTACCTCCTGGGCAGCCTGTTCGGAACGGCCGTAGGATAGCCCGGCTCGAACTTATGCGTCGGACCGCATAAGTAGCCGTTACTCGCTGGTTTCGAGTGTGTGATCCCCGGGCATGAGCCGTAAGCGCTGTGGGCAATGAGGCCCGCCGCGCGTCGGCGGAGTGAGCGACGAAGCTCCCTCCGTGCCTCGGGCCGACGGACATCGATCTGTCCGCTGCGGTCTCCATAGCTTCCACCGCTGGGTGCGGCACCCCGCCGCGAATCCCTCGGTGTCCGCATGTTGGAACGGATTATCCCGGTTCCCGAGAACCGCTCCATCATGTAACCTGCACGAAATTTTGCACTCAGCAGAGGGCCAACGTCGTCCCTCGGCACTTGCACATGCCAGATGACGACGACGGGAGAGCCGATGCGTACGCCGCGCCAGCCGTCCCAGCACTCCGCGAATGGCCAGAACCGGTCCTTCATGGATGCTCGCCCTGCTGCGCAGGGTATGTACGACCCCCGCAACGAGCACGACGCCTGCGGCGTCGGTTTCGTCGCCACTCTGACCGGCGAGGCGTCCCACACCCTGGTCGACCAGGCACTCACCGTGCTGCGCAACCTCGAGCACCGCGGTGCCACCGGCTCCGAGCCCGACTCGGGCGACGGCGCGGGCATCCTCTCCCAGGTGCCGGACGCCTTCCTCCGCGAGGTGGCCGGATTCGAACTGCCCGAGGCCGGGGCGTACGCCGTGGGTATCGCCTTCCTGCCGGTGGACGGCACCGAGGACGCCGTCTCGCGGATCGAGACGATCGCGACCGAGGAGGGCCTCACCGTCCTCGGCTGGCGCGAGGTCCCGGTCGCCCCGCAGATGCTGGGCGCCACCGCCCGTTCGACCATGCCGGTCTTCCGCCAGATCTTCGTGGCCGACGGTGAGTCGCAGGGCATCGCCCTCGACCGCCGCGCCTTCGCGCTGCGCAAGCGCGCCGAGCGCGAGGCCGCCGTCTACTTCCCGTCGCTGTCCGCGCGGACCATCGTCTACAAGGGCATGCTGACCACCGGCCAGCTGGAGCCCTTCTTCCCGGACCTGTCCGACCGCCGCTTCGCCTCCGCGATCGCGCTCGTGCACTCCCGGTTCTCGACGAACACCTTCCCGGCCTGGCCGCTCGCCCACCCGTACCGCTTCGTCGCGCACAACGGCGAGATCAACACGGTCAAGGGCAACCGCAACTGGATGGTCGCCCGCGAGTCCCAGCTCGTCTCCGACGTCTTCGGATCGTCCTCCGACCTGGACCGGATCTTCCCGATCTGCACGCCGGACGCCTCCGACTCCGCCTCCTTCGACGAGGTCCTGGAACTGCTCCACCTCGGCGGGCGCTCGCTGCCGCACTCCGTGCTGATGATGATCCCGGAGGCGTGGGAGAACCACGACTCCATGGACCCCGCCCGGCGCGCCTTCTACCAGTTCCACTCCACGATGATGGAGCCCTGGGACGGCCCCGCCTGCGTCACCTTCACCGACGGCACCCAGGTCGGCGCCGTGCTCGACCGCAACGGCCTGCGCCCCGGCCGCTACTGGGTCACCGACGACGGCCTCGTCGTCCTCGGCTCCGAGGTCGGCGTCCTGGACATCGACCCGGCCAAGGTCGTCCGCAAGGGCCGCCTGCAGCCCGGCCGCATGTTCCTCGTGGACACCGCCGAGCACCGCATCATCGAGGACGACGAGATCAAGGCCCAGCTCGCGGCGGAGAAGCCGTACGCCGAGTGGATCGAGGCCGGCGAGATCGAGCTGTCCGACCTGCCCGAGCGCGAGCACATCGTGCACACCCACGCCTCGGTCACCCGCCGCCAGCAGACCTTCGGTTACACCGAGGAGGAGCTGCGCGTCATCCTCGCGCCGATGGCCAAGGCCGGCGCCGAGCCGATCGGCTCCATGGGCACCGACTCGCCGATCGCCGCGCTGTCCGAGCGCCCCCGGCTGCTCTTCGACTACTTCACCCAGCTCTTCGCACAGGTCACCAACCCGCCGCTGGACGCGATCCGCGAGGAACTGGTCACCTCCCTGCGCTCCTCGCTCGGCCCCCAGGGCAACCTGCTGGACCCGACGGCCGCCTCCTGCCGCAGCGTCCTGCTGCCCTTCCCGGTCATCGACAACGACGAGCTGGCCAAGCTCATCCACATCAACGCCGACGGCGACATGCCCGGCTTCAAGGCCGCGACCCTCTCCGGTCTCTACCGCGTGCACGGCGGCGGCGACGCGCTGGCCGCGCGCATAGAGGAGATGTGCGCCGAGGCCGACGCCGCCATCGAGAACGGCGCCCGGCTGATCGTCCTGTCCGACCGCCACTCGGACGCCGAGCACGCCCCGATCCCGTCGCTGCTGCTCACCGCGGCCGTGCACCACCACCTCATCCGCACCAAGCAGCGCACCGAGGTGGGCCTGCTGGTCGAGGCCGGAGACGTCCGCGAAGTCCACCACGTCGCCCTGCTCATCGGCTACGGCGCCGCCGCGGTCAACCCGTACCTGGCCATGGAGTCCGTCGAGGACCTGGTCCGCGCGGGCACCTTCCTCCAGGCCGTCGACGGCGAGCCCGAGCAGGCCATCCGCAACCTGATCTACGCCCTCGGCAAGGGCGTCCTCAAGGTCATGTCCAAGATGGGCATCTCCACCGTCGCCTCCTACCGCGGCGCCCAGGTCTTCGAGGCCGTCGGCCTCGACGAGGCCTTCGTCGCCAAGTACTTCAACGGCACGGCCACCAAGATCGGCGGCGTCGGCATCGACGTCATCGCCGAGGAGGTCGCCGCCCGCCACGCCAAGGCGTACCCGGCCAGCGGCATCGCGCCCGCCCACCGCGCCCTGGACATCGGCGGCGAGTACCAGTGGCGTCGCGAGGGCGAGCCGCACCTGTTCGACCCGGAGACGGTCTTCCGCCTCCAGCACTCCACGCGCTCCGGCAAGTACGACACCTTCAAGAAGTACACCGAGCGTGTGAACGAGCAGTCCGAGCGGCTCATGACGCTCCGCGGGCTCTTCGGCTTCAAGAGCGACCGCCAGCCCATCTCCATCGACGAGGTCGAGCCCGCCTCCGAGATCGTCAAGCGCTTCTCCACCGGCGCCATGTCGTACGGCTCCATCTCCCAGGAGGCGCACGAGACCCTCGCCATCGCCATGAACCAGCTGGGCGGCAAGTCCAACACCGGTGAGGGCGGCGAGGACCCGGAGCGCCTGTACGACCCGGCGCGCCGCTCCTCGATCAAGCAGGTCGCCTCCGGCCGCTTCGGCGTCACGTCCGAGTACCTGGTCAACGCGGACGACATCCAGATCAAGATGGCCCAGGGCGCCAAGCCCGGCGAGGGCGGCCAGCTGCCCGGCCACAAGGTGTACCCCTGGGTCGCCAAGACCCGGCACAGCACCCCGGGCGTCGGCCTGATCTCCCCGCCGCCGCACCACGACATCTACTCCATCGAGGACCTGGCCCAGCTGATCCACGACCTGAAGAACGCGAACCCGCAGGCGCGGATTCACGTCAAGCTGGTCTCCGAGGTCGGCGTCGGCACGGTCGCGGCGGGTGTGTCGAAGGCGCACGCGGACGTCGTCCTCATCTCCGGCCACGACGGCGGCACCGGCGCCTCCCCGCTCACCTCGCTCAAGCACGCCGGCGGCCCCTGGGAGCTGGGTCTCGCCGAGACTCAGCAGACCCTGCTGCTCAACGGCCTGCGCGACCGGATCGTCGTCCAGACCGACGGCCAGCTCAAGACCGGCCGGGACGTCGTCATCGCCGCGCTGCTCGGCGCCGAGGAGTTCGGTTTCGCGACCGCGCCGCTCGTCGTCTCCGGCTGCGTCATGATGCGCGTCTGCCACCTGGACACCTGCCCGGTCGGCATCGCCACCCAGAACCCGACGCTGCGCGACCGGTTCTCCGGCAAGGCCGAGTACATCGTGAACTTCTTCCGGTTCATCGCCGAGGAGGTGCGCGAGATCCTCGCCGAGCTGGGCTTCCGCTCCATCGAGGAGGCCGTCGGCCACGCCGAGACCCTCGACGTCACCCGCGCCGTGAACCACTGGAAGGCGCAGGGCCTCGACCTGGAGCCGCTGTTCCACGTGCCCGCGCTGCCCGAGGGCGCGGTGCGCCACCAGGCCGTCGAGCAGGACCACGGCCTGGAGAAGGCGCTCGACAACCAGCTGATCAAGCTCGCGGCGGACGCGCTGGCCGCCTCCGACGCCACCGGCGCCGCGCCGGTGCGCGCCCAGGTCGCGATCCGCAACATCAACCGCACGGTCGGTACCATGCTCGGCCACGAGGTGACGAAGAAGTTCGGCGGCGCGGGCCTGCCCGACGACACCGTCGACATCACCTTCACCGGCTCCGCCGGTCAGTCCTTCGGCGCCTTCGTCCCGCGCGGCATCACGCTGCGCCTGGAGGGCGACGCCAACGACTACGTCGGCAAGGGCCTCTCCGGCGGCCGCGTGATCGTCCGCCCCGACCGGGGCGCCGACCACCTCGCCGAGTACTCCACGATCGCCGGCAACACCATCGGCTACGGCGCCACCGGCGGCGAGATGTTCCTGCGCGGCAAGGTCGGCGAGCGCTTCTGCGTCCGCAACTCCGGCGCGCTGGTCGTCTCCGAGGGCGTCGGCGACCACGGCTGCGAGTACATGACCGGCGGCCACGCGGTCGTCCTCGGCGAGACCGGGCGCAACTTCGCGGCCGGCATGTCCGGCGGCATCGCCTACGTCATCGACCTGGACGCGGACAACGTCAACGCCGGCAACTCCGGCGCGGTCGAGGCCCTCGACGACGCCGACAAGCAGTGGCTGCACGACGTCGTGCGCCGGCACCAGGAGGAGACGGGCTCGACCGTCGCCGAGAAGCTGCTCGCCGAGTGGCCCGCCGCCGTGGAGCGCTTCAGCAAGATCATCCCCAGCACGTACAAGGCAGTGCTCGCCGCCAAGGACGCCGCCGAGCGAGCCGGTCTCTCCGAGACCGAGACCACCGAGAAGATGATGGAGGCGGCGACCAATGGCTGATCCCAAGGGCTTCCTGAACCACGGACGCGAGGTCGCCAAGACCCGCCCCGTCGAGGAGCGCGTCAAGGACTGGAACGAGGTCTACGTCCCCGGCTCCCTGCTGCCGATCATCAGCAAGCAGGCCAGCCGGTGCATGGACTGCGGCATCCCGTTCTGCCACAACGGCTGCCCGCTCGGGAACCTGATCCCCGAGTGGAACGACTACGCCTACCGCGAGGACTGGCAGGCCGCGCAGGAGCGCCTGCACGCCACCAACAACTTCCCGGAGTTCACCGGCCGCCTGTGCCCGGCTCCGTGCGAGTCGGCGTGCGTGCTCGGCATCAACCAGCCGCCGGTCACCATCAAGAACGTCGAGGTCTCGATCATCGACAAGGCGTGGGAGACCGGGGACGTCGCCCCGCAGATCCCCGAGCGCCTGTCGGGCAAGACCGTCGCCGTCATCGGCTCGGGCCCGGCGGGTCTCGCCGCCGCCCAGCAGCTGACCCGGGCCGGCCACACCGTCGCCGTCTACGAGCGCGCGGACCGCATCGGAGGCCTCCTCCGCTACGGCATCCCCGAGTTCAAGATGGAGAAGCGGCACATCAACCGCCGTATCGAGCAGATGCGCGCGGAAGGCACCCGCTTCCGCACCGGCGTCGAGATCGGCCGCGACCTCAAGGCCACCGACCTGAAGAAGCGCTACGACGCCGTGGTCATCGCCGCCGGTGCCACCACCGCCCGCGACCTGCCGGTCCCCGGCCGCGAGCTGAAGGGCATCCACCAGGCCATGGAGTACCTGCCCCTGGCCAACAAGGTCCAGGAGGGTGACTACGTCGCCCCGCCGATCTCGGCCGAGGGCAAGCACGTCGTCGTCATCGGCGGCGGCGACACCGGCGCCGACTGCGTGGGCACCGCCCACCGCCAGGGCGCGGCCTCCGTCACCCAGCTGGAGATCATGCCCCGGCCGGGCGAGGAGCGGGACGCGGTGCGCCAGCCGTGGCCGACCTTCCCGATGCTCTACAAGGTCACCTCGGCCCACGAGGAGGGCGGCGAGCGGGTGTACGCCGTCTCCACCACCCACTTCGAGGGCGACGAGGACGGCAACGTCCAGTGGCTGCACATGAGCGAGGTTGAGTTCATCGACGGCAAGCTCACCCCGAAGCCGGGCACCGAGCGCAAGATCCCGGCCCAGCTGGTCACCCTCGCCATGGGCTTCACCGGCACCGACCGGGAGAACGGCCTGGTCGACCAGTTCGGCCTGGAGCTCGACGAACGCGGTAACATCGCCCGGGACGCCGACTTCCAGACCAACGTGCCGGGTGTGTTCGTCGCCGGTGACGCCGGCCGCGGCCAGTCGCTCATCGTCTGGGCGATCGCGGAGGGCCGCTCGGCCGCCCGCGGCGCCGACAGCTTCCTGACCGGAGCCAGCGAACTGCCGGCCCCGATCCGTCCGACGGACCGCGCCCTCGCGGTCTGACGGACGGAAGAACCGTCCGACGGACGGAACAACCGAAGAACGTCCCGCACAAAGGCGTGCGGAACACTGATGGCGCCTGCCCCGTCCCCGACCGGACAAAGGGCAGGCGCCGTCGCATGCGCGCCTACGGCAGCCGGTAGGTGTCCCCGTACATCTCCCACACCAGCGGCGTGTCGAGCCTCATGTTCCCGGCCTCCAGGAACCGCCGCTGCGCCGTGTCCACGCGGGAGGTGTCGATACCCGGACGCTTCGCCCGCATGGCGTCCCGACGGACATCCAGGAAGGTCTTCAGGTAGGCCTTCTCGGAGCCGCCCTGCCCCGGCGTCTTCGCCTTGCGCATGGCCTGCTCGCGCAGACCGTAGAAGCCCTCGGCGTCCGTGTCGGGGCCGTGGAAGACCATCGCGTCGAAGTAGACGAACTGGCCCAGCGTGCCGAGGCCGTCCAGCTTGGCCAGGCGGACCGCCGGTTCGAAGTAGACGCGGTCGCGCTCCTCCTCCTGGGCCGCACGGAACGCCGGCAGCTCCGCCTCCGCCTGCCAGGCGGCCGTGAAGCCGGGGTCCAGGCCCTCGTGGGAGTCGCTGCCGTCGACCTCGCGCAGAGCGGGCAGGTACTCCGCCAGGCCGTTGCCCGGGTGGGCCTTCGTGTAGCGCTCGACCAGCGTGAGCAGGTCGTGCGTGCCCGTGCAGAAGCCGATGATGCCCGCCGTGTAGCCGCATCCGTCGCCGAGGTCGTCGATCGTGCCGTAGGAGGTGCGCCACTTGGTGGTCGAGTTCTCGGCGCTGGACACCAGCTGCTGGGCCAGCTCCTTCTTCGCGGGGGCGGCGAGCCCCGGCGGCAGGTCGGCGATCAGCGCGTCGTCCGCCTCCCGCTCCTCCTCCGCCCGGCTCTTGGCGTCCTCGCGGGAGGACTGTGCGGAGGCCACGGGCGGCGACACCGGGGCGTCGGCCGAGTCCGTCGGCATGACGAAGTACACCCCCGTGGCGATCACGGGAACGGCCGCGAGGAGCAGCACACCGGCACGTTTCATCGGGGAATACCTCTCATCGGGGAAGACCTCCGCCTGTCAGTTCCGACACCTTGACCGCCGCCGTCACCGCCAGCAGCACCACCAGCCCCACGCACGCGCCCACCTGCACCGCCACCCGGCGCCCGTCCCGGGGCGCGTACGCGTACGCCAGGGCCAGCGCGCCGCCCACCAGCAGGCCGCCGAGGTGGCCCTGCCAGGAGGTGAGCCCGGCGGAGAGCAGCAGCCACAGCAGAAGGAACGCCATGAAACGGTTGACGGAGGCCATGTCCGCGCCGACGCGGCGGGCCAGGACGTAGTACGCGGCCCCCAGGCCGAAGACCGCGCCGGACGCGCCGACCGAGGGCTGACCGGGGTCGGCGAACAGCAATTCGAGGACGGAACCGCCGAGCGCCGACAGCAAGTAGAGCACGGCATGGCGGACACGGCCGAGCATCGGCTCCACCACGCGCCCCAGCTGCCACAGCGCGACCATGTTCATCACGATGTGAAGAATCCCGAACGTGCCCCCGGTGGGCTCCAGGTGGAGGAAGGCGCTGGTGAGCATCCGCTCCCACTCGCCGGCGACGATCCCCTCGGCGTGGAAGTCGCCCGGATACGCGCCCTGGTAGACGTAGTGGCCGCCGTCCGGACCGACCAGCCGTGCGCCGACCATCGCGAACCGGTCCACGATCTGCGGGCGCGCCAACTCGGCCAGGTAGGCCAGGACGTTGAGCGCGATGAGCGCGTACGTCACCACGGGCGTCGTCGAGACCCGGCCGCCGACGATCGTCCGGGCCTGCCGGACCGACCGCGCCCCCTGCTTCACGCACTCGGGGCAGTGGTGGCCGACGGACGCCTCGCGCATGCAGTCCGGGCAGATGAAGCGCTCGCAGCGGGTGCAGCGGACGTGGCACTCCACCGCCGGATGGCGATAGCAGGTGGTGACGGTGGACTCGGAATCCACGGCCGGCTCCTCGGGACGGGACGGACGGTGAGCCGGTGGGGACGGCGGCGAACAAAATAGCGAATGCCTGTGGATGAGCTGAGAGGCGGGGTGCGCCGTGCCGTAACCTCGGCAGCCAGATGCCGTACGCACGGGGTGACGGGGGAGTCCGCATGGCCGCGATCAGTCTCACCAAGGTGCGGGAGACCGCTCCGGCGCTCGTCGACCTATACAAGAGCGCCGGGGTGTCGCTGACGAAGCACGGGCTGGAGGGGACGCGGGCGGCGGTCTACCTCGTCGTCGACTACTCCGGCTCCATGAAGCCGTACTACAAGGACGGCAGCGTGCAGGCGCTCGCCGACCGGGTGCTCGGGCTGTCCGCGCACCTCGACGACGACGGCACCGTGCCGGTGGTGTTCTTCTCCACGGACGTCGACGCCGTCACCGAGATCGCGCTCGCCGACCACCAAGGCCGGATCGAGCGGATCGTGGCCGACCTCGGGCACATGGGCAGGACCAGCTACCACCTGGCCATGGACGCCGTCATCGACCACTACCTCGACAGCGGCGCCCGCCACCCCGCCCTGGTCGTCTTCCAGACCGACGGCGGCCCGATCAACCGGCTCGCCGCGGAGCGGTACCTGTGCAAGGCGGCGCCGCTCCCGCTGTTCTGGCAGTTCGTCGGCTTCGGTGACCCGGGCAGCCGCCAGTTCGAGTACCTGCGGGGGCTCGACGAGTTGGCGGTGCCGGACAAACGGGTCGTCGACAACGCCGGGTTCTTCCACGCGGGCCGCGACCCGCGGAAGGTGTCCGACGCCGAGCTGTACGACCGTCTGGTGGGCGAGTTCCCCAAGTGGCTGGTGGCCGCACGCGCGCAGGGCATCGTGCGGCCCTAGGGACGCCACAGGGGCGGGCGGCCGGTGCCGGGTCAGCGGGTCAGCGCGTAGCCCAGCACCACGCCCGCCGACACCTCCACCATCCCCGGTGCCAGGTCCCCGGCCGAGCTGCCGCCCCCGCCGCCGTGGCCGCGGTACTGGACGAAGGACTCGGCGTCCACGTCCTGGATGTGCACCACCGGGCCCAGCCGCACGCCCGCCGCCTCCGTGTACACCTCGGCCTTGCGCCGCGCGGCGGCCACGGCCCTGCGGCGGGCCTCGTCGCGCATCGCCGGCTTGTCGTGCACGTCGAACTCGACGCTGTCGATGCGGTGCGCGCCCGCCTCGACCGCGTCCACGATCAGCCGCTGGAGGTCGTCCAGCGCCCCGGTCTCCACGGAGTACGACGCCTGGCAGCGGTAGCCGGCGAACGTCCGCTCACCGCCGTAGCCGTTGTACTCCGAACTGAGCGTGAGCCGGGAACCCGAGACCGAGGTGTCCGGTATCCCATGCCCGCGCAGCACCCCGCGCAGCCGTGACACGGCCGTCCCCGCCTCCTGGAAGGCCCGGTCCGGCGAGGGCTCCAGCACGTCCACCGCCAGCTTCACCCGCACCAGCTGCGGTTCGACCCGCACACTGCCCGCACCGAACACACTGAGCCCCCAGGGCTCCCTGATCGTCTCCGTCATGCGCGCATTGAAGCACCGTTCGCCGGTACATGTGCCGGTCCATGCCCGTCCATGCCCGTCCATGTGCCGGTCAATGTGCCGGTCAATGTGCCGGTCTACGTGTCGCACTCCAGCACCGTCCGGCACAGCCCGCACCGCGCCCGTACCCGCCCCCGCACCGGCACCCTGATCCGCTGGTGACAGGTCGGACAGGGGAACGACACCCGCAGAGGCTCGCGCCCGCCCGGCGTGAAGGAGTACGGGCCCTCCGCCGGAAGGACGGGGGCGGCACGCGGGTCCCGCGCGTGGCGGCGGTCCCGGGCGTAGCGGCGGCGGCCCGCCCAGCCGGCCGCGGTGAGCGGCGGCTGCTGCTCGTCCCGGCGGGCCCTGGCCATGCCCTTGACGTACGCCGTGTAGGCCTGCGGACTGGTGAACCACACCGACGGGTCCTCACCGAAGACCAGCGCCCGCTTGGCCAGGACGTAGCCGAACTCCTCCGGAGTCAGATACCCGAGCTTCTGCGACGACGCCGAGTCCTCCCGGTAGGCGTCCAGCAGCAGCCAGCCGGCGCCCAGGTACGCCGTCGCGGTGTCGGTGAGGATCTCGTTGTCCCGGGTGCCGGGGAAGGACAGGTCGAGGCGGTGCAGATACACGTGCATCACCTCGTGCGCGAGGGCCGCGCCGATGTCCCGGCGATGGGTGCGGAAGCGGTCGTTCAACTCGATGAAGTACTCGGGACCGGCCGCCAGCTCGACACTCGCCGCGTGCGTCATCTCCCGGAAGGAGACGATCATCCGGGCGTCGGGGAGACGGTAGTGACGCACCAGTTCGTGGGCCACCCGCTGGGTGCCCAGGTACAGGTCGTCGGTGTCGCAGAACGCCACGTCGGCCGGGGCCACGCTGGCCGAGAACGTCCGCACGGTGTCGTAGGACAGCCGCTTGTAGAGCGCGGTGACGGCGGCCCGCACCGTCTCCAGGTGCGGGTAACCGTGCTCGACCGGTCCGCCGTTCGCCACGCCTGAACCCCCAAGACGTCTGAACCCTTCTCCTACTGTAAGAGGCGGACCGCTGTACGAGGAGGACGGCGCGGTACGAGCAGGACCGCTGTACGAGCAGTGCCGCACCGCCACCCGCACGCCCGGCACAAACCGTTCGCCCCGCGCCCCGGCCCACGGCACAATCCGGAACCGTGACCAGCGAACAGCACTCCGTCGCCGCCGCCTCCCTGCGCGTGGGCGGCGCGGACGACGACCTGGAACAGCGGCTCGACGACGAGCTGACCGCCTTCAACACCGCGGCCGCCGGCGGCGCGCGGACCGAACCCCTCACCGTGCGCGTCACCGACGAGTCGGGCGCCCTGGTCGGCGGGCTCACCGCCTGGACCTGGTCCACCCTCGCCTCCGTGGACATGCTGTGGGTGTGCGAGGAGCAGCGGCGGGCCGGCTGGGGGAGCCGGCTGATGCGGGCGGCGGAGGAGGAGGCGGTCCGGCGCGGCTGCACCGACATGATCGTGTCCACCTACACCTTCCAGGCGCCCGGCTTCTACCCGAGGCTCGGCTTCCGGGAGCGGGGCCGCATCGAGGGCGTGCCCGGCGGACACGAGGACGTGTACTTCCACAAGCGCATCGGGGTGGGTGGCACCGGCGGGATTCTCGGGGCCTGAGACGGACTGCGACGGCCCGGGGTCCGCCCGTAGGGTTGGCGCCCATGACCACCAGCCACACCGGTACCGGTGCCGTCGACCCCGCCGTCCGCGAGGAACTGGCCCGGCTGCGGGACAGCATCGACAACATCGACGCGGCCGTCGTCCACATGCTCGCCGAGCGCTTCAAGTGCACCCAGCAGGTCGGCCACCTCAAAGCCGGACACCAGCTGCCGCCCGCCGATCCGGCGCGTGAGGCGGAGCAGATCGCCCGGCTGCGGGCCCTCGCCGAGAGCGCCAAGCTGGACCCGGCGTTCGCCGAGAAGTTCCTGAACTTCATCATCGCCGAGGTGATCCACCACCACGAACGCATCGCGGAGAGCAACGGCAACGGCAACGAAAACGGCAACGGCACGGCCCCGGCCTCCGGCTGAGTCCCCGCGAGCCCCGCGCCCCTCGCCCACGGGGGGCGCACGCCGGGGGCGCGGCGGCCTCGTACGGACCGGACATAATCCGCGTACCGATCCGCCTCTGTGCCCTGCCGACGGCATCAGGCAGCATGTCGTGCATGTCCGTACTGACGCGCGACGAAGCGCAGACCCGTGCCCGGCTCCTCGACGTCCACCACTACGCGATCGACCTCGATCTGACCCGTGGGGACGAGACCTTCGACTCCCGCACCGTCATCCGGTTCACCGTCCGCGGCGACACGGACACCACGGACACCTTCGTCGAGGTCAAGCCCGCCGAGCTGCGCACCGCCACCCTGGACGGACACCCCCTCGACCCGGACACCCTCGACGAGAACCGGCTGACGCTGAAGAACCTCACCCCCGGTGAGCACGAGCTGCGCGTCGAGGCGGCCATGCGCTACTCCAGCACCGGCGAGGGCATGCACCGCTTCACCGACCCCGCCGACGGCGAGACCTACGTCTACACCCAGCTGTTCCTGGACGACGTCCAGCGCGTCTTCGCCGCCTTCGACCAGCCCGACCTCAAGGCCGTCTTCGACCTGACCGTCACGGCGCCCCAGGGCTGGACCGTCCTCTCCAACGGCGTCACCGAACACGCCGGCGACGGCCACTGGAAGGCCGCCACCACACCGCCGATCGCCACCTACCTCGTCGCCGTCGCCGCCGGCCCCTGGCACTCCGTACGCACCGAGCACCGCGGCCTGCCCTTCGGCATCCACTGCCGCCGCTCGCTCGCCCCCCACCTGGACGCCGACGCCGACGAACTGCTCGAGGTCACCCGCGGCTGCTTCGACCGCTACCACGAGAAGTTCACCGAGCCCTACCCCTTCGACTCCTACGACCAGGCGTTCGTCCCCGAGTTCAACGCCGGCGCCATGGAGAACCCGGGCCTGGTCACCTTCCGCGACGAGTTCGTCTTCCGGTCCGCCGTCACCGACACCCAGCGGCAGACCCGCGCCATGGTCATCGCCCACGAGATGGCCCACATGTGGTTCGGCGACCTCGTCACCCTCAGGTGGTGGGACGACATCTGGCTGAACGAGTCCTTCGCCGAGTACATGGGCTACCAGACCACCGCCGAGGCCACCCGCTTCACCGGCACCTGGACCGACTTCGGCGTCACCCGCAAGCCCTGGGGCTACGACGCCGACCAGCGCCCCTCCACCCACCCCGTCGCCCCCGAGAAGGTCGAGGACACCGCCTCCGCCCTCCTCAACTTCGACGGCATCTCCTACGCCAAGGGCGCCTCCGCCCTGCGCCAGCTCGTCACCTGGCTCGGCGAGAAGGACTTCCTCGCCGGCATCAACACCCACTTCGAGCGGCACAAGTTCGCCAACGCCACCCTCGCCGACCTCATCGACTCCCTCGCCGCCGCCACCGACCGCGACGTCCACGCCTGGGCCGACGCCTGGCTGCGCACCACCGGCGTCGACACCCTCGCCCCGCGCGTCACCGGCGACAACGGCAGCCGCGCACTCACGGTCGACCGCACCGGCACCCGGCCCCACCGCATCGCCGTCGGCCTCTACGACCAGGACCTCACCGACGAGGGCCGGCTCACCCTGCGCGAACGCCTCGACCTCGACGTGCCCCGGGCCGAACCCCGGCCCATCGGCAAGCGCCCCGCCCTGGTCGTCCTCAACGACGGCGACCTGAGCTACGCCAAGATCCGCTTCGACACCGAATCCTTCGAGGCCCTGCGCACCGGCCTGTCCGGCCTGCCCGACCCGCTCACCCGCGCCGTCGTCTGGAACGCCCTGCGCGACGCCGTCCGCGACGGCGAACTCCCCGCCGGCGCCTACCTGGACATCGCCCGCACCCACCTCCCGTACGAGACCGACCTCGCCCTCGTCGACGGCGTCCTCGCCTTCGCCTCCGTCCAGGCCGCCGACCGCTACGTCACCCCCGAGCAGCGGCCCGCCGCCCTGGCCACCCTCACCGACCTGTGCCGCGACCTCATCCGCCGCACCGAGGACGGCGACCACCCCGGGCTGCGCCTCATCGCCGTACGCCACCGCATCGCCACCGCCGCCCACCCCGACACCATCGCCGCCTGGCTCGCCGACGGCACCGTCCCCGGCGGCCCCGAACTCGACCCCGAACTGCGCTGGCGCATCCTCACCCGCCTCTCCGTCCTCGGCGCCACCGACGAAGCCGCCATCGCCGCCGAGCTCGAACGCGACCCGAGCGCCACCGGCCAGGAAGGCGCCGCCCGCTGCCGCGCCGCGCTGCCCGACCCCGAGGCCAAAAGCCGCGCCTGGGAGGCCATGTTCACCACCGACGACCTCTCCAACTACCTCTTCACCGCCACCGCCCAGGGCTTCTGGCAGCCCGAACAGGCCGACCTCGTACGCGACTACGTACCGCGCTACTACGCCGAGGCGGTCGCCGTCGCCGCCCGCCGCGGCCCCGCCATCGCCGACGCCGCCGGCCGCTGGGCCTTCCCCGCCCACACCGTCGACGCCGACAACCTGCGCCTCGGCCAGGAGTGCCTGAACGACGCCGACCCGATCCCCGCCCTGCGCCGCAAGCTCGCCGACCAACTCGACGACCTTGCCCGCGCCCTGCGGGTACGGGAGGCGGACACGCACTGACCCCGGACCCGGCCGGTCCCCGACCCGGGGGACCGGCCACGGGATACCCCTTTCGGGTTGTGATCTTGGGCTGTCCGGGCGTACGCGCGCATCCGCGTACAAGCTGGAACTCCTTCGCCCCCCGCGCCCGGAGGACAGCCATGGGTCTGCCGCCCCTCGCCTCGGGCCCGCACGGCCCCGACGCCCTGCGGCCCCTGCTCGACACCGTCCTCGACGCGCTGCGCACCGGCGCGGCGGCACGCGGAGGCCCGCTGCCCGCGGGCGGCCCGGACACCGTCGCCGCCCGCGTGGCGGACGCGGTCGGCGAGATCCTGCCCGACCAGGGCGAGCCCGAGGCACTCCGCGTCCTGGTCACCGCGCTCGCCGAGGGCGCCGCCGACCCCGCCCACCCGCTGTGCGCCGCCCATCTGCACGGCCCGCCCCTCGCCGTCGCCACCGCCGCCGACCTCGCCGCGAGCATCCTCAACCCGTCCCTCGACTCCTGGGACCAGGCACCCGCCGCCTCCGCGCTGGAAGCCCTCGTCACCCGCGCCCTGGCCCAGGAGACCGGCGCCGCCGACGCCCTCGTCACCACCGGCGGCACCGAGTCCAACCAACTCGCCGTCCTCCTCGCCCGCGAAGCGCACGGCGCGGGCGTGCGGCTGATCCACGGAGCCAACGCCCACCACTCCGTGCCCCGCGCCGCCTGGCTGCTCGGACTGCCCGAACCCGTCGCCGTCCCCGCCCCCGCCGGCGCCCTCGACCCCGCCGCCCTCGACGAGGCCCTCACCCAGGTCCCCGGACCGCACCTCGTCGTCGCCACCGCCGGCACCACCGACGCCGGACTCATCGACCCCCTGCCCGAAATCGCCGACCGCTGCGCCGCCCACGGCGCCCGCCTGCACGTGGACGCCGCCTACGGCGGAGGCCTCCTCTTCAGCGACCGCCACCGCCCCAAACTGGCGGGGCTGGACGCCGCCCACACCGTCGCCCTCGACCTGCACAAACTCGGCTGGCAGCCGATCGCCGCCGGCCTCCTCACCGTCGCGCACACCGCCGACCTCGCCGCGCTCCACCACCGCGCCGACTACCTCAACGCCGACGACGACACCGACGCCGGACTCCCCGACCTCCTCGGCCGCTCCCCGCGCACCAGCCGCCGCCCCGACATCCTCAAGACCGCCGTCACCCTCAAAACCCTGGGACGCAGCGGCCTCGGCGCGCTCGTCGACGGAGTCTGCCTCCTCGCCGAACGGTTCGCCGCCCTCGTCCACGACCACCCCGGCTTCGAACTGCACGCCCCACCCACCATCAGCACCGTGCTGTTCCGGCCCGCCCACGCCACCGACGAAGCCGTCGCCGCCGTACGCCGCGCCCTGCTCGCCACCGGCGGCGCCGTCCTCGGCCGCGCCCGCGCCGACGGCCGGCTCTGGCTCAAGGCGACCCTGCTCAACCCCCACACCCGGCCCGACGACCTGGCCGCCCTCCTGACCCTCGTGACCCTCGTGGAAAACCCCCCGGAAGGACCCGCCCCGCGATGAACCCCACCCCGCACCCCACCCCCGACGCTCCCCGCGACCTCGTCGGCATCGGTATCGGCCCCTTCAACCTCTCCCTCGCCGCGCTCGCCGACCCCCTCACCGGCCTCGACGCCGTCTTCTACGACCAGCGAGCCGCCTTCCACTGGCACCCCGGCCTGCTCATCGACGGCGCACGCGTCCAAGTGCCCTTCCTCGCCGACCTGGTCACCCTCGCCGACCCGGCCAGCCCCTGGACCTTCCTCAACCATCTCAGGGCCCGCGAACGCCTCTTCCCCTTCTACTTCGCCGAACGCTTCCACATCCAGCGCGCCGAATACGACGCCTACTGCCGCTGGGTCGCCGAGAACCTCCCCTCCCTCCGCTTCCACCACCAGGTCGACGCCATCCGCTGGAACCCCGAACGCGACCTCTTCGAAGTCGACTACACCCAGCTCGACGCCGACGGAGAAGCCGAGGCCCTCGGCCGCACCCACACCCGCAACGTCGTCCTCGGCGTCGGCACCGAGCCCCACGTCCCCGACCCGCTCAAACCCCTCGTCGACGCCCCCGGCGTCCCCGTCGTCCACGCCGCCGACTACCTCGACCACCGCGAGACACTCCTCGCCGCCGAACACATCACCGTCATCGGCACCGGCCAGTCCGGCGCGGAGATCTTCCTCGACCTGCTCCGCCACCGGCCCCCCGGCCGCGAGAAACTGCACTGGCTCGGCCGCACCGAGGCCTTCGCGCCCATGGAGTACTCCAAACTCGGCCTGGAGCACTTCACCCCCGACTACACCCGCTACTTCCACGGCCTGGCCGAACCCGTCCGCGACCGGCTCGTCGCCTCCCAGTGGCAACTCCACAAGGGCATCGACGCCGACACCACCGCCGCCATCCACGACGAGCTCTACCGCCGCACCCTCGACGGCGGCTGGCCCGACACCGTCCTCACCCCCGGCGTCCACGTCCGCACCGCCGGCCGCATCGCCACCACCAAGGTCGAACTACACCTGGAACACGCCCAGCAGCAGACCCGCACCCGCCTCACCACCGGCGCCGTCGTCCTCGCCACCGGCTACCGCGAACGCCCCCTCGGCCGCGTCCTCGCCGGACTCGACCCCTACATGCGGCGCGACAGCCACGAACGCCCCCGCGTCGACGAACGCTTCCGCCTCGTCCTCGACCCCTCCGTCACCGGCCGGGTCTACGTCCAGAACGCCGAAACGCACACCCACGGAGTCGGCGCACCCGACCTCGGCCTCGCCGCCTGGCGCGGAGCGACCATCCTCAACGACCTGACAGGACAGGAGCCCTACCCGCTGCCCGGCCGCACCGCCTTCACCACCTTCGGCCTCGAACACGGACAGCCCCGGATCCCGTCCGCGCGCCGACACCGGGCGCTCACCCCCCTGGCGGACGGAATCTGAGGCTGCCCCGGCCGAGCCGGACTCAGAACACCGGCACACCGTCCCGCGTCAACGACCAGTCGACGGACGCGAAGTCCTTCGGGTCCAGCACGCCCCTCGCCGTCGCCCACTCGGCGATCCGCGTGCGGATCTCCGTCGACTCCGCCCACAGCTCCTTGGCCGACGCCACGTGCGGGAAGGCGCCGCCGCCATTGGCCCGGTAGTTGTTCACCGCCAGCACGAACTGCTGCGCGTCGTCCAGCGGAGCCCCGGCGTGGGCCAGGTTCTTGATACGCGACCCGGCCGCCTGCGCGATGTCGATCTCGTACGTCAGCCCCGACACGTAGTCGTAGTTGTAGTCCGGGCGGCCGCCCGCATTGGTCAGCTCGTCCACGTCCACCGGCGCACCCGCCGCCGTCCGGACGTAGTACTCCGCCGAGTACTCCAGGTACGCCCGCAGCTGGGCACCCGTCATCAACTTGGCCACCAGGGTGTTGTCGTACACGTACAGGCTCGACAGGTCCCGGATCGTCACGTCCCCGGCCGGGATCTCGGACGTCCGGGAGAAGGGCGAGGCCTGCGCCAGCACCGGCAGCGACGCGTACTCCGTGCCCGCCAGCGCCTCCCTGACCACATCCTCCTGAACCTTGCTGATCAGGTCGATGATCGGGGCGTCCTTGTAGCGCGCCTCCACCGTCGTCAGCGTCTCGGTGGCGGTGCCGACCACCTGGTTGACGTACGCCACCACCTTCGCGTGCTCGTCCGCCAGCAGCTTCGTGATCATCGGGTCGTCGGCGACCGTGCTGGAGTCCCGCAGCGACGCCTTGACCGACTCCACGTGCCAGCGGCCCCGCTCGAAGACCAGCTCGAAGTCGAAGAGGGTGAGCCGCTCCGCGTAGCACAGCGGCTCCGACAGCACGACCGTCTTCCCGGTCCCCTCGTTGACCACCTTCAGCTCCGCGATCTCCGTGTGCGCGTGACCCACGAGGATCGCGTCGATGCCCGGCACCTGCCTGGCCACGTTGGCCGCCGCGTTCTCGACGTACGGAATCTGGTCACCGTAGGAGGACGTCCCCGACGACCCGGAGTGCGCCGACACGACCACCACGTCCGCGCCCATCGAGCGCAGCTTCGGCACCCACTTCGCCGCCTGCTCCTCAAGACCGGGGAACGCCAGCTTCCCCTGCACGTACGCCTTGTCCCAGATCGCGATGCCCGGATTGGTCAGCCCCAGCACCGCCACCTTCACCGGCGGCGCGCCCTTCACCCGGAACGTCTTCATGAAGTACGGCGGGAACGCGGGCTTCAGCGTCTTCGCGTCCACCGCGTTCGCGCCGAGCAGCGGGAAGTCGCACTGCTCCTCGAACTTGCGCAGCGTCTCGATGCCGTAGTTGAACTCGTGGTTGCCGAGCGCCACCGCGTCGTACCCGATCGCGTTCATCGCCTGCGCCATCGGGTGCACCGGGCCGCCCTCGGCGGTGATCGGGTCGACCTTCGCGTAGTAGTACGTCAGCGGGGTGCCCTGGATGGTGTCGCCCGCGTCCAGCAGCAGCGTGTTGCGGCGGCCCTTCTCCTCACGGACCTGGTCCACCAGCGTGGACACACGGGCCAGGCCCTGGGCGTTGCCCGCCGCGTCCGTGTACTCGGCGTCCTTGAAGTAGTCCCAGTTGAAGACGTGCCCGTGCAGGTCGGTGGTGCCCAGCACCGTCAGCGCGTACCGCTTCGGCTTCCCGCGGCCCCGGTGCGCGGAGGCCGCCTCGGCCGCCGGAACCGCCGCCGTGCCGGCCAGCGCGACACCCGCCCCCGTCACGGCGGACCTGCTCAGGAACTTCCGGCGGTTCAACGGCATGGCTGACTCTCCTCGGTGACCCGTGAACAACATTGGCGACGCGCGTAGATTCTGTCCTGAACATGGCGCCTGTCAAGGGTGAGAGCCGACTCGAATGCTCATCGGAGCGGTCCGGTGCACAATTCAACACTTGTCAATAGCCCTTTACTCAAAGGTTGTTGAGTGGTCATGCGTGGCCAATTCGCTACCGGTCGGTAAGTCATAGGCTCGACTCATGCGCCGAGCAAAAATCGTCTGCACTCTTGGGCCCGCCACCGACACGTACGACCAGATCAAGGACCTGGTCGACGCCGGAATGGACATCGCCCGCTTCAACTTCAGCCACGGCACCCACGCCGAACACGAAGAGCGCTACCACCGAGTCCGAAAAGCGTCCGACGAAACCGGCCGCAGCGTCGGCGCCCTCGCCGACCTTCAGGGCCCGAAGATCCGGCTCGGCCACTTCGCCGAAGGGCCCGTACTCCTTGAACGCGGCGACACCTTCACCATCACCGTCGAAGAAGGCGTCCACGGCGACCGCCACACCTGCGGCACCACCTACGCGGGCCTCGCCACCGACGTCACCCCCGGCGAACGCGTCCTCGTCGACGACGGCAAGGTCTGCCTGGAGGTCACCGACGTCGACGGCCCCAGGGTGCGTACGACGGTGATCGAGGGCGGCATGGTCTCCGACCACAAGGGCCTCAACCTCCCCGGCGTCGCCGTCTCCGTCCCCGCCCTCTCCAAAAAGGACGAGGACGACCTGCGCTGGGCGCTCAGGAACGGCTTCGACGCCATCGCCCTCTCCTTCGTCCGCAGCGGACGAGACGTCCTCGACGTCCACCGCATCATGGACGACGAGGGCCGCCGCCTCCCCGTCATCGCCAAGGTCGAGAAACCCCAGGCCGTGGAGAACATCGAGGACATCGTCGCCGCCTTCGACGGCATCATGGTCGCCCGCGGCGACCTCGGCGTCGAAATGCCCCTCGAACAGGTCCCCATCGTCCAAAAGCGCGCCATCAAACTCGCCAAGCGCAACGCCAAGCCCGTCATCGTCGCCACCCAGATGCTCGACTCGATGATCGACAACGCCCGCCCCACCCGCGCCGAGGCCTCCGACGTCGCCAACGCCGTCATCGACGGCACGGACGCCGTCATGCTGTCCGGCGAGACGAGCGTCGGCAAACACGCGACCGACACGGTGCGGACGATGGCCAAGATCGTCGAGGCGGCCGAGGAGGACATCCTCGCCAAGGGCCTCCCCCCGCTGACCGAGCGCAACAAACCCCGCACCCAGGGCGGTGCCGTCGCCCGCGCGGCAGCGGAGATCGGCGACTTCCTCGGCGCGAAGTACCTGGTCGCCTTCACCCAGTCCGGCGACACCGTCCGCCGCCTCTCCCGCTACCGCTCACCCATCCCGCTGCTCGCCTTCACCCCCGAGCCGGCGACGCGCTCACAGCTGAGCCTGACCTGGGGCGTGGAGACCTTCCTCGGCCCCCACGTGGACTCCACGGACGCGATGGTCGACCAGGTGGACGAACTGCTCACCCGCTACGGGCGCTGCGAGAAGGGCGACGTCGTGGTCATCACGGCCGGCTCGCCGCCCGGGGTGTCGGGCACGACCAATCTGGTCCGAGTGCACCACATCGGGGAGGACGACAGTCCCCGGTAGCCGGTCGGTCGTCAGTACTTGGGTCCGACGTGAGCGTCCATGAGAGCTACGGAGGCTTTGCGGGCGACGGAGATGTTGAAGGGGTCGCTGCCTCGGGCGAGGGTCGTCCACTCGACGCCGACCTTGTCGAGGGTTCCCGCGAAGAGGTTGCGGATGTCGTCCGACTTGTTGGAGAAGAAGTAGCGCGGATACTCGTAGCGCTTGCGCACGCCGCCGACGGTCTTCGTGGTCCAGTTGGTGATACGGCAGCCGTCGGAGTGGATCAGGCCGCGAATGAAGTCCCAGGGGTGAGCGTCGACGATCCCCTGCTGCCAGGCTTCGAGCGTGATTCGGCGATCGTGCTTCTTACCGGGTCCGTGTTGGGGAAAGAAGCAGGGCCAGTGCCCGCTGTAGCCGACCACAGAGGTGTATCCGACTGCTTGGACTTGGGAGGCCTTTCCGCTGGGGTTGACGGCTGTGATGGCGGCAGTGCAAGCCTCGATGAGGCCGGGCCATGCGTCGGCGCACGCGATGCGGAGGAAGTAGCCGGACCTCATGCCGGGACTGATGCAGCCATCGCCGAGATAGAGGCCGAGTAGGTAGGCGTATGCCGATTCGTCTTCAGGCGGATCGGCCGTCGGACCGCACCGCGAGCAGGAGGTCTGCCGCATGCGCGGCAGAGGCTCGATGCGCGTCTGCCACGAGCGGATGGCGGAGCGAGATATGCCGATCTCTTTGCTGACGGAGTTCAGACTCCGTCCTTGTGCCACCAGTGCCAGTGCGCGCTTGCGTGTGCTGGTGTCGTACATGCGGCCATCCTGTGGCGATGGCCGCAGAGGCGCACAGCAAAAAGTGGATGTTCACGAGAACGTGGACGTCCACTTGCTGACGGTAACCTTGGAAAACAAGGAAAAGTGCCCCGGGTCGGACTCGAACCGACACTGTATGGGTTTTGAATCCATTGCCTGCTGCCAATTGGGCTACCGGGGCCCGCAGAATCAAAGGTTTCCCCTGACCCTCCGCGCGTCCACCTTACCGCAGCTAGGTAGTCTCTTGTCAGCAGTACCCCTGCCCCGAACGAGGAGCCCCACGTGACCGCCCCCGAGTCGCCCCAGCCCGCTGACGTGCCCGAAGACGACAAGTCGCACGTGCCCCCGCTGACGACCCGTGTTGTCATCGCCGAGGACGAGGCCCTGATCCGGCTGGATCTCAAAGAGATGCTGGAGGAGGAGGGGTACTCCGTCGTCGGTGAGGCCGGTGACGGTGAGGAGGCCGTGGAGCTGGCCCGGGAGCACAAGCCGGACCTGGTGATCCTCGATGTGAAGATGCCCAAGCTGGACGGCATCTCGGCGGCCGAGAAGATCGCCGAGGAGAGCATCGCGCCGGTGTTGATGCTGACCGCGTTCTCGCAGCGCGACCTGGTGGAGCGGGCCCGGGACGCCGGGGCGATGGCGTACCTGGTGAAGCCGTTCAGCAAGAGTGACGTCGTTCCGGCGATCGAGATGGCCGTCTCGCGGTTCACGGAGTTGAAGGCGCTGGAGAAGGAGGTCGCGGACCTCAGTCTGCGGCTGGAGACGCGGAAGCTGGTGGACCGCGCGAAGTCGGTGTTGCAGACGGAGTACGGCCTGACGGAGCCGGCGGCGTTCCGGTGGATTCAGAAGACGTCGATGGACCGGCGGATGTCGATGCAGCAGGTGGCCGAGGCGGTCATCCAGGACGCCGAGGAGAAGAAGGCGTCCAAGGGCTGAGCACCCGCGCCCGGACCATGAACGAGGCCCGCGTCCCCACTGGGGGCGCGGGCCTCGTCGTACGGCTGTCGGCTCAGTCCTCGCCGAGGTAGGCCTTGCGGACCGATTCGTCGTGGAGGAGGTCCTGGCCGCTGCCGGACAGGACGATGTTGCCGACTTCCATGACGTGGCCGTGGTCGGCGAGGGAGAGGGCGGCCTGGGCGTTCTGCTCGACGAGCAGGATGGTGGTGCCCTGGGACTTCAGCTCGGCGACCGTCGTCATGATCTTCTGCATCATGATCGGTGAGAGGCCCATGGAGGGTTCGTCGAGCATGAGGAGTTTGGGCTGGGACATCAGGGCGCGGCCCATGGCGAGCATCTGCTGTTCGCCGCCGGAGAGGGTGCCCGCGGCCTGCTTCCGGCGTTCGCCGAGGATGGGGAAGAGGTCGTAGGCGCGCTGGATGTCTTTCTCGATGCCTGGTTTGTCGTTGCGCAGGAAGGCGCCGAGGCGGAGGTTGTCCTCGATGGTCATGCGGGGGAAGATGTGGCGGCCCTCGGGGGAGTGGGCGAGCCCCAGGGAGACGACCTGGTGTGCGGGGACCTTCTTGAGTGACTTGCCGCCGAACTTGATCTGTCCGCCGACCGGCTTGAGGAGGCCGGAGAGGGTGCGCAGGGTGGTGGTTTTGCCGGCGCCGTTGGTGCCGATGAGGGTGACGACTTCGCCGGCGTCGACTTTGAACGAGATGCCTTTGACGGCTTCGATCTTGCCGTAGGCGACGCGGAGGTCCTCGACCTCGAGGAGTGCGGTCATCGGTCGTTCTCCTTGCCGGCCGCGGTGTCCGTGGTGGTGTCGGCCTGGGCGTGGGCCTCGGCGGCTTCCACTTCGGCTGCTTCGGCGGCGCCGGGGTCGTTCGCGAGGGGTTCGCCGAGGTAGGCGGCGATGACCCGCTCGTCGCCCTGGACGGTCGCGCTGTCGCCCTCGATGAGCTTCTCGCCTTGTACGAGGACGGCGACGCGGTCGCAGAGGTTGAAGATGAAGCGCATGTCGTGCTCGATGACGAGGACGGCGATGCCCTGGTCGCGGATGGCGAAGACGAGTTCCTCGGTGGCTCGTGTCTCCTGGGGATTCATGCCGGCCGTCGGCTCGTCCAGGAGGAGCAGGCCCGGTTCGCTGGCGAGGGCGCGGGCGATTTCCAGCTTGCGCTGCTCGCCGTAGGGCAGGTTCCGGGCGAGGTGGTCGGCCTTGGGGGCGAGGCCGACGAACTCCAGGAGTTCCATGGCGCGTTCGCGGGAGGTGGCCTCGGCCTTGTGGAAGCCGGGGCCGCGCAGGACGGCTGACCAGAAGCCTTCCTTGGTGCGGGTGTGGCGGCCGACGAGGACGTTCTCCAGGACTGTCATGTTGGCGAACAGGCGGATGTTCTGGAAGGTTCGGGCGATGCCGGCGGCCGTCACCTTGAAGGACTTGGCGGGCAGCACCTGGCCCTTGTAGCGGACTTCGCCCTCGGTGGGTGTGTAGAGGCCGGTCAGGCAGTTGAAGAAGGTGGTCTTGCCGGCGCCGTTGGGGCCGATGAGGCCGACGATCTCGCCGCTGTTGACGGTGAGGTCCACGCCGTTGACGGCGGTGAGGCCGCCGAAGCGCATGGTGACGCCGCGTGCGTCGAGGACGGTGGTGCCGGGGGCAGGGGCGCCCGGGGTGGTGTCCTTGGTGGTGGTGTCGGTGGTCATGGTGGTCAGGCCCCTGTCTTGCCGAGGACTGCGGGCGCTTCGGCCTTGTCGTGGAATTCCAGTTGGCGGCGCCGGTTGGGGATGAGGCCTTCGGGGCGGAACCGCATGAGCAGGACGAGCGCGAGTCCGAAGGCGAGGAGCTGGTAGTCGCCGAGGAACTGGAGCTTGTTGGGGATGAGGAAGAGCAGTGCGGCGCCGAGGAGGGGTCCGCCGATGGTGCCCATGCCGCCGAGGACGACCGCGGCGAGCAGGAACGCGGAGTTGGGCGGTGTTGTACCGGCGAAGAGGTACTGCTCGGGAGTGACGGTGTAGGTGACGTGTGCCTGGACGGTGCCGGCGAGGCCGGCGAGGGCGGCGCCCACGGCGAACGCGATGAGCTTGACGCGGAAGCCGTTGATGCCCATGGCGAGGGCGGCGGTCTCGTCCTCGCGGATGGCGACCCAGGCCCGGCCGATGCGGGAGTCGCTGCTGCGTCGGAAGACGAGGACGACGACGGCGGTGATGATCAGCATCAGGAAGAAGTAGTTGGCGAATCGGCCGATGGTGACGCCGAGGATGTCGTGCCGGGCGCCGAGGTCGAATCCGAGGATCTTCAGGTCCGGCACGGCCGAGATGCCGTTGGAGCCGTTGGTGATGTCGGGCCCGGAGGTGCCGTCCATGTTGAGGACGGCGATGCGGAAGATCTCTCCGAAGCCGAGGGTCACGATGGCGAGGTAGTCGCCGCGCAGCCGCAGGGTCGGGGCGCCGATCAGTACGCCGAAGATCAGTGAGGCGGCGGCGCCGACGAGGACGGCGGCCCAGAAGGGGAAGTGGACGCCGAAGGGCGAGCTGGGCGAGCCGGAGACCAGGGCGGCGGCGTAGGCGCCGACGCCGAGGAAGGCGACGTAGCCGAGGTCGAGGAGGCCGGCGAGGCCGACGACGATGTTGAGGCCCAGGGCGACGGTGGCGAAGATGAGGATGTAGACGCCGATGGTGGCGTACTGGTCGTCGGTCTGGGTGAAGGGGAACAGTGCCGCGGCGACGAAGGCGCCCCAGATGGTGATGGTCTGGTGCCGTGCGGTGATCTGGGTGGCCTGGCGGATGAGGCCCGCCTTGTGGGCGGCTGCGAAGCCGAACCCGGCGGTGATCAGGAAGCCGACGAAGAGTTCGTCGTACTCGGTGCCGATGCCGTAGGTGAAGACGGTGAGGCAGACGGTGAGGACCGCGACGATGATGAGGATCTCGGCGTAGGAGGGCAGGGCGCGTACGGGGCCGGGCTCGCCGGCGGCGAAGGCGGCCTTGATGGTCTGCCAGCCGTGGCCCGCGCGGTGCTTGGCGAGGTCCCAGCCGGTCTCGTCGGGGTCGATGGGGTCGGGCGCGGGGCGTTCGAAGGGGAGTGCGAGGGCGCCGAGGAGGGCTACGAGGGTGACGATCGCCGCGATGTAGGCGCCGGGTTCGAGGTTGACGAGGCCGCCGAGCTGGAGGCTGATGGCGAGGACGGTGTACCAGGTGGTCGCGAAGGTGGCGAGCGCGGCGAACCTCAGTGCGGCGTCGGCGCCGGCGGGGGTGAGCCAGCGGAGGCCTTTGACGCCGTATGAGGAGAGGCCGAAGAGGGTGGTCAGGGCGCCGCCGATGAGGACGAGGACCTGGAGGCCGCCCGGGTAGCCGTAGACCGTGAGGTCGCCGGGGAACGCGGCGGTCCAGGTCCAGGCGAGGAAGGTGGAGACGATGGTGAGGAGGCCGCCGCCGGTGGCGAGGGCGCGTCCGAGGTGCGGTGGGATGCCGATGAGGCCGGTCGCCGCGCCGGTGACGGGGGTGTTCGTGGTCTTCTCGGTGGTTTGTGTGGTCATCGGTGTCACGCCCTGTCCGCGACGCGCTCGCCGAGCAGGCCCTGTGGCCTGAACAACAGCACAAGGATGAGGAGGATGAAGGCCCAGACGTCCGCCCAGGACTGGCTGCCGAACTGGCCCAGGCCGGGGATGTCGCCGATGTAGGCGGTGGCCAGGGTTTCGGCGACGCCGAGGACGACACCGCCGATCATGGCGCCGTAGATGTTGCCGATGCCGCCGAGGACGGCCGCGGTGAAGGCCTTCAGTCCGAGGATGAAGCCCATTTTGAAGTCGACGTGGCCGTATTCCAGGCCGTACGCGACTCCGCCGATGGCGGCGAACACGGCGCCGAGGGCGAACGCGATCACGATGATGCGGTCGGTGTTGACGCCCATCAGCTTGGCGGTGTCGGGGTCCTGGGCGGTGGCCTGCATGCCGCGTCCGGTGCGGGTCTTCATGACGAAGTAGCCGAGGAAGGCCATGCTGACGGGGGCGGCGATGAGCAGGAAGATGCTGCCGGTCTGCAGGGTGATGCTGCCGATGTGGAAGGGGCCGCCCTCGATCTGCGGGAAGGTGCGGGCGGACTTCGCGTCGGGGTACCAGGCCCAGATCGCCTGCTGGAGGGCGAGCGAGAGGCCGATGGCGGTGATGAGCGGGGCGAGGCGGGGGCCACCGCGCAGGGGGCGATAGGCGAAACGTTCAGCCCCGATGGCGACGGTCACCGAGACGATCACGGCGCCGAGGATCATCAGGGGCAGGGCGATCAGCATGGAGGTGCCGTCGGGCAGGATGTAGATGTAGACCGTGAGCGCGCCGAAGGCACCGGTCATGAAGATCTCGCCGTGGGCGAAGTTGATGAGCTGGACGATGCCGTAGACCATCGTGTAGCCAATGGCGATCAGCCCGTACATGGATCCCAGTAGCAGGCCGTTGACCAGCTGCTGCGGCAGTTCGTTCACCGCATGTCCTCCGAGAGGTTCGGATGTTCGACGGATGTGGCCGGGTGTGAGTCCGCGCGGGGCGCCTGTGGAACAGCGCCCCGCGCGGCTCTTGAGTGGTGCGGGTGTCTCGTCGGACGACTCAGCCGGTGTAGGTGCCGGACTTCACGGCCTTCCAGTCGCCGTTCTCGACGGCGTAGACGGTCAGCTGCTTGTTGGTGGCGTCACCGAACTCGTCGAAGGAGACCTTGCCGGTCACTCCGTCGAAGGAGACGTTCTGCATGGCCTCGACGACCTGGGCACGGGCGTCGTCGGGGAGCTTGCCGTCGTTCTTCTCGACGACCGTCTTGACGGCCTCGATGATGGCCCAGGCGGAGTCGTAGGAGTAGCCGCCGTAGGCCTCGAAGGGCTCCTTGTAGCCCGCGGACTTGTAGTTGGCGACGAACTCCTTGGCCGAGGGCAGCTCCTCGACGGGCGCGCCGACGGAGGTGGCCAGGTCACCGGTACCGCTGGCGCCGGCGAGCTTGATGAAGTCGGCGCTGTAGATGCCGTCACCGCCGACCAGCGGAATCTTGGCGCCGGTGCCCTTGATCTGCTTGCTGAGCGGGCCGGCCTGCGGGTATTCGCCGCCGTAGTAGACGACGTCGGCGCCCGAGTTCTTGACCTTGGTGGCGACCGCGGAGAAGTCCTTGGTGTCCGGGTTGATGTGCTCGGTACCGACGACCTGGCCGCCGAGCTTCTTGAACTCGTCGGTGAAGGTGCCGGCGAGACCGGCGCCGTAGGTCTTCTTGTCGTCGATGACGAAGGCTTTCTTCTTCTTGAAGTCGTTGAAGACGTACTGCGCGGCGAACGGGCCCTGGATGGCGTCGGTGGTCGCGGTGCGGAAGTAGGTCTTGAACGGGCGCTTCTTCTCCGTGCGCCAGTCGGGGCCCTGGGTCAGCGAGGGGCCGGTGTTGGCCGGGGAGACCAGGGCCATGTTGCCGGACTCGAAGACCTGCTGCATGGACTCGCCGACCGAGGAGTTCAGCGGGCCGACCACGCCGAGGACCTTGTCGTCGGCGACGAACTGGCTGGCGTTCTGCTGGCCCACGGAGGGCTGGCCCTGGTCGTCGAGGGCTTGGACCTTGAAGGTTATGCCCTCGACGTGCTTGTCCTTGTTGGCGGTCTTGGCCGCGAGGTCCGCCGAGTTCTTGATGCCGAGGCCCAGCGCGGACAGGTCGCCGGTCAGCGGGGCGTCGACGCCGATGACGACGGTGGTGCCACCGCCGCCGCCGTTGCCGGAGTCCGAGCCGCCGTCGTCGTCGCGCGAGCCGCAGGCGGTGAGGGTGAGTGCTCCCGCCGCCAGAGCGGCGGTGATGGCGATGAGCGAACGTTGACGCACGATCAGTCCTTTCCCTGGCACAGCCACTTCCCCGTGGAGGCGGCCGAGTCGAGCGCTGGGCCGAAGTGACAATCGGACGGCGCGGTGACTGGCCGTGACTCTAAGCGTGTGTGGGGAACGTGGAGGAGGGTCTGACTCAGGCTGTGACGCTCTTGTTATGACACGGGGTAATGCAGAGCGGTACTGGCTGGGAAGAAGTGCGGAATTCCGTCCGATTCGCCCTGTCCGCATGGTGAGAACTCGCAGGACCGACGGCCCGCGTTCAGGCGTCTGGGGCGTTTTGGTGATTACCTGGATTCGTTGCGGCAGGCGACCTCAAGGGCCTGGGAGAGGTCCCGTGCATAGTGCGTCCCCAGGATGAAACTGTGGGCTTGTATTGCGCGCGTATTACGCAGCGTTACTTGCAGGAAAGGGAGCGCGAGGTTCCGCGGCGCTTTTGCGCATTCCGTCACCCGAAGAGTGACGATGATCTTGCGGGCGGAATGCGCCTTTGTCTGGAAAGGCGCGGTGGGGGACGAAGTCATCGAGATGCCGGCGTAGGGCTGGTCGAGCCGTGTCACGGTGACGGGCGGGCCGGACCGCACGCTCAGTCGCACTGCGAAGCTGAAGTCGTCACCGGGGGCGGGCACCGCGTCCAGGTAGTCGAGGTCGACCGCCTGGGCAGGGTGCGGCGGCGGGGGAGGGGAAGGGGGTTGCGGTCGGCTGGCGTACAGGTAGCCGCCGCCCGCCAGGACCACGACGGCCGCGGCGGTCGTGAGGACCGCCCGGCGGTGGCGGTCGTAGTACCGAGCGGGCCGTCCACGGCGCCGGGCGGACGGCCGGGGAGCGTCCGGGCCGCTCCAGACGTGGGTGCCCTCGCCCGGCTCGACGGGACCGGTGCCGCTCACTGCCACGGGCCGTCGCTCGGGGCGCCGTCGCGGTAGTGATCGGCGCAGGCGTCGCGTACCTGGCGGTCGATCAGCTCTCCGGCCGCTCGGGGTCCTTGGTCGCGCTTCGTGGCCTGTGCGGCGTCCACGACCTCCCGCAGGATGTCGTACTGCGGGTTGGACAGTCCCATCGACTGGTAGTCGCCGTAGGGGGTGCTGCCGGCCAGTATCTCGTGTGCCCAGTAGCCGACGGCGCTCGCGCACAACTCCTCGCCGGACAGGCTTCCTTGTGCCGATGCCGATGCCGATGCCGATGCCGACGCGGTCGCTCGGGCGGTGTCGCCGGAACCGGGCCTTTCGGCGCCGGAGTTGCCGCAGCCGACCGCCAGAGCGACGGACGGCAGTGTCAGCGCGAGAGCGAGCAGTCCGGGCGCGAACCGGAACCGCCGAGCCGCCGCCCCCGGCCAGGGGGCCTCTCCCCGTCCCATGCCCTGAAGCTAGAGCGCCGGGCGGCCGGGAGCAATGCTGTGGCCGGGTGTGACGGTGTGCGGCGGTGGCCCTGTGGCCGGGTGTGACGCCGTGTGCGGTGGTTGCCCTGTGGCCGGGGGTGGCGTCGTGCGCGGTGCTGGCAACCTGTGGCCGGGTGTGACGCTGTGGGCGGTGGTGGCGGCCCACCGATCTGTGGCCGGTAGTGACGCCGTGGGCAGCGGCAGCCCCGTGGCCGGGAGTGATACGTGGCCTGACACGTGGTCACCGTCAGCGATGTGCGGCCGGGTGTGGGCCCGGCCGCCCGCGCGCCGCTCAGCCTGTCGCGCCGGCCTGCTCGCCGTCGCCCGGGTTCACGTCCCGCAGCAGGCAGGTCAGCCGGGCGGTGCACACGCGGCGGTCCTGCTCGTCGCTGATCACGATCTCGTACGTCGCCGTCGACCGGCCCCGGTGCACCGGCGTGGCCACGCCGGTGACGAGACCGGAGCGGGCCCCGCGGTGGTGGGTGCAGTTCAGGTCGACGCCGACGGCGATCTTGGTGCTGCCGCCGTGCAGCATCGAGCCGACCGAACCGAGCGTCTCGGCCAGCACGGCCGAGGCCCCACCGTGCAGCAGCCCGTACGGCTGGGTGTTGCCCTCCACCGGCATGGTGCCGACGACGCGGTCGGCCGACGCTTCGAGGATCTGGACGCCCATGCGCGTCCCGAGGTGCCCGGCGGAGAAGAGCGCGGGCAGGTCGACGCCGAGCGCGGCGTACTCGTCGATGACCTCCTGCGGGAACTGCACCTGCTGCTGCTCGCCCATGGGCCGGCTCCGTTCGTTGCTCCGTCTGCCTGAGTCGCCGGCCGGCCCGGTGCGGCCGGCGGCTCGACTGAGCAAACGCTCAGTCGGTCGCCGATTGTTCCAGACGGACGACGACGGACTTGCTGGCCGGGGTGTTACTGGTGTCCGCGGTGGCGTCCAGCGGCACCAGGACGTTGGTCTCCGGGTAGTACGCGGCCGCGCAGCCCCGGGCCGTCGGATAATGCACGACACGGAAGCCGGGCGCCCGCCGCTCCACCCCGTCCTTCCACTCGCTGACCAGGTCGACGTACGAACCGTCCGGGGCGTTCAGCTTCCGGGCGTCCTCCGGATTGACCAGGATGACCCGGCGGCCGTTCCTGATGCCCCGGTAACGGTCGTCCAGACCGTAGATCGTGGTGTTGTACTGGTCGTGCGAGCGCAGCGTCTGGAGCAGCAGCCGCCCCTCGGGCAGCTCGGGGTACTCGATCGGCGCGGCGGTGAAGTTGGCCTTTCCGGTGGCCGTCGGGAAGCGGCGCTCGTCGCGCGGGGCGTGGGGGAGGGCGAAGCCCCCGGGGTGCGCCACGCGCGCGTTGAAGTCCTCGAAGCCCGGGATCACGCGCCCGATGCGGTCGCGGATGGTCGCGTAGTCCTTCTCGAACTCCTCCCACGGCGTGCGGCTGTCATCGCCCAGCACCCGGCGCGCCAGCCGGCACACGATCGCCGGCTCGGACAGCAGCTGCCCGCTCGCGGGCTCCAGCCGGCCCCGGGACGCGTGCACCATGCCCATGGAGTCCTCGACGGTGACGAACTGTTCGCCGCCGCCCTGGAGGTCGCGCTCGGTGCGGCCCAGCGTCGGCAGGATGAGCGCCCGCGCGCCCGTGACCGCGTGTGAGCGGTTCAGCTTCGTCGAGACGTGCACGGTGAGGCGGGCGCGGCGCATGGCCGCCTCGGTGACCTCCGTGTCGGGGGAGGCGGAGACGAAGTTGCCGCCCATGGCGAAGAAGACCTTCGCCTCGCCGTCGCGCAGCGCGCGGATGGCCCGTACGACGTCGTAGCCGTGCTCGCGCGGCGGGGCGAAGCCGAACTCCTTCTCCAGCGCGTCCAGGAAGGCGGGCGCGGGGCGCTCGAAGATGCCCATCGTGCGGTCGCCCTGCACGTTGGAGTGGCCGCGCACCGGGCAGACGCCCGCGCCCGGACGGCCGATGTTGCCGCGCAGGAGGAGGAAGTTCACGACCTCGCGGATGGTGGGCACGGAGTGCTTGTGCTGGGTCAGGCCCATCGCCCAGCACACGATGGTGCGCTTCGAGGCGAGCACCATGCGCAGCGCTTCCCCGATCTCCGCGCGCGTGAGGCCGGTCGCCGTGAGCGTCTCGTCCCAGTCGGCGGCGCGGGCGGCCTCGGCGAACTCCTCGTACCCGTGCGTGTGTTCCTCGACGAAGGCTTCGTCGACCGCGCCCTCCGTCTCCAGGATCAGCTTGTTCAGGAGCCGGAACAGGGCCTGGTCGCCGCCGAGGCGGATCTGCAGGAACAGGTCGGTGAGCGCGGCGCCCGCGGTGAGCCCCTTGGGGGTCTGCGGGTTCTTGAAGCGCTCCAGGCCGGCCTCGGGCAGCGGATTGACGCTGATGATCTTCGCACCGTTCGCCTTGGCCCGCTCCAGGGCGGAGAGCATGCGCGGGTGGTTGGTGCCCGGGTTCTGGCCGGCCACGATGATCAGATCGGACTTGTAGAGGTCCTCCAGCAGGACGCTGCCCTTGCCGATGCCGATGGTCTCGGACAGGGCCGAGCCGGACGACTCGTGGCACATGTTGGAGCAGTCCGGCAGGTTGTTCGTGCCGAGCTCGCGCGCGAAGAGCTGGTAGAGGAAGGCCGCCTCGTTGCTGGTGCGCCCGGAGGTGTAGAAGACGGACTCGTCGGGCGAGTCCAGGGCCGCGATCTCCTCCGCCACGATGTCGAAGGCGCGCTCCCAGGTGACCGGTTCGTAGTGCTCGCCGCCCTCCGGGAGGTACACCGGGTGTGTGAGCCGGCCCTGCTGGCCCAGCCAGTAGCCGCTGCGGGTCGCGAGGTCGGCGACGGAGTGCGCGGCGAAGAACTCCGGGGTGACCCGGCGCAGGGTGGCTTCCTCGGCCACGGCCTTCGCGCCGTTCTCACAGAACTCCGCCTTGTGCCGGTGGTCCGGCTCCGGCCAGGCGCAGCCCGGGCAGTCGAAGCCGTCCTTCTGGTTGACACTCAGCAGGGTCAGCGCGGTCCGCTTCACGCCCATCTGCCGCTGTGCCATGCGCAGGGTGTGGCCGATCGCCGGGATGCCCGCCGCCGCGTGCTGGGGCTCCGTGACCTGGGGCGCGTCCTGAACCGGATCACCCTTGGGCGGCTTGGTGGCCATCGCGCGCTCCTTCGCGTACACGTGTGAGGTACGTCTCCGATCCTCGCACGCCCGACAGACATCGACGGTGGCCGGGCGGGGGCCGGAGGCCGCGGGCGATGCTTGCGTCCGGCAACTCGGGTGGCCGCGACGCAGGGTGACCGGGCGCGCACCGGTGGGGCGACCGGGCCGGTCCGGCGCGGCAGGGTGAGGGCGGGGCCGAGTGTCAGTGGTCCGTGGCAGGATCGGGAGCGTGGCAGAGACAGCAGCGAAGAAGACCGACAGCACCTCCGGCGGCGCCCGCCCGCGCCTGATGCTCATGGACGGGCACTCCCTGGCGTACCGCGCGTTCTTCGCGCTGCCCGCGGAGAATTTCACGACCGCGACGGGCCAGCCGACCAACGCGATCTACGGCTTCGCGTCGATGCTGGCCAACACGCTGCGTGACGAGGCGCCCACGCACTTCGCGGTGGCGTTCGACGTCTCCCGCAAGACCTGGCGCTCGGAGGAGTTCACCGAGTACAAGGCGAACCGATCCAAGACCCCGGACGAGTTCAAGGGCCAGGTCGAGCTGATCGGCGAGCTGCTCGACGCCATGCACGTGCAGCGCTTCGCCGTCGAGGGCTTCGAGGCCGACGACGTCATCGCCACGCTCGCCACACAGGCCGAGGCCGAGGGCTTCGACGTGCTGATCGTCACCGGTGACCGGGACTCCTTCCAGCTGGTCAGTGAGCACACCACGGTCCTGTATCCGACCAAGGGTGTCTCCGAGCTGACCCGCTTCACGCCGGAGAAGGTCTTCGAGAAGTACGGGCTGACCCCCGCCCAGTACCCCGACTTCGCGGCCCTGCGCGGCGACCCGTCCGACAACCTCCCGGGCATCCCGGGCGTCGGCGAGAAGACCGCCGCGAAGTGGATCAACCAGTTCGGGTCCTTCGCCGATCTGGTCGAGCGCGTCGACGAGGTCAAGGGCAAGGCGGGGCAGAACCTCCGCGACCACCTGGAGTCCGTCAAGCTCAACCGCCGGCTCACCGAGCTGGAGCGTCGGGTCGAGCTGCCGAAGGCCGTCAACGACCTGGAGCGGACCGCGTACGACCGCAAGGGCGTCGCGGTGATCCTGGACACCCTGGAGATCCGCAACCCGTCGCTGCGCGAGCGGCTCTACGCCGTCGACCCGGGGGCCGAGGAGGCCGAGGCCGCCCCGGTGGTGGCGGACGGCGTCGAGCTGGACGGCACGGTGCTGGGCACCGGCGAGCTGGCCGGCTGGCTCGCCGAGCACGGCACGCAGACCCTCGGCGTCGCCACGGTCGACACCTGGGCGCTGGGCACCGGCTCGGTCACCGAGGTCGCGCTCGCCGCGCCCGACGGCAAGGCCGCCTGGTTCGACCCGACGGAGGTGGACGAGGCCGACGAGGCGGCGTTCACGGCCTGGCTGTCCGACGCGGACCGGCCGAAGGTCCTCCACAACGCCAAGGGCGCGATGCGCGTCTTCGCCGAGCACGGCTGGAGCGTCGCCGGCGTCGGCATGGACACCGCGCTCGCCGCCTACCTGGTCAAACCGGGCCGCCGCTCCTTCGACCTGGACGCGCTGTCCCTGGAGTACCTGCACCGCGAGCTGGCTCCCGCCGCCGCGGCCGACGGCCAGCTGGCCTTCGGGGCGGACGAGGGCGCCGAGGCCGAGGCGCTGATGGTGCAGGCCCGCGCCATCCTCGACCTGGGCGAGGCCTTCGAGGGCCGCCTGGCGGACGTCGGCGCCGCTGACCTGCTGCGCGACATGGAGTTGCCCACGTCCGCGCTGCTGGCCCGCATGGAGCGGCACGGCATCGCGGCCGACCGGGAGCACCTGCAGGCCATGGAGCAGATGTTCGCGGGCGCCGTGCAGCAGGCGGTGAAGGAGGCGCACGCGGCGGCCGGACGGGAGTTCAACCTGGGCTCGCCCAAGCAGCTCCAGGAAGTCCTCTTCGGCGAGCTGAACCTCCCCAAGACCAAGAAGACCAAGACCGGCTACACCACCGACGCCGACGCCCTGGCCTGGCTGGCTGCCCAGACCGACAACGAACTGCCGGTGATCATGCTCCGTCACCGTGAGCAGGCCAAGCTGCGCGTCACGGTGGAGGGTCTGATCAAGACGATCGCCGCGGACGGCCGCATCCACACCACGTTCAACCAGACGGTCGCCGCGACCGGCCGCCTCTCCTCCACGGACCCGAATCTGCAGAACATCCCGGTCCGCACCGACGAGGGCCGAGCCATCCGCCGCGGCTTCGTCGTCGGCGAGGGCTTCGAGTCCCTGATGACGGCCGACTACAGCCAGATCGAGCTGCGGGTGATGGCCCACCTGTCCGAGGACGAGGGCCTGACCGAGGCCTTCACCTCGGGCGAGGACCTGCACACCACCGCCGCCGCGCAGGTCTTCTCGGTCGAGCAGTCCGCGGTCGACGCGGAGATGCGCCGCAAGATCAAGGCGATGTCCTACGGCCTGGCGTACGGCCTGTCGGCCTTCGGCCTCTCCCAGCAGCTGAACATCGAGGCGGCCGAGGCCCGGGGCCTGATGGACGCCTACTTCGAGCGGTTCGGTGGCGTACGCGACTATCTGCGCCGGGTCGTCGACGAGGCACGGGCGACTGGTTACACGGCGACGCTCTTCGGCCGCCGCCGCTATCTGCCCGACCTCAACAGCGACAACCGCCAGCGCCGCGAGGCGGCCGAGCGCATGGCCCTGAACGCGCCGATCCAGGGCACGGCGGCCGACATCGTCAAGATCGCCATGCTCAACGTCGACAAGGCGCTGCGCGAGGCCGGCCTCACGTCCCGCATGCTGCTCCAGGTCCACGACGAAATCGTCCTGGAGATCGCCCCCGGCGAGCGCGCGGCGGCGGAGGAACTCGTCCGTCGCGAAATGGCCAACGCCGTCCAGCTCAGGGTCCCGCTGGGCGTCTCGGTGGGCGCGGGCCGGGACTGGGAGTCGGCGGCGCACTAGGGCCTGTTGTGAAAGCGGATCGCCTGTCAGACCTGCCTGGGATGCTCCGAGCATGGAAATGACAGTGCAGCTGACGATCGACTGCTCCGAT
>NZ_JBHYOB010000017.1:0-175363 GCF_042744565.1 Streptomyces sp. NPDC058812
GAGGGGCCGAGCACCAGGCCGATGCGCTCGTGCCCGAGCGAGACCAGGTGACGCCACGACTGCTCCACGGCCACGGCGTCGTCGCAGGCGATGCACGGGAACTGGAGATTCTCGATGGAGGCGTTGATCAGCACCACCGGGATGTTGCGCTCGGCGAGCAGCCGGTAGTGGTCGTGCGGGGCGTCGGCCTGAGCGAACAACCCGCCCGCGAAGACGACCCCCGACACCTGCTGCTGCAACAGCAGCTCGACGTAGTCGGCCTCGGAGACGCCGCCCTTGGTCTGGGTGCACAGCACCGGCGTCAGCCCCTGCTGGGCCAGGGCGCCACCGATGACCTCGGCGAACGCGGGAAAGATCGGGTTCTGCAACTCCGGCAACACCAGCCCCACCAGCCGCGCACGCTCACCCCGCAACTGCGTCGGCCGCTCATATCCCAGGACGTCCAACGCGCTCAGCACGGACTGCCGGGTCGCCTCGGAAACACCCGGCTTGCCATTGAGTACCCGGCTGACCGTGGCCTCGCTGACCCCAACCTTCTTTGCCACCTGAGCAAGTCGTCGCGTCACAGCGAAAGGCTAACGCAAGCTCCGTAAGCGGCTTGCTCTCCAAGGCGTATTGGGGTGTTTGCGCGGACTGCGAAGCATGTGCCTCTTTCAGTCCATCCTGACCCGGGCGACGACCGGAAGGTGATCGCTTCCGGTGGCGGGGAGGGCGCGGATGTGGCCGACGGTCGCGGAGCGGGCCATGACCTGGTCGATCCGGGCCACCGGGAAGGCGGCGGGGAAGCTGAGGGCGACGCCCCGCTCGGCCACGTTCAGGTGTGTCGTCAGCGGATCCAGCGCGCGGTCGTCGACCGTGCCGTTGAGGTCGCCCAGCAGGACGACCCGGCTCAGTCGCTCGGCCGCGACGGCGTCTCCCAGCAGGCCGGCGCTCTCGTCCCGCCAGGACGACGCGAGGCCGCTCGCCCCGACGCGGACCGAGGGCAGGTGCGCGACGTACACGGCGATCTCGCCGTGCGGCGTGTGCACCGAGGACCGCAGGCCGCGGTTCCACTCCTCCGTGATGCCCCGGGGCTTGATGTCGAGCGGCCGGGCACCGGTGAGCGGATGCTTCGACCAGAGTCCGACCGTGCCCTGAACCGTCCGGTACGGGTAGTCCGGGGCGAGGGTCTTCTCGTACACGTCGAGTGCCGGCGGCACCAGCTCCTGGAGTGCGATGAGGTCGGGCCCGGCATCGGTCAGCGCACGGGCCGTGCCCGCGGGGTCGGTGTTCTCGTCGCTGACGTTGTGCTGCACCACGACCAGGTCGGCGGCGTCGGGCTCCGGCGCGGGCAGGAGCAGCCCGCCGAAGAGATACGTCCAGGCCGCCAGCGGCAGGAGCAGCGCCACCAGCGCGACGGCCGAACGGCGCAGCAGCGCGAGCGGGAGCAGCACCACGATCACCAGGCCGAGCCACGGCAGGAACGATTCCAGCAGACTGCCCAGCCCGCCCACCGCGTTGGGGACCACCCCGTGGAGCATCAGCAGGGCGGCCGTCAGCACCGCCGCCCCGGCGAGCACTCGCCCCCGCGCCCAGGCCGACCTGCCGCGCGCTTCCGTTCGTTCGACCATCGTTCCCGTCCACTCGTCCTTGCTCGTCAGGACGCCGCACCAGGTGGATCGGGTTCCGGTGAGGCAAGCGCGAACGTTCCCGTGCTGCAAGAAGAAGCAGAAAGTTGCAGAAATGACGCCACGTCACATCCTGGAGTCGGCCTCGTCCGAAGGCTTGACCAGTACCGAACAGTGCCTTTACGGTCACGACCGCAACACCTTGCAGTCATCTTGCAGCAATGTATTGCAAGAGCGTGCCGACTCCCCAGTCAGCCATCGATCGGCATCCAGGACACCCGCATCCTCACACGGGAGACTCCATGCACGGGAGCACCAGCAGAGCGCGAAGAGGCACCGCCGCGGCACTCGCACTCACCGCCGGCGTGGCCGGCGGCCTCCTCACCACCGCGGTACCGGCGCAGGCTTCCCCGCCCGGCGACAGGGACGTCACCGCGGTGATGTTCGAATGGAAGTTCAGCTCGGTCGCCAAGGCGTGCACCGACACCCTCGGCCCGGCCGGCTACGGCTTCGTCCAGGTCTCCCCGCCGCAGGAGCACATCCAGGGCGGACAGTGGTGGACCTCCTACCAGCCGGTCAGCTACAGGATCGCGGGCCGCCTCGGTGACCGCGGACAGTTCAAGAGCATGGTCGACACGTGTCACGCGGCGGGTGTGAAGGTCGTCGCCGACTCGGTCATCAACCACATGTCGGCCGGGAACGGCACCGGAACCGGCGGCTCGTCGTACACCAAGTACAACTATCCGGGCAGCTACTCGGCGCCCGACTTCGACAACTGCACCGCGCAGATCAACGACTACCGCGACCGCTTCAACGTCCAGGAGTGCGAGCTGGTCGGGCTCGCGGACCTGGACACCGGCGAGGACTACGTCCGGGGCAGGATCGCCGGCTACCTCAACGACCTGCTGTCACTCGGCGTCGACGGCTTCCGGATCGACGCGGCCAAGCACATGGCCGCCGGTGACCTGGCCGACATCAAGTCCCGCCTCAGCGACCCGAACGTGTACTGGAAGCACGAGGCCATCCACGGCGCCGGCGAGGCCGTCTCCCCGACCGAGTACCTCGGCAGCGGGGACGTGCAGGAGTTCCGCTACGGGCGCGACCTCAAGCGCGTCTTCAACAGCGAGAACCTCGCGTACCTGAAGAACTTCGGCGAAGCCTGGGGCCACATGCCCTCGGACAAGTCCAACGTCTTCGTCGCCAACCACGACACCGAACGCAACGGCGAGACCCTCAGCCACAAGGACGGTGCCGACTACACGCTGGCACACGTCTTCATGCTGGCCTGGCCGTACGGCAGCCCCGACGTCCACTCCGGCTACGAGTTCACCGACCGCGACGCGGGCCCGCCGAACGGCGGCCAGGTGAACGCCTGCCACAGCGACGGCTGGAAGTGCCAGCACGCCTGGCGTGAGATCTCCTCCATGGTCGGCTTCCGCAACGCCGCCCGCGGCCAGTCGGTGACCGACTGGTGGGACAACGGCGGCGACCAGATCGCCTTCGGGCGCGGCTCCAAGGCGTACGTCGCCATCAACCACGAGGGCTCCTCGCTGACCCGCACGTTCCAGACGTCGCTGCCCGCCGGTGACTACTGCGACGTCCAGGCCGGCAAGGGTGTCACCGTCGACGGATCCGGCCGGTTCACCGCCACCCTCGGCGCCCACACGGCCGTGGCCCTGCACGTCAACGCCCGGAACTGCGACGGTGGCACCGCTCCCGACCCGGTGACCTCCGGCGTGTCCTTCGCCGTCAACGCCTCCACCGACCTGGGCCAGAACATCTACGTGACCGGCAACAGGCCGGAACTGGGCGACTGGAACCCGGGCAGCGCCCTCAAGCTCGACCCGGCCGCCTATCCGGTGTGGAAACTGGACGTGGAACTCCCCGAGGGCACGTCCTTCGAGTACAAGTACATCCGCAAGGACGAGGCAGGAAACGTGACCTGGGAAAGCGGCGCCAACCGCACCGCGACCGTCACCTCCACCAGGGTCACCCTCAACGACACCTGGCGCGGCTGACCCCGCCTGCGTGCCGTGTGGCCGCCCCCCGCCTCCTTCGCGGGGCGGCCACGCCCGCAGGACCCAGCCCTCCGCGCGATGTTCGAACCGGGCGGCACGCGCCCTGTACCTTCCCCATGGAGAGCAGGCGTGGGCGAGGCGCTAAGCTGCAAGCGCCTCGCGGGGGAAGTCCGGTCGAAGTCCGGCGCTGACCCGCAACGGTAGGCGGAGTCCCGCACAGGGTTCCGCAAGCCCGATTACCCGCGGTGGTGAAGCTCCTGTCAATCGCCGTGGACTGCGAGAGGTGCTGCGCACGGCGCCCAGCGCCCGGGCCCGCTCCTTCGAACACGCAGGTGCACGGCCCGAGGCGAAAGCGATCCGCCTGTGGCCACGCTCCGCGACCGAACACCCGTCGTACCGCACCACCGTACGAGCGGCGGGCCCCCGCGACCTCAGCGTGTGTCGTTGCCCCTGCTCGTGACCGGCCTGTGCGTCGCGCTCCCCGTCTCCCTGGCCTGCGGGGCTGGCATCGGGGCGTCGGGGCTCTCGTGGAGCGAGGCGCTGCACTACCTCTGGGCGGGCCTGACCGGTGGGGCCATAGCACCGGACGAGGTCTCCTCCTACACCATCGTGTGGGAACTCCGCTTCCCCCGCGCCGTGCTCGCCGCGGTCGTCGGCGCCGGTCTGGCATCCGTGGGCGTCGCCGTGCAGGCCATGGTCCGCAACGCGCTCGCGGACCCGTTCGTCCTCGGGATCTCCTCCGGCGCGGCCGTCGGAGCCAACGCCGTGCTCATCTTCGGCGCCTTCGGCGCACTCGGTGTCTGGGCGCTGTCCACGGCGGCGTTCGTCTCCGCGCTCGCCGCCATGACGCTGGTGTACGCGATCGCCCGGACCCCGCGGGGGCTGACGCCGCTCCGGCTGGTGCTGACCGGCACCGCGTTGTACTACGGGTTCTCGGCCGTGACGACGTTCATGGTGTTCGCCGCCGAGCACGGTGAAGCGGCCCGGTCCGCGATGATGTGGCTGCTCGGCAGCCTGGGCGGCGCGAGCTGGTCCTCCGTACCGATCGCCGCGGGAGCGGTGCTCGGCGGCCTCGTCCACCTCGGCTGGTCGGCCCGGCGCCTGAACGCCCTCGCCATGGGCGACGAGACGGCTGCCGCGCTGGGTGTGGACCCCGGGCGGCTGCGCAAGGAACTCTTCCTCACCGCCGCCGCCGTCACCGGGGCCGTGGTCGCGGTCAGCGGTGCGATCGGCTTCGTGGGCCTGATGGTGCCGCACGCCGCCCGGATGCTGGTCGGGGCGGACCACCGCCGGCTGCTGGCCGTGGCGCCGCCGGCCGGCGCCGTGCTGCTGATCTGGGTGGACATCCTGTCACGCGTGGTGCTCGCCCCGGCCGAGCTGCCCCTGGGCGTACTGACCGCCGCGATCGGCGTGCCTTGCTTCGTCCTGCTCATGCGCCGCCGTACCTACACCTTCGGAGGCGTGTGATGCGGGTCGACATCGACACCGTCACAGTGGAGATCTCCGGGGCGCGCGTGGTGGAGGACGTCTCACTGCGGGCGGGCAGTGGGCAGGTCGTGGGACTCGTCGGGCCCAACGGCAGCGGCAAGTCGACCCTGTTGCGATGCGTCTACCGGGCCCTGCGTCCCACGGCCGGCGCGGTACGTCTCGGCGGTGACGACCTGGCGGCCATGAGCACGCGCGAAAGCGCGCGCCGGCTCGCCGCCCTTCCGCAGGAAGCGGTCGCGGAGTTCGACTTCACGGTGGCCGAGGTCGTGGCCATGGGCAGACTGCCGCACCAGGGGGCGGTGGCCCGGGAGACCGACGAGGACCGGCGGACGTGTGCCGCCGCGCTGGAAGGAGTCGGCGCCGGCCATCTGGCCCACCGAGGCTTCCTCACGCTCTCCGGCGGTGAGAAGCAACGGGTCCTGATCGCCCGCGCACTCGCTCAGCGGCCGCAGGTACTGGTGCTGGACGAGCCCACCAACCACCTGGACATCGCCCAGCAGTTGGAGGTTCTGTCCCTGGTACGGGCCAGCGGGCTGACCGTGCTCACGGCACTGCACGACCTCAACCTCGCCGCCCTCCACTGCGATCTCCTCCACGTCATCGACGGCGGGCGGATCGTCGCTTCCGGCGATCCCCACGACGTTCTCACGCCCGTCCTGCTGGCCGACGTCTTCGGTGTTCGGGCGCACCGTGTCCCCCACCCGGAGACAGGCGCGGTTCAGCTGCTCTTCGACCGTCTCCCCTCCCAGTAGTCCGCCTTCCCCGGTCCGTCCTCGAAGGAGTCACGCCTCCATGCCCCATCTCGCACGCCCCGCCGCCCTCGCTCTCGCCCTGGTCTTCGCCGTCACCGGCTGCGGGGCTGACGTCTCGCGGGAGGAGGGGAAGGGAGACGGCGCCACCGCGTCGTCCGGCAGCCACTACCCGGTCACGGTCGAGAACTGCGGCGAGAAGAAGACGTTCGACAGGGCTCCGCGGCGCGTGGTCACCAACGACGTGGGAATCACCGAGATCATGTTCGCCCTCGGCCTCGAGGACCACATGGCCGGATACGTCATGCCCGACGACAAGGGCGACCTCACGACGGTGCCGTGGAAGGACGGCTACCAGAAGGCCAAGTGGCTCTCCAAGGAGCGGATCAACAAGGAACTGGTGCTTGCCGCCCGTGCCGACCTGGTCTTCGCGGGCTGGAACTACGGCTTCAACGAAGGCGAGGGTTTCACGCCTGCCGCGCTGCGACGCGTGGGCATCGACTCGTACCTGCTCAGCGAGTCGTGCCGCAACGGACAGGGCAAGGCCCGCGGCGTGATGGCGCCGCTCGACGCGCTGTACACGGACCTGCGGAACCTGGGCAAGGTGTTCGACGTCGAGGACAGGGCCGAAACCCTCATCACCAAGTTCCGCGAGCAGGTGGCCGGAGCACAGGCGAAGGCTCCGAAGGGCGCCGACCGGCCGCGAGTGTTCCTCTACGACAGCGGCGAGGACAAACCGTTCACGTCCGGCGCCTACGCGGGGCCCCACGACATCATCACCAAGGCCGGCGGCGACCACATCATGAAGGACCTCAAGGACAGCTGGACCACCGTGGGCTGGGAGACGGTCGTCGACCGCGACCCCGAGGTCATCGTGATCAACGACTACGGGGACGTCACCGCGGAACAGAAGCGGAAGTTCCTCAAGTCCTACAAGCCGCTCGCGAACGTGTCCGCCATCAAGAACGACCGGATCGTCGTTCTCGACTACGTCGACCTCGTCGAGAGCCCGCGCAACCCCATGGCCATCAGCTCACTCGCGGCGGACCTGAGCAGCCTCGGCTCCTGAACGGGACGGCTCCCGGAGAATGAGCGTGCGCGTTGTCGGGAACTCAGTGGCGGCGCGTGGCGACTGCTTGTTCGTCGGTGCCCCGCCGGGGGGCACGTCTCGGGACAGGGAGTCGGACATGGCAGGGACAGACCGTGATCGGCGCCGGTTACTGCGGACAGTGGTGGCGGGTGGTCTTGGCGCGGGGCTGGTGACGGCCGGTGGGGCGTCGTCGGCGCGGGCCGAACCCGCGGCGCGGGAGGGCGCGGCGGGGGAGGGGGCGGTGCGGGTCGCCGTACTGCTGTACGACGGCTTGACCGCGCTCGACGCGGTCGGACCGTACGAGGTGCTGTGCCGGGTGCCGGGAGTGACGGTGACGACCGTGGCCGAGAGGGCGGGACGAGTCCGTACCGACACCGGCGAGCTGAGCTTGGTGGCCGAGCGTTCCCTGGAGAGCGTGACGCGCGCGGAGATCCTGCTGGTGCCGGGCGGGGGACAGCGCGGCACCACGGCGACGATGGCCAATCCCGTGGTCCTCGACTGGATACGTCGCATTCACCGTAGGACGGTATGGACCACTTCGGTGTGCACCGGATCGTTGATCCTCGGTGCGGCCGGTCTGCTGGACGGCCTGCCCGCCACCACCTACTGGGCCTCCCGCCCCTATCTGGCGGAGGTGGGCGCGGTCTACACCCCGGGGCGCTTCGTGGAAGCCGGGAAGATCGTGACCGCCGCCGGGGTCTCCGCCGGCATCGACATGGGACTGCACCTTGCCGCGCGACTGGCGGGCGACCAGGTGGGCCAGGCCATGCAACTCGCCGTGGAATACGATCCCGACCCGCCGTTCGACACCGGCAGCCCCGAGAACGCGAGTCCCGAACTGCAGCGGTTGGCGCTGCGCCTGCTCGCGGACGCGGCAACGTAGGTCACCGGCACGGTGTCCACCAGACCGTTGCCGAACGAGGCCGAGCGAACCACGTGGGGCACGCGGTTCGAAGCCGCGTGCCCCGGTGCTGGACTTCCATGCCAACGCCGCAGGGTCCCGTGAACCCCTCGACCGGGCATAGCAACTCATGAAGGAGGCGCCCGGTGGCGGGCGCCTCGTACGGCTGGAGGGGTGTGCTGTGAACGAAACGGATTCTGCGACATCACCGGACGAAGCCGAAGCCGAAGCCGAAGCCGGGGCCGGCCGACGGGCGAAGACGTCACCGGTGTCCCGCCGCGGGTTCCTGGCAGGAGCCGGCGCCGCGGTGGCGATGACGTCGTTGGCCGGGCCGGGAGCCGTCGCGGCCGGCCACCGCACCAGTCGCACAGGCAACCTGCGGCTGGGCGCGGGTACCACGTTCGGGGCACGGGTCTCGCCCGACGGCCGGTGGATCGCCCTCGACCTGCTGGGGGTCCTGTGGGTGATGCCGGCGTCGGGCGGACGCGCGCGGCGGCTGACCAGCGACCTGTTCGACATCGCGCAGCCCGACTGGTCGCCGGACAGCGGCAGGCTGGTCTTTCAGTCCTACCGTGACGGGGTCTTCAACCTCTGGACCGTACGGCCCGACGGCAGCGGGCTGCGCCAGTTGACCGAGGGCCCCTTCGACCACCGGGAACCTCGCTGGTCGCCGGACGGGCGCACGATCGTCTTCTCGGGCGACGCGTCGGGCAGTTACGCGATCCAGACGTACGACATCGGCAGCGGACGGGTCGGCGTACTCGCCGACGGCCCCGGTGACGAGTACGAGCCGTCCTGGTCGCCGGACGGCGACCGGGTGGCCTTCGTGGTGGACAACACCCGAATCGAGGTCGTGGACCGCACCACCGGCCGACGCGGCACCCGTGTCACCGTGCCCGCCGGACAGGTGATCCACCAGCCGGAATGGAAGCCGGACGGTACCGGCCTGGTCCACCACCTGACCTACGACGGGCGCTGCGATCTCATGATCGGTGACACGCCCCTGGTGGATGACCAGGAGACGTTCCCGTTCAGGGTGTCGTGGCTCGATCGTGAGCGCTTCCTCTACACCGCGAACGGCCGGATCCAGGTGCGGTCACTCCACGGCTCAGGCACCCGGACCATCGGCTTTTCCGCCGCCGTCACCACCCGGAGGCCGAGGTACACCAGGCGCCGGACCGACTTCGAGAGCACCGGTCCGCGGCCCGTGCGCGGAATCGGGAGCCCGGTGCTGTCCCCTGACGGAGAGCACGTCGCCTTCCGCGCGCTCAATGACATCTACGTCATGAAGCTCGGCCGTGCGCCGCAGCCGTTGACCCGCGACCACTGGTGGAAGTGCGGCCCCGCCTGGTCGCCCGACGGGAAGCGACTGGCGTACTCGACGGACCGGGGCGGGACGCTCGACATCTGGATCAGGGATCTCGACACGGGCCGGGACCGGCAACTGACCGGACTCGGTACCGGGGCGGCGGTGTCGGCGGCGTGGTCGCCCAGCGGACAGGAGATCGCCTTCCTGGACCAGGACGGCGCGCTGTGGACCGCCGACGTGGCGAGCGGCGACGTGCGCCGCGTCTTCACCGCGACGTTCGAGCCCGGAAGACCCACCTGGTCCCCCGACGGCAGAACGATCGCCCTGGCAGCCGTGAAACCGTACTCGGCCAGGTTCCGTGAAGGGCTGAGCGAGATCCTGCTCGTCAACCGGACCACCGGGCAGGGCAGATACGTCGAGGCCGTGGCCGGCCGCTCGATCCAGACCCGGGGAGACGACGGACCGGTCTGGTCCCCCGACGGCAGGCGCATGGCGTTCGCGGTCGCGAGCGTCCTGTACACCGTAGACGTCGCCGCGGACGGAACGCCGGTCGGTGAACCCCGGCAGATCACCGGCGAAGTGACCGACGCGCCCTCATGGAGCGGCGACTCGAAGCACCTCCTGTACCTGAACAACGGCAGGCTCCGCCTCCTACCGGCGGACGGCGGGCGTCCGCGCACCGTCGCCGTGCCGCTGACGTGGACCGCCGTCCGGCCGCCGGCGCGCACCGTGGTCCACGCGGGCCGGATGTGGGACGGCCGCCGCCAGGAGATCCGGCGCGATGTCGACATCGTCATCGAAGGACACCGGATCAGGGCCGTGGAGCCGCACTCCGACGGCCGGGCGGGCGAACACATCGACGCGCGCGACCGGCTGGTGATGCCCGGACTCATCGACATGCACCACCACCGGGAGATGCAGGGCTACGCCTACGGCGACCGGCAGGGACGGCTCTGGCTCTCCCTGGGCGTGACCACCACGAGGTCTCCGGGGAGCCCCGCCTACCACATGGTCGAGGAGCGCGAGGCCACCCGGTCCGGCGCCCGGATCGCGCCCAGGTACTTCGCGACGGGCGAGGCGGTCGACGGGCCGCGCATCTACTACAACTTCATGCGCCCCACCTTCACCGACGCGCAGCTCAAGCTCGAACTGGAGCGCGCGAGGAGCCTGGAGTACGACCTCATGAAGTGCTACGTCCGCCTGCCGGTCGTGTGGCACAAGCGCGTGGTCGCCTTCGCGCACGGCGTCGGCATCCCCGTCACGTCGCACTACCACTACCCGGCCATGGCGTTCGGCGGTGACGGGATGGAACACACGGGGGCGACGAACCGCTTCGGCTACTCGCGAACCGTGACACCGCTCGGCACGGGCTACTCCGACGTCACCGCGCTCTTCGTGGCGTCGGACATGGCCCGAACACCGACCCTGTTCGGTTCGACCACCCTGTACCGGGAGGACAAGTCCCTGGTCGAGGACCGCCGGGTGCGGACACTGAATCCGCCGTGGCGGATGGCCGCCCTCCGGGAGAGCGCCGACGCGGCGAGCCGGACCGACCAGACCGCGCGGCGTGCGAACCTCCAGGCGCAGGTCCGGCAGGCCCTCGACATCTTCCGCGGCGGAGGCCGGATCGTCCTCGGCACCGACGCCCCGATCGACCACGCGGCAGTCAGCCTGCACATGAACCTGCGTGCCATGGTCACCTACGGGTTCACCCCGTACGAGGCACTGATGACCGCGACGAGCCTGGCGGGCGAGACATTGCACGAAGACGTCGGCCGGATCGCACCCGGCATGTACGCCGACCTCGCCGTCGTCGACGGTGATCCGCTCACCGACATCAAGGACGCCGCCAACGTCGGACAGGTGCTCGTGTCGGGTGTCGCGCACACCGTCGATTCCCTGATGCAGCCGTTCTCCGGCGCCCCGGTGGCCGGCTACCGGAAGCCGGACGGGGGCGGCACCGTGCTGCCTCCCGTGCCCGAGCACCCGGCCAACGGCAAGTTCTGGTGGCACGGGCACCAGTACGTGGAAGAGGCACGGCACGCCTGCTGCAGCGGGTGAGGAGGGCCGCGCGTGCGTCGGGCCGAAGCGATGTTCCTTCGGACCTTCGAGTCCCAGGCGTCCCAGTGTAGAGTGAAGAACGCCCTTGACCTGCACAAAGCAGGCAGGGAGCCGTCTTCCAGGAGTCCAAAATGCTGCGCACTCTGCTCAAGTCCAAGATCCATCGCGCCACCGTCACCCAGGCCGACCTGCACTACGTCGGCTCGGTGACCGTCGACGCCGATCTGCTCGACGCCGCCGATCTGCTGCCCGGTGAGCTCGTGCACATCGTCGACATCACCAACGGTGCGCGGCTGGAGACGTACGTCATCGAGGGTGAGCGGGGTTCCGGCGTGATCGGGATCAACGGGGCCGCGGCGCACCTCGTCCACCCCGGCGACCTGGTGATCCTCATCAGCTACGCCCAGGTCACCGACGCCGAGGCGCGGTCGCTGCGGCCGCGGGTCGTGCATGTGGACGGCGACAACCGTATCGTCGCCCTGGGCGCCGACGCGTCCGAGCCGGCGCCGGGCTCCGACCAGGAGCGCAGCCCGCAGGCCGTGTCGGGCTGACGTATCGAACCCGCGCGGACGAGGAGCGTGGCCGTGAGCGACATCGAGATCCGTGAAGACCGGGCGGCGGGCCGTCTGGAGGCGGTCGCGGGCGGCGAGGTGGTCGGACGTATCGAGTACTTCGTCCTGGACGCCCCCGAGCGCGCCCTCGTCCCCGTGCACACCGTCGTCGAGCCGGCCCACGAGGGCCAGGGCGTCGCGGGCTCGCTCGCGCGTGAGCTGTACGCCGTCGCGCGGGGCGAGGGCGTCGCCGTCGCCCCGCTGTGTCCGTACGTCGTGAAGTGGGCCGAGCGCCACCCGGACGAGGCGCCCGCGGCCGATCCCGAGCTGCTGCGCGCGGCGAAGGAGTGGCTCGTGGCGCATCCCGGGCGGTTCTGAACCGAGGATTTCCGAAGATCACGAGGGCCTGCGGCGAACACGAGGGCCTACGACGAAGGGGCGTCCGTGCTGGCGCTGTTGCACACCTCGCCCGTGCACGTCCCCGTCTTCGACGCCCTGCGTGACGAGGCGCACCCCGGGCTGGAGCTGCGCCATCACGTTGACGCCGAGCTGCTGGAACGGGCGCGCCGCGAGGGGCCGGAGGCCGTGGCGGACGCCGTGCGGGCCGTGCTGCGGCAGGCCGTCGCCGAGGGGGCGCGGGCCGTTCTGTGCACCTGCTCGACCATCGGCGGTGTCGCCGAGGCGGCCGCCGACGGGGCCGGGGTGCCGGTGCTGCGGGTCGACCGGCCGATGGCCGCCGCCGCGGTGGCCGCGGGTCCGCGCGTCGTCGTCCTCGCCGCCCTGGAAAGCACGTTCGCGCCGACCGCGGCACTGATCGGGGAGGAGGCCCGGCGCTCCGGCCGCCCCGTGGAGGTGCGGACCCTCCTGGTCGACGGTGCCTGGCCGCGGTTCGAGGGCGGCGACACCGAGGGCTACCTGCGACTGGTGGCGGAAGCGGCCGACGTTGTCTCGGATGCCGACGCGATCGTCCTGGCCCAGGCGTCCATGGCGCCGGCCCGGGAACTGACGAAGGCCACTGTCCCGGTGCTGGCCAGCCCCGCGCCGGGACTGGCCGCCGGGGCGGCGGCGGCGCGTCTCGGACAGCACTCGCCGCCGCCCCCGTCACCCGGCACGGTGGGCCACCCGGGTCCGGCCGTTCACGCGGGGGAGTGAGTGGGGAGGCGGCCGTCGGGTAGGCGGGGGACAAGTCCAGAGCCGATGTCGACCGACTGGCCGGAGGACAGCGCCATGACGAACCCGTATCCGGATCCCGTCCCGCCCGGGCCCACCCCGGGACCCACTCCCGGCCCGGACCCGGAGCCACAGCCGCACCCCGACCCGGTGCCGTCCCCGGACCCCGCCCCGGCGCCCCCGCAGCCCGGCCCCGGCCCCGAGCCGACACCCCCGCCACCGCCCCCGGGCCCCGGCCCCGAGCCGACACCTCAGCCTCCGGGCCCAGGCCCGCAGCCGACGCCACCGCCCCCGGGCCCGCCCGAGCCCTCTCCGTCGCCGATCCCGCCGGGACCGGAGCCGGTGCCCAACCCGGAGCCGGGCCCACCGCTCACCTGAGCCACCGGCAACGCCCGCAGACACGGAGGGCGCTGCGGTCGGTGGGTGGCGGGCGGTGAAGGCGGCGGTGGCGGCGGAGGTGCCGGGTGGCGACCGCACCGGCGGTCGCCCGCCGCCCCCGCCCCCTCCCACTACGCGCTACGCACTACGTACGACTACGCGGTGACCTCCGACCGGTCCCCGCCCCACAGCGTGTGGAACGCACCGTCCCGGTCGGTCCGCCGGTACGTGTGCGCCCCGAAGAAGTCCCGCTGCCCCTGCGTCAGCGCGGCCGGCAGTCGTTCCGCGCGCAGGGCGTCGTAGTAGGCGAGGGCCGCGGCGAAGCCGGGCGTCGGCACGCCCTGCCGGGTCGCGGCGACCAGGACCTCGCGCCAGTCGTCCTGCGCGTCGGCGATCTCCTGCGCGAACGTCTCGTCCGACAGCAGGCTCGGCAGATCCGCCCGGGCGTCGTAGGCGGCGCGAATGCGGTCCAGGAAGGCCGCGCGGATGATGCAGCCGCCGCGCCAGATCGCGGAGACCGCGCCCAGGTCGATGTCCCAGCCGTACTCCTCGCTGCCCGCCGCGATCTCGTGGAAGCCCTGCGTGTACGACACGATCTTCGACGCGTACAGCGCCTGCTCCACCCGGTCGGCGAAGGCAGCCGCCTCCGCCTCGCCCAGCGGCGACGCCTCGGGGCCGGCCAGGTCGCGCGACGCGTCCCGCAGCCCCGCGTGCCCGGACAGGGAACGGGCGAAGACGGCCTCCGCGATGCCGGACACCGGCACGCCCAGGTCCAGCGCGATCTGCACCGTCCAGCGGCCCGTGCCCTTCTGCTCCGCCTGGTCGACCACCACGTCGACGAACGGCTTGCCCGTCGCCGCGTCCACGTGCGACAGCACCTCGGCGGTGATCTCGATGAGGTACGAGTCCAGGCGACCGGTGTTCCAGGTGCGGAAGATGTCGGCGATCTGCGCGGGGGAGTACCCGGCGACATCGCGCAGCAGCTGGTACGCCTCGCCGATCAGCTGCATGTCGGCGTACTCGATGCCGTTGTGGACCATCTTCACGAAGTGCCCGGCGCCGTCGGGGCCGACGTGCGTCACGCAGGGCGCCCCGTCCGCCGCCTTCGCGGAGATCTTCTCCAGCATCGGGCCGAGCGAGTCGTACGACTCCTTCGAGCCGCCCGGCATGATGCTCGGGCCGTTCAGTGCTCCCTCCTCGCCGCCCGAGATGCCGGTGCCGACGAAGTGGATGCCCCGCTCGCGCAGTTCGCGTTCCCGGCGCCTGCTGTCCGCGAAGTGGGCGTTGCCCCCGTCGATGATCATGTCGCCGGGCTCCAGCAGCGGGGCGAACTCCTGGATCACCGCATCGGTCGGGTCACCGGCCTTCACCATGATCACCAGGCGCCGGGGCCGCTCCAGCGCCGCCACGAACTCCTTGGCGGTCTCGGTCGCGACGAAGTCGCCCTCGCTCCCGAACTCCTCCACCAGCGCGTGCGTGCGGGACGCGGTCCGGTTGTGCACCGCGACCGTGTAGCCGTTGCGGGCGAAGTTGCGGGCGAGGTTGCGGCCCATGACCGCGAGACCCGTGACGCCGATCTGCGCTGTAGTGCTCATTGGGTTGGCTCCTAGTGATGTCTGTCTGCGGTGCCCAGTGTCCGTCGTGCCGTCGTGCCGTCGTGCCGTCGTGCCGTGGTGCTGTCGTGCCCGCCAGTATTGCCGGTCCGTCCGCTCGACCATCCTGACGTGCCGGTACTCGGGTCGCACTTTCTGGTCCGGCGGACTCCAGTACGGACGGGATGGGCCCGCTGCCTCAGCGGGCGGACGTCGCATCCGGCCAACGGCAGCCCGTTCTCGGCCACTTGGCGTGACCAACCGGCCGATTGCCGTCTTGTCATGGCCTGTTAGCGGCGCTTACTTTTGCCACTCCTGACGCAATGTCGAGGGGGACCTCCATGGCCGTACGCGGCCGGCACCGCCGGTATCAGCCGAACAGGATCAACCGCGCCTCACTGACCGTGACCGCGGGTGGCGCGGGACTGGCGCTCCCGCTCATCGGTACCGGCACTGCGCAGGCGGCCGACGTGGAGACCTGGGACAAGGTCGCCGCCTGCGAGTCCACCAACGACTGGGACATCAACACCGGCAACGGCTACTACGGCGGGTTGCAGTTCACCCAGTCCACCTGGGAGGCGTTCGGCGGCACCGAGTACGCCCCGCGTGCGGATCTGGCCACCAAGGACCAGCAGATCGCCATCGCCGAGAAGGTGCTCGACGGGCAGGGCCCCGGCGCCTGGCCGGTGTGCTCGCAGCGCGCGGGACTGGCCCGGGACGGCGACGCCCCGGACATCCGCCCGGCCGGGGCCGCGGGGACCGGGAAGAGTCCGGAACGGACCGCCAAGAAGTCCACTGAGAGGTCCGCCGGGAAGTCCGACTCGGTGAAGGACGTCCAGCCCCAGACCACCCCGCAGTCCCGGGCCGGCAAGGCCAGGATGTACACGGTGGTCACCGGCGACACCCTGTCCGGCATCGCCGACACCCAGCAGGTCCGGGGCGGCTGGCGGGGGCTGTACGACGCCAACCGCGACGCGATCGGAACGGACCCCGACCTGATCCTGCCGGGCCAGCGCCTGGCAGTGCGCGGCGAGGCGACGGCGACCAAGCCGCAGCAGGAGCAGAAGCAGAAGCAGAAGCAGCCGAAGAAGTCGGCCCCGGACGGTGGCAAGGAGAAGCAGGGCGGGCAGGGCAAGAAGGAGAAGGCGGACCGGCCGGGCAAGGCGGCTAGCAAGGCCGACAAGGCCACCACCCGCCAAGGCGTCGTCGCGCCCGTCGACGCCTCCACCGGCACGCCGTACCACCAGGCGGGCTCTTCCTGGTCGAAGGGCTATCACACCGGCGTCGACTTCCCCGTCCCCACCGGCACCTCGGTCAAGTCGGTCGCGGAGGGCCGGGTCGTCAGCGCGGGCTGGGGTGGCTCCTACGGGTACGAGGTGGTCGTACGGCACAGCGACGGCCGGTACTCCCAGTACGCGCACCTCTCGGCGATCTCGGTGAAGGACGGTCAGCCGGTGGGCGCCGGCCAGCGCATCGGCCGGTCGGGCTCCACCGGCAACAGCACGGGCCCGCATCTGCACTTCGAGGTGCGGACGGGGCCCGGCTTCGGTTCCGACGTCGACCCGGTGGCGTATCTGCGGGCCGGCGGCGTCAGGATCTGATCCGCACCCGTTTCCGGCTGAGACCGGGCGGCGGGACGAACGGACCGCCGTAGAAGGGGCCGTAGGAGAGCGGCGTGTCGTCGCTCTCCGCCGGTTCCCGGTCCCTGTACCCGTCCTCGTACCTCTCCTCGGCGGGGACGGTGTCGGGGGCCGCCGGTGACACCGGGGAGGGCAGGAAGACCTTGTCGGGCAGCGGGACGACCCGCGTCTCGCATCCGTCCCGGGCCTCCGGGGCCTCCGGGGTCTCCGGGGTCTCCGGAATCGGCGTGCCCTCGACCGGCACCGCCGCGGACCCGGCGGACTCGGTCGCCGCCGGAACGGCCACGACCTCCTCGGCTGACTCCCGCGCGATCCGCTCCGTCGTCAGCAGGATCAGTCCGCCCGCGGCCACCACACCGCAGCTCAGGGCCAGCACGGTGCCCGTCGTCCCGTAGCGGAAGGTTTCGCCGAACATCGTGATGCCGACCACCGCGGCCACCACCGGGTTCACGACCGTCAGCGTGGCCAGCGGGGCCGCGAGACCGGCGCCCCGGTAGGAGGCCTGCGACAGCAGCATGCCCGCCGTGGCGAGCACACCGATCACGGTGAGGGACGGCAGGTCGGCCGCCGACATCCCGCCGGCCCAGTCGACCGCCACCGTCTTGGTGAAGACCGAGGACATACCGAAGGCTATGCCGGACGCGGTCGCCAGCAGGATGCTGCGGACCGCCGGGTGCCGGTGCGCGGCGCGGCCGGCGATCATCAGCGCCACGACCACACCGCCGGTGACGACGGCCGCCCCGACCCGCTGCCCCGTGTCCAGCGACTGCGCGTCGGACGCGCCGACCAGGGACAGCAGGCCCGCGAGACCGACCGTCGCCATCAGCGCGCCCCGCCATGCCGTCGCGCCGGCCTTGCGGCCCACGAACAGCGCCGCCATGGGCAGGGCGAACACGATGGTGAGCGCACCCAGCGGCTGCACCAGGCTCAGCGGGCCGAGGGCGAGTGCCACGACGTGCAGCAGGCCGCCGAGGCCGTTGAGACCGACCGCCGCCCACCAGCCGGGCCGGCGCAGTGGAGCGTACTGAGCACCCGGAGAGGACGCCGCCACCCGCTCCTGCACGATCGCTCCGCCCGCGTACGCGACGGCGGAGACGAGCGACAGCAGCACGGACAACGCGAGGGCGCTCATCGGCTGCTCCTCTGCGTGGGGCGGGGGCCCTGGGCCCGGCGCGGCGAACGGTCGTCATCCATGGACAACACGATGCCGTCTCAGGGTCTTCCCGTCGTCGTCCCTGAGCACTCATTGGGTCCTACTGCCGATGGAGTATGACGGCGGTGCCGTCCTCCCCAGGGTGGGCGACTCGAGGACCGGACCCCTGACTCAGGCCCCTTAAGGGCCTTGATACTACTGCTCTCCGTGGACCTCGACCCCGGCCTCGACGCACTCCGTCCGCTCGGCGGCTTCTTCGTCCTGCGCGCCTGCCGGCCGTCGCCGCCCCGGCCGCTCCCCACCCTCGCACACGCCTACGCACCGGTATACGGAGGTGCGACGCCGGACGTTCACGTACCGGCTCGGGAGGACCCGCTCGCCTTCCGCGTCCGGAAGGTCGCCGCCGCACTCCGCGCCCCCGAGATCCGCGTCGCCGCATCCGTGGCCCACCAGGGGCTGGCCGCCCGCCTGTGGTCGGTGACGCTCGGATGCGCCGTCCTCTACGGCGGCGTCCCCGACCTCGCTCCGCGGCTGCTGCGCTGGGACCCCGGCGCCACCGCCCCCGACGACCTGTGGCTCCCCGGGGTGGAGCCTCTGGCCGGCGACGCCGGCACGATCGCGGAGGTCGTGCTCGACGGCCACCTGGTACCACTGACGGCGGCCCTGCACGCGCGGTACCGCGTCGCGACCGGTCTGCTGTGGGGCAACGCGGCCTCCGCGCTGGCGGGCGCCGCCCGGGAACTGGACCGCTGGTCCCGGCGCCACGGCCGGGCCGACGACGCCGCCCACGCCCGCTCGCTCACCGCCGCCCTGATGGCCCACCCCCTGCTGGCCGGGACCGGCACCCTCACCGGTAACGGCTTCCGGCGGCGCAGTTGCTGTCTGTACTACCGGGTGCCCGGCGCGGGTGTCTGCGGCGACTGCTGCTTCTCCCACCCTCCTCGTTCCCCACAGCCCCGGCGCTCTTCCCCAGGCGCCCCGTCTGGGTGACCATGAGGGGACCAGCCGCCGAGCACGGGAGGTTCCGGGTGCGTGTGGGACTGCTGACCCGGGAGTACCCGCCGGACGTGTACGGCGGCGCGGGCGTCCACGTCGAGTTCCTCGCCCGGGAACTCGCCCGCCTCGTCGACCTGGACGTGCACTGCTGGGGCGAGGGCCGCGCCGACGGCGTGCTGCGCCACCGGCCCTGGCCCGCGCTCGACGGCGCCAACGACGCGCTGCGCACCTTCTCCGTGGACCTCGCCATGGCCGCCGCCCTCGAAGGGCGCGAACTGGTCCACTCCCACACCTGGTACGCGGGTCTCGGCGGCCACCTCGCCAAGCTGCTGCACGGCGTCCCGCACGTGGTGACCGCCCACTCCCTGGAGCCCCTGCGCCCCTGGAAGGCCGAGCAACTCGGTGGCGGTTACGCCCTGTCCGGCTGGGCCGAGCGCACCGCGGTCGAGGCCGCCGACGCGGTGATAGCCGTGTCCGGCGCCATGCGCGAGGACATCCTCGGCTGCTACCCGGCGCTGGACCCCTCCAGGGTCCACGTCGTGCACAACGGCATCGACACCACCCTCTACCGGCCCGACCCCGGCACCGACGCGCTGGACCGGATCGGCCTGGACCGCTCCCGCCCGTACGTCCTGTTCGTCGGCCGCATCACCCGCCAGAAGGGCGTGCCCCACCTGCTGCGCGCCGTACGGGACATCGACCCCGCCGCGCAGGTCGTGCTGTGCGCCGGCGCCCCGGACACCTCCGAGATCGACCAGGAGTTCCGCGACCTCTTCGCCGAGCTGAGCCGCGCCCGCGAGGGCGTGCACTGGATCCCGCGCATGCTGCCGCGCCCGGAAGTGATCCAGTTGCTGACCCACGCCGCGGTCTTCGTCTGCCCCTCGGTGTACGAGCCCCTCGGCATCGTCAACCTGGAGGCGATGGCCTGCGGTACGCCCGTGGTCGCCTCCCGGGTCGGCGGCATCCCCGAGGTCGTGGCGCACGGCGCGACGGGGGTACTCGTCCCCAAGGGCGACAACGGGGGCGACAACGGTGACGGCACCGGTGACGGCCGGCGGGACGACGACTTCGAGGCGGGGCTCGCCCAGGCACTGGACTCCGTCCTCGGCGATCCGGAGACCGCCCGGCGGATGGGCGAGGCGGGCCGGAAGCGCGCGGTGGAGGAGTTCGGCTGGGACGCGGTCGCCCGCCGCACCGTCCGGCTCTACGAGGAGATCCTCAAGCAGGCGTAGTACGAGGAGCCCCTCGAGCAGACTTGGGCCAAGCAGACTTAGGCCGCCCCGCCCCGGGACGGCCGAGGGTGAGCGAGGGTGAGGGGAGCGGCCATGCGTCGTGGAGGTCCTTCGGTGCTCGGGATCGTGCTGGCGGGCGGAGAGGGCAAACGCCTGATGCCCCTGACCGCGGACCGCGCCAAACCCGCGGTCACCTTCGGCGGCACGTACCGGCTGGTCGACTTCGTGCTGTCCAACCTGGTCAACGGCGACATCCTGCGGATCTGCGTCCTCACCCAGTACAAGTCGCACTCCCTGGACCGCCACATCACCACCACCTGGCGGATGTCCAGCCTGCTCGGCAACTACGTCACCCCCGTCCCCGCCCAGCAGCGCCTGGGCCCGCGCTGGTACCTGGGCAGCGCCGACGCGATCCTCCAGTCCCTGAACCTCGTGCACGACGAACGGCCCGAGTACGTCGCGGTCTTCGGCGCCGACCACGTGTACCGGATGGACCCGCGCCAGATGCTCACCCAGCACATCGAGTCCGGCGCGGGCGTGACCGTGGCGGGGATACGGGTCCCGCGCGCCGAGTCGCCGTCCTTCGGTGTGATCACCCCGGGCTCCGACGGCCAGGCCGTCACCGGCTTCCTGGAGAAGCCCGCCGACCCGCCCGGACTGGCCGACGACCCCGAGTGCGTCTTCGCCTCGATGGGCAACTACGTCTTCACCACCAAGGCCCTTATCGAGGCCCTGCACCGCGACGCCGAGGACGAGAACTCCGTGCACGACATGGGCGGCTCGATCCTGCCCCGGCTCACCGACCGGGGCGAGGCCGCGCTGTACGACTTCAGCGCCAACCACGTGCCGGGGGAGACCACCCGGGACCAGGGCTACTGGCGGGACGTCGGCACCCTCGACGCCTACTACGACGCCCACATGGACCTGATCGCCGAGCGGCCCGCGTTCAACCTCTACAACCGGGACTGGCCGATCTACACCCACTCCACCCAGCTCTCGCCCGCCCGTTTCAACGCCGGGGGCATAGCCAGCGAGTCGATCATCAGCGCGGGCTGCCTGATCCGCGGGCAGGTCACCCGGTCGGTGCTCTCGCCGGGCGTGGTGGTCGACCCGGGAGCGGTGGTGCAGGGCTCGGTGCTGCACGACAACGTGCACATCGGCCGGGGCGCGGTCGTGCGCGGGGCGGTGCTGGACAAGAACGTCGACGTGCCGCCGGGCGCGACGATCGGCGTCAACCCGGAGCGGGACGCCGAGCTGTACAGCGTCTCCAAGGGCGGCGTGATCGCCCTGGGCAAGGGGCAGCGGGTGCCGTGACGGGCGGGTGACGGCCCCGGGGCGAGGGATGCGCCCGGGGCCGTTGTCATGTCCCTGGACGCCAAGCGGAATCCGTGTTGTCATGCCTCTGCAGCTCTGCTGTACATCGATGTATGACATCGATGTCCTGAGCCATCAGGCACCACCCGTTTCCACCCGTTCTCGAGGAGAGGGTCAGTGCGCACCAAACGACTCAGAGACCGACTGGCATTACTGCTCGCCGCCGCGCTCGGCGTCGCCACACTCGCCGCCGTGCCGAACGCGAGCGCGGCCGACGAAGACGCCGCGGAGATCCACGGTCTGAAGGGCGAGTACTACACCCAGTCCGCCCCCGGCGCCTTCGACTTCCACGAACTCAAGGCCACCGGCTTCGATCCGCAGGTCGACTTCAACACCCTGGAGCCGCGGCTGAACTTCGCCACCGGACAGTCGGACGACGTCAGCGTCCGCTGGACCGGCAAGCTGGTGCCGGAGAAGACCGGCGCCCACACCTTCTCGATCACTGGCGACAACGGCTTCCGCCTCTGGATCGGCGGAGAACTGGCCATCGACCACTGGGTCGACGACTGGGACCGCGAACAGACCTCCCAGCCGTTGGAACTGACGGCTGGTCAGGCCTACGACGTCAAGCTCGAGTACTTCGAGCACTACGGAGGCTCCAACCTCCACCTGCGCTGGACCGAGCCCGGCGGCAGCAAGGAGCCGGTGCCGCAGTCGGCGTTCCGCCTGCCCGACGGCTTCGACTACGACGGCGCGACGGCGACCACCGTCCAGGCCACCGGCCGCACCCTCAAGCTCGACTTCCCGAGCCCTCTCGCCGCGGCCCCCGCCGGCCTCACCGACCACCTCGAAGCGGTGATCGGCGGCGCCAAGTGGCCCCTGGGCGAGGCCAAGGTCGACCCCGCCGACCCCACCGCCCTCCTCGTCGCCCTCGACCAGCCCGTCGTCGGCAACAAGAACGGCGACGCACCCGGCACCGCCGACGTCCGTTACGACGGGGACGGCGGCCTCGCCGACACCGAAGGCAACGTTGTCAAGTCCTTCTGGAGCAGCGGCGGCAACGAGTCCACATACGAGCTGCGCACCGACTGGGCCGAAGAGGTCGGCCCGGACAACGCCCACCCGGAGTACCCGCGCCCGCAGTTGACGCGGGACGCCTGGCGCAACCTCAACGGCCGCTGGCAGTTCGCCGCCGCCGAGGCGGGCGAGCAGCCGCCGGTCGGCAAGAACCTCAAGGAGCGCATCCTCGTCCCGTACCCGGTGGAGTCCCAGCTCTCCGGCATCCAGCGGCACGAGGACCGCATGTGGTACCGCCGGACCTTCACCGTGCCCCGCGACTGGCACATCGGCTCGGGCCGGCGGCTGAAGCTCAACTTCGGCGCCGTCGACTGGCAGTCCGAGGTGTACGTCAACGGCACCAAGGTCGCCGACCACAAGGGCGGGTACGACAAGTTCAGCGCCGACGTCACCGACGCGCTGAAGCCGGGCCGCACCCAGGAGCTGATCGTCGGGGTCTACGACCCGACCGACGCGCGGGGCGGCGAGAACCCACCGGTCGGCAAGCAGAGCCTGGACCCGAGCGGCATCTGGTACACGCCCAGCTCCGGCATCTGGCAGACGGTCTGGATGGAGCCGGTCGCCCGGGACCACGTCGACTCGCTGAAGCTGACCCCGAACGTCCGGGCGGGCACGCTGACCGTCGAGCCGAAGGGCGTGCGCGACGGCGTACGGATCAGGGCGACTGCCTACGAGGGCCACCGCAGGGTCGCCACGGTGAGCGGCCGCACCGGCGAACCGCTGACCCTGAAGATCCACGACCCGCGCCTGTGGTCGCCCGACGACCCCTTCCTCTACGACCTGAAGGTCACCGTCGGGCACGACCGCGTCGAGAGCTACTTCGGGATGCGCTCGATCGCCGTCGAGAAGGTGAACGGCGTTCCGCGCACCGTCCTCAACGGCGAACCGGTCTTCATGATGGCCACCCTCGACCAGGGCTTCTGGCCGGACGGCCTGCACACCGCGCCCACCGACGAGGCCCTCGCGCACGACCTGAAGCTGCACAAGCAGCTCGGCTTCAACTCCGTGCGCAAACACATCAAGGTCGAGCCGGACCGCTGGTTCTACTGGGCCGACAAGCTGGGCCTGATGGTGTGGCAGGACATGCCCTCCATGACCCCGGGGGTGAATCCGAACGCCGCGTCCCGGGCCGAGTTCGAGCGCGAGATGAAGGAGATGATCGACGAACACGTCAGCCACCCGTCGATCATCATGTGGGTCACCTTCAACGAGGGCTGGGGCCAGTACGACATCAAGCGCGTCGCCGAGCAGGCCAAGGCCTGGGACCCGACCCGCCTCGTCAACAACCAGTCGGGCCTGAACCTCGGGGCCGACGGCGGCGCCGGCGACATCATGGACGAGCACGGCTACCCGAGTCCCGCCCTGCCGCCCTCCCCGGACGGCGAACGCGCCCTGGTCACCGGCGAGTACGGCGGCCTCGGTCTCGCGGTGCCCGGACACGCCTGGTCGGTGCAGCAGTCGTACGTCGACGTCGACCCGCAGACGTACACCGACGACTACCTCACCAAGCTCGACGAGGTGCGTGCCCTGGTCTGCCGGGGCAGCAACGGCGCGGTCTACACCCAGATCTCGGACGTCGAGGGCGAGCTGAACGGCCTGACGACCTACGACCGCAAGGTCCTCAAGCCGGACGTCGAGCGGGTGAAGGCCGCCCACGAGGCCCTGATCCACGACGCGTCCCAGCCCACCCCCGCGGGATGCCCGACCGCCTGACACCGGGCGAGCGGCACAGCACACCACGGAGAACCGCAGCCCTTCCGGAGGTCACCGCACATGAGAGGCACCCGGCGTCTGCGCCTGTGCGTGGCCGGGGTGGTGGCAGCGTCCGCGCTGTTCACCGCCCCGGCGGCGCAGGCCGCACAGCCGACCGACCAGCACCTCACCGACCTGGTGAACCCGTTCATCGGGACGGAGAACGAGGGCAACACCTACCCTGGCGCGGCCGTGCCCTTCGGCATGGTGCAGTTCTCGCCGGACACCGGGCACAACACCGGCTACGACCACTCCGACACCCGCGTCCGCGGCTTCTCCCTGGTCCATCTCTCCGGCGTCGGCTGCGGCCTCGGCGGCGACCTGCCGGTGCTGCCGACCACCGGCGACGTCACGGAGACCGACTACGCGAAGTACGCCGCCTCCTTCGGCCACGACGACGAGGAGGCGAGCCCCGGCTACTACCGGGTCGGTCTCGACTCCGGCATCGACGCGGAACTGACCGCCACCGAGCGCACCGGAGTGCAGCGCTACACCTTCCCGGCCACCGGCAAGGCCAACGTCCTGCTCAACGCGGGTCAGTCGCTGCACCGGAACGTCTCGGCCGAGGTCGAGGTGCTGGACAGCCGCACCGTGCGCACCACCATCACCGGCCGCGGCTTCTGCCAGGACACCGAGCCCTACACCGTCCACACGATCACCCGCTTCGACCGGCCCTTCGCCTCGCACGGCACCTGGGACGGCGGCACGGTGACCGCGGGCGCGAAGACGGGCGGCGGCGGCGCCTACGTCCGCTTCGACACGTCGAAGGACCGCACCGTCGAGGCGACCACCGCCCTGTCCTACGTGGACGCGCGCGGCGCCGCGCTCAACCTCCGCGCGGAGGGCGGCCGTTCCTTCGACGCCGTGCGCCACGAGGCGCGGCGCACATGGGAGAACCGGCTCGACGACGTCCGCGTCCGGGGCGGCGACGACACCCTGCGCCGCACCTTCTACTCGTCCCTGTACCGGTCCTTCCTCGCGCCCAACATCGGCAGCGACGTCGACGGCCGCTACACGGGCTGGGACCGCAGGATCCACCGGGCCAAGGGCTTCACGTACTACCAGAACTGGTCCCTGTGGGACACCTACCGGACCCAGTCCCAGCTGCTCTCCCTGCTCGCGCCCCGTGAGGCGCGGGACATGGCGATCTCCGTCATCAAGATCGACGAGGAGAGCGGCTGGCTGCCCAAGTGGGGCTACGGCACGGTCGAGACCAACATCATGACCGGCGACCCGGTCACCCCCTTCCTCACCAACGCCTACCAGCAGGGCCTGCTGCACGGCTGGGAGGAGCGGGCCTACCGGGCACTGAAGAAGAACGCCGACGGCGTCCCGCCCGCCGACTCGCCGGCCGTCGGCCGGGAGGCCAACCGCGAGTACCTCGCCGACGGCTTCGCCCCGTACGTCGAGGGCCGCCCGCACGCCAAGCCCGGTGACTCCGACTACGACCACGGGGCCTCCGCCACCCTGGAGTACGCCCTGTCCGACGCCATGCTCTCCCGCATGGCGCGCGACCTCGGCCACGACGCCGACGCCGATCGGTACGCCGAGCGGGCCCAGAGCTACCGGAACGTCTTCGACCACTCGACCGGCTTCTTCCGTGCCCGCGACGCCTCCGGCGCCTTCACGGGTCCGGCCGATCCGGCGCAGAGCGAGGGCTTCCACGAGGGCACGTCGTGGCAGTACCAGTGGCTGGTGCCGCAGGACCTGCCCGGCATGATCGACCTCATCGGCGGCACGCGGGCCGCGAACGACCGGCTCGACTCCTTCTTCGCCTACGACCAGCTGCTCGGGGACCCGGCGAAGACGGCCCGCGAGGTGTGGGTCAACGGGCCGTACGACTACTACAACGCCGACAAGTACAACCCGCAGAACGAACCCGACCTCATCGCCCCGTACACCTACCTGTCGACCGGGCAGCCCTGGAAGACGACCGACGTCGTGCACGCGGCGCTCACCCTGTTCACGGACACGCCGACCGGCATGACCGGCAACGACGACCTCGAGACCATGTCCGCCTGGAACGTGCTGTCCTCGATCGGGATCTTCCCGATCCAGCCCGGCCACGACACCTGGGGCCTGTCCACCCCGGTCTTCGACCGCGTCGACCTCACCCTGGACCGCCGGTACCACCCGCGTGGCGCCCTGACCATCACGGCGCCCGGCACCTCGGACACCGACCGCTACGTCCAGTCCGCCCGCACGGACGGCACGGCGTACGACCGGACCCACCTGACGACCGACGCCCTGCGCTCCATCCGGTCGCTCCGGTTCACGGTCGGCCCGCACCCGTCCGGGTGGGGGACGTCACCGCAGGCGGCGCCACCTCCGCTGACCTGAGCACAGACGCCCCATGAGTCCCTGGAGTCCTGCCCCTGCCGCCGGGGGCGGGACTTTAATCTGCTGTTAACTGTGCGTAGCTTGATCGTACTTGACCGTAATCGGCGGAGGACGATTGACTGCTTGTCCACCCGTCGTCCTTGCGAGGCAAGCCCTTGACTTCCGATCCGCTCGCTCCTCTCGACCTGGCGTTCTGGAACATCGAGTCCGCCGAGCACCCCATGCACCTCGGCGCACTCGGGGTCTTCACGGCCCACTCGCCCACCGCGGGCGCCCACGCGGCGGACCTGCTCGCCGCCCGCGCCCCCGCGGTGCCCGGACTGCGGATGCGGATCCGGGACACCTGGCAGCCGCCGCTCGCCCTGCGCCGGCCGTTCTCGTTCGGCGGCGCGACCCGTGAGCCCGACCCCGCCTTCGACCCGCTCGACCACGTCCGGCTGCACGCCCCGACGGCGGACTTCCACGCCCGGGCGGGCCGCCTCATGGGCCGCCCGCTGGTGCGCGGCAGGCCGCCGTGGGAGGCCCATGTGCTGCCGGGCGCGGACGGCGGCTCCTTCGCCGTGCTGTTCAAGTTCCACCACGCCCTCGCCGACGGCCTGCGGGCCCTGGCCCTCGCCGCGGGGATCCTCGACCCGATGGACCTCCCCGCACCCCGGCGCCGGCCCGAGGGGCCCCCGCGAGGGCTTCTCCCGGACGTGCGCGAACTGCCGGGGAAGCTGCGCGGGGCCCTGTCCGACGCGGGCCGCGCCCTCGACATCGGTGCCGCCGCGGCCCTGTCCACCCTCGACGTGCGTTCCTCGGCCGCGCTCACCGCCGAATCCTCCGGCACCCGCCGCACCGCGGGCGTGGCCGTCGACCTCGACGACGTGCACCGCGTGCGCAAGACCGTCGGCGGCACCGTCAACGACGTGCTGATCGCGGTCGTCGCCGGCGCCCTGCGCCGGTGGCTGGACGAGCGCGGCGACGGCAGCGAGGGTGTCGCCCCCCGCGCCCTGATCCCCGTCTCCAAGCGCCGTCCGCGCACCGCCCACCCGCAGGGCAACCGGCTCTCCGGTTACCTGATACGGCTTCCGGTCGGCGACCCCGACCCGCTGTCCCGTCTCGGCACGGTCCGCGCCGCCATGGACCGCAACAAGGACGCGGGGCCCGGCCGGGGCGCCGGTGCCGTCGCGCTGCTCGCCGACCACGTGCCCGCGCTCGGCCACCGGCTCGGCGGGCCGCTGGTCGGGCAGGCCGCCCGGCTCTGGTTCGACATCCTGGTCACCAGCGTGCCCCTGCCCAGCCTCGGCCTGCGGCTCGGCGGCCACCCGCTCACCGAGGTCTACCCGCTGGCGCCGCTGGCCCGCGGCCACTCCCTGGCGGTGGCCGTCTCGACGTACCGCGGACAGGTCCACTACGGCCTGGTCGCCGACGCGAAGGCGGTGCCGGACCTCGACCGGTTCGCCCTGGCCCTGGCGGAGGAGGTGGAGACATTGCTCACCGCCTGCGGTCCCTGAGACGAACGGGTTTGGCGCCGTGCCCCGGCGCTGAATAAAATCCGCTGTTCGAAAGCGGACGCGTCTCGGAGCGCCGCGACGGTGACCAGGGAACGGCAGCGGCGATGACGGTGACACAGGACGGTTCGGCGACCACGGACGAGGTGGTGCACGAGTCCGGAGACGAGGCGGCGGCGTACCCGTCCGGTGACGAGGCGGCGTACGGCCCCGGTATCGACCCGGAGCGGCTCGCCGTCTGCCTGAGCGTGCTGGAGGAACTCGACGGGATCGACCTCGACCACCCGGACGCGATCCGGGTCCGCCGGGCCACCTCGCACATCTACCGCATGGTCAAGCAGCGCCGCCGCCAGGAGCGCCGGGCCGCCAAGACCGCCCACGACAAGGCGGTGACCGAGGCCACCGCCACCGGTTCCGCCGAGCGCATCGACGACGAGACCGAAGGCATCCTGCCCTCCTCCCGCACCGAGGAGGGCAGCATCGCGGGAATACTCCAGCGCCCCCGCTCCTGCTACATCTGCAAGCAGCGGTACGTCGAGGTCGACTACTTCTACCACCAGCTCTGCCAGAGCTGCGCCGCCGAGAACCGGGCCCGCCGCGACGCCCGCGCCGACCTCACCGGCAAGCGGGCGCTGCTCACCGGCGGCCGCGCCAAGATCGGCATGTACATCGCGCTCAGGCTGCTGCGGGACGGCGCGCACACCACGATCACGACCCGCTTCCCCAAGGACGCCATCCGCCGCTTCAAGGCCATGGACGACTCCGCGGACTGGATCCACCGCCTGGAGGTCGTCGGCATCGACCTGCGCGACCCCGCCCAGGCCGTGGCCCTGGCCGACCAGGTCACCGAGCGGGGCCCGCTCGACATCCTGATCAACAACGCCACCCAGACCGTGCGCCGCCTGCCCTCCGCGTACGCCGCGCTCGTCGAGGGCGAGAGCGCCCCGTTGCCCGCCGGTGAACTGCCGCCCCACCACGTCATCGGCGCCTTCAACTCCGGCGCGGTGGACGGCCTGGCCGCGCTGCCCGTCGGTGCCACGGGGCTCGACGCGCAGAAGGTGGCCGACCTCGCGCTGGTCGCCGGCAACGCCAGTGTGGTCCGGCACCGCGAGGGCACCGCCATCGACGCGGGCGGCCTGGTCCCCGACGTCGTCGACACCAACACCTGGGTCCAGACCATCGAACAGATCTCCCCGGTGGAACTGCTCGAGACCCAGCTGTGCAACTACACGTCGCCGTTCATCCTCATCAGCGCGCTGCGGCCGGCGATGGCCGAGGCCGCGCGCAAGGCGCCCGCGGGGCGCGCCTACGTCGTCAACGTCTCGGCGATGGAGGGCGTGTTCGCCCGCGGCTACAAGGGCGCGGGCCACCCCAACACCAACGCGGCCAAGGCCGCGATGAACATGGTGACGCGGACCAGTGCCCAGGAGATGTTCGACACCGACGGCATCCTGATGACCTCGGTCGACACCGGCTGGATCACCGACGAGCGGCCCCACTACGACAAGCTGCGGCTGGCCGAGGCCGGATTCCACGCCCCGCTCGACCTGGTCGACGGCGCCGCCCGCGTCTACGACCCGATCGTGCGCGGCGAGGCGGGCGAGGACCTGTACGGCGTCTTCCTCAAGGACTACGCACCCGGCAAGTGGTGACCGGCCCCGCCGGGCGGACGGCGGCAGGACGCGTCGAGTGTCAACGGTGGTAATTACTGACTTCGGCTCGGCAGGGTGATTTTCCGCGAAGGTCGGGCTGCGCGTGGGTCACGGGGTGTATCTCATGGTCTTGTTGGCGGCCGTCGTAGGCTGCGACGCGGTGCCGTTGTCGGATGCTCCGCGCACCCGCACGTCACCCTCCGCCGACAGCGTGGTGCCGACCGCGTCCATCGCCCCGGACGAGCCGGCGGCGGGCGCCTGCACGGACCAACTCCTCATCGAGAAGGTGACGGTGAAACTGGAACGACCGCTCGGCGACCGGGGTCCTGCTCGACGCCTTTACGGGGCGGCCGGTGCCGTTCGGGGCACCGTTCGAGAGGCCCCGGGCTGGAGCTGAACCGATTCCCGATGCCAAGGCGCGGCCGGATCGCCTACCGCGTGCCGGTCCCGGGCAGCCCGCGCCCGGCTCACGCCGTACGGAAAAGGGGGCCCTGCCCGGACAGTCCCGGGCAGGGCCCCCTCATCACTCACCGACGCCGGTCGGACGGATCAGATGGCGTCGAGTTCCACCTCCTCGTAGACCCGGTCCCACCAGGTGTCCATGACGAACGCCGGCGGATCGAGTGCCTTGAGGCGGTCCCTGATCTCCAGACCGAAGGCGACTCGGGCTGCCTCCGCCGGATCCTCGTCGGACTCCGGATCGTCGTCTTCGAGGTCGTCGAAGTCGTCGACGTGTTCACACCGGTGATCCCACGCGGCGAGCGCGTCCAGGAACGCGATCAGCGAGGAGTTCACGAACCGGGGCTCCGGCAGCGAAGGATCGAGCAGCAGCACCCGCCCCTCCTCGTCCAGCGCGTACTCCGGCACGTGGAACCCGGGTGTCACCTGGGCATCGTGCTGGCCCAGGCGCCAGTACCGCTTGCCGGTCTTGTCGAGGACGTCCGTGAAGGGCGCCCCACGCGTGCTCGGGTAGAACATCGCGGCTTCCCGCGGCAGCCCGAACTCCTCGGCGACGGCCAGCGCTTGACGCACGGGCTCCGGCCAGTCGGCCGCTGCCGCGAGGGCACCGGCGTCGAGTTCGAGCACACCCTCCTCCTGCCACGAGGAGGTGTTCAGCCACTGAGGTGTGTACCCCACCAGACGATCCCTTCGAGACGGTTGCCCGCTCACATCTGCCCCCGCCGGATCTTCGTCAACATGCGCTTGAGCTCGTTGATTCCGGCGCTGCGACCGGCCTTCGGGCCGGTCCCCTGACCGTGCGGGTAGTCGATGCTCCAAGATACCTTGTTGCCTCCGAAGGTGGACCTGAGCCAGTTGTCGCACCCGTTGTAGTCGCAGGGCGCGAGTTCGGTGTAGACCCGGCTCACGTTCTCCGGCTGGATGCCCGGGTGCTTCTTCTGGAGCTCCGCCCACGCGCGCTGCTCGGCATGGCCGGCGCCGTTCGACTTCTTGCCGCCCTTGCTGATGGCGGCGATGGTGTCGACCTTGTCGCCGATCTTGTACTCGATCACGGCGACGTTGCGGCCGCCCTTGGTGTACTTGTTGTTCTTGCGGTACTCGATCGCCTTCTTGCTGAGGTCGTCCTCGCCGTACTTGACCTTGGTGCCGCACTGGTTGTGGACGAGAAGGTCGATCGAGCCGGCCGACACGAAGTACGAGTGGACGCCTTCGACCGTGAGGTTGTAGACGCGCTCCGTACGGTGCGCCGTGTCGACCGCGGTGACCTGGACCCATGTGCCTGCGGAAGTCTGCAGCCACATACCGGACTTGAGGTCCGAGGCCGGCACCCACTTGCCGAAGTCCGGCAGCCAGAACAGGTGCGCGTCCGTGGACGTGACCTTGCCCGGCTTCGCCTTGCCGTTCTTCCCGTCGGGGTCGACGGTCAGGGTGACCAGGTGCTTGTCGCCCTTGTTGTCACGGGTGTCCGTGACGAAGCGGACGCCGGTCTCACCGGTCTCCACGTCGGTCGCGAGCACCCGGTCACCGAGCTCCAGGTCCTCGATGTCACGCGTCGACCCGTCCGCCATCACGACCTCGGTACCGGCGACGAAGCTCTGCGGCTTCGCCGACGGGACCGGGCAGCTGCCCGGGCTGTTGTCCGCGTTGTCGGCCTTGTTCGCCGTCTTGCCCGCGTCGCCGGCGGTGTCCGCCGCCTCCGCGCCCTTCTTGACGTCGTTCGCGGAGTCGGCGGCGTCGATCCCCTTCTTCGCGTACTTGCCCGCCTTGACCGCGCTCGCGGCGTAGCCGGCCAGCGGGATGGCCGAGGCCATCGACAGTGCGGCGTCGGCGTAGTTGCCCTCGGCCGCGTACCAGATGCCGTTGGCGACGTCGGCGACCTCGCCAACCACCGGGACCATGCCGACCACGTCGAGCGCGGCGTGTCCGATGTCGGACAGCGACATGCCGAACAGGTGCCCGTCGAGCTCGACGAAGCTGATCGGGTTGCCGCCCGCGAAGGCGTAGCGGTTGCCGGTGAACGGGTCGGTGGCCAGGGCCATGTCGCTCAGGGCGCCGCCGTACGAGTCCCGGGTGAGGAAGCGGTTGAGCCCCGGGTCGTAGTTGCGGAAGCCCATGTCGTACGTGCCCGAAGCGCCGTCCCAGCGCGAGGAGTTGAAGCGGAAGGAGTTGTAGTCGTCCTTCTGCTCGCCCCCGGCGGCCGGCTTGTCCTCACCGGTCATCTGGGACTCGTCGTTGGAACCGTAGGCCGTGTAGCCGTACGTGGAGCGGGTCTTGCCGTCCTCCTTCGTGATCGCCTCGACGTCGCCGCGCGGGCTCGTGACGTACTGCGAGACCTCCTTGGCGCCGTCGTCCTTGTGCTTGATCTGCGTGGCGCGCTGACCGCCGGCCAGGTACTGGTAGTCCTTGTCCGTCTTGCCGTCGGCCGTCTCCCTCAGGAGGGTGTTGTCGAGGCCGAGATAGGTGAACGCCGTCGTCTTGCCGTGCTCGCCGGAGGTGGTCTGGGAGACCGTCCGGTCGAACGGGTCGAAGACGAAGCTGGTGGTCACCGCGGACGCGCCGACGCCCGAGCGGGTCTTCACCGTCCGGTCGAAGCCGTCGTAGTAGTGCTTCTCGACGGTGTTGCCGGCGGTGCTGACGGTGTCGAGCCGTCCGAGCGGGTCGTAGTTGTAGGTGGACGTGACCCCGCCGGACGAGGCGGAGAGCAGCCGGTTGCGGTCGTAGCGCTGTGTGGTGGTCTGGCCGCCGACGGTCTGCTCGACGATGTTGCTGTTGCGGTCGTACGCGTAGGTCTCCGTGGCCGGCTTGTCGCCGGTCTTGTCGACCTTGGTGAGGCGGTCCTGCGGGTCGTAGCCGAAGGTGTACGTGTTGTTGATGTAGGCCGCGTTGTCGTCGGCGTTCATCAGCTTCAGCACGTCCTTGGAGCGGTGCCCGTTGAGGGAGTACTCCAGGTCGTGCTGCGCCACCACGGCACCGCTCGACGTCTTCTCGAGCGACTGCTCGACCGAGCCGTCGAGGTAGTACCGCAGGTCGAGGGTGTTGCCGTTGGGCTTGGTCTGCTTGAGCAGCTGACCGCGCCCGGTGTAGGTCATCGTGGTGATCTGCTGATTGCCCGCGGTGGCGGAATCGGCGTTGGTCACCTTCTTGACCAGGTCGCGCTCGTCGTACTCGATCTTCGACCAGGTGAGGTCGTGCGTCGACGTGAGCGGGTTGCCGTTCTCGTCGTAGGTCAGCGCGGTGGTGTTCTTCACCGCGGTGCCCGCGAGCTCCTCGACCTTGGTGATCTGGTCGAGACCGTCGTACGCGATCTTGTACGTGTCGATCTTCGCGCCCGGCGAGAGGTCCTTGACCTCGACCTTGTTGCCGTTGGCGTTGTACTTGTAGGTGAAGGACTTCTTCTCGTTGTCCGTGTCGCCGGCCGTGGAGCGGACCAGCTTCACGGAGTCCGCGAGGACCGTGCCGTTGGCCGCGTCGGTGACGGTGACCTTCTGCGGGCCGTCCTCGACGAACGCGTAACTGCCGAGCGAGATCCATTCACCGGCGCGCTGTGTCTGGTCGACGGTCTTGGTGACGCTGCCACCGTCGTGGTCGACCTTGAACTGCGTGTTGGTGGCCGCGCCGGTCATCTTCGGATGCCGGACGAAGACCTCGTAGCTGCCGTTCTGCGGGATGTTCAGCTGCCAGGAGAACGATGCGCTTCCGTCACCCGCCGGGTGCGAGAAGGTGTCGTATCCGGACTGCTGCTCGGCCTGGGTGCGGGCCCAGGTCCCCTGCTGAGCGGTGTTGTTGAAGTCCGAGCTGTCCACCAGGACGACGTGCTGTCCGACCGGGACGCCGTCGTCCGAGCGGGACTTCTCGTTGCCCGACGGGTAGAAGTCCCAGAGCATGGTGCGCTTCTGGGAACCGCCCGCGGACGTCAGCACGTTCTTGGTCTGCTGACCCAGCTCGTTGTAGTCGTAGGACGTGGAGATGTCCCACGGGTCCGTGCTGGACTCCGTCCACCCGTTGTCGAAGTACGTGTACGAGGTGACGTTGCGGACCGACTGCCCCTGCGAGGGCGGAGCGGAGACCGAGGAGAGGTTTCCGATCTCGTCGTAGGAGTAGAACGTCGAGTCGGGTGTCGCATAGCGCGCGTCGTCCTTGTCGAACGGCGAGCGCTCCTCCTTGACCCGGTTCAGCTCGTCGTAGACGGTCTCCGCGGTGAAGTCGGTGGCGTCGTCCGAGGTGGCGACACCGCGCGGCGTGATCGTCTTCGTCTTGTTGCCGACCTGGTCGTACTCGTACCGGGTCGTGCGGTGGCTGATGGTGCCGGAACCGTCCTTCTTGAACGGCACCTTGGACTCGACCAGGGCGCCGCGCTCGTCGTACGTGGCGAGCGACTCGTTGCCCTCCGCGTCCGTCTGCGAGATCTGCAGACCGTCCTTGTCGTAACGGACGGACGTCGCCCACTCCAGCGCGTCGGTCGTGCGGGTCACGCGGTGGTTGAGGTCGTAGGCGTAGCGGGTGGTGTAGTCGTCGGGGTCGGCGGTCGCGTTCTTGCGCGCGTCGACGACCTCTACCATGTTGCCGACGTTGTCGTACTCGACCGTGGCCTTGTTGCCCTCGGCGTCCGCCATCTCGACGGCCTGGTAGATCGAGTCGTACGTGGTCGTCGTGGTGTGGTCGCCGACGGTCGCGGTCAGGTTGCCCTGCGGCGCCGTCTCGGTGAGGACGTTGCCGACCTTGTCGTACGTGGTGGTCGTGCGCCGCGGCGGGTCGCCCGCCTCGTCACTCGGCACGACGGCCTCGACGACCTGGTCGGCCTTGTCGTAGACGGAGCTCGTGACCGAACCGTTGGGCGCGATGACCTTGGTCAGGTTGTCGTTGGCGTCGTATTCCGGCGCCTTCGTGACCACGAACCGGCCCTGGGACTGCTTGACCGGTTCCTTCTTCTCGAGCGGCCGGCCGAAGGCGTCGTAGGTCTGGGTGACCTCGGCGCCCTTGGCGTTGGTGGCCTTGGTGACCTTGCCTCGGGCGTCGTACACGTAGTACGAGGGGTGGTCCTGGGCGTCGAGGATCGTCTCCGGGTAACCGACCGGGGCGTACGCCTTGTACTCGGTGTCGTGCCCGTTGGCGTCGATCTCCTTGATGACCTGGCCGTACGCGTCGTACTCGGTGCGCGCGGTGTAGTCGCCGACGGCCGCCGAGGCCACACCCTTCGGGTCGGTGACCGAGGTCAGGTTGCCCTTGGTGTCGTAGCCGAAGCGGTGGGTGCGGCCCTCGGCCGACTTCTTCTCGAAGAGGTCGGCGATATGGCCGTCCAGACCGTACGCGTAGGTGAAGGTCCGGGCGGCGGTGCCGTTCTTGTTGGCCTCGGCGTCCTTCTCCGACAGCGGATAGCCGGTCTTGTGGTCGTACTCCCAGGTGGTGACGGCGCCATTGGCCTCTTCGAGGCGCGTGACGTTGTTGTCCGTGTCCCAGCCGAGCTTCGTCGTCTCCGACTTGGCGTTGGTGATGACGTTGGGCCGGCCGTATCCGTCGATCTGCTGGACCGTGGCGTTGCCCTCGGCGTCCGTCACCTTCGTGTGGATGAAGGAGCCGGAGGTGCCGTCCGGATCGGTGTACGCGTACCCGGTCGTTCCGCCGAGGCGGTCCGTCAGCGTCTGCGTGTTCCAGTGGAACTTCGGGTCGTCACCCTCGCTCGGGTAGTAGTAGTCGAGCGAGGTGCTGTTGCCGCGCGGGTCGGTGACCTTGACCAGCTTGGCGTTCTTGTTGCCCTGCTCCATGTCGTACGTGAAGCCGAACACCTTCGGCTGGGACGAGCCCGCGCCGTCGGTGAGCTTGGTGAGCAGGCCCTGGTCGGAGTACTCGAAGGCGACCTTGCGCCCGGAGATGTCCGTCATCGACTTGACGTGATCGATGATCTTGGGGCTGTTGGTGTCGGCCTTCGTGTAGTACTCGACCGAGAGCGACTGCCGCCGCGCCGGGTCCTCGATGTACGTGAGGAACTTGACGGGCTTGTTGTTCGACTTGCGCTCGGCGTACGTATACGTCTGCGTGTTGCCGTTCTTGTCGACGATCGACGTCAGATAGCCGTCGCAGTCGAAGAAGAACTGGGTACGGTCGGGCCTGGTCAGCGACCAGGCACGCGGGTCACCGTCCGAGCTCGGCTTGCAGTCCACGCCCGCGCCCTGCCGCAGCAGGTAGTGCACGCCCGCGGGCGCACGCCAACTGCCGTCGTCCTGCTTGCGGAAGACGTGCGCGGTGCCGTCGCCGTCGGGGAGGGTGACCTCCGTCGGGTTCGGGTTCGGGTGGAAGTCCATCGCCGCGCCGAGCCTGAGCGGCATCGCGAGCTGCGCCGACCAGCCGTGGCCGAGCACCGTGTCGGAGGTGTCCTGCGAGTTGTACGCGAACCGGGCGAAGGTGGCGATGCCGCGGCCCGGGTTGGAGAACGCGTTGTACTGCCAGACCGTGTTGCCCGCGTACAGGTTCGTCATCAGCGACGAGCCCGCGCCGGTGTTCTTGCCCGCGTACGAGTAGAACTTCTCCAGACCCAGCTGGTTGGAGGTCGGGTCCTCGGTGCGCACGTTCTGGGCGAGCGGCGGGATGCTCTCGGTCGCTGACAGCCACGTGTTGTTCGCGGTGTTCTTCAGGTCCCACTTCAGGACGTACTCGAGGCGCTTGTTGCCCGAGTCCGAGTTGATCGGTGCCTTCAGCTTGGCCGGGACGGTGATCGAGTCGCCGGGAAGAACCTCGGTGGCGAGCTGGGTCGCCAGCTGGTTGCCGCCGGTGGTGGCGTCCGTGCCGTCGGGCAGCGACCAGGTGTACGACAGGGAGTGCTGCCCCGCCGGCCAGGTGCTTGTCGTGGTGTTGGTGAGGGTGACGTCGACCGTGTACTCGTCGCCGGGGATCATCCGCGCCGGGGTGTACGGCGAGAAGTACGTGTTCTCCGTCGACTTGGACAGGTAGGTCACCACCAGCTGCGGCCGCAACTGGGGCTCCTCGGCCTCCGAGGACAGGAACATGGTGCGTTCCTGCGGCCCGGCGGCCGACTCGTCCTTGAGGCGGACGGCGACTCCGTGGTTGCTCGCCGGGTCCGCGACCCACTTCTGGGCCAGGGAGGTCAGCGACCAGCTCTGGCGCGCCGGGTCGTTGGTGACGGTGGAGACCGTGTCGGAGACGGCGGCGTCCATGTCACCGCCCGCCGCGCTCCAGTCGGTGGTGGCGTTCGCCTTGGTCCAGCTGGCGGCGGCCTCGTCGAAGTCGCGGGTCAGGCCGCGTGCTTCGTAGATCGCGCCGTTCGTCCCGGTGGTGGTCGTGAACCCCCACAGGTCGAGCTGCGCGTCGAGTACCCGCGCGCCCGCCGGGATGGCTTCGGTGCCGGGGAAGTCGAGCAGGGCCCGAGTGGTCCCGTAGGTACCGGAGTTGTTGCCGACCGAGAGCCACGACCGCTGCTGACCGGACTCGGAGATCGTGTCGTGTCCGGTGGCGGGCTGCGCGGAGGACAGCGTGGTGTCGCTCTGGCCGCTCTGCAGGATCACCGTGGTCCGGCCGGCCTTGGGGAGCCGTACGAGCTGGGTGGTGGACGGCAGCACGCGGCCGTCCCTCAGCTTGACCGCGACCATGTAGTAGTAGGCGTTGCCGAACGGGTCGGCGGAGTCCGCCGGTGTCGGTGTGGCCGTGGTGTCCGTGAAGGTCCGCAGGTCCTTGGCGACCGGCGAGACCATCGTCTGCCAGGACGGCGTGAAGCGCTGGAAGACGCTGCGGTGGACCTGGTACTCGACGATGTCGTCGCCGGTGTCGACGGCCGACGGGTCGGCGTACTCGGGCCAGGTCAGCTCGGCGCCCGTGGAGTGCACGGTGCGCGGCGGGTTCACGTCCACGCCTTGCGTGCCGTACGTGAGCACGAGCTTGGGGTAGTTGGCGATCTCGCCCTTGTACGCGTACTCGGCGGCCTCGTAGCGCGGGCCGCCCTTGGGCGCGGTGGCGGACTCATCGCCGGCCTTCACCACGAAGCCGTTGTTGGTGTACGTGCCGTCCAGCCACTGCTGGACGGTCTTGGTGACCGCGAAGCTGTGCCAGGTGTTGGTCACGTCCGGCCGCTTGGTGACCACACCGCCCTTGGTGAAGCGGACGGCGTCCGCAAGCACCGTGGTCGACGTGGAGGCGGGACCGTCACCGAGGACGACCTTGCCGGCCGTGCCCGCCTTGAACGGGTGCGAGCCGAGCGTCTTCCACTCGCCTTCGCTGCCCGCCTGCTGGTTGACGGTGTATGCCTTGCTGCCGCCGCTGTAGTTCACCGTGTACGGGGCGTTGGCGGCGCGGTCGAAGGCCGGGACGTAGTGCACGTCGACCTGGTAATTGCCGTCCTCGGGGAGGTTCGGCTGCCAGGAGTACGTGTCGCCCGCGGTGGCGTCCTTGTTGTACCGGTAGTCCTGACCCTTGGCGTACTGCGTGTACGCGGTGTTGGTCGAGGCGGGCCAGGCGCCCTGCGCGGCCGTGGTCCCCGCGTCCCCGTCGTCGACGAGGACGGAGGTGCCGGACAGTTCGCCGGTCAGGTCCTTGGCGTTGTTCCAGGTCGCACCAGACTCGGTCCACGGGCCGGTGGCGCGGTGCGCCTCCAGGGCCACTTCCTCGGCGCCGGTGGTGTGCGTCTGGTCGTAGTAGAGCTTGAGCTCGGCGTTGTCGACCTTGGTCCCCGCCGGGATCCCGGCCAGGCCGAAGCGCAGCAGGGCGCGGCTCGATCCGGTGGTGGTGTTGCCGACCGAAAGCCGCCAGCTGCCGTCGTAGTTGTCGGCCGGACCGTCCGAGGAGATCATGACGTCCTCGGACTGCGACGGGGTCGGCGCGATGGTGATGGTCGGATCGACCGTCACCGGGTACTGGCGCGCGTCGGCCGACAGCCACTTGGCGTCGGGCCGCAGGCTCACCTCGTACGAGCCGTCCTTGCCGGTCAGCTTCTGCTGTACGGCGTCGGAGGACTTCGTCCCGTACGGGGAGGAGGCGTCCTTCTTCGAGTCGGTCATGAACGGCGCGGGGATGACCAGTTCGGGCCGGCCGGGTCCGGCGCTCTCGCTGTAGAGCGCGATGCTGCCGTTGTCCTGCGCCTTGGCCTTGAGGCCGTGGGTGTCGAGCGTGAACTCGTAGACCGGAGCGGTGGCGGGCGGCTCGCGCAGGACGATGCCCTCCTTCACGCTGCCGTTGCCGACGGTGTACTGGAGGTCGGCGCCTTCACCGAAGGCGTTTTTGTACGTGACGGTGTTGCCGTCGGTGACCGGGGTCAGTTTCTTGGCGGCCGGGTCCTTGAGCCCCAGGGACACCCAGTGGCCCTCGTCGAGCTCGAAGCGCACCAGCTCACCGGGGCGTGAACTGAAGTACGTATGGGCCAGGTTGGTGGTGTTGGCCTTGTCGAAGCCCTTGCGGCCGGTGTCGGTGACCTCGCTGTCGATCGGCTTCCAGGCGCGCTCCTTGCCCTGACCCGTGGGGTATGCGTCGGGCACGGAGGAGACCTCGGACTGGATCCGTCCGTCGGACAGCTGCCAATAGCGGGCGTGCGGTGTACGCCGCTCCTTGAGCTCCTTGACGCGCTTGGGCTCGGCCGCGGCCTTGCCCTTGGGGAGGCGCTCGTTGGCGGCGACGTCGGTGTCGGGGAGGCTTGGCGGGTCCACCGGCTCCGCTTCGTCGTCGCCGACGCCGAGGAAGTTCTTGACGCCGGAGGCGAGCCGCTCGGTGTCCGGCGGCTGCGCGAACGCGGGTGTCGTGGGCGCGAGGGCGGAAGCAACCGCCAGCACCACTGTCGTGGCCAGGAGCCGTCTGGCTCTCGGTCTGTGCATCGGTTTCCCTTCGCGAAGGAACCAAGTACCAACTGCCGGTCGACAGTTGGCGGCGAGACCTTCTACACCAACGCGTGATGCACATGTCAAATGAACGGCGATAAGGCGCAGGTCGCGTCAAAGTCCGTAAAAATAGGGCGGGTTGGGGACGAAATCCAGCCACCGCCGCAGAATGCCCCATTTGGCCGTCAGCTTGACATGCACCGGTCCAGGCCCCTTGGATCTGGCGTCGTCGCACAGGCACAGGGCCGTGCCGCCCCAGATGGAGAGACGCCATGACCAGGGGAACCGAGGAACAGGTGGAGCCGCAGGGCGAGTCGGCGCACGGCGAGGCCGGCGGTCCGGCGGACTCCGCCGGACCGCCGAAGAGCGGCAGGCTGCGGTGCCTCACGGACCGGCCCGTTCCGGTGGCGGCCGCGGCCGCCTTCGCCCTGTGCGCCGGGCTTGTCGCCTACGGCGTACTGCGGGGCGAGGAGAGTGATCCGCCGCGCAAGGTGCCGACCGCCGCCGTGACGTACGAGGTGACCGGTGAGGGCCGCGTCGACATCACCTACCAGGGCGCGAGCGAGAAGGGCACGGCGGAGACCGTCACGCGGGCGCGGCTGCCCTGGCGCATGGAGACCAAAGTTCCGCTCGGTCGCACGCCGGTCGTCTCCGTCGTCATCGGCTCGGAGGGCGGCAACGCCAAGTGCGCCCTCGCGATCAAGGGCCGCCATGTGCAGAGCGCGACGGCGGACGGGGCGTACGGACGGACGGGGTGCACGGGCGTACTTCCCTCGCCGTCACCCAGCGGGGACTGACCGGCTCACCCGGCGCCCCGGAACGGACCTGCCGGCCCGCGGGGTCCGGCGCGGGCCGGCCGGATGCTCACCGCGGCCGCAGCTCGAAGACGTCGTCCGCGGCACTGGTGTCCCCGGGCACGAAGTCCGCGGCCGCGGAGCTGAACACGACGCCGCCGTCCCTCGTGAACGAGGCGTATCCGATGTCCCCGTCCTCGGAACCCTGCGTACTCACGGGGATCAACAGGCTCGACGGAGCACCTCCGCCCACTTCCCGCACGCGGATGCCGCCGTCGCGCCAGGTCCGGTACGCGACGTATCGGCCGTCGGGGCTGATCGCGGCCGGGGCTCCGGGGGTAGAAGTCGGCCTCGCCGCCGTGTTCGCTGTGCACGCGCGTCGAGGTACTGCCGCGCAGGTCGCGCACGAAGACGTGCCAGCTCGTGTCCTCGTCGCCGGGCACGATGTGGTCGTCGGCCGACTCGAAGGCCACATACTGACTTCGCCTCGTTAGGGTGAGGTTGGTGGCTCGAGGAACCCCGCCAGCTTCTCCAGACATCGTGGCGACAGCCGACACCGCGACCCGCTCGCACCCCGCGAGACGAGGGCATCAGGCCCACCATCCCGCCACGACCGGTGCCACTGGTAAACGGATTTCCGGCTCACCCGCAACCGCTCGGCCACCTCTGGCGGACGGACCCTCCGCTCGAACAACTCGCGATGCTGGCGCCCCCCGGCCGTCAGCCCGCCCCCATCCGCATAGCTCACACACCATGAGAGACACCCCCGTGACCCACGCGCAGCCCGCCCTTCGCGGAAAATCACCCTGACGAGCCGAAGTCAGTAGCTGGTCCGCCGGCGGTGCGCCGCCCCACCCCGGGGCGAGCGCCGGGTGCCCGGTGCGCCGGACGCCTCAGTCGACGGCGCCGAGCCGCGAGTTCCGCGCCGCCGTCAGCTCCAGCACCGTGCGCCAGTCCTCGAGGACCCCGGCGTCGAAGACGGCGGTGCGGGCCTCCTCGTCCGCCTGGCGCAGGCTGACCAGGTCGTCGTCGTGGGCCCAGGCGTCCGGGTGGGCGTGCCGGCGCAGCAGGCGGGCGACGCGCGCGCCGAGCAGCGGCCGCACCGCGTCGGCGGTCCGGCCGGCCGGATTGCCGGGCCACAGCAGCCGGCCCACGGGCGACACCAGACCGGCGACCTGAAGCTCCTTGTCGGCGGGGCGGCGCCGGCGCAGCAGCGCGGCGGTCCGCAGCGCGTGCCCGTGCAGGTCCACGGGCCCGCTGCCGTGCTCGGCGGCGGACCGTTCGCCCCGGCAGGCGTACAGCAGGTCCATCAGCTCCTCGACGCTGCGCAGTTCCATGCCTCGGTCCTCCCACGAGACAGCCGTTGCCGACCGGCAGCAGACCATGGCGAGCTTGCGCCGCAGCCAACGGCAACTTAACTGCGCGACCCGTCGCCGCCGGCAATCGAAGGTACGGTCGGCGATGTGGGCCGAATGGGTGAGTTGCACACGGTGCAGAGATGGGCGAACCAGGGCAGACTTGGCTCAACTGTGCGCGGAACGAAGGGCAATGGTTCCCCCATGTTTTGAGCCCCATAGAGCGCACCCCCGCTCATTTGGTTAATCTGGAGCGGACGGACGGCAGCACGGGGCACTACCCACACCCAAGGTCCGTCATGGGACAAGCCGGTCCACAACGGCCTGCTCTCGCACGAGTGACCGGCGCCACCGCGTCCGAACTGCATTCGACTCACACCCGAGCGGGCGCCGGGCGCCGGACAGGAGACCGGCCGACAGGCCCCGAGGGTGACCCGACACATAAGGAGTGCGCGGTGACACCGGAGACGACGACGAATCCAGAACAACGCCCCAAGGAACGCACCGAGCGTGCGGGCCGCCGACCCGGAGAGATCGGCAGCCTCGACGTGTGGGCCCGGTCCGCCCCCATCCGTCTCGCGGGCTACGAGGACGACCTCGCCGAGCCCCACATCCTGCCCAGCGTGGACTGACCCGCCGAAGCCGCCGCGAGCATGGGCGTGCGAGACTCACGCCCATGCTGATCAGGGAAGCGACGGCCGAGGACTGGCCGCAGATCTGGCCCTTCTGGCACCGCATCGTCGCCGCCGGCGAGACCTACGCCTGGGACCCGGACACGTCCGAGGAGGACGCCCGGGCCCTGTGGATGAACCCCGCCAAACGCGTCTACGTCACCGAGGACGACACGGGCACCGTCGTCGCCTCCGCCTACGTCACCCCCAACTACGGCGGCCCCGCCGCCCGTATCGCCAACGCCGGCTTCATGGTCGATCCCGACCGGGCCGGCCGCGGCACCGGCCGGGCCCTCGCCGAACACGTCCTGGCCGCCGCCAGGGCCGACGGATACCGCGGCATGGTCTTCAACGCCGTCGTCGAGACCAACCCGGCCGTGAGGCTCTGGACCTCCCTCGGCTTCACGATCCTGGGCACGGTGCCGGACGCCTTCGAGCATCCGCGGCACGGGCGGGTCGGCCTGCACATCATGTACCGGGCGCTGTAGAAGGCCGTTCAGTCCACAGGCGCCGTCCGCCGCCGGGGGCGCAGCGCCTCGATCGGCCCCGCCGGCTCCAGCAGGGCCGTCTCCGCCCCCGGGCGCCCCACCAGCTGTACGGCGCAGGGGGCGCCCGAGGGCAGGGCGCCGACCGGCACCGTCATCGCGGGCCGGCCGGTCAGGTCCCACGGCGGTGTGAAGGGCGAGTACGCCGAGTTGGCCAGGATGTCGCGCAGCCGGCCCCGCTCGTGCCAGGGCCCGGCATCGGGGGAGCGGCGGGCCGGCGCGGGGGTGAGCAGGACGTCGTGCTCGGCGAAGGGCCGTCGTTGCCGAGCACGATCGGCACCATCCCGGCGGCGACCGCGGCAGCGCTCCCGCCCGACGAACCGCCCGCCGAGCGAGCCGGGTCCCACGGGTCGCGGGCGGCGCCGTGCACGCCCTCGCCGGTGCCGAACACGCACAGCTCGGGCACGTTCGTCAGCACCACCACCACCGCGCCGGCCGCCCGCAGCCGGGCCACGGTCACGTGGTCGTCCGCGGCGGGCGTGTCGGGCGTCGCGGCGGAGCCGTTGCGCGTGGACTCGCCACGCACCGCGAGATCGTCCTTGACCGCCACCGGCACGCCGGCCAGCGGCAGTTCACCCGGATCACCCCGGGCGCCGACCTCCTCTGCCTCGGCGAGCGCCGCCTCGGCGCGCACCGCGCGGAAGGCGCCGACGCGGCCGTCGAGCCGCTCGATCCGGGCCAGGTGCGCCGCCACCACCTCGCGGGGCGTGGCCCGCTTCTCCCGTACGGCGGCGGCGATCTCGGCGGCGGTGCGGCCGGCCCAGTCGGTCACGGAGGGCTCCTAGGGTGGCGTCGGGACGTGATTACTGGCGAGTACGCAGGAAGCGCTCTGCCCGTCCGGCGCCCCCGCGTCGAGAGCCCGGGCCCGCCGACCGCCCCGTACAGGCCGATCGTCCCGTTCCAGCCGACCGCCCCGTTCAGGCCGATCGTCCCGTTCCAGCCGACCGCCCCGTTCAGGCCGATCGTCCCGTTCCAGCCGACCGCGCCGGCCCCGTGCTGTCCCGTTCGATCAGCCGCGGCACCGGCACCCGCACCGTCCGCGCGGGGCCACCGTCCAGCAGCGCGGTCAGTTCCGTCGCCGCCGTGCGGCCGAACTCCACGCTGTCCCGGGACAGCGCGGACAGCCACGGCTTGACCATGCGGCACAGTGCCGAGTCCTCCCAGGCCACCACGGACACGTCCCCCGGTACCGAGAAACCGAGTTCTGCCGCGGCGGCGACCCCGGCGACTGCCATCACGTCGTTGTCGTAGATCAGGGCCGTCGGCGGAACGGGGGCCTCCAGGACCCGGCGGGTGACGGCGGCGCCCTCCGCGTCGGAGTAGTCGGTGGGCACCGACTGCACCTCGGCCAGGCCCCGGCGTTCGGCCTCGGCGCGCAGGGCCCGGATGCGGCGCTCGGTATGGGCGAGGCCCGGCAGCCCGGCGATGTGCACGATCCGCCGGTGGCCGAGCGCGTGCAGCCCGTCCACCAGCGCGGCCATCGCGCCCGCGTCGTCCGCCCACACCGAAGACAGCCCGGGATGGCGTTCGTCGGGCGCCCCGCCGATCACCACGGCGGGCAGGCCGAGTTCGTCGAGCAGGTCCGGGCGCGGGTCGTCGGTGCGCGGGTCGACCACCAGGACGCCGTCCACACGATGCTCGGCCCACCAGCGCCGGTAGACCGCGCACTCGTCGTCGACGTCCTGCGCCACCTGGAACAGCAGACCGAGATGACGTCGCGCCAGCACCTCCTGGATGCCGGAGACCAGTTGCAGGAAGAAGGAGTCCACGCCGAGGGTGTGCGCGGGCCGCGCCAGCACGAAGCCGACCGTCGCCGCGCCCTCCCCGGACAGCGCGCGGGCCGCGGTACTGGGCCGCCAGCCGAGCTGCTCGGCCACCCGGCGCACCCGGTCCCGGGTGATCTCGGAGACCCCCGGCCGGTCGTTCAGCGCGAAGGAGACCGCGCTCTCGGATACCCCGGCCCGCCGCGCGATGTCCTTCATCGTCGGCCGGCGCGCGGCAGGCCGCTTGGCCGGCATGCACGCCCCTTTCCTCAGTGCGTCAGTTGAAGCCCGAGCTAATGCGCTTGAGTGGAAGGATCCTAAAGCGCATTAGTAGATCATGGCAAGTCGCTGCTTACATCCGCTGTGACCTGGACTAATGCTGTTCGGTCTGCTTTAGTTCCACTGAATCTATTGACTTTGCGGGAAATCGCCATGCATGGTCGCTGGCATCCAGCCGCCGACGTCCTCCAGGGAGACGTGTCACCGTGCCCACATCGCGCAGAAGCTTCGCTGTCGCAGCCGTAGCCGCCCTCGTCCTGCCGCTCAGCGCCTGCGGGTCGGGAGGGGACGGCGGCTCGTCCGACGCCTCCGGCAAGGTCGAGGGCGACATCACCTTCCAGACCTGGAACCTGCGGGCCAACTTCAAGCCGTACTTCGAGGACCTGATCGCGGACTTCGAGAAGAAGTACCCCGGCACCCACGTCAAGTGGATCGACCAGCCCGCCGAGGGCTACGCCGACAAGATCAGCGCCGATGCCGCCGGCGGCACCCTGGCCGATGTCGTCAACGTCTCCCCGGACCTCGCCGCCCCGCTCGCCCAGGCCGGGCTCGCCCTCGATCTGGACAAGGCCGCCGGGCAGTACAAGGAGGACTACCTGGAGGCCGCCTGGGCCAGCCAGCAGGTACCGGGCATGGAGGGGACCTACGCCTTCCCCTGGTACCTCAACACCGGCCCGCTCTTCTACAACAAGTCCCTGTTCGAGAAGGCCGGTCTCGACGCCGACAAGCCACCGACGACCTACGACGAACTCTTCGACACCGCGCTGAAGCTCGCCCGGAAGACCGACGGCGAGGTGGCCACGCTCGCCAACGTGCCCACCATCGAGGACTTCGGCCGCTACGGCGTCCCGCTCATGAACGACGAGGGCACGGCCTTCGCCTTCAACGACACCAAGGGCGTCGAACTCCTCACCCGCTACAAGGAGCTGTACGACGCCGGCGGCCTGGACTCGCAGGCTCTCACGGCCACGCCCGAGTCGTCCGGGAAGAAGTTCCTGACCGGCGCGGTCGCCATGAACCCCGGCAGCGCACTCGATCTCGCCAACTTCAAGAAGCAGGCCCCGAGCCTGTACGAGAACATCGGCATCACCGACCAGATCACCAGCACCGGCCACGTCAACATGTACGTGATGGGCCTGCTGGTGAACTCCCGCAGTGAGCGCAAGCCCGCCGCGGTCGCCTTCGCCCGCTTCGTCACCGACGCCGCCCACCAGATGTCGTTCGCCAAGCAGGTCGCCGTCTTCCCCAGCAGCGCCGGCTCGCTGGAGGACCCGTATTTCACCAAGCAGGACGGGACCGACGAGACCCGGGTCCGGGTGGCCGCCGCCAAGTCGCTGAAGACCGCGGTCAACTACACGCCGGTGCTGTTCAGCGAGCAGATGAAGACCGAGCTGCGCAACGAGGTCGCCAAGGCGCTCCAGGGCAAGCAGAGTCCCGAGGAAGCTCTTGACAACGCTGTCAAGGCCTGTGACCGGCTCCTGAAGCAGCAGGGCTGAGGGTGATGGCGAGTTCCACCGTGTCCTCCGGCACGCGCCGTGTGCGCCGCCAACTGCCGACCAGCCCCTGGCTGTTCGCCGCCCCCGGACTGCTGATCGCCGGCGCGTTCATCCTCTACCCGTTCGTCTCGACGCTGGTCAACTCCTTCACCGACCGTCGCACCCTGGTGCCGGGTGAGTTCGTGGGCCTCGCCAACTTCCGCGAGCTGCTCCACGACGACATGTTCTGGATCGGCCTGCGCAACAGCACCCTGTACGTCCTCGGGGTCGTACCCGCACTCGTCCTGCTGCCGTTGCTCCTCGCGCTGCTGGTGCAGAAGAGCATCCCCGGCATCACCTTCTTCCGGTCCGCCTTCTACACCCCCGTCGTCGCCTCGATCGTCGTCGTCGGGCTGATCTGGGTGTGGATGCTGGACGAGCGCGGCCTGGTCAACTCGGTACTGGAGACCATCGGCGTCGGCCGGATCGGCTTCCTCAGCGACCAGTGGCTGATCCTGCTCAGCGCCATGGCCGTCACGGTCTGGAAGGGCCTCGGCTACTACATGATCATCTACTTGGCGGCGCTGGCCAACGTGCCCCGCGAACTGCACGAGGCCGCAGCCGTCGACGGTGCGGGAGCCCTGCGCCGTTTCGTCACCGTCACCATGCCCGCCGTGCGCTCCACCATGGTGCTGGTCGCGGCCCTCGCCTCGGTCGCCGCGTTCAAGGTGTTCTCCGAGGTGTACCTGATGGCCGGCCCGGACGGTGGCCCGGCGGGCGAGGACACGACCCTCGTCATGCTCGTCCAGCGCACCGGCACCGGCCTGACCGGACGCGTCGGCTACGCCTCGGCCATCTCCGTCGTCGTCTTCGTCGTCACCCTCGTCCTGATGCTGCTCGTACTGCGCGCCGACCGGAAGGAGGAGTCGTGAGCGTCATGGACAAGGTCCGGACCACCCCGGAGCGGCCCGCCCCGGCCCCGGCCCGGGAGCCCCGGATCACCGACGAGCACGGCCGGCGGGTACGCGTCTGGGAACTAGCCCTGCGCTACCTGCTCCTGCTCGGCGTACTCGCCCTGACCGTCGGCCCGTTCGTGTGGCAGCTGTCGACCTCGCTGAAGGGCCCGACGGAGGACATCTTCAGCTCCCCGCCGAAGTTCCTGCCCTCCGAACCCACCCTGCACAACTACGAGCGGGTCGCCGAGACCATCCCCGTCTGGGAGTACGCGCTCAACTCGCTGAAGGTCGCCGTCGCCAACGTCGTGACCAACTGCGTCGGCGCCGCGCTGGCGGGCTACGCCCTGGCCCGGCTGCGCTACCGCGGCCGCCGCGTCGCCACCCTGGTCTTCATCCTGACCATGCTCGTCCCGGTGGAGGGCATCATCATCGCCCAGTTCACCACCATGCGGGAGCTCGGCCTCAACAACACCCTGGTCGGCGTCCTGCTGCCCGGCTGCATCAGCGCCCTCAACGTCCTGCTGATGCGCAACGCCTTCCTCAACCTCCCCTACGAGATCGAGGAGGCGGCCTACGTCGACGGCGCCAACGTCTGGCAGCGGTTCCTGCGCATCGCCCTGCCCGCCGTGAAGGGCACCCTGGCGGTCGTCGCGATCTTCGCCTTCATGGGCGCCTGGGACGACTTCCTGTGGCCGCTGATCGTGCTGAGCGACCCGTCCAACTTCACGCTCACCATCGGCCTCAACTACCTGCACGGCACCTTCGCCAACGACGAACGCCTCGTCGCCGCGGGCACGATCATCGCCGTGGCGCCGCTCATCATCCTCTTCGCCTGCCTCCAGCGGTACTTCTTCCGCGGGGTCGGCGAGGGCGCCGTCAAGGGCTGACCCACCGACTTCCCCCCTCACAAGGACACCGCATGCCTTCTGCCGTGCGCTTCGGCGTCAACTACACGCCCAGCGAAGGGTGGTTCCATTCCTGGCTCGACTTCGACCCGGACTCCGTACGCGCCGACCTCGACTCCATAGCCGCCCTGGGCGTGGACCACATCCGGGTCTTCCCGCTGTGGCCCTACTTCCAGCCCAACCGCACCCTGATCCGCGACCGCGCGGTCGGGCACCTGGTGGAGCTGGTCGACGCGGCCGGCGAACGCGGTCTCGACGTCAACGTGGACGGCCTCCAGGGCCACCTGAGCAGCTTCGACTACCTGCCGGCCTGGACCCGCACCTGGCACCGCCGCAACCTGTTCACCGACCCCGAGGTCGTCGACGGCCAGGCCACCTACCTGCGCACCCTCGCCGCCGCCCTCGCCGGCCGGCCGAACTTCCTCGGCATGACCCTCGGCAACGAGGTCAACCAGTTCTCCGCCGGACCCCACCCCGACCCGGACCGGGCGACCGCCGACCAGATCGACGCCTGGCTGGAGCGGATGCTCGCCGCCTGCGAGGAGGGCGCCCCGGGCCGGATGCACCTGCACGCCGAGTACGACGCCACCTGGTACCAGGACGACCAGCCCTTCACCCCGGCCCAGGCCGCCCGGCGGGGCGCCGTGACGGCCGTGCACTCCTGGGTCTTCAACGGCACCGCCCAGCGCCACGGCCGCACCTCCGTGCCCAGCGAGCACCACGCCGCCTACCTGATCGAGCTGAGCAAGGCGTGGGCCGACGACCCGCGCCGCCCGGTCTGGCTCCAGGAGGTGGGCGCCCCCGCACCTCTCGTCCCCGCCGAGCACGCCGCCGCCTTCACCGAGGCCACCATCGCGAACGCCCTGGACTGCCCCGACCTGTGGGGCGTCACCTGGTGGTGCTCCCACGACGTGTCCCGGGCGCTGGCCGACTTCCCGGAACTGGAGTACGGGCTCGGGCTGCTGACCAACGACCGCCGTCCCAAGGACACCGCACAGGTCCTGGCCCGCGAGGCGCGTGCGGGAGTCCATTCCGCCCCGGCCCCGCGTACCACCGCCCTGGCCGTCCCGGCCGACCCGGCGGCGCGCTCGGCCTGCGCCCCCGGCGGCGCGGTCTTCGACGCCTTCTTCCGGCTGGTCGCCGACGGCGCCCGCCCGGCCACCGTCCTCGACACACGTGCCGCCGACACCGCGCACCTCGCGGCACGAGGCATCACCGAGGTCGTCACCCCCGACCAGGTACTCCCCACCCCGCACGAGCCCGTCGGATCACCGGTTCGCCAAGGAGGCACCCGCTCGTGACCCCCACCCGACGCACCGTCCTGCTCGCCGGAGCCGCGGCCGCCCTGTGGCCCGCACTGCCCGCGCACGCCGCCCCGAAGGGCCTCGGCAGGGCCGGCGCGGCGCTCCAGCCGTACGCCTCCTACTGGTTCCCCGACTCGCTGCCCTCCGGCACGCCCGGCGAGGGGATCACCTGGCGCAGTCTCAAGGAGTGGCGCGCGGCCGCCGATCCCGACCTCGCCTTCAACAGCGCCTCCGTACCGCTCGCCGGCCGCTTCACCCCGACGCCCGCCAACACCACGGCCCGCGCCGGGCAGGCCCGCGTCCAGTCACTGGTCTCCTTCGGGCCCACCGCGAGCAACCCCTCGCAGGGCTCCGCCACCGCCGACTACTACGCCCTCACGCACTGGGCCTACGTCGACGAACTCGTCTTCTGGGGCGGCTCCTCGGGCGAGGGGCTGATCCTCGCCCCGAACGCGCCGGTCGTCGACGCGGCGCACCGGCACGGCGTACCCGTCCTGGGCAACGTCTTCCTGCCGCCCGCCGCCTACGGCGGACAACTGAGCTGGACCCGCGACCTCGTACAGAAGGACGCCGCCGGGCGCTTCCCGCTCGCCGCGCAACTGGTCGCCGTCGCCGAGGCGTACGGCTTCGACGGCTGGTTCGTCAACGCCGAGACCGGCGGAGGCGACGCCGTGCTCGGCGCGGACACGCGGGGCTTCCTGCGAGAGCTGAAGTCCCTCGCCGGGGCCGAGGGGCAGCGCGTGACCTGGTACGACTCGATGACCGTGGACGGGGCGGTGAGCTGGCAGGGGGCGCTCAACGACCGGAACCAGGCGTTCTTCGAGGCCGCCGACGACATGTTCGTGGACTTCCGCTGGACGGCCGACCGCCTGGCCTCCTCCGGAGAGCGGGCCGAGCGGCTGGGCCGCAGCCGCTACGAGCTGTGGGCCGGCGTGGACGTGGAGAGCAACGGCTGGAACACCTCGGAGAACTGGGACGCGATCGTGCCGCGCGATGCCGCGCACGTCACGTCGATCGGTCTGTACCGGCCCGAATGGACCCGCAACCACCTCCCCGAGGGCCGCCGGACGCCGGGGGACTTCCACGCCGCCGACGACCGGTTCTGGACGGGTGCCTCGCTCGACCCGTCCCGCCCGGACGGCGGGGACGCCGCGGACGGCTGGCGGGCGCCCGCCGTGTCGGTCGCCGACCGGTCGACGGTGACGTCGCCGCCGTTCGCGACCGCGTTCAACACCGGGCACGGACTGCGGTGGTACGAGGAGGGCACCGTCACCTCCGAGACGCCCTGGAACCACCTCGGCCTCCAGGACCGGCTGCCGTCCCGGCGCTGGGTGGTGCGCACGGAGGGCCGGCGCCCGGCGGTCTCCTTCGACTTCGCGGACGCCTGGCGGGGCGGCAGCAGCGTCCTGGTCGACGGTGGACTCGACGAACCAGCGGTCCTCGACCTGTACGCGACACGGCTGCCGCTGGGCGCCGACACGGTCGTCGAGCTCACGCACCGCACGGACGCGGGCGCCGTGGGCGTCGAACTCGCCGTCGCCACCGCCGAGGCCGGTGAACCGGGCGCGGCACCGCCGTACCACTGGCTTCCGGTAACGGCCGCGCGGACTGTGAAGTCGGTCAACGGCTGGCAGACGGCCACCGTGCCCCTCACCGGCCTCGCCGGCCCGTCCAGCACCCTGCACGCGATCGGCGTGCGGCTCACGGCGTCCGAAGGCCCCGTGCGGTGGCGAGTCGGCGGTCTCGCCGTCCGCACCGGCGCCGCGACGGCGCCCGCCGCCCCCACTGCCGCGCGCGTCACTGCCGCCAACGGAGGCGACCTGCGGTTCGCCTGGAACCACCCCCACGGCGACGACGTACGCCACTACACCCTCCACCGCGTGCTGCCCGACGGCACCCGCCGTTTCCTCGGCGGCACCTGCCAGCGGGCCTGGTTCGCCGGCGGCCTGCGCCCCCAGCAGGGCGAGCGCGCCGCACGATTCGAAGTGCGCGCCGTGGGGGAGCTGTACACCACGTCGGCCCCCGCCACCGTGACCCACCCCTGGTAACCACCCGCCCCACCAACCCCGGAGCACCCGCATGCATGACGACCGCAACCTGGTCGAAGCCCGCCTCAAGCGCGTCCTCGACGAGCGCGTCCGCCCCGCCGTGTACCCCGAGTCCGTGCCGCTGGACGTCGCGGTGTGGAACGCCCCCGGCGAGCCCGTGCCGGTCGCCGAGGGGCTCGCGTCCGACCCCGTTCCCGTCGAGGTGGGCGCCCGCTGGGGCGCTCCCTGGGGCACCAGCTGGTTCCGCGTCACCGGCACCGTGCCGAAGGAGTGGGCCGGGAAGACCGTAGAGGCGATCCTCGACCTCGGCTTCGACGAGAACATGCCCGGTTTCCAGTGCGAGGGCCTGGTCTACCGCCCCGACGGCACCCCGGTGAAGGGCCTCAACCCGCGCAACCAGTGGGTGCGGATCGGCGCCCCCGTGGAGGGCGGCGAGGAGGTCCGCCTGCACATCGAGGCCGCCTCCAACCCGGTCATCCTCGACTACCACCCCTTCGTGCCCACGCGGCTCGGCGACAAGGACACGGCGGGCAGTGAGCCGCAGTACACGCTCACCCGCATGGATCTCGCGGTCCTCGACGAGACCGTCTGGCACCTCGTGCTCGACCTGGAGGTCCTCGGCGAGCTGATGGCCGAGCTGCCGGTGGAGTCGCCGCGCCGCTGGGAGATCCTGCGCGCCGTCGACAAGGCGCTGGACGCCATCGACCTCCAGGACGTGAACGGCACGGCGGAGCAGGCCCGTACCCGCCTCACCGGCGTCCTGTCCGCCCCCGCCGTCCCCTCCGCGCACCGGATCAGCGCCGTCGGCCACGCGCACATCGACTCGGCGTGGCTGTGGCCGCTGCGGGAGACCGTGCGCAAGGTGGCCCGCACGACCTCCAACATGACCGCCCTCCTGGAGGACGAGCCCGACTTCGTCTTCGCCATGTCGCAGGCCCAGCAGTGGGCGTGGGTCCGCGACCACCGGCCCGAGGTGTGGGCCCGGGTGAAGAAGGCCGTGACGGACGGCCGGTTCGTGCCGGCCGGCGGCATGTGGGTGGAGTCGGACACCAACATGCCCGGCTCGGAGGCGATGGCCCGCCAGTTCGTGCACGGCAAGCGGTTCTTCCTCGACGAGTTCGGCGTCGAGAACGACGAGGCGTGGCTGCCGGACACCTTCGGGTTCGCGGCCGGCCTGCCGCAGATCATCAAGGCGGCCGGCACCAAGTACCTGCTGACGCAGAAGATCTCCTGGTCACAGACGAACAAGTTCCCGCACCACACCTTCCGCTGGGAGGGCATCGACGGCACCCGGATCTTCACGCACTTCCCGCCGGTCGATACCTACAACTGCTCCATGAAGGGCAGCGAGATCGCGCACGCCGCCCGCAACTTCAAGGACAAGGGAGTCGCCCGGCACTCCCTCGCCCCGACCGGCTGGGGCGACGGGGGTGGCGGCACCACCCGCGAGATGGTCGCCAAGGCGGCCCGGCTGCGCGACCTCGAAGGCTCGGCGACGGTCGAGTGGGAGACCCCGCAGGCCTTCTTCGAGAAGGCCGAGGCCGAGAACCCCGAGCCGCCCGTCTGGGTCGGCGAGCTGTACCTCGAACTCCACCGCGCCACCCTCACCAGCCAGGCCAGGACCAAGCAGGGCAACCGCCGCAGCGAACACCTGCTGCGGGAGGCCGAGCTGTGGGCGGCCACGGCGGCCGTGCGCGCCGGGCTCCCCTACCCGTACGAGGACCTGGACCGCATCTGGAAGACGGTCCTGCTGCACCAGTTCCACGACATCCTGCCCGGCTCGTCCATCGCCTGGGTGCACCGTGAGGCACGCGCGACCTACGACCGCGTCGCCGACGAGCTGAACGGGATCATCGACGCCGCGCAGCGCGCCCTGGCGGGCGAGGGCGACACCCCGCTGGTCTTCAACGCCGCCCCGCACGCCCGGGCCGGAGTCCCGGCGGGCGCCGCCGCGGCCCCCGCCACCGAGGGCCGCACCGGCCTCACCGCCCGCCCCGGCGGCGGCCACGTCCTGGACAACGGCCTGCTGCGCGTCGAGATCGACGAACGCGGACTGGTCGTGTCGGCGTACGACATCACAGCCGACCGCGAGACGATCGCCCCGGGCGGGGCGGGCAACCTGCTCCAGCTCCACCCCGACTTCCCGAACATGTGGGACGCCTGGGACGTCGACGAGTTCTACCGCAACACGGTCACCGACCTCACCGACGCGGACGAGGTCGCCCCCGGCGACGACGGCGCCTCGGTGCGGATCGTCCGCTCCTTCGGCTCCTCCCGCGTCACCCAGGTGCTGACCCTGGCGCCGGGAGAGCGGCGGCTGGAGGTGGACACCGAGGTCGACTGGCACGAGACGGAGAAGTTCCTCAAGCTCGCCTTCCCGCTGGACGTGCACGCCGAACGGTACGCGTCGGAGACCCAGTTCGGGCACTTCCACCGGCCCACGCACACCAACACCAGCTGGGAGGCGGCCAAGTTCGAGGCCTGCAACCACCGCTTCGTCCACCTGGAGGAGCCCGGCTGGGGCGTGGCCGTCGTCAACGACTCGACGTACGGCCACGACGTCACCCGTACGGTCCGTACCGACGGCGACGCCGGTACGACCACCACACTCCGGGTGTCCCTGCTGCGCGCCCCGCGCTTCCCCGACCCCGAGACCGACCAGGGCGTGCACCGCTTCCGGCACGCGCTGGTGCCGGGCGCGGGCATCGGCGACGCCGTGCGCGAGGGCTGGCGGATCAACCAGCCCGAGCGGCGGGTCACGGGCGCCGGGGAGGTCGCGCCGCTGGTGTCGGCAGACCGGGACGCGGTCGTGGTCACCGCCGTCAAGCTGGCCGACGACGGCAGCGGCGACGTGGTGGTCCGCTTCCACGAGGCCCACGGCGGCCGGGCGCGGGCCACCCTGACGGCCGGATTCCCGATCGCCGGGGTGGCGGTCACCGACCTGCTGGAGCGGCCGTTGGCCGAGGAGGAGTACGCGGTCGAGGCCGACGGCGACCGGATCGCCGTACGGCTGCGCCCGTTCCAGCTGATGACCCTGCGGCTCAAGCGCGCGTAGCTCGCGGAACGGGCCCGGCTCGCCCCGCGGGCCGGGCCCGTCCGCCCGGCACGGTCACTGGACCGTGCCCACCAGTCGCGTCGGCGGCAGATACTCCCGCACATACGTACGCTCCCAGCAGGCGCCCGTCTCCCGCAGCTCGCGCCACGTCGTGTACCGGTAGCGGAACAGCCGGGCACGGACGAAGCGCGGCGGCGCGTCGGGCGGGAACGGGGAGCGGCGCAGCAGCTTCAGCGTGGTCCGGTCGTTCTCCAGCAGCCGTTCCACCAGGGTGCCGAACCACGACCCGGCGTACGACGGCGACAGCGCGGCGAACCACATCAGCCAGTCCAGCCGCAGATGGTAGGGCGCGAACTGGCGCGGCCAGCGCCGCGGATCACCGGGCTTGCCCTTGAACTCGTACTCCCGCCAGTCCCCGTCCTCGCGGGCCACCTCGTCGGCGGTGCCCTCGATCACCACCTCGTAGCGGACCCGGCTGACGGTCCCGAAGGCGCCGTAGGTGTTGACCAGGTGGAGCGAGTCGAAGGAGCGGTTCATCACCTGGCGGCGGGAGAGCATGTTGCGGACCGGCCGGTGGCTCAGGAACACCAGCAGCGCCGCCACCGCGAGGACCACGACCTCGTACCAGAGCGGTGCGACGGACACGGACGGCGGATCGGCCGGGAACCGGACCGCCGACAGGGCCAGCACGATGGTGATCCAGTTCAGCCAGGAGAAGTTTCCCGACAGCACCAGCCACAGCTGGGTCACGATCATCAGCGCGGCGGCGGCCGTCGCGACGGGCTGCGGCGTGAACAGCAGGAAGGGCACCACGAGCTGCGTGACGTGGTTCGCGGCCACCTCGACGCGGTGCAGGGGGCGGGGGAGGTGGTGGAAGAACCAGCTCAGCGGGCCCGGCATCGGCTGGGTCTCGTGGTGGTGGTCCAGGCAGGTCAGTTTCCGCCAGCACTCGTCGCCGCGCATCTTGATCAGTCCCGCCCCGAACTCGACCCGGAACAGCAGCCAGCGCAGCAGGAACAGCACGACGATCGGCGGCGCCACCTCGTCGTTGCCGAGGAACACGGCGACGAACCCGGTCTCCAGCAGCAGCGACTCCCAGCCGAACGAGTACCAGGTCTGCCCGACATTGACGATCGAGAGGTACAGCACCCACGGCACCAGCCACAGCAGCATCGCCCCCCACAGCGGCAGCAACGAGTCCAGCCCCGCCACCAGCGCCGCCGACACCGCGCAGCCCGCCCACGCCACGACCGCGAAGAGACGGTCCGAGTAGCGCAGCTGGAACAGGCTCGGCGCCCGTTTGAACGGCACCCGCTCGACGAACCGGGGCACGGGCGTCAGACCGCGCTCGCCCATCAGCGCACGGAACTGCAGGGCCGCCGTCAGGAACGCGACCAGGTACATGACGGCCAGGGCCCGCTGGAAGACCAGCCGGCTCAGCCAGTAGTCGGGTGCGGTGAACCACTCCACGGCGCTCCTAGCGTGCGTCACTCTCCGTACGACGTCGCTCCGGTTGCGTGACGTGAGCGAGCGAAGCAGACAATAGTGGCCGGTTGTCTGAATTGTTGTTGATTGCTCTTCCCGTGAATCTTCTTCTCCCCCGATCGACAGGAGCACGCGGTGCGGACACCTCTCGGCCCCTCCGTGGGCGCCTGCCTGCTCTCGGCGGCGCTTCTGGCCGGCGCCACCGGCTGCGGCGTCGCCGGTGCCGACGGCGACCCGGCCGCCGCCACGGGCGGAGTGCTCCACCTCCAACCGGTCGCCGCCCAGGGTCCCGACCCGTTCACGGAGTCCACGGCCGTCTCGACGGCTACCCCGCCCCCGGCCACCCGAACGCCGGGGCCCGCGTCGGCCGCCGGCAGGCCCGTCGCGCTCGACGGGCTGCGCCCCCTCTCGGGCGGTACGCCCGGCCTCTACGGCGGCATCCGGAACGTCGGCAGCTGCGACGTCACCCGGCAGATCGGCCATCTGGCCGCGCGCCCGGATCGGACCCACGCCTTCGCCGGGGTCGCCGGGGTCTCGGCGGCGGCGGTCCCCGACTACCTGAGAGGACTCACCCCGGTCGTGCTGCGCGCCGACACCCGGGTCACCAACCACGGCTACCGGGGCAGCCGGGCCACCGGATACCAGGCGGTCCTCCAGGCCGGCACGGCCGTCCTCGTCGACGACCGGGGTGTGCCGCGCGTCCGCTGTGCCTGCGGCAACCCGCTGAAGGCACCGGCCGCGGCCGGCGGCGACCCGGTCACCCGCGGCTTGCCCTGGCCCGGCTACCGGCCCTCCGAGGTGATCACCGTGACCCCGGCGTCCCGGGCGATCACCGGCCTCACCCTTGTCAGTACCGTGGGCGACACCTGGATCGAGCGGCGACCCGGCCACGACACGCGCCACGACCGGCCCGTCCCCACACCCGCCTGGGTCACCGGCACGACGACTCCGGCCCCGACTCCGCCACCGTCCTCACCGCCCGCCACCCCGGCGACCGACGCGCCCCGCACCCCGCCGAGCCCGGAAGCGGCGCACGAGGAGGTGTACGAGGAGACCTACGAAGGGACGCGCCAGGAGACCTACGAAGAGACGTACGAAGAGACATATGAGGGCACGTACGAAGGGACGTACGAAGGGACGGACGAAGAGGCCTACCCGGACGGCACACCCACCGAAGACGCGACCGAGTTCGACCCGGACAGCACTCCGGACGCTCCCGGCCTGCCCGACGGCGGCACTCCCGCGGATGTCTTCTGACAGCGCGAAGGAGCCGAACAAGTCGAAGAATCGGGCAAATCCTGGCAAGGTGGGGCCCATGGCTGATCGGGGAGCGAGTGCCCTGTCACTCCCGGACGACTGGCCCGCCCACCCGGACCCGATCCTGGCGCTCAACCGCATGGGCAGCTTCGACTGGGACCTGGACACGGGACTGTTCCACATGGACGCCCAGGCCTACGAGGTGTTCGACCTGCGCCCCGAGGAGTACGACGGGCGCCCCGAGTCGCTGTCGGTGCGCGTGCCCACCGCCGAGGGCCACCGCCTGGACGCCCTGGTCGCCCAGGCCATGAAGGACGGCAGCGAGAACTACGGCACCTACTTCCGTCTGCGCTGCCGCGACGGCACCCTGCGCTGGACCCGCACCCAGGGCTACATCCGCCGCGACGAGACCGGCCGCCCCCGCCGGATCATCGGCATCGTCCGCGACGCCACCCAGGAGGTCGGCGACATCGAGGCCCGCCGCGAGCAGGCCGCGCAGGACGAGGCCCGCCGCCGGCTCACCAACGTCGTCCAGCTCGCCACGGCCGCACTCGCGCACGCCCGTACGGTGGACGACGTCATCGAGGTCCTGCGGGACACTCACGGCCTCACCCGCCTGGGCGCCACCAGCCTCGTCATGGGGCTGGTCGAGGCCGGCCGCATCCGGCTGGTCGCCGACGGCCCCGACAACAGCTTCGTCCCCGGCACCCGCGTCACCCGGATCGACGAGCCGTACCCGATGAGCGAGGCCGTACGGACCCTCAGCCCCCGCTTCATCGAGTCGCCGGAGGACTTCGCGGAGCGCTATCCCGGCCTGTGGCAGAGCATCACCCACCTGAACATCACCGCTGCCGCCTACCTGCCGCTGATCGCCCAGGCCCGGCCGATCGGCGCGATCGGGCTGCTCTACAGCGACCGGCGCGGCTTCTCCGCGGAGGACCGCAACGTACTCGTGGCGCTCGGCAGCGGCATCGCGCAGAGCCTGCAGCGGGCCATGCTCTACGAGCAGGAGATGGACCTCGCCGAGGGCCTCCAGCAGGCCATGCTCCCGCGCAGCATCCCCAGCGTGCCCGGCTGCGACGTCGCCGTCCGCTACCGCGCGGCCACCATCGGCGGTGCCCTCGGGCGCGACATCGGCGGTGACTGGTACGACCTGATCCCGCTGCCCGGCGGCCGGGTCGGCGCCGTCATCGGCGACGTCCAGGGCCACGACACGCACGCCGCCGCCGTCATGGGCCAGCTGCGCATCGTGCTGCGCGCCTACGCCGCCGAGGGCCACCCCCCGGCCACGGTGATGGCGCGGGCCTCCGTCTTCCTCCACGAACTGGACACCGACCGCTTCGCGACCTGCCTGTACGCGGAGGCCGACCTGGGCACCGGAGTGGTCCAGGTGGTCCGCGCCGGGCACATCGACCCCCTGCTGCGGCGAGACGACGGAAGCTGCCGCCGCGTCCCCGTCGAGGGCGGGCTGCCGCTCGGCCTGTCCGCCGAGTTTGGGCGCCTCGCCTACCCGGTCTCCACCGTCGAGCTGGACCCGGGCAACACCCTGCTGCTGTGCACCGACGGCCTGGTCGAGCAGCCCGGCGCCGACCTCGACGAGGGGATAGAGGTGCTCACGGCGCTGGTCGCCTCCGGCCCGCAGGACGTGCGGGACCTGGCCGACCGGCTCATCGACGTGGCGGAGGAGCGCCGAGGCGACGACGACGTGGCGCTGCTCCTGCTGCGCCGCCACGGCACGGGCGCCCCGAGGACCTTCGGCCGGCTCCAGCAGCACGTGTCCCCGGGCGACCCCGAGGCCCTCACCGAGGCCCGGCACATGATCCGCGCCGCCGTCCGCGCCTGGGGCGCCGCGGGTCAGAGCGATGAGATCGAACTGGTCGCCGACGAACTGGTCACCAACGCCCTCATGCATACCGAGGGCTCCGCCGTCGTCACCCTGCGGCTGCTCACCGGCACCGACCGCCGGCTGCGGGTCGAGGTCGAGGACTCCTCCAGCGCCCTGCCGCGCCGCCGCGACGCCGGGGACGCCGGTGTCTCCGGACGCGGGCTGCTCCTGGTCGAGACCCTCGCCGACGAGTGGGGCGTGGAGGCGCGCGGCGGCGGCAAGTGCGTGTGGTCCGAGTTCGTGGTGTCCCACCGCGCGGGCTGAGTACCGGCCGTCCCACTGGCACTGTCGGTCCCCGGTGGCACTCTGGACGTATGCCCGAACTGCCCGAGGTCGAGGCGCTCAGGGACTTCCTAACCGAGCACCTCACCGGCCGAGAGATCGTCCGTGTCCTGCCCGTGGCGATCAGCGTCCTGAAGACGTACGACCCGCCGCTCACCGCCCTGGAGGGCCACCAGGTGGCCGCGGTGCACCGCCACGGCAAGTTCCTCGACGTCGAGACCGCCGGCGGCCCGCGTCTGGTGACCCACCTGGCCCGCGCGGGCTGGCTGCACTGGAAGGACAGCCTCCCCAGCGGCCTTCCCCGCCCCGGCAAGGGTCCGCTCGCCCTGCGCGTCGCCCTGGAGACCGGCGCCGGCTTCGACCTGACGGAGGCGGGCACGCAGAAGCGGCTCGCCGTGTACGTCGTGGCCGACCCGCGGCAGGTGCCCGGCGTGGCCCGGCTCGGCCCCGACCCGCTCGCCGACGACTTCGACGAGGCGCGTTTCGCCGCGCTCCTCGAAGGCGAGCGGCGGCAGCTCAAGGGCGCCCTGCGCGACCAGGGTCTGATCGCGGGCGTGGGGAACGCGTACAGCGACGAGATCCTGCACGCGGCGAGGATGTCCCCTTTCAAACTGGCCGCGTCGCTCACCGACGAGGAGACCGCACGGTTGTACGCCGCGCTGCGCGGCACGCTCACCGAGGCGGTCGAACGCTCCCGGGGCATCGCCGCCGGCCGGCTCAAGGCCGAGAAGAAGAGCGGGCTGCGCGTGCACGGCCGCACCGGCGAGCCCTGTCCGGTGTGCGGCGACACCGTTCGCGAGGTCTCCTTCAGCGACTCCTCGCTCCAGTACTGCCCGACCTGCCAGACCGGCGGCAAGCCGCTGGCGGACCGGAGGCTGTCCCGGCTGCTCAAGTAGCGCTGCCCGGATCAGCGAGAAAAGCTACGGTTCTGCACGATTGAGGACCAAAGTCCCGAATGCGGCCAAGGGGTGCATGGGCAGAGAAGGTCGGAGAGAACGTGACCGAGCCCACCGTGAGGAACCCCGCAGTATGCCGACCCATGTCGCCGCACGCCCGCACCCCACCGCAGCCGCGGTCCGGCGCCCCGCGCCCGACACCCCGGACGCCGTCACCGCGGCCTTCGTCCGTCTCGCCGTACTGGACGACGGCCCCGAGAAGGAGCGGCTGCAGGAGGAGCTGACCCGGGCCTGGCTGCCCATGGCCCACCGACTGGCCTCGCGATTCCGTGACAAGGGTGAGAGCACCGAGGACCTGCGCCAGGTCGCCGCCCTGGGACTGCTCAAGGCGATCCGGCGGTTCGACCCGGCCAGGGGGCCGTTCGAGCCGTTCGCGATACCCACCATCCGCGGGGAGCTGCGGCGGCACTTCCGCGACCGCACCTGGGACGTCCGGGTGCCGCGCCGCGTCCAGGAACTGCGCAACCGCGTGCGGGCCGCCTATGTGGAACTGGCCCTCGGCCCCGGCGGCGCGCGCCCCACCGTCGACGACCTGGCCCGGCACACCGGGCTGTCCGAGCAGCAGGTCCGCGACGGACTGGAGGCTCTCGAGAGTTACCGTGCCCTGTCCCTCGACGCCGGGAACGGAGGCGGCGGCGCGGACGAGGAAGGGCCGAGGCCGGTGGACTTCCTCGGGGAGACGGACCACGCCTTCCAGCTGGTGGTCGACCGGGAGAGCGTCAAGGAGGCGGTGCGCCGGCTGCCGTCGCGTGAACGCGCCATCCTCTACCTGCGCTTCTTCGAGGACTGGTCGCAGAGCCGTATCGCGGAACGCATGGGCATCTCCCAGATGCACGTCTCCCGGCTGCTCGGCCAGACCTGCGCCCGGCTCCGGCGCGAGACGCTCGGCTGACGGTGACCACTCAGCCGGCGGGAAGGGTCACCAGATGCTCCCCGTCCGCGGTGCGCACCTCGTAGCGGGCGATCTGGCCGGGATGCAGGGCGGCCCCGCCGTGCATGGTGTTCGGCCGGGCGTCGTCCCCGGGGACGTTCCAACTGGTGACCGTCTGCTCCGTGCCGTCGAGTCCGACGGCGATCAGCCGGCAGGAGCGCGGCCCCGCCCCGTCCTTGACCTCGAGTTCCACATCGGTGCCCCAGGCCTCGTCCTCGGTGGTGACCCGCGCCCACACCCCGGACCGCTCGTCGGTCGCGGTGATCCGCACCGCCGGGTCGGCCTGTCCCGTGTAGATGACGACGCCGGGACCGGCCACGGCGCACGCGACCGCGGCGGCCACGGCGTACAGCACCCGCCTGCGGCCGGCCCTTCGGCGCGCGGTCACCTCGGCCAGCAGTCGGTCCAGCAGCCTCGGGCCGGGCCTGGCCATGGGGTGGACGAGGCGCGGCGTCGCCCGCCGGTACAGCATCAACTGACGGGTGGCGGGGCCGAATTCGGTCACCTGCGCCGCGCACCGGGGGCACTCCATGAGGTGGTCCTCGAAGCGGAACGCTTCCGCCTCGTCCAGCACGCCGAGCGCGTAGGCGCCGACGTCACGATGCCTTTCCAGGGACCTCATGCCGAATCCTCGTGCCGTTGGGTGTGGGTGGGGTCACTCCTTGCTCCCACCCGTACGCACCGGACAGCCGAATCACTCAAGCCACAGACAGAATCGCGACCAAGGGGTTCGGAGCGGCCGAGCCCGCGGATTGGTCCGCCCGCGAAGAAGTTCGCGGAACCGACCGGGCTCCCGGGAAACCGGCCCGCCCCCTAGAAGAGATGGATGGCCAGGTGGCCGAGCGGCAGCCCCAGCTGCCACGCCGGGGTCCACACCTTCGGCCCCTCGTCCTCCCCGGTCACCGCCCCGCCCGGGACCGCGTTCAGGTCCGGGGCGAGCAGCTCGGTCTCCTGGAGCCAGCGCCAGGCGTCCCGCGCCAGCTCCAGGTCCGGCGAGTGCCGGCCGGCGGCGACCGCGTCGGCCGTGACCTCGGCCAGTCGCGACCGCACCCACTCGTGCCACGGCTGGTCGTAGGCGGTCAACGACAGCCAGGTCTCCAGCCGGGTGATGACCCGGATGCCGCCGAGCTCGTCGTCGGTGTCGGACAGGAAGACGGTCAGCGCCAGGGCGTCGCGCCCGGCGCGGAACTCGAAGGACGTCGGCGGCATCAGGTCGCCGGTCCGCAGCAGCTCGTCGGCGATGTACTCGGCGTACAGCCACGCCATGGGAACGGTCAGTTCGCCCCCACCGGTGCCGTCCGTGCTCTCTTGACCTCTGTGCAGCATCCCTTCCTGCCTTCCTCCGGTGCGTACGCGTCGCCCGACCCGGGTCATGGGCCCCCGTCCGGAACACGGATGAGGACAGCCGATTACTCAACCGGGGTCCAGGGCAAGGCGCTTTACGGAGGCTTGACCATGCGGTCGGTTTCACCGCAGGTCGGCGGCGTATCCCGGTAGCACCCTGCGCAGGGCGCGCAGCGCGTAGTACGCGCGGGACTTCACGGTACCGGGCGGGATGCCCAGGGCTGCCGCGGCTTCCGCCACACTCGCCCCCTGGAAGTACACCAGCACCAGGACTTCACGGTGCTCAGGAGTGAGTGTCTTCACAGCCTCGCGCACATCCAGGGCCGCGGCGGCCCGTTCGGCGTGATCGGCGCAGACCCGTGCGTTGTCCAGTACGGCGTCGCCGACCTCCGCGGGCCGCGCCTGCCGGGCCCGGCGCGCGTCGATCGCGAGTCGCCGGGCCACGGTGAGCAGCCAGGGCCGTACGGAGTCGAAGTCGTCGGCGCGCAGCGCCTCGGGATGCTGCCAGGCGCGGACCAGGGTCTCCTGCACGAGGTCCTCGGCGCGTTGCCGGTCCCCGTCGCTGAGCCGCAGCAGCAACGCGAAGAGCGGCCGGCCGTGCTCGCGCTGCAGTGCGGCGAGCTCGTGCTCGGCGGTCGTCCCGTTCGTTCTGTCCGTCAGGGTGATTCCGGCCGTCATGGCCGTATGGCACCGCAGGGCCGCCGTCCGGGGACAGGGCGCGCGCACGGGTGTGCGACGGACGGTCGATCGCGTCGACGAACGGTTCGACGAACGGTCGGCGCACCCCGTTCGGTCGGCCGGCGCACCCCGTTCGCGCACGCCGGACGGGCTAATGGGCGTGTCGGAACCGTCTGGGACACCGTGAGCCTCATTACCTGTTTGTAAGTAAATGTGACTATCCATCGGTGTGTGCGACCCCAGCGGAGTGAACGGATGATCACACGCAGTCGGCAGGTGGCCCTGGCCCTGACCGCCCTTCTCACCGTGGGCGCGGCCTGCCAGGCCCGCGACCACGAACCGCCGAAACGGCCGGCCCCGGCCCCGTCCGCCGCGGACACCGGTGTCTTCACCCTGGTCGCCTCCGGCGACGTACTGCCGCACGACTCGATCATCGAACGCGCACGCTTCGACGCGGGCGGCACCGGCTACGACTTCCGCCCCATGCTCGCCGGCGCCGAACCCGTCGTCTCACGCGCCGACCTCGCCCTGTGCCACATGGAGACCGTGTACGGCGCGAACGGCGACTACAGCGGCTACCCCCTCTTCAAGTCCCCGCCCCAGGTGGCCGAGGCGCTGGCCGCCACCGGCTACGACGGCTGCTCCACCGCCTCCAACCACAGCGTCGACGACGGCGCCGACGGTATCCGCCGCACCCTGGACGCCCTCGACCGCTCCGGTGTACGGCACGCCGGTACGGCACGCACCGAGGCCGAGGCGCGCACCGCGACGGTCCTGCGCGCGGGCCGCGCCGACGTCGCCCACCTCGCCTACACCCTGCACACCAACGGCCACCCGGTCCCCGAGGAGCAACCCTGGGCGGTCGGCATGATCGACGAGGAGCGGATCGTCACGGACTCCCGGGCCGCCCGGAAGGCCGGCGCGGACATCGTCGTCGTGTCCCTGCACTGGGGCACCGAATGGCAGGACGAGCCCGACGAGGACCAGTTGACCCTGGCCCGGAGCCTGACCGCCGCCCGGACCGGCGACCGTCCCGACATCGACCTGATCCTCGGCACCCACGCCCACGTCCCGCAGGCGTACGAGAAGGTCAACGGCACCTGGGTGATCTACGGGATGGGCGACCAGATCGCGGGCGAGATGATCAACGACGAGGGTGCCCGCGACCCGCGCGGCAACCAGTCGACCATCGGCCGTTTCACCTTCGCCCCGCCCGCCCGGCCCGGTGAACGCTGGCGGGTGACCCGGGCCGAGTTCGTCCCGCAGCTGTTCGACGTCGACGCCGGCCGGGTGGTGAACCTCAACCGCGCGCTGGAGCGGGGTGCCGATCTGCGTGCCGTGCGCGACCGGATCCGCGACGTCGTGCTCAGCCGGGGAGCGGCCGAGGACGGGCTGGTGATGGGGGAGTAGCCGGGCCGGGCGCCGTCCACAAGGTCCGCGCCGGTACTCCCCGCGGCCTGACGACTGTGCCCGGTGCCCGGCGCGCCCGGCATCCGGTTCGGGATGTCGGCGCCCGACTCGCCCACGCGTGGCCGGGTTCCGCATGGGCGAGGGCGTTCTCCGCCGCAAACCCATCGAGCACATCGAGGACACGGAGGCCGGGGAGGGCACCGGCCTGCGGCGGACGCTGGGGCTGTGGCAGCTGACCGCGATCGGCGTGGACCCACACCCGTCCGCGACGGGAGCCACGACGCACGCACCGTAGCCGCCGGTGCTACGGCACCACTGTCACGGGCCAGCGCCCCGCCTTCACCAGCCGCACCGCGACGGAACCGACGATCCGGTGGCCGGCCTGCTCCGAGGCGCCCACCACCACGGCGTCGGCCTTCAGTTCGTCGGCCGCCGTGACCAGCCCGTTGTAGGGGTCGCCGCGGAAGGTGTGGAACTCCCAGCGCACGTCGAATATCCCCTTGGACCGCTCGGTCGCCTCCCGGATCTGGGCCACCAGGTCCTCGGCGATCTCGTCGGTCGTCTCCGTCACCGGTGCCCCGAGCGCCGCGCCCGACGCCAGCACCGGCTGCACGTACACCACGGCGAGCAGCGCGCGCTGCCGCCGGGCCAGACCGCCGGCGTAGGCCGCGGCCCGGAGCGAGGAGTCGGAGCCGTCCACCCCGGCCACGATGACCTTCGGCCCGTCCGTGCCCCGTTCGAACTGCTGGGAGTGCTGTTCCGTCACGCCGCGAGGTTATCCGGTCGCTCGTGATCTTGGGCCGTGCGGGTGGTTTCGTGCCGCCGCACCGGTGTTGCTCAGGTGCGCCGGACCGTGGCCGGGCGACTGATGAGTCATGAAGAAGGATCAGTTGCTGACACGACGCCGCGCACTGCTGGCCGGCGCCGCGGCCGTGGGAGCGGCAGGCACCGCCGGCGCGCTCGCGGTGGCCCTGGGGGACGGACCGGCCCGGCCGGTCGCCCCTGCCCCGGGTCCCCCGGCGCACCGCCCGCTCAAGCCCTCCGCATACCGCCTTCAGCCCTTGACCGGATACGGTGCGCCACGCGCCGCGCCCGCGCGGACCCCGGTGCGCAGCGAGCCGATCCTGCGCGTGTCGGGCCGGGGCCGCACCATGCTGCTCACCTTCGACGACGGACCCGACCCCCGCTACACCCCGGACATCCTGGACACACTGGCGAAGTACGACGTGCGCGCGACGTTCTTCGTGTGCGGCGAGATGGCGGACTACAACAGGGACCTACTGTCCCGGATGGCCGACGAAGGGCACGTCGTCGGCAACCACACCTGGTCCCACCCGCTGCTGACCAGTCTCGGCCGGCGCCGTATCCGCTCCGAGATGGAGCGCACGAGCGAGGTCGTCGAGCAGGCCTACGGCGAGCCGCCCCGGTGGTTCCGGGCCCCGTACGGAGCGTGGAACCGCGCCGCCTTCCAACTCGGCGCCGAACTCGGCATGGAACCGCTCGCCTGGACCGTGGACACCCTCGACTGGACCACCCCCGGCACCGGCACCATCGTCGACCGGGTCGAGGACGGCGCCGCCCCCGGCGTCGTGGTGCTCTCGCACGACGCCGGGGGCGACCGCTCGCAGAGTGTCCGCGCCCTGCGCTCCTACCTGCCGGAGCTGCTGGACTCCGGCTACCACCTCACCGTCCCCCGGCGGCGTTACGTCTGACGCCCGCGACGCCCGCCCGGCCGGGACACGCTCAGCGGATCCCGGTCATGCGGGCGAAGACGACGACGTTCCCCTCGTATCCGTTCTGCTTCGAGAAACCGCCGCCGCAGGTGATGACCCGCAATTCGGGGCTGCCCTTGGAGGCGTACACCCGGTCGCCGGGGAAATCGTCCTTCGCGAACACCTCGATGCCGTAGATCTCGAAGACCGCCGTCTTTCCGTCCTGGCGGTGCACGTCGACCTTGTTCCCCTTTTTCAGGGCCCCGAGCCCGTAGAAGACGGCGGGGCCCTGTTGGTTGTCGACATGGCCTACGACGACCGCGGTGCCCTTTTCCCCGGGAGTGACCGCGCCGGTGAACCAGCCGGCCAGATTCGGGTCCTCGGGCGGCGGCGCGCCGACCCAGCCGTCCGCGTCGAGACCGACCGGCATCATCGGTGCGTCCACCTGGATGGCGGGAATGCCGACCCGGTCGGGTACCGAGTACGGCAGTGGTGTGAGCCCCGCGGCGGCGCCGTCGCCACCCGCGACGCGGGTGTCCGAGGCGGCGGCCGACGCCGGCTGCGGCGGGCCCACGTCGAATTCCCCCGAACCGTTCCGGATGAGCGCGAGCCCGGTCAGCAGAACAAGCGCTATCACGCCCCAGGGAGCGCGCTTCCTCCGCCGCTCCTCCTCTTCGGCCAACTCGGACGCATACATTCGCCATCCCCTCTCGACGCGGCCGTCGCCGTGTCATTCGCGCATACGAGCACGCTAAGCGCCGTGCGCCCGACCGGCGACGGGGCGGCGGCGAACGGGTGGCGCGCACGCCCTTCCGTGAGCCATCCGGGATTTCCCCGGCAGGAAATTTCTGACGGTCCGTGACCTGCGGCGATATCCACTCGCGCGCCACCGGTCCGGTATGCCCTCTCACCAGGACGGACCATTCCCGAAATGCGGCTCCGCGCAGGTCAACTGAGGGTCTTTCTGGGAGACGCTTTCTCGCCGATCGACCGGGGACGGGTCCCGGGGCGTCTTCCGCGGAGGATCACATGCGTAACACTCGTGCCCTCGCGGCAGCCGGCGCCGCCGTCGCTGTCCTCGGGCTGGCCGCCCCCACGGCCACCGCCGGCGGCGACCACAACCAGCCGTCCAACATCGTCGCGCTGCCCAGTGTGATCGCTCGCGGCGGTCAGATGACCGTCACGGTCGACGGCTGCCCGCAGGGCGGCACGATGACCTCGGACGCGTTCCGGACGACCCACCTGACCCCGGTCAAGGGTGCCAACGAGACCTCCAAGGGCACCGCCACCATCAAGGAGGACGCCCGGCCGGGCTCTTACGACATCACCGTCAACTGCTCGGGCAGGCGACTGACGCGTCCGGCGGCCTTCACCGTCATCGGCGGCGTCCGCGGCGGCGTCGGCGGCAGCAGCTCCAGCGGGGCGACCCCGACCGACATGGCGATCGGCGGCGGGCTCGTCGCCGCGGCCGTCGCCGGTGGTGGCCTGTTCTGGATGCGCCGCCGGGCCGAGCGGCGTATCTGAACCGTCCCCGTCCGTTTTGTCCGACACCGTACGGGCTCGCCTCGGAGGCGGGCCCGTCCGGTCCCCTTCGGACCGCGCGCCGGCGGCGCACGGCCGGATCGCGCGTGGCGCGTGGCGCGTGGCGCGTGGACAGGGCTTCGCCCCGGATCCACAACGGGTCCGGGGCGAAGCCCTGTCCGGCGTGCGGGGCGGGGAGATGTCAGGCGCCGTCCTCGGCGGAGCGGCGGCGTGAGAGGTGGTAGGCCGTGCCGACCGAGCCCGCGATGAGCAGGGCGCCGAGGCCGATCTCCTTCACGTCGAGCCCGGCGATGCTGCCGCCCTCGCCGGCGTGCACGCCCTTGGAGGGATGGCGGGGTTCGTGCGTGGGGTGGTCGGAGTGGTGGCCCGCGATGGTCAGGTTCACGGTTCCGGTCGTCTTGGCGCAGGTGAACGTCACCTGGTAGACCGCCCCATGTCTGGCGTCCCGGTCGACCTGTGCCGTCGCGGACGACTCGTGCCGCGGGATGGTGACCGTGTCGAACACCGCCGACGAGACCGTGACGCGTCCCCGGCAGCCGCCGGCACCGCGGCCCACCCCCAGCGTGACCTCGCCGCCCGGCGCGACCGTGGCGGGGTGGACGGTGAAGCCGAACGTCGAACCGCTGCCCCCTACGGCAGCCCCGGCCGGTACGCAGGCGGAAAGGGCGGCGACGCCCAGCAGAGCGACCGAGGCGGCGGGTATCGCGCGCATGGTGAATCCTCCGGGTCCCCGAGGAGCAGCGGCGGACCTGTTCCGCTCGTGCCAGAAATGCACCTCGATGTCCGAAACGCTAGGAAACGGTGCACGTCGACGCGATCGCAGTCGCGCGAATGGGGCAAGTGTGTGGGCCGCTCAGGGGACGGTGACGGTGTGTCGGGCGTCCCCCGGCGGGTGCCCGTGCAGGGGGCCGCCGGGGGCGCCCGTAGGGGCCCGTCCGCGTGGACGCCTCAGCCCTTGGCCTCCGGGAAGAGGCTCAGGAACGGATCCGTCGACGCCGCGACGCCGCGGCTGAACGGTGCGTCGAAGTCCCAGATCAGGAAGAGCAGGAAGGCGATCAGTGCCGAGAACAGCCCGGCGAGGATCAGTTCGCGTGCCGTACGCCGGATCTGCAGGGCGAAGACCATGCCGACCGTGACGACGCCTCCTGTGACGAGCCCGAACCACACCACCCCCGGCATGGTCGCCCCGGTCGACTCCGCCCGGGAGATGCGGGCCTGGTCCGCCGCGGTCACCTGGTCGACGAGCGGCTGGTACGCCTGGGCCTCGAAGTCCGACCTCGGCTCGTAGTCGGTGACGTCCGCGCGGACGCGGTCGAGAAGCTCGGTGCCGCGTTCGGTCACCTCGCCGCGGTCGGCCATGGCCTTCCACTCGGTGGTGACGACGTGTCCGACATAGGCGTTGACATCCTCCCGGATGCGGTCACGGACGTCGGGCGGATAGACCCGGACGCGTTCCGAGATCTCGTGCAGCGCGATCGCCTCCGCCTGCACGTGGTCCTGGGCGGCGCTGCGTGCCTCCCAGACGCCGGCGATGGCCAGGCCCAGGACGATGGCGTACACCACGCCGATCCACATTGTCATGTACTCGATGACGTCCGGGGTCTCGGTGATGTCCTCGTCGTCGGACGCCCTGCGGTGCCGTACGAGGGTGATGATGACGACCACGACACAGGCCGCCAGCATCGCGAGGGTGAGAACAAGCCATTCCGGCAAGAGAAGCTCCAGAAGATCAGCGCGCACGGAGCGCGGCGACGGCGACCACCGCGGGCACCGTGATGAGCAGGACGAAGACGAGCGGCGACGTGGCCCCGCGCGAGGACCGCTGCTGCGGCCGGGCGGCGCGGTAGCGCGGGTAGTGCACCGGGCTCAGCGACGGCCGGGGCGTGGGCGCGGCCGACGACGGGGCGGGCGCGGGGGGCGCGGGGCGGATAGGCGTCGGGGTGGGGCTGGGGGGCGGTGCCGGTGCGGGCCGGGCCGGCGAGGGGGGCGGCGGAGGCGGCGGCTCGGGTTTCGGGTCGGGCGGCGCCGGCCGGGGAGGCTTCGGCGCGGGGGGTGGCGGGGGAGTGGGCTTCGGTGGTGGCGGCGGTGGCGGTGGCGGAGGTTTGGGAGTCGGGGGCGGGGTCGGGGTGGGCGTCGGTGAGGGCTCGGGGCACGGCGGGAAGGTGGGCCAGGAGTCGCTCCCGGCGACGGCAACCGCGTCGGTGCCGCCCGGTCCGGTCGACGCGTACGCACAGGCGTCGGCCTGCGCCAGGCCGACCGGTGCGCCGACGAGCGTGAACGTCAGCGTCACCAGGGTCAACACCCGGCCGGCAGAAGCGGATCGGGTCGGTTCGGGTCCATGCACGACGCAGATCATGGAGCCTGCCGGGTCGGGCCACGCCCGATTACCGGACGATTGCCCCGAAGGAGGGACATGGGCCGACCGGCGGTTTGACCAGCGCGCACCCCCCCCGCACTCAGAGGTGCGCGTGGGTACGAGCGGGAGGCAAGCGGGAGCGGGATCGTGGCGGGGGTGGGCGGAGGCGGGGAGGCGCCCGAGTCGGCATGGCCGCGGCTCATCGCGCGTCGGGGACGCCGAGCCGCGGCCGGCCGGTGGCCGGGCGGGGCCGCGGGTCGCGACCGGTCCGCCGCTCGGGCGACACCGTGGTGGTCGCCGTGGTGGTCCGGCCGCCTTGCCGTCACTGGCGGATGCAGAGGCCGTCAGGCCGTCAGGCCGGCATCGGGCTTCGCCCGGAGACGGGACCGCCGGGCGCATGGCCGGCTTGCCGCACTCGGGCGCCGACCGGCCGGGGCACACCCGGCGGGGGTAGGACACGGGCGGGGTCGGGCGCGGGGCGGGGTCGGACGCGGGGCGGGGCCGGATGCGGCGGGGCGGGTAGGACGCGGCGGGGGCCGACGTGGTGCGGGCTGGGCGCGGCGTGGGCAGGACGCCGTGCGGCTCAGGACGCGGCGCGGTGCGGGCGCTGGACGGGCGCTGGATGTGGTGCGGGGTCGGGCGCGGCGGGGCCGGACGTGGGGCGGGGTCGGACGTCGGGTTGGGCTGGACGTGGTGCGGCGCAGGACGCGGCGGGGCCGGGCGCGGCGTGGGCAGGACGCCGTGCGGCGCAGGACGCGGCGCGGCGCGGTGCGGGCGCTGGACGGGCGCTGGACGTGGGGCGGGGCTGGACGTGGTGCGGGTTAGGACGTGGTGCGGGTTAGGACGTGGCGGGGCTGGACGCCGTGCGGCGCAGGACGCGGCGGGGCCGGACGTGGCGGGGCTGGACCCCGTGCGGCGCAGGACGCGGCGCGGTGCGGGCGCTGGACGGGCGCTGGACGGGCGCTGGACGTGGGGCGGGGCCGCGGGAGGCCCGGTGGGTGACGGTGCGCCACCGCCTCCTCGCGGCCGTCGGGGTGCCGCCCCCGGTCCGCCACGGCGTCGGCGCGCCGGGCGGGGAAAGAAAACCGCGGAGCCGTTGAACACAACCGGCTGCGCCATGCGTACCCAGTGTCGTGCGGCGGCGCAGCGGCCGCCCCAACACCTTCGCGATGATCGGGGATTGACGATGAAGACCTCCTGGCGGAGCGCCTCACTCGTGGCGAGCGCTGCGGTGGTGCTGGCGCTGACGACGGCGTGCGGCCAGGACGGCGGCGGCGCCACCGGCAGCCAGAACGTGGGCGCCACGGCCGCGCCCGGCGACGTGGGCAACATCGGCGCCGGGGCAGGCGACGGGCTCGGGGCCGGCGCGGACGGCGCGGACGGCGCGCAGGCGTCGGCGAGCCCGCCGGAGTCCGCGGGCAAGCTGTCCGTCTCCACCAACGCGGAGATCGGCGAGCTGGTGACCGACGGAGCGGGCCGCACCCTCTACCGCTTCGACGCGGACACCGCCAAACCGCCCAAGACGACGTGCGAGAACGACTGCGCCACCGCCTGGCCGCCCGTGGCCGCCGACGACGCCCTCGCCGGCGAGGGCATCGACAAGGCCCTGCTCGGCGAGGTCACCCGTCCCGACGGCACCAAGCAGCTGACGATCGGTGGCTGGCCGGCGTACCGCTACGCCAAGGACACCGCCGCCGGGGACGTCAAGGGCCAGGGCGTCGGCGGCAAGTGGTACGCGCTGGCCGCGGACGGCAAGAAGGCCGAGGCAGAGGAGGCGGCCGGGCTGTCCACCCGCGACGACCCGAAGCTCGGCGAGATCGTCGTCGACAAGAACGGCATGACCGTCTACCGCTTCATGAAGGACGAGGCGTGGCCGAAGCCGGTGTCGGCCTGCACCGGTGCCTGCCTGGAGAAGTGGCCGGTCGTCGCGCCCGTGGAGCCCAATGACACCGAGGGCGTCGTCAAGAAGGACCTGATGACCTTCACCCGGCCCGACGGCGCCGAGCAGCAGACGGTCGACTGCTGGCCGATCTACACCTTCGCCGGTGACAAGAAGGCCGGCGACACCAACGGACAGGGCGTCGGCGGTACCTGGTACGCCGTCTCCCCCGACGGAAAGCCGGTCGGCGCGCCGAAGAAGTAGCGACCTCCCGCCCGCCGTCTTCGGCGCGCGACCGTGGGCCGTCCCCTCCGTACCCAGGCGGAGGGGACGGTCCCGTTCGCGCGCTTTGGTGTGCCTTGGCGCGAGGCACGTGCCGCAGGCAGTGACCGGGAACGGACGGTCAATTTCCGTTTGGGCTCGCCCGTTTGGCGGGCGATCAGTAGCCTCAGCTCGAACACCGGATCGCCAATGCCTTGGAGAGCTAGATGGAGCGTCCCGCCTGGGCCCCTCGCAGCATCGACATCTCGGTGCCCAGTGTGTCCCGGATCTACGATTTCTACCTGGGCGGTTCCCACAACTTCGAGGTCGACCGGGAAGCGGCCCGCAGGGCCATGGAGTTCATGCCGGGCCTCCCCAAGATCATGCAGGCGAACCGGGCGTTCATGCGCCGCGCCGTGCGCTTCGCGGCCGACGAGGGCATCGACCAGTTCCTGGACATCGGCTCCGGCATCCCCACCTTCGGCAACGTCCACGAGGTGGCCGCACGCAGCCGCCCCGGCGCTCGTGTCGTGTACGTCGACCACGACCCGGTGGCGGTCGCGCACAGCGAGGCCGTCCTGGCGGGCCACGACGACGCGGACGTCGTGGCCGCCGACCTCCTCAAGCCGCGGGAGATCCTCGCCAGCCCCCAGGTGGAGCGGCTGATCGACCTGAATCGGCCGGTGGCCCTGCTGCTGGTTGCCATACTGCACTTCGTGGAAGACGCGGACGACCCGTACGCGGCGGTGGCCGAGCTGAACGACGCGCTCGCGCCCGGCAGCCTGCTCGTCCTCACGCATGCCTCGTACGAGGGAATCCCGCTGCCCGCCGAGCGGGCCGGGGGCGCGGTGGACGTGTACAAGGACATCCGCAATCCGCTGATCATGCGTTCGCGCGAGGAGATCGCGCGGTTCTTCGAGGGGTACGACATGGTGGAACCCGGGCTGGTTCCGATGCCGCGCTGGCGGCCTGAGGAGGCGCCGGAGGACGAGGACCCGTATACGTTCTCCGGGTTCGCCGGCGTGGGACGTACGGCGTGACGGCGGAGCCGGGCGGGCCGGAGGACAGACTGCGCCGGTTCGCGACGATCTGGAGCCGGGCGGTGTTCCCGGTGACCTCCACGTCGTCGACCCGGCCCGAGTTCGAGGGGGAACTGCTGCCGCTGGCCCGCCGGTTGAGCGAGGCGCTGCGGGCGCGGAGCTTCGACGCGGACGAGGCCAGGGCGGTCGGCGCCGCGCTCGTCGACTCCCACTGCACCGACCCCGAGGCGCTCGCCCGGACGCTGGACTGCGTCGACGCCTACCTGGTGCTCTACTGCGGCGAGGACGGCGACCCCGAGGCCCTGCGGGCCCGTTCGGCACGGCTGCAGCACGCCATGGCGGCAGGGTTCGCCGCGGCGCTGCGCGCACGGACCCTCGCCGAACAGGAGGCCATCGCGCAGGCGGCCCTGCGGGCGCAGGGGGTGGTGGCCGAGGCCCTGCACGCCAGCGAGGCCCGCTTCCGCGCGGTCTTCGAGGGCGCCGCCATAGGCATCGGCATCGCCGACCTGGACGGCAACGTCCTCCAGGTGAACGGAGCCCTGATGCGTATGTTCGGTATCGCCGACCCGACGCTGCGCGGCCGCAACGTCAGGGAGTGGTCGCACCCCGACGACGCGCCCCAGACCTGGCGGCTCTACGACGAGCTGGTGCGCGGCGAGCGCGAGGCCTACCACCTGGAGAAGGCCTTCTACCGGCCCGACGGAACGGTCCTGTGGACCAACCTGACCGTCTCCCTGCTGCGCGACGCCGACGGCACCCCGCAGTACCAGCTCGCGCTGATGGAGGACACCACCGAACGCCGGCTGCTCAACCTGCGGCTGCGCTACGAGGCCACCCACGACGCGCTCACCGGCCTGCCCAACCGCAGCTTCTTCTTCGAACGCCTGGAGAAGGCGCTGAACGCGGGCCCGGGCCAGCGGTTCGGCCTGTGCTACCTGGACCTCGACGGATTCAAGACCGTCAACGACAGCCTCGGCCACGCGGCCGGCGACCGGCTGCTCGTGGAGGTCGCCGACCGCCTGCAGTCCTGCGCCACCGCGCCCGGCGAGATGGTCGCCAGGCTCGGCGGCGACGAGTTCGTCGCGCTGACCACGGGCCCGGGCACCCGGCACGAGGTCGACGAACTCGCCGGGCGGATCATGAACGCGCTGCTCGCCCCGATCAGCGTCGACGGCCGCGAGCTGACCGTGCGCGGCAGCATCGGCATCGTCGAGGGCCCGGCGGGGGAGCGCAGCCCGGCGGAGGTGCTGCGCAGCGCCGACATCACCATGTACCGGGCCAAGTCGGCGGGCGGCAACCGCTACGAGCTGGCCGACCCGGAGGCCGACGCCCGCGTCATCACCCGGCACGGGCTGACGACCGCGCTGCCGGCGGCCCTGGAGCGGGGCGAGTTCTTCATCGAGTACCAGCCGCTGGTGCACCTCGGCGACGGCAGCGTGCGCGGTGCCGAGGCCCTGGTGCGCTGGCTGCACCCGCAGCACGGGGTGCTCGGCCCGGACCGGTTCATCCCGCTCGCCGAGCACACCGGACTGATCGTGCCGCTGGGCCGCTGGGTGCTGGAGCAGTCGGTGCGCCAGGCCCGCGCGTGGCGGGAGCGGTACGGCGAGACGACAGCCGCCGGCCCGCTGCGCATCAACGTCAACCTCTCGCCCTGCCAGCTCACCCACCCCGGCCTGGTCCAGGACACCGTCGACATCCTGGAGCGGACCGGGGTCGCGCCCGATGCCCTGTGCCTGGAGGTCACGGAGTCGGCGCTGATCGGCGCCGACGACGACCTGCTGAAACCGCTGCGCCGGCTGGCCGAGATGGGCGTCGACATCGCCCTGGACGACTTCGGCACCGGCTACTCCAACCTCGCCAACCTGCGCCGGCTCCCGGTGAGCGTCCTCAAGCTGGACCGCTCCTTCACCCAGAGCATGCAGCAGTTCCCGGCCGACCCCGTCGACCTCAAGATCGTCGAGGGCATCGTGGCCCTGGCCCACAGCCTGGACCTAGCGGTCACCGTGGAGGGCGTGGAGACCGGCGCCCAGGCCGAGCAACTGCGCATACTCGGCTGCGACACGGCCCAGGGCTGGTACTACGCCCGCCCGGGCCCACCGGAGCGGCTGCACGAACTGGCCCTGGTGGACGCGACGGCGTAGGGAACACGACGATGTGAGAAGGGTGCGGGCAACGCGCTGAAGGGGCGCGGGGCTGTTTCGATGTGCGGCTCCGCCGCGTGGGCGCGCTCAGCCACAGAGCACCCGCACCCCCGAACGAACACCGCACCCCTACGGCGCGACCGGGGCCCTGCCCACACCCCCAGAGGGTCACCGCTCGAGCAGCATCCGCTGCAACTCCCGAGCCGCCCGCGGCGGAGCCACATCGCTGCGATGGGCGAGCGCGATCGTCCGGTACAACCCCGGCCGAGCCAACGGAGTGACCCGCAGCCCGCGCCCGGACCGTGCCGCCACCATCCGGGGCACGACCGCCATCCCCAGCCCCGCCCGCACGAACCCCAGCACCGCGTCCATCTCCCCGCCCTCGACCGCGAAGTCCGGCTCGAAGCCCTCCGCGCGGCACGCGGCCACGGTCAGCTCCCGCAGGTCGTACCCGTGCCGGAACATCACCAGCCGCTCGCCCTCCAGGTCGGCGACGCGCACCGCCCGACGCCCTCCGCCCGGCCGGGGCGACTCCGGGGACGACACCACCACCAGGTCCTCCCGCAACAGCTCCACCGTGGTCAGCGCCGGCGACGCGGTGGGCAGCGGCAGCACCACCAGCGCCAGGTCGAGCGCGCCGCGCGCCAGCTCCCGGACGAGGTCGTGCGAGCCGCCCTCCTCGATCATGAGCTGGATGCCGGGATACCGGTCGTGGAACGCGCGCAGCACGTCCGGCAGTAGCCCGGTGCACAGACTCGGCGTGGCGCCCAGCCGGACCCGCCCGCGCCGCAGCTGCACCAGCTCCAGCACCTCGTGGCGGGCCGTGTCCGCGTCGGCCAGGATGCGCCGGGCCAGCGGCAGCAGCGCCTCACCGGCGTCGGTGAGCGTGATGTTGCCCCGCGCCCGCAGGAACAGGTCGGCGCCCAGCTCCCGCTCCAGCGCCCTGATCTGCTGGGACAACGACGGTTGGGCCACGTGGACCGTCTCGGCGGCCCGGGTGAAGTGCCGGGTCTCGGCGACCGCCACGAAGTACTGGAGCTGTTGCAACTGCATACCGCGAGCATACGTTGCCGATAGGTACAGCCTATGGAAACCAGGCAGACCATGTCTTGGACCGATGGGCCCTCGGCCCCGTAGCGTCCTGTGACATGGCTCTGGCAACGCGGACGGACCGACGGCCGTCCATGGCGCGCACCGTGTGGGACTCGACCGTCGGCAAGAAGACGGTGATGGCGGTCAGTGGACTCGTCATGCTGCTCTACCTGGTCGCCCACATGATCGGGAACCTGAAGATCTTCTTCGGGACGAGCGAGTTCAACGAGTACGCCCACTGGCTGCGCACGGTCGGCGAACCGTTCATGCACTACGAGTGGACGCTCTGGCTGATCCGCGTCGTGCTGGTCGTCGCCGTCGTCGCCCACGCCGTCTCCGCGTACCAGCTCAGCCGCCGCGACATCAAGGCGCGGCCGAGCAAGTACGTGCACAAGAAGCCGCGCTCCAGCTATGCGACGCGCACCATGCGCTGGGGCGGGATCATCCTGGCGCTGTTCATCGTCTGGCACATCCTGGACCTGACCACCGGCACCGTGCACTCCGGCGGCTTCGAGACGGGCAAGCCCTACCAGAACGTCGTGGACACCTTCTCCACCTGGTACGGCAACGTCATCTACATCGTCGCGGTGCTCGCCGTCGGCATGCACATCCGGCACGGCTTCTGGAGCGCCGCCCAGACCCTCGGCGCCGGCAGCCGCACCCGCGACCGCGCCCTGAAGACCGTCGCGAACGTCCTCGCGCTGCTGCTCACGGTCGGCTTCGTCGCCGTACCCGTGGGCGTCATGACCGGAGTGGTGAGCTGACATGTCAACCTACGCCGACTACACGACCGGTGCGCCGGTCGCCGACACCAAGGCCCCCGCCGGGCCCGTCAACGAGCGCTGGGACACGCGCCGTTTCGAGGCCAAGCTGGTCAACCCCGCCAACCGGCGGAAGCAGACGGTCATCGTCGTCGGCACCGGCCTCGCGGGCGGCTCCGCCGGCGCGACGCTCGCCGAACAGGGCTACCGCGTCGTCCAGTTCTGCTACCAGGACTCCCCGCGCCGAGCCCACTCCATCGCGGCGCAGGGCGGCATCAACGCCGCGAAGAACTACCGCAACGACGGCGACTCCGTCCACCGGCTGTTCTACGACACGGTCAAGGGCGGCGACTTCCGCTCCCGCGAGTCCAACGTGCACCGCCTCGCCCAGATCTCCGTCGAGATCATCGACCAGTGCGTGGCCCAGGGCGTGCCGTTCGCCCGCGAGTACGGCGGCCTGCTCGACACCCGCTCCTTCGGCGGCGTCCAGGTATCCCGTACGTTCTACGCCCGGGGCCAGACGGGCCAGCAGTTGCTCCTCGGCGCCTACCAGGCCCTCAGCAGGCAGATAGCGGCGGGCAACATCGAGATGCACCCGCGCACCGAGATGCTCGACCTGATCGTCGTGGACGGCCGGGCGCGCGGCATCGTCGCCCGGGACCTGATCACCGGGAAGATCGACACGTACTTCGCGGACGCCGTGGTCCTGGCGAGCGGCGGCTACGGCAACGTCTTCTACCTGTCGACCAACGCCATGAACTCCAACGCGACCGCCGTGTGGCGGGCGCACCGGCGCGGTGCCTACTTCGCCAACCCCTGCTTCACGCAGATCCACCCCACCTGCATCCCGCGCACCGGTGACCACCAGTCCAAGCTGACCCTGATGAGCGAGTCGCTGCGCAACGACGGCCGGATCTGGGTGCCGAAGGCCAAGGGCGACGACCGTCCGCCGAACAAGATCCCCGAGGACGAGCGCGACTACTACCTGGAGCGCGTCTACCCGTCCTTCGGCAACCTGGTGCCCCGCGACATCGCCTCCCGCGCCGCGAAGAACGTCTGCGACGAGGGCAGGGGCGTCGGCCCCGGCGGCCAGGGCGTGTACCTGGACTTCGCCGACGCGATCAAGCGCATGGGGCGGGGGGCGGTCGAGGCCAAGTACGGCAACCTCTTCGACATGTACCAGCGGATCACCGACGAGGATCCGTACCGGGTGCCCATGCGGATCTACCCCGCCGTGCACTACACGATGGGCGGGCTGTGGGTCGACTACGACCTCCAGACCACCGTCCCCGGCCTGTTCGCGATCGGCGAGGCGAACTTCTCGGACCACGGTGCCAACCGGCTCGGCGCCTCCGCGCTGATGCAGGGCCTGGCCGACGGCTACTTCGTCCTCCCGGCCACCATCAACGACTATCTCGCCCGCAACCCGCGGGGGGACGAGGTGGACGACGGTCACCCGGTCGTGCAGGAGGTGCTGGCCGAGACCGAGGACCGGCTCAACCTGCTCCTCTCCGTGGACGGCGACCGCACCCCGGACTCCTTCCACCGCGAACTCGGCGAGCTGATGTGGGAGTTCTGCGGCATGGCCCGCACCGACACCGGCCTGCGCAAGGCCCTGGAGCGCATCCCCCAGATCCGCGAGGAGTTCTGGCGGCGCATCAAGGTCCCCGGCACCGGCGAGGAGTTCAACCAGTCCCTGGAGAAGGCCAACCGCATCGTCGACTACCTGGAACTCGCCGAGCTGATGTGCCTCGACGCGCTGCACCGGGCCGAGTCCTGCGGCGGCCACTTCCGCGAGGAGTCCCAGACCCCCGACGGCGAGGCGGCCCGCAGGGACGACGAGTTCGGGTACGCCGCCGCCTGGGAGTTCACGGGCACCGGCGAGGCCCCGGCCCTGCACAAGGAAGACCTGGTCTTCGAGTACGTCCACCCCACTCAGCGGAGCTACGCATGAAGCTCACCCTGCGCGTCTGGCGGCAGAAGAACGCCGACGCCGACGGCGCCATGTCCACGTACGAGGTGGACGGCATCTCCCGCGACATGTCCTTCCTGGAGATGCTCGACACCCTCAACGAGGAGCTCATCCTCAAGGGCGAGGACCCGGTCGCCTTCGACCACGACTGCCGCGAGGGCATCTGCGGCGCCTGCTCGCTGGTCATCAACGGCGACGCCCACGGCCCCGAGCGCACCACCACCTGCCAGCTGCACATGCGGTCCTTCCAGGACGGCGACACCATCGACATCGAGCCGTGGCGGGCGTCCGCCTTCCCGGTCGTGAAGGACCTGGTCGTCGACCGGTCGGCCTTCGACCGGATCATCCAGGCCGGCGGCTACATCACCGCGCCGACCGGTGCCGCGCCGGAAGCCCACGCCGCCCCGGTGCCCAAGCCGGACGCCGACTTCGCCTTCGAGCACGCCGAGTGCATCGGCTGCGGCGCCTGTGTGGCGGCCTGCCCGAACGGAGCGGCGATGCTGTTCACGTCCGCGAAGGTCAACCACCTCGGCGTCCTGCCGCAGGGCGCGCCCGAGCGGGAGACGCGGGTGCTGGACATGGTCGCGCAGATGGACGACGAGGGCTTCGGCGGCTGCACCCTCGCCGGCGAGTGCGCGACGGCGTGCCCCAAGGGCATCCCGCTCTTCTCCATCACCAGCATGAACAAGGAGTGGCTGCGGGCCACGCGCAAGGTGGCGAAGCGCTAGCCCACCAGAACGTTCGCCGAAAGGTGCGGACGGACGGGGCCGGGGGAGGTGCTCCCCCCGGCCCCGTCTCGCTTTCGCCCCTGGCATTCAACAGCCCAACATCCACTCTCCCGGCCCAGGTCACGCACCGGCCAACCGGCGGCGGAAGAACAGGTGCGGCGGGCCGTACACCGTCGGCCCGCCGTCGCCGCCCCTGCCCGTGACCAGGAGAGTGCCATGACCGGCGTACTGACCGCAGACCGCCCCCCGAAGCCCGCCGCACCCCACCGCTACACCGTCGCCCTCGCCCGCGACGAGGAGGACGTGCGGGCCGCGCAGCGGCTGCGGCACGACGTCTTCGCCGGGGAGATGGGTGCCCTGCTGGCGAGCCCGCAGCCCGGGTACGACGTCGACCCCTTCGACGCCTACTGCGACCACCTGCTGGTGCGGGAGGAGACGACCGGGCAGGTCGTCGGCACCTACCGGCTGCTGCCGCCGGAGCGCGCGGCGGTCGCCGGGCGGCTGTACGCGGAGAGCGAGTTCGACCTCGCGGCGCTGGACCCGATCCGTCCCGGACTCGTCGAGGTCGGCCGTTCCTGCGTGCACCCCGACCACCGCGACGGTGCCGTCATCGGGCTCATCTGGGCCGGCATAGCCCGCTACATGACCGACCACGGCCACGAGTGGCTGGCGGGCTGCTGCTCGATCCCGCTCGCCGACGGCGGCACCCTGGCCGCGGCCACCTGGGACCGGGTGCGGGCCAAGCACCTGGCGCCCGAGGAGTTCCGGGTACGTCCGCTGCTCCCGTGGGTCCCGCGCAGCGCGGCGCCCGCCGCCCGTACCGAACTGCCGGCCCTGCTGCGCGGCTACCTCCGCCTCGGCGCCTGGGTCTGCGGGGAACCCGCGCACGACGTGGACTTCGGCGTCGCCGACCTCTACGTGCTGCTGCCGATGAGCCGGGTCGACCCGCGCTATCTGCGGCACTTCCTCTCGCTCGTCCCGGCCTGGTGAGCGCCTGGCTGCCCGCCGCGCCCTGCACTCCCGGAGCGTGCGTGGAGCGGTCCCGTACCGCGGCCGCCGTACCGCGCGCCGTGCTGCGGCTGGCGGCGGTCGCCGTGCTGCTGCTGGCGGGCATCGCGATCGTGCTGACGCCGCTCGGTGGACGGGTCCCCGCCGCCCTGGTGCGGTGCTGGTGCCGGTGGATCGTGCGGGCCGCCGGCGTCCGGGTCCGTGTCACGGGCGCCGCCGCGCCCGCCGGCGGGCTGCTCCTCGTCGCCAACCACGTCTCCTGGCTCGACATCCCGCTGCTCGCCGCCGTGCGCCCCGCGCGGATGCTGGCCAAGAGCGAGATCCGGCGATGGCCGGTGGCGGGTCCCCTCGTCGCGCGCGGAGGGGTTCTGTTCATCGAACGGAACCGGTTGCGGGCGCTGCCGGACACGGTCGCCGTGATCGCGCGGACCCTGCGCGCGGGCGCCGCGGTCGCCGCCTTCCCCGAGGGCAGCACCTGGTGCGGACGCGCTCAGGGGCCCTTCCGCCGGGCCGTCTTCCAGGCCGCCCTGGACGCCGGGGTGCCCGTCCAGCCGGTCCGCATCCGGTACCGGGCCGGGGAGCGGACGGTGAGCACGGCGCCCGCGTTCGTCGGGGAGGACACCCTGCTCGCCTCCCTGTGGCGGGTGGCGTCGGCGCGCGGGCTGACCGCGGAGGTGGAGGTACGGCCGGTCATCGGGCCGGGCGGCCACGTCGACCGCCGCTCGCTCGCCCACGCCGCCCAGGGGAAAGCACCTTCGAAAAGTATGTGGCATTTGTGACGTATGATCCGTTTTCGTGCGTCTGATGCGGACATTCGGAAGGCAGGCACTCCGGAAGGAGGGTGATGCCAGATGATCACCCGTGAAGAGATCGCCAACGTCCTGGACCACCCGGTCTACGACGGTGACGGCAACAAGATCGGCGACGCCAAGCACGTCTTCTTCGACGACATGACCGGTCGCCCCGAGTGGGTGAGCGTGAAGACGGGAATGCTCGGTTCCAACGAGTCCTTCGTGCCCATCCGCGACGCCGCGCTGGTGCAGGACCACCTTGAGGTCCCCTACCGCAAGGACATGGTCAAGGGCGCGCCCAGCGTAGACGTCGACGCGGGCGGACATCTGTCGGAGACCGAGGAGCACCGGCTCTACGACTACTACGGCATCAACTGGGACAGCGTGCTCTCCGAGGCCGAGCGGACCGACGACGGCCGCTGGGCCGCGGGGCCGGGTCCGGCCGGGACGGCCGGAGCCGCCGGAGCCGGCGGAGTGGCCGGTGCGGCCGGCATGGCCGGCAGGCAGGACGCGCCGGACCGGACGGGCATGCGCGGCGACGACGCCATGACCCGCTCCGAGGAGCAGATGCACGTCGGCGTCGAACGGCGCGAGAGCGGCCGGGCCCGGCTGCGCAAGTACGTGGTCACGGAGGAGGTCCAGCAGACCGTTCCGGTGAGCCACGAGGAAGTGCGGGTGGAGCGCGAGCCGATCACGGACGCCAACCGTGACGAGGCGCTCTCCGGACCGGAGATCAGCGAGGACGAGCACGAGGTGACGCTGCACGAGGAACGCCCCGTCGTGGAGACCGAGACGGTGCCGGTGGAGCGCGTCCGGATGACCACCGAGGAGCACACCGAGAACGAGACCGTGCGGGGCCGGGTCCGCAAGGAGCGGATCGAGGCGGAGACGGAGGAGTACACCGAGGACGACCTGCGCAGGGGCCGCGAGTAGCCGTCCCCGTCCGTCACCACGAGGGCCCGCGCCGGTGGAGCGCCTTCACCGGCGCGTCCCGCCGTCCACGGCCCGGGACAGATATGGCGCGGTGGCACTCCCGCTCGCCCGTGCCACCTCGGCCGGCGGTCCCGCGGCGACGATCCGGCCGCCCGCCTCGCCGCCGCCCGGCCCCAGGTCGATCACCCGGTCGGCGCCCGCGACCACGGCCATGTCGTGCTCGACGACGACCACCGTGTGTCCGGCGTCGACCAGGCCGTGCAACTGGCGCGTCAGCACCTCGACATCGGCCGGATGCAGACCGGTCGTCGGCTCGTCGAGGAGATACAGGGTGTGCCGGCGGCGCCCGCGCTGCAACTCGCTCGCCAGCTTGATCCGCTGCGCCTCGCCGCCGGACAGCTCGGTGGCCGGCTGGCCGAGCCGCAGATAGCCCAGCCCGACGTCGAGCAGCGCGGCCAGGCTGCGCGACACCGCCGGCGTGTCCGTGTCCGCGAAGAACTCCGCCGCCTCCTCCACCGTCAGGTCCAGCACGTCGGCGATGTTCCGTCCCCGGTACGCCACTTCGAGCGTCTCGGGGTTGTACCGCGCCCCGCCGCAGTCAGGGCACGGCGCGTACGTGCTCGGCAGGAACAGCAGCTCGACGCTGACGAACCCCTCGCCCTGGCAGGTCTCGCAGCGTCCACCGGACACGTTGAAGGAGAAGCGGCCGACGCCGTAACCCCGCTTCCGCGCCTCGTCGGTGGCCGCGAACACCTTGCGTACGACGTCGAAGAGGCCCGTGTACGTGGCCAGGTTGGAGCGCGGGGTGCGGCCGATCGGCCGCTGGTCGACGGAGACCAGGCGGCCCACTCCCGGCAGGTCCTCGGTGATCTCGCCGACGAGCGTCGACTTGCCCGAGCCGGACACGCCCGTCACCGCGGTGAGCACCCCGAGCGGGAACTCGGCCGTCACCCCGCGCAGGTTGTGCCGGGTGACCGGACCGACCGTCAGCGTGCCCCGCGGGGTCCGGACCGCACGGGCGGGAGCGGGGGAGCGGTCGAAGAGGTGGCGGGCCGTGGCGGACTCCCCGACATCGGCCAGCCCGGGGACGGGGCCGCTGTACAGCACCCGCCCGCCGTGCTCGCCCGCCCGCGGACCGACGTCCACGATCCAGTCGGCGCCGCGCATCACGCCGAGGTGGTGCTCCACCACGAACACCGAGTTGCCGGCGGTCTTCAGCCGCTCCAGCACCGTCAGCAGCGCCTCGGTGTCCGCCGGGTGCAGCCCCGCGGACGGCTCGTCCAGGACGTACACGACCCCGAACAGCCCGGAGCGCAGCTGTGTCGCCAACCGCAGCCGCTGCAGCTCTCCCGCCGACAGGGTGGGAGTCGGGCGGTCGAGGCTCAGGTAGCCGAGCCCCAGCTCGACGACGGGCGCGATGCGGGAGGTGAGGTCCCCGGTGAGCACCCGGGCCGTCTCGCCGCCGGTCGGCAGCGCGTCCACCAGTTCCGTGAGCGGCAGTGCGGCCAGCTCGGCGATGGTGCGCCCGCCGACGGTCACGGCCATGGCCTCGAGCCGCAGCCTGCCGCCGCCGCAGACCGGGCAGGGCGCACTGGTGAGGAAGCGCTCCGCCTTCGCCCGCAGCGTCGCGCTCCTGGAGTCCGAGAACGTCTTCATCACATACCGTCGGGCGCTCATGTACGTGCCCTGGTACGGCCGCTGGATGCGGCCCGCGTCCCGCACGGGGTGCACCGTGACCACCGGCTGCTCGTCCGTGAACAGGATCCACTCCCGCTGCTCGGCCGGCAGCTCGCGCCAGGGCCGGTCCACGTCGTACCCCAGCGCGTCGAGGACGTCCCGCAGGTTCTTGCCCTGCCAGGCGCCCGGCCACGCCGCGATCGCGCCGTCCCGGATCGAGAGGGACGGGTCCGGAACCAGCAGCTCCTCGGTCGTGCGGTGCACCCGGCCGAGCCCGTGGCACTCCGGGCAGGCCCCCGCCGCCGTGTCCGGTGAGAAGGCGTCGGAGTCGAGCCGCGGCGCGCCCGGCGGGTGGTCACCGGCGCGGGAGAACAGCATCCGCAGGGAGTTGGAGAGATTGGTGACCGTGCCGACCGAGGAGCGGGACGTGGGCGCCGAGCGGCGCTGCTGGAGCGACACGGCGGGCGGCAGCCCGGTGATCTCGCCGACCTTCGGGGCGCCGATCTGGTGGATCAGCCTGCGGGCGTAGGGCGCGACCGACTCGAAGTAACGCCGCTGCGCCTCCGCGTAGACCGTCCCGAACGCGAGCGACGACTTCCCCGATCCCGACACCCCGGTGAACACGGCCACCACGTCCCGGGGGATGTCCACGTCGACGCCCTTGAGGTTGTGCTCACGGGCGTCGCGCACCCGGACGTACGGGTCGTGAGGGCTGTGCATCGCGGGGAACTCCGTACGGTCTTCGGCGACGGCCGGTGGGGCCGGCCGGTGGGACAAACCCCGCGATTCTACGCCGGAGCGGTGGCCGCCCCGGCGCCGACGACGCGGGCGAGCCGCACGAAGGAGTCCAGCAGCGCCTCGCGGTCGTACGTGCTCGTGGTCACCAGGACCTCCTGCGCGCCCGTGTCCGCGAGAAGCGACTCCAGCTCGTCGGCGACCTGTTCCTCGGTGCCCGCGATGTGGCCGGTGAGACCGGAGTCGTAGAGATCCCGTTCCTTGGCGGTCATCGTCCGGGCCTCGACCTCCTCGGCCGGGGGCAGGGGAGGGAAGGAGCCCCGGGTGCGGGCGTGGGTCATGGACCAGGCCTCCGGGACCAGGAGCCGCCGGGCCGCCTCGGGGGTGGCCGCCACGGCGACGGTGCCGGAGACCACGACGTACGGCTCACTGCTCCACTCGGAGGGGCGGAAGCCGGCGCGGTAGCGGTCGATGCCGCGGCGCATCCGGTCGCGGTCGCGCAGGTCACCGATGACCATCGGCAGGCCCGCCCGGGCGGCGACGGCCGCGCCCTCGCCCATGGCCAGCACGAACGGCGGGACGGCCAGCCCCTCCGCCGGGCGGGCGTGCGCTCCGGTCGGGGAGGTGCCCCGGAACCAGCCCAGCAGCTCCGCCAGTTGGGCGTCGAAGTCCTCGGCGTCGTCCTTGTCCCGGCCCAGCGCCCTGCGCACGCCGTCGGTGAAGCCGACCGAGCGGCCGAGTCCCATGTCGATCCGGCCGGGGAAGAGCGACTCCAGTACGCCGAACTGCTCGGCGACGACCAGCGGCCGGTGGTTGGGCAGCATCACACCGCCGGTGCCGACCCGGATGCTCCGCGTGGCAGCGGCGACGGCGGCGGCCAGCACGGTCGGCGCCGAGCCTGCCACCCCGGGCACGCCGTGGTGCTCCGACACCCAGAACCGGTGGTAGCCGAGCCGCTCGGCCTCCCGCGCCAGCTCCACGGTGTCGTGCAGCGCCTGCGCGCCGGTGTGGCCCTCGCGGATGCGGGAGCGGTCGAGGACGGAGAAGCGGGTGTTCGCGATCACTGGGCTCACACGGTGTTCAACGCCCGTGCGGCGTCAGGATTCCCGGCACGGCGCTTAGGGTGGGCGGGTGACCGACAGCAGGAAGCCCCCGGTGGCCGTGTTCGACCTGGACAACACTCTCGCCGACACCGCGCACCGGCAGCGGTTCCTGGAGCGGCGGCCGCGCGACTGGGACGCCTTCTTCGCCGCCGCGCCGCACGATCCGCCGCTCGCGGAGGGCATCGCGCTGGTGCGGGAGAGCGCCGAGGAGTGCGCGATCGTCTACCTGACCGGGCGGCCGGAGCGCTGCCGGCGCGACACGCTCGACTGGCTGACCGCCCACGGTCTGCCCGAGGGGCCCGTGCACATGCGGGGCAACGCCGACCGCCGGCCCGCCCGGCGGACCAAGCTGGAGATCCTGCGGCGGCTCGCCCGTACCCACGAGGTCCGGGTCCTCGTGGACGACGACGAGCTGGTGTGCGACGAAGCCGAACGGGCCGGATTCACCGTCGTCCGGGCGCGCTGGGCGGCCCGGTCGGCCGAGCTGCGCGTGGCGCAGGAGCGCGAGGGGCGTACCTGACCGTCACGGTGAGTCCCTGAGTCCCTGAGCCCCCTGATGAGTCCCTGCTTGAGCCCCCGGGGGGCGTCAGTCCGACTCCTCCAGGCGGAAGCCGAGCTTCAGGCCGACCTGCCAGTGCGCGACCTCCCCTTCCTCGATCTGGCCGCGCACCTGGGTCACCTCGAACCAGTCCAGGTTGCGCAGGGTCTGCGAGGCGCGGGTGATGCCGTTGCGGACGGCCTGGTCGACGCCGTCGGGCGAGGTGCCGACGATCTCGGTGACCCGGTAGGTGTGGTTCGACATGCGGGTGCTCCCTTCCGCGGGGCGGCGGTGTGTCGTGCGTCACTCCACCGTGCCCCAAGCCGCGGCGGAGCGCGAGGCGTCGGGGGTCCGGCGGGGTAACCGCCCGTCACCCCTTGACCTCGGCATTGGTCCATACCAAAATCCCAGACACCCGTTCGAGCCTCGGGCTCGTCCCCCACGTCGGGTCTCCCTTCGCGTGTGCAGGACCTCCCTGTCCGCTCCGCCCCCTGTCCGTCAGACAGAAGGACCCCTCGTGAGACGTCGCCTGCTCGCCCTTGTCTGTGTGTCCGCCTCCCTGCTCAGCGGCTGCGGCCTGATGTCGCAGGACGGCGGGAGCGAGCGGCGCGCCGTCACCGTGTGGCTGATGAAGGACAGCGCCTCGCAGGACTTCCTGCGGCGGTTCACCGAGGAGTTCGAGCGGAGAAACCCCGACCTCGACCTCGACATCCGGATCCAGAAGTGGACCGGGATCGGCGACAAGGTGCAGACGGCGCTGAAGGCCGACGGCACGGACGGCCCCGACGTCATCGAGGTCGGCAACACCCAGGTCCCGCAGTACGCGGAGGGCGGCCGGCTGATGGACCTCACCCTGGAGTCGATGCGTGACTGGGGCATCCGCGACTGGCTGCCGGGCCTCGCCGAGCCGGGGCAGTGGATGTCCCAGCAGTTCGGCATCCCCTGGTACGCCGCCAACCGCGTGGTCATCTACCGCAAGGACCTGTTCGAGCGGGCCGGCGTCACCGAGCCGCCCCGCACCCGCGAGGAGTGGCTCGCCGTCACCGAAAAGCTCGACTCGGGCGGTGACCAGGGCATCTACCTGGCCGGTCAGGACTGGTACACGCTCTCCGGCTTCATCTGGGACGAGGGCGGTGAGCTGGCCACACAGGAGGGCGGCACCTGGGCGGGCGCCCTGGACTCGGAGGCCGCCCTGCGCGGCATGGACTTCTACCGCGAGCTGCAGGCCCTGGGCGACGGCCCGCTGGACGCCGACGAGGAACACCCGCCGCAGGCCGGCGTGTTCGCGAAGGGGCAGGTCGCGCAGATCGTCGCGGTGCCGGGGCTCGCCCGGTCCATCGTGCGCGAGAACCCCGAACTCAAGGGTAAGCTGGGCTTCTTCCCCGTGCCCGGCAAGAACGCCGACAAGCCCGGCGCCGTCTTCACCGGCGGTTCCGACCTCGTCGTCCCGAAGAACACCGACGAACGCGACGGCGCTCTCGCCGTGGTCGAGGCGCTCGTGGGCACCAAGTGGAACACCGACCTGGCCCGCACCATGAACTACGTCCCGAACAAGAAGTCGCTCGCCAAGGCCGTCGCGGACGAGGACGGGGTCGCCGCCATGGCGGCCGGCGCCGCGCAGGGCCGGGCGACTCCCGGTACGCCCCGGTGGGGCGCGGTCGAGGCGAACAACCCGATCAAGGAATACATGACGAAGGTGCTCACCGGGGCAGACGCGGAGTCGGAGGCCGGGAAGGCCTCCGACCGCGTCACCGAACTGCTGGACCTCGACGCGCGCTGACGCGCCGCCGCGTCAGCGCACCGGACTCACCGCACGACGCTCATCGCGCCACGCTCAGTGACAGCGCGAAACGGTCCTCGCCGTCCGTCCACCAGTGGGCCAGCTCCAGCCCCGCCGCGGCCAGTTCGGTCCGTACACCGTCCTGCCGGAACTTCGCGGACACCTCGGTCCGCAGCTCCTCCCCGTCCGCGAAGTCCACGGCCAGGTCGAGCGCCTGGACCTTGACCGTCTGCGCGGTGCGCGAGCGCAGCCGCATCTCGATCCACTCCCGTTCGGCGTTCCACAGCGCCACGTGCTCGAAGGCGGCGGGCGCGAAGTCGGCCTCCAGCTCCCGGTTGATCACGGACAGCACGTTCTTGTTGAAGGCGGCCGTGACCCCGGCCGCGTCGTCGTACGCCCGGACCAGCACCCCCTCGTCCTTGACCAGGTCCGTGCCCAGCAGCAGGGCGTCGCCGGGGGAGAGCAGCGCGCGGACGGCGGCCAGGAACGCGGCGCGCTCGCCGGGCAGCAGGTTGCCGAGCGTGCCGCCGAGGAACGCCACCAGCCGGGGGCCCGGCGTCTCGGGCAGCGTCAGCCCGCCGGTGAAGTCGGCTATCAGCGCGTGCACCTGGAGGTCCGGCCGCTCGGCGACGAGCGCCTGACCGGCTTGGGTGAGGGCGCTCTCGCTGACGTCCACCGGCACATAGCCGCGCAGACCCGTCAGCGCGTCGAGCAGGAACCGAGTCTTCTCCGAGGAACCGGAACCCAGCTCCACCAGGGTGCGGGCGCCGGTCGCCGCGGCGATCTCGCCGGCCCGGTCGACGAGGATCTCCCGCTCGGCCCGGGTCGGGTAGTACTCGGGCAGCGCGGTGATCTCCTCGAACAGCTCGCTGCCCCGCGCGTCGTAGAACCACTTGGGCGGCAGCCACTTGGGCGTGCTCGTCAGGCCCGCCAGGACGTCGGCGCGCAGGGCGGCGCCCGTGGCGTCCTCGGGCAGCGTGCGGGTGAGACGGAACGGGCTCACGTGCGGGGCTCCTTCGGGGAGGCGAAAGCGTCTGCGAGGGCGTTGTCGCCCGGGTCCTTGAGCGGAGTGAGCCGCACGTCCGTGCGGCTCGCCGTGAGCAGGGTGCGGTCGGGGACCTCCTGCCAGTGCGGGTCGTCGTCGTACGGCTCCGAGGCGACCGCCGTGCCGCCGCCGGGACGGGTCAGGTACCACAGGGTGTCGCCCCAGGTGGTGGCCGTGATGGTGTCGCCGCCCGTGAGCAGCAGGTTGAGCCGGGAGGCGGGGGCGGCCGCCGCGACCTCCAGGACCGTCTCGGCGAGCGCCCGGCCCTCGTCGTCCCCGGCGCGCAGCCGGGCCAGGACCAGCGCCCACACGAGTGCCGAGTCGTTCCGGGCCTCCAGCGACAGCAACTCCTCGGGCGGCAGCGTGCCGGCCACCCGCGCCAGCGAACCGGGCCAGCCCGTCACGGCACCGTTGTGGCTGAACAGCCAGGTCCCCGAGGCGAACGGCGCCGCCGCGGCCTCCGCGTCCGCACCCGACAGCGTCGCGTCCCGCACGGCGGCGAGCAGCGCGCGTGTCCGCACCACCCGGGCCAGGTCGGCGAAGGACTGGTCGGCCCAGATCGGCCCGGCCCGGCGGTACCGGGCCGGCACCGGGTCGTCCTCGGCGTACCAGCCGACGCCGAACCCGTCGGCGTTGACCGTGCCGTAGCGCTGGTGCCTGGGCGCCCAGGACTGCCGGTACAGGCCGTGCGGCGGCGCCACCAGGAGTCGGCCGAGGGGCTCCTCGGGGCCCACATAGGCGAGGTGACGGCACATCAGTGGGCCTCCGCCGTCCGTGCGGTGCGGAACCCGGAGAAGATCTGCCGCCGGATCGGATAGTCCCAGTTGCGGAACGTGCCCCGGCAGGCCACCGCGTCCACGGCGAACGAACCGCCGCGCAGCACCTTGTGGTCGGGCCCGAAGAACACCTCCGAGTACTCCTTGTACGGGAACGCCCGGAAACCCGGGTACGGGGCGAAGTCGCTCGACGTCCACTCCCAGACGTCACCGATCAACTGCCGTATCCCGAGCGGTGACTCGCCGGCCGGGTAGCTGCCGGCGGGCGCCGGGCGCAGGTGCCGCTGGCCGAGGTTGGCGTGTTCCGGGCCCGGGTCGGCGTCGCCCCACGGGTAGCGGGCCGAGCGGTCGCCGGCCGGGTCGTACCTGGCCGCCTTCTCCCACTCGGCCTCGGTGGGCAGCCGTCGCCCGGCCCAGCGGGCGTACGCGTCCGCCTCGTACCAGCACACGTGCACCACCGGCTCGTCGGGCGGCACCACTTCGGTGACCCCGAAGCGGCGCCGCAGCCACTGCCCGCCGTCACGGCGCCAGTACAGCGGGGCGGTGATGGAGTGCCGGCGGATGTGGTCCCAGCCCTCCGGAGCCCACCAGCGCGGGTCGTCGTAGCCGCCGTCGTCGATGAACGCCCGGTAGGCGCCGTTGGTCACCGGCGTGGTGTCGAGGTGGAACGGCGCCACCTCGCGCCGGTGCGCGGGGCGTTCGTTGTCCAGGGCCCACGGCTCGGTCGACGTGCCCATCGTGAACGGGCCGCCGGGCACCAGGACCTCGGCCGGGCCGGTGAACAGCGGCACGGGGTCCGGGTCCGGGGCGGTGAGGGCCTGCGGGCCCTTGCGGAGCTGGTGAGTGATCAGCATGGTCTCGTCGTGCTGCTGCTCGTGCTGGGCGATCATCCCGAAGGCGAAGCCCGCCTCCGTCAGCCGGGTCCCGTGGAACGCGGTGCCCTCCAGCACGTCCAGCGCCCGGCCGCGCACGTCGGCCGCGTACCGGCGGGCCTCGGCGGGCGACAGCAGCGGCAGCTTGGGCCGTTCGGCGCGCGGGTGCTCGAAGGCGTCGTAGAGGCTGTCGATCTCGGGGCGTATCGCCTCCTGCCCGGCGACGGCGCGCAGCAGCCACTGCTCCTCCTGGTTGCCGATGTGCGCCAGGTCCCACACCAGCGGGGACATCAGCGGCGACACCTGGGCGGTCAGGTCGGGGCCGTCCACGCAGCTGGTCAGCAGTGTGGTGCGGTCCCGGGCCGTGACGAGTGTGGCCAGGGCCCGCTCGCGCAGGGTCTCGGCGTCGACGGCCGAGGCGCCGGAGGCGGCGGTGGCCGTGTCGGTGGTGGTGTCCATGGCGGGGTCGGTCATCGGCGGGTCTCCCTCCCGTGCGGGCCACGGCTCGCGCCGTCCGGCATGTCCAGCAGGTCGTCGGCGGGGCAGCGGCCCCGATGGACGTAGCGCTCCAGGTGCCCGGCGACGGCGTCCGTCACCTCGGTCGTGGCGCCGAGCCGGGGCAGGGCGGCGAGCGCCGCGGTGAAGCACGTGACGGCCGCCTCGCGCAGCTCCGGATCGGCGAGGGCGTCGCGGGCCGCGTCCTCGTACAGCGGGTTGTGCGGGGCGGGCAGCCCGAGCGTGCGCTCGGCCAGGGGCTTCACGGCCCGGTAGGCGGTCTCGGTGGCCTCCGGATCGTCGAACAGCGCCGCCGTCACGGCGAGCGGCACCATCCAGCCGTCGTCTCCGGGCTGCGCGTCGATCATGCGCAGCTCCAGGTGGCCGCGCGGCCTGACCGGCGGGAACAGCGTGGTGAGGTGGTAGTCGAGATCCTCCCGGGTCGGCGGTCTCGGCGCCCCGGTCCTGGTCCACTCCCGGAAGGTCATGCCCTCGGGTACGTCCCAGGGCCCGCCGTCGCGGCGGACGCACATCACCGGGGCGTCCAGGACGTGCCGGGTCCAGGCGCCGCGCGGGTCGGCGTCCAGCGGGGGGCCGCCGGCTCGGCCGGTGCCGATCTGCGCCCACCGCAGCTGCCGGGTGGACCGCCAGCCGGTGGGCCGGTCGCCGGCCAGCGGGGAGTTGGCGAACGCGGCCAGCAGGACCGCGCCCAGCTGATGGGCCAGCCACCAGCGGCGTACGTGACCGAGGGGGCCGGGCTCCTCGTGCCCGGCGTCCAGACACACCTGCACGGAGGCCGAGGTGCACATCATGTAGCGGCCGGCGGGACCGGAGCGGTCGAGACAGGCCTCCATGGCGTCGTAGCGCGGCTGCCGCAAGAAGCGGCGGGGCGCGTGCCAGGGGTCGTGGCCGAGGCCGACGAGGGCGAGACCGTCCTCACGCAGCACCGCGCGGACGGCGGCGAGGTCGGCGGAGACGGTACCGATGCACTCCATGAGGGAGGCGGCGGGGAGCGAACTCAGCTCCAGCTGGCCGCCGGGTTCGACGGTCAGCGCCGATCTCAGGGGCACGGTCCGCAGTGCGGAGTAGACCGCTTCGAGCCGTTCGGGTGACACGGGGAGCCGCGGCGCGCGCAGCTCGTGGACGAGCCATTCCACTTCGACACCGAGACGTCTCGGTGGACCGGTCTTGAAGCAGATGCCGTGGACCAGCGCCTCGACCTCGGCTTCGGTGACGGTGGTGCGTGGCCGGGTACAGCCACCAACCATATCGGACATGTCGGGATCCTCCTGAGATTCCATCCATGCCGCCGACCCTCTTGCGGTGGGCCGGGTCGGCACACTCGTCCCACCCAAGACCCTCGTGTCGCTCCGCACAAGGGTGCATAACGGGACGTTCCAGCTCGGTAGTCTCCGCGACCCCTCCGTTTCCGGGGGCTTTCCCCGTCGTTCGCCGGTCGGGAAACTCCGTTGCACCGCATCACCAGCATCACCCAGGATTCCCGCATGAGCACGACGGGGGAGGCCGCGCGGCGCGCGGTCACGGCGTCCACGGGGGTGGCGCCGTGAGCGCGCGCCTGCGGGGTGTCGCACAGCAGACGGAACAGATCGTGACGGCGGGGTCCTACCGTGCGCCCGGCGGGCGCGAGGTGCCGATCGCGGCGGCGGTCGGGGCGGCACGCGACGGCACGCGGATGTACGGACCCGAGCCCGTCGGGCCGGCCCCCTTCGCTCCGGTGCGGACGGCCTTCGAGGTCACCGGCGAGAGCAGCCTGGAGGCCGCACGCCGCCTCGGCGGCGAGGTCGCCGTCCTCAACTTCGCCTCCGCCCGCAATCCGGGCGGTGGCTACCTGAACGGCGCCCAGGCGCAGGAGGAGGCCCTGTGCCGGGCCTCCGCGCTGTACACCTGCCTGCTGCGGGCGCGGGAGTTCTACGATCACCACCGCGCCCACCGCGACCCGTTCTACACGGATCGCGTCATCCACTCGCCGGCCGTGCCCGTCTTCCGCGACGACCGCGGCCGCCTGCTGGACGAGCCGTACACCGCCGGCTTCCTCACCTCCGCCGCGCCGAACGCGGGCGTGGTGCTGCGCACGGCTCCGGAGCGGGCCGCCGAGCTGCCAGGCGCCCTGGCCGCGCGCGCCGAGCGGGTGCTGGAGACGGCCGCGGCCCACGGCTACCGGCGGCTGGTGCTCGGCGCCTGGGGCTGCGGGGTGTTCCGCAACGACCCCGTCCAGGTCGCGGGCGCGTTCCGGGGACTGCTCGGGCCCGGCGGACGGTTCGCGGGGGCCTTCGAGCGGGTGGCGTTCGGCATCCTGGACCGCACGCCGGGCGGCACGGTCCGGGAGGCGTTCGCGCGTGCCTTCCCGGAGGGGGCGGGCAGCGCCGGTCAGCTCCAGCCGTAGCGCTCCCGCAGCCGCTGCCGTACGAGGTCGAACCGCATCCGGTCCAGGGCGCACGCCTCGCGGCGCATACCGGCGTCGTGCAACCGCAGCACCCGGTCCACGTCGACCCAGGACTCGCGCCCGGAACGGTCCCAGGGACCGCTCCCGATCGGTACCCACTCCCGGTCCCCGTCGTGGCGCTTGCTGGACAACTGCACGGCCAGCAGCGTGCCGACGGCCTCGCGGGCGACGACGAGCACGGGCCGGTCCTTGCCCCGGCCGTCGTTCTCCTCGTAGGGCACCCACGTCCAGACGATCTCGCCGGGGTCCGGGTCCCCGTCGTGCGCGGGGGAGTACTCGGTCCGCACCCGGCCCACGTCCCGGGGGTCGGCCTCGGTGGTGGCGGCGGGGCCGAAGCGGCCGGGGACGGTGTCGTCGGCGTCATCGCTGTCGTCGGTAAAGGCGCTCACGGCCGTACCGTACGGGACGCGCGGGCGCGGCCCTCCACGTGCCGGCCGGCGTCCCGGGGGCGCCGAGTCGGTGGACGGCCATCAGGCCCGGCCCGCCGGGCCGACCGGCGCCGCCCGCCACCGGATGGCAGGCTGATCACCGGGCCCCGCGCCCCGGGCCCCGGCCACCGAACCGAACGAGCACAGGAAGCCGACGTCATGACCGACCAGCTCACCGTGAGCGTCCTGGGCACCGGCATCATGGGTGCCGCGATGGCCCGCAACCTCGCCCGGGCCGGGCACACCGTCCGGGCCTGGAACCGCAGCCGGGACAAGGCCGAGCCCCTGGCCGCCGACGGCGCGCACGTCGCGGGCGGCCCCGAGGAGGCGGTGCGGGGCGCCGACGTCGTCCTCACCATGCTGTACGACGGTCCGGCAGCCCTCGACGTCATGCGGCAGGCCGCCCCCGGGCTGCGCCCCGGCACCGCGTGGGTCCAGTCGACCACCGCCGGCGTCGACGCGGTCGCCGACCTGGCGGCATTCGCCCAGGAGCACGACCTCGTCTTCTTCGACGCGCCCGTCCTCGGCACCCGCCAACCCGCCGAGGCCGGACAGCTGCTGGTCCTGGCCGCCGGGCCGGCCGACGCTCGGGACGTGGTGGCGCCCGTCCTGGACGCCGTCGGCTCCCGCACGGTGTGGACCGGCGAGGACGGCGCCGCCGGCAGCGCCACCCGGCTGAAGCTGGTGGCCAACAGCTGGGTCCTCGCCGCCACCAACGCGGCGGGCGAGGTCCTGGCGCTCGCCAAGGCACTGGGCGTGGACCCGGACGGCTTCTTCGACGCCATCGCCGGTGGCCCGCTCGACATGGGCTACCTGCGCGCCAAGGCCGGAATGATCCGTGACGGCGCGCTGACGCCGGCCCAGTTCGCGGTCACCACCGCCGCGAAGGACGCCCGGCTGATCGTCGAGGCCGGCGAGGCGAACGGCGTCCGCCTGGACGTGGCCGCCGCCGGCGCGCAACGCCTGGCGCGCGCCGCCGCGCAGGGGCACGGCGACCAGGACATGGCGGCGGCGTACTTCGCCAGTTTCGACGAGAAGCCGTCCGACTGAGCGCACCCGGGGTACCGGGGGTAGGAGCAACCTGAACGCCGACACCGCCGACACCGCCTCGGCACACACCAAGAACAGAGGAGTCCGCATGTCCGAGCCGCCGCTGCCGTCCGAGGCCGTCGACCTGCTGCGCCGTCCCAACCCGTGCGTCATGGCCACCCTCCGATCGGACGGCGCCCCCGTCTCCACGCCCACCTGGTACCTGTGGGAGGACGACGGCCGGGTCCTGATCAACCTCGACGGGGGCCGGGTGCGCCTGGGGCACCTGCGCCGCGACCCGCGCGTGACCCTCACCGTCCTCGCGGGCGACGACTGGTACACCCACGTCACCCTCATCGGCCGTGTCACCGAGACCCGCGACGACGAGGACCTCACCGGCATCGACCGCCTCTCCAGGCACTACACGGGCAGCCCGTACCCGGACCGGGTCCGCCCCCGGGTCAGTGCCTGGATCGAGGTGGAGCGCTGGCACGGCTGGGGCGCGATGAAGGACAGCGACCAGGCGTCCCCCTGAGAAACGACCTCGATCACCGCGTCCACGGCCGGCGACAGCGCCGCTGGGGGCACGGCCCCGCGCCAGGCCCGGTAGCGCGTGACGAGGCACTACTGGTCGGTCAGTCGGTGCGCCCGGTCGTGGCCACGGTGACGCCGAGGCCGATCATCGCCAGGCCGCCCGCCCCGCCGACCGCGGACAGCCGGCGCGGTGAACGCGCGAACCAGTCCCGCGCGCTCGCCGCGAGGAGCCCCCACACACTGTCGCAGGCCAGCGCGACGGCGTTGAAGACCAGACCGAGCAGCAGAATCTGCACGGTGACGCCGCCCCGGTCCCGGTCGACGAAATGCGGCAGTACGGCGGCGAAGAACACGATGGTCTTGGGGTTGGTCACACCGACGGCGAAGCCTTCCCAGAAGGTGCGCCGCCGACCGCCGCGCCCCTCCGTGTCGCCGGTGAACGCGGCCCGCGGGCGCCCGCGTTCGCGCCACGCCCTGACCCCGAGGTACACCAGGTAGGCGGCGCCGGCCAGTTTGAGGACGGTGAAGACGACGACCGACCGCTCGACGACCGACCCGACGCCCAGAGCGACGGCGACGACGAGGACGTAGGCGCCGAGCGTGTTCCCGGCCACGGTGGTGAGCGCGGCGCGGCGGCCCCGCGCCAGCGCCCTGCCGACCACGAACAGCACACTGGGGCCGGGGATCACGATGAGCAGGAACGACAACGCCGCGAAGGCGAGCAGACGGTCGGGGGACACCATGGCGCCATGCAAGCACGGGGCCCGCACTACGCTCCACAGGGTTTCGCCGGGTGTCGACACCTCACTGCGCCTTGTCTAGGATCCCCAGCGCGGCATCGCGTGCCGGTCACCGTCCGGGTGAGGCATGGAGGCGCCGCGGAGATGCCCGTGGAGGCATTGACCCGTGTCAGTCGAGTTCAACCACACCATCGTTCTCTCCCGCGACCGGGAGAAGTCCGCTCACTTCCTCGCCGGAATCCTGGGGCTGGAGGTCGGCGAGCCGGCCGGAATGTTCCTGCCCGTGACGACCGCCAACGGCGTCACCCTCGATTTCGCCACCGTCGGCACCGACATCCCCGTGCAGCACTACGCGTTCCTCGTTTCCGAGGGCGAGTTCGACGCGATCCTCGCCCGGCTCGTGGCGGGCGGGGTAGCCATTCAGGCCGACCCGCACGGCCGGCACCCGCGCCGGATCAACCGCAACGACGGCGGGCGGGGCGTGTACTTCACCGACCCTTCCGGGCACGGTATGGAGGCCTTCACCCGCCCTTACGGCAGCGACCCTTCCTCGCCGCTGAACGGCGTCACGGAGGACGTCTCCGGGGCGCGCTGACCGGCGTCCGCACACCCGTCGGCGTACTTGTCGCCCGGCCTGTTGTCAGACCCCCTCCGCATACTGGTGGCCTCACAGGGAGTCGGACGCGATCAGGGGGCGGTCATGCGGAGGGTGTACAGCGGTGAACTGGCGGTCGTCCACGGGCGGTTCCATGTGGACAGCCGCCGGGACCCGCACGGTCCCGGACCGTCGGAGGCCTGCGCCGGACAGATCAACGGTCTGTGCGGTGCGGCCGTCCCCGGCTGTCTCCTCCTGGGCACCGGCCTGCGGACCGGCAGGGTCGGGCTGACCGTCGAGGTGCACGGGTGCGCCCCGCCGCTCGACGACGGCTGGGAGGACGTGGTGGAGGCGTCCTTCCGGCCCGTCTCCCCCTCGACGGCCGTCCTGCCCTGCGGCCACGGGGCGCTGTGCGAGATGGACCTGCCGCCCGCCGACCACCGGGTGCGCTACTGCGGACGCGGAATGGACCGGAGCGAGGAGACCGGGTCCACCGCGGCCGAGGCCGCCGGGCCGGTCGGCCAGTATCTGCTGCAGTTCTGGCCCGCCCCGCCCGCCGCGGACCGGGTCGTCCGGCAGACCTCACGCAGCGCCGAGGGCCGGCACCGGTACGCGCGCAGCCTGCCGCCGCCCCCTTCCGGGGAAGGGGCCGCACGGGAACGCGCGGAGACCCTGTCCTGGGGCGGTCGGCTGCCCAGCCGGCGAGTACGGGAAGTCGGCGGCGACGCCCGCGGGCTCGTCCCACTGGACCGGGACCTGCTCGACGCCGTCGACGCGGCATGTCCGGCGACGCAGCGGAGCCTTGCGCGGTGGGCAGCCCACCGGGCCTTCACCGCGGCGGGGCTGGACGGCGTCGACTGGATCACGCCCGCGCTGGCGGCGCTGGACCGGGGGGAGCCCTTGCCCGCCCCGTTCGACGACCCCAGGCGGGCCTGGGAACGCTTCTTCACCGACGACCGCGTCACTCCCGGCGCGTCGGACGCGTCCGTCGAATGCCGTGGCAACCCGCTGCGACAGGCCATGGCCATGCCCGCGCTGCGTGCCGCGGCCGAACCGGATCCGCTGCGCGCCGCGCTCGGCGCCCTCTTCGCCGCCGCGGTCACCCACGGCACCGACTACCCGGACCTGTTCGCCGAGGCCCGCCGGGAGTTCCCCGCCCTCGGCCGAGGCGTGCCGCCGCAGTAGCGAACAACGGCTTCCGCGCGGGAGTTGGTGCCCCTTCGCCGGTACCGAGACGACCGGTGGGACTTCACCGGTCACCGGTAGGCTCCGGTCCGACCGGACTCGTGGTCCTGCCGCGGCAGCAGCAGCGGCGTCGCGAGGAGCAGTACGCCCGCGAGCGCGACGGCCGCACGCGTTCCGGTCAGGCCCGCCAGCAGGCCCCACACCGCGGTCAGTCCCGCGGTCGCCAGTTTCCCGCTGACCGTCCAGGCGGACAGGGTACGCGCGACCCTGTCCGTCGGGGTCAGGTCCAGTCGACGGGTGGCGTACACCGGGTTGAACACGCCGACGGACGTGATCAGCCCGAACTCGACGACCATCACGAGAACCAACCCCGAGGTGCCGGGACCGACGAAGGCCAGCCCGACGGGCCAGCACACGCGCAGCACCCCGCTGGTGACCAGCACCCGGTGCTGCCCGAAGCGCGCCACGAGCGTCCGGGCCAGCCGGGAGCCGACCAGTCCGCCGGCGCAGGGCACCGCGAAGGCGAGACCGTACTGCCAGGGCGCGAAGCCCAGATCGCCCAGCATGAGGACGGCGAGCAGCGGTGCGGTCGCCATGATCAGGCCGTTGACCAGGACCGTGTTGAGGAACAGCGGACGCAGACCCGGCGAGGCGAGGACGTAGCGCCAGCCCTCCAGCAGCTCACCGGCCCGCAGCCGGGGCACGTCGGCGCGACGCGGGGGTGGCTCCCCGCCGCCGATCGCCCGGATCCCCAGCGCCGACAGCAGATAGCTGGCCGCGTCGACCGCCACCGTCACCACCGGCCCGAAGAGTCCGACCGCGGCCCCGCCGACCGGGGGCCCGAGCATCGCCGCGGTCCAGGTCGTCGCCTCGAACCGGGCGTTCGCGGTCAGCAGGTCCCGCGGCCGTACCAGAGCCTTGAGACAGGAACCGGCGGCAGCCCTGAACGTGATGTCCGCCGCGGCGACGACGACCGACACGACCAGCAACTGGGTGAAACCGAGCCGGCCGCACGCGAACGCGAGCGGCACACTCAGCAGCACCACGCACCGGACCAGGTCCATCGCGACCATGACCGGCCGCTTGCGCCGGAACTCCACCCACGGCCCCAGCGGTACCGCCGCCAGCGCTCCCACCGCGAGACCGGCCGCCGCGAGCGCCGCCACCTGCGCCGCTCCGGCGTCCAGCACGACGACCGCGATCAGCGGAAAGGCGTCGAACGCGAGCCGCGTGCCGAACGTGCTGACGGAGTACGCGGCCCACAACCACCCGAACCGCCGCCCCAGCGACCCGCTGCCCACGACGCCCGACTCCGTCACGCCCGACTCCGTCACGCCCGACATCAAAGCGAGTGGCGGCACCGCGGATCAAACAACCGCTCGGAAACCACGCACAACAGGCCGTTGTACGCCGGTCGCCGACGCCCGGATCGTCCCCTCGGGGCCTACCGTGTCAGCAGCTTCCGCAAGGCCCCGGCGACCTCGCCGGGCGCCTCCTCCGCCATGAAGTGGCCGCAGTCGACGGTGTCGTGCCGCAGGTCCGGGGCCCAGGCCCGCCACAGCGCGGCGGCGTCGTAGCCGAGGGCGGCGCCCCAGTCCTGCTGGAGGACGGTCACGGGCATCCGCAGCCGGTTGCCGCCTGCGCGGTCGGCCCGGTCGTGGGCGACGTCGATGCCGGCCGAGGCACGGTAGTCGGCCACGATGGACGGCACCGCCTCGCGCGACGCCTTCAGATAGGCGGCGCGTACGTCGGCGGGCAGGGCGTCCGGGTCCCGCGTCCAGAGGTCGAGGAAGTGACCGAAGAACGCGTCCGGCGCGGCGCCGATCAACTGCTCCGGCAGTCCGGGCGGCTGCGCCATCAGGTACAGGTGGAAGCCCACCGCCGCGGTGGTGCCGTGCAGGACGTCCCACATGTCGAGGGTCGGCAGCACGTCCAGCGCGGCCAGGTGCGTCACCGCGTCCGGGTGGTCGAGCCCCGCCCGCACCGCGACGAGGGCGCCCCGGTCGTGCCCGGCCAGCGCGAACCGCTCGTGCCCGAGCGCCCGGGCGAGGGCGACGACGTCGGCGGCCATGGCCCGCTTGGCGTAGGTGGTGCCGTCCGGGTCGGCCGGCTTGTCGCTGTCGCCGTAACCGCGCAGGTCGGGGCAGATGACGGTGTGCTGGGCCGCGAGGTCGGCGGCGACGTGCCGCCACATCAGGTGGGTCTGCGGGAAGCCGTGCAGCAGCACGATCGGGCTGCCGGAGCCGCCGACGGCCACGTGTAGGGCGACCCCGTCGGCGACCGTCACGCGGTCGTGGGTGAAGCCCGGGATGGTCGGTTCCATGGCTGGTCTGTGCCTCTCTGTTCCACTCTGTTCACCGCCGTACCGGTGACTGCTTCGAGCCTGCCGCGCGCGAATCAGCAACCGATCAGCACGCGTACCGTGGTGCTCGCACGAGCGGTGCGGATCGGAGCGGACGGAACATGGAAGCGGTCACGTTCGGTGTGCTCGGACCGGTCACGGCCGAGCGCGCGGGCGCCGTGCCGGCCCTCAAGGGCCCCCGGCACCGCGCCGTGCTGGCCCGCCTCCTCCTGGCCCGGAGGCGGGTCGTTCCGCTCGCCCGCCTGGTCGAGGACCTGTGGGACGAACCACCGCCGCGGGCCGTGGGCGCGGTTCGCACCTTCGTCGGGGATCTGCGCCGCGCCCTGGAACCCGACCGTCCGCCGCGGGCCCCGGCCCGGCTGCTGGTCACCGAGGGGCCCGGGTACGCCCTGCGCGCGGCGCCGGACGCCGTGGACGCGTGGCGCTTCGAGGCGGCCGTCGCTCAGGCCGACCGGCTGCCGGCCGCACAGGCGCCGGACCGGCTGCGGGTGGCGCTGGGGGAGTGGCGGGGCCCCGCCTACGCCGAGTTCGGCGGCGAGGCATGGGCCCGCGGCGAGCGCTCCCGGCTCACCGAACTGCGGCTGCGTGCCGTCGAACGGCGCGCTGAACTGCTCGTGGAGTTGGGCCGCGCCGCCGAGGCGGTCCCCGACCTGGACGCGCACCTGACCGAGCATCCCTGGCGCGAGGAGGCCTGGCGCCTGCTCGCCCTGGCCCTGTACCGGACCGGACGCCAGGCGGACGCTCTCGCCGTGCTGCGCCGCGCCCGCGCCCTGCTCGCCGGACAGCTGGGCATTGACCCCGGGCCCCGGCTGCGCCGCCTGGAGGCCGGCGTCCTCGCCCAGGACCCCGGCCTGGACCCGCCCAGTGAGCCGGCGGAGGCGGCGGCCCGGCTGTGGGCCCGCGCCACCGAGGCGTACGACCGCACGGTCGCCGCCGGTGCCCACGCCCGCCTGGAGTCGACCGTGGGCCTGCTGTGCTCCCTCGCGGTCACCGGCGGCGGTGGTCTGGAGGCCGCCCGGGAGCACCGTATGACGGCTGTCGCGGCGGCGGAGGAGACGGGCGACGCGGAACTGACGGCCCGGGTGATCGGCGCCTACGACGTGCCCGCCAACTGGACCCGCAGCGACGACCCCGAACGGGCCCGGCGGATCGTCGCGGCGGCCGAGCGCACCCTCGCCGCGCTGCCGGACGACACCACCGCCGAAGCGGACCGCTGCCGCCTGCTGGCCACCGTCGCCCTGGAGTCCCGGGGGGTCCGGTCCCCGCGCGGACCGCGGGCGGCGGACGCGGCCGAGCGGATCGCCCGCCGCCTGGACGACCCCGCGCTGCTCGCCTTCGCCCTCAACGGCGTCTTCATGCAGTCCTGCACCACCGCCGGACTGGCCCCGCGCCGCGACGCGATCGGCGCCGAACTCGTCGCCCTCGCCGCCCGGCACGGCCTGGTCAACTACGCGGTCCTCGGCCACCTGATCCGGCTCCAGGCACGCTCGGCCCTCGCCGACCTCACCGCCGCCGACGAGCACGCCACCGCCGCCGACCGCCTGGCCGAACGGCACGAACGGCCGCTCGTGGCCGTCTTCACCGAGTGGTACCGAGCCCTGCGCCGGGCCGCCACCGGCAGCCCCTACGACAGCGCCGAGGCCGCCTACCGGTCCGCCGCCGCGCGGCTCGAAGGCGCCGGGATGCCGGGCCTGGAACGCGGACTGCTGCCCCTCGCCCTGCTGGGCCTGCGCCTGGTCCACGGGCGGCCGGCGGAGGTCGACCCGCGCGCGGACTGGGGCCCGTACCGCCCCTGGGCCGAACCGTTCGCCCTCCTCGCCGACGGCCGTGACGCCGAGGCCCGGACGGCGCTGAGGGCCCTCCCGGAGCCGCCGCCCGACCTCCTGTACGAGGCCCTGTGCTGCGCCGAGGCCGCACTCGCCCTCGAACTCGGCGACCGCGCGGCCCTGGAGCGGACGTACGGACGACTGCTGCCCGCGTCCGGCGAACTCGCGGGCGCGGGCAGCGGGCTGCTCACCTTCGGACCGGTCGACGACTGGCTCGCCGCGATCCGCCGGGCAATCGGTCCCGCCGCGTCAGGGTCGCACTAGGGGGGCCGGGGGGCTGGCACAGTACGCCGGTCAGGGGGGCCGGTACGGGAAGGTACGGGAAGGTACGCCACGGTCACCGTGCGGGGCCTCCGGCCGGCACGTCCGGCTGCTCGACGCGTGCCGAGGCCGGCGGGATCGGCATGAACATCGCGGGCTCCTCGCCCGAGGCCGTCGATCTCGGCGACGACCGTCCCACCGCCGAGGAGACAGCGCTCCGGCCTGCGGGCGTGCCCGACGCCGCCCGGAGTGCCGGTGGCCAGGATGTCGCCCGGGTTCCGCGCAGCCTCCCCTGCGGGTCACGACGCCGACCGGGCGGGTTGCCCCGACCAGCGCCGGGTACCCGGCGGGCATGAAGTGGCAGCAGGTGCAGGACGGTCCGTCCGCGGTGTACGTGGTGGTGCTCGACCCCGGCGAGGACGCGGTCGCCGAACTCACCGCCTTCGCCCGTGACCGCTCCCTCGGCGCCTCCCAGGTGACGGCCGTGGGCGCCTTCTCGGAAGCGGTCGTCGGCTGGTTCGACCGGCAGGCCAAGGACTACCGGCCCATCCCCGTGGAGGAGCAGTGCGAGGTGCTGTCGCTGATCGGTGACGTCGCCGTCGCCGACGACGGGCCGACCCCGCACCTGCACGCCGTAGTGGGCCTGTCCGACGGTTCCACCCGCGGCGGCCACCTGCTGTCCGGGCGGGTCTGGCCGACGCTGGAGGTCGTCGTCCGGGACAGCCCGGCCGAACTGGCCAAGACCCACCGCCCCGATATCGGTCTGGCCCTGATCGACCTCGGCTGAGCCGGCCGCCCGAGAGCGGTTTACCGGCCCGGGTGCGGGCTACGCGGCCCGCACGGAACCGAGTACCCACACCCCGGGAGGCGCGACCATGACACGGCGCATCCGAGACGTGATGTCACCCGCCGCGGTGGCCGTCGAGCCCATGACCACGGTGGCGCGGGCGGCCCGGCTGATGCGCGAGGAGGACGTCGGCGATGTCCTCGTGACCTACGACAGCGACCTGTTCGGCCTGCTCACCGACCGCGACATCGTGCTCCGGAGCGTCGCCGACGGCCGCGACCCCGACGACACCACGGTCGGCTCGGTGTGCACGCCCCCGCCCGTCGTGACCCTCGGACCCGACGACACCACCGACCGCGCGGCCGAGCTGATGCGACGTCACGCGGTCCGGCGGCTCCCGGTCGTCGAGCACGGCGGCGTCCCGGTCGGCGTGGTCACCCTCGGCGACCTCGCGGCCGCCGACGATCCGCGCTCCGCCCTGGCGGACATCAGCAGGGCCGCGCCCGACCACTGAGGCGCCCCGAGCGCCGACGTTCCCGACTCCTGTACGGAGGAAGGCATGAGTGACCGACGCCGCCCCGGCCGGGCCACGGAACCCGCCCCTCGCGCGCGGTCCGGCGCGATCGGCCGCCGCTCCCCGCGTACCGGCACCGAACCGGTCACCGCACAGAGCCCGCTGCGGCTGCGGCTGCTGCTGTCGGCCGTCTTCCTGCCGCTGTTCGTCGCCGGGGCCGCGTTCTTCGGCGTGTGGGCCGCGGACACCGGCCCCGGCGACAGTCCCGGGCGCGGCAGCCTGGTGGCCCTCGCCGCCCTGTGCGCGGCGTTCGCCCTGCTGGCGGCGGCGGACCTGATGGTCGTGACCGGCCGGCTGCGGCGGGAACGGGGCGTCCCCGGCCCGCACTGACCCCAGGACTCCAGAAGGGGACGGAGGAAACGACATGGCCCCCCTGGCACGAACCCCGACCCCCGCGGCGGGCCCCGGGCGGGACCGCCGGGCCCCCGTCCGCACCGCGCGGCTGCGCAGCCGGATCCCCGAACCCGACGAGGAACCGGACCTGCTCGGCCAGTACCTGACCCAGATCGGCGCCACCCCGCTGCTGACCGCCGAGGACGAGGTGAGCCTGGCCCGGCGCATCGAGGCCGGTGTCCGGGCCTTGGAGGAACTGGAGTCGGCCGACACCGGCGAGCCTGCCCCGACCCCCGGACGGCGCCGCGCACTGGAGGAGACCGTCCACGACGGCCAGGCCGCCAAGGACCACATGGTGCGGGCCAACCTGCGGCTCGTGGTGTCGATGGCCAAGCGCCACGCCCATCGCGGGCTGCCCCTCCTGGACGTCATTCAGGAGGGCAACCTCGGCCTGATCCGGGCCGTCGAGAAGTTCGACCACACCAAGGGCTTCAAATTCTCCACGTACGCCACCTGGTGGATCCGCCAGGCCATCGAGCGGGGTCTGGCGACCCACGCGCGCACGGTACGGCTGCCGGTGCACGTCGTGGAACAGCTGCATAAGCTGGCCAAGGTCGAGCGCAAGCTCCGTGGCAGCCTCGACCGCGAGCCGACCGCCGAGGAGGTGGCCGTCGAGAGCGGCATCGACGGGGACAAGGTCGTCTGGCTGCGCCGCGTCGGACGGGACGCCGTCAGCCTGGACACCCCGGTGGACGAGACCGGCGAGACCGTCGTAGGCGACCTCATCCCCGACACCGAGGTGCTCCAGGCCCCCGAGGTCGCCGAGTTCCAGGCGCTCGCGGAGGAACTGCGGGAGGCCGTCGGCACTCTCGCGCCCCGCGAGGCCCTGATCCTCAGCCTGCGCTACGGCCTGCACGACGGCCGCCCCCGCACCCTGCACCAGGTGGCACAGCACGTGGGGCTGACCCGCGAGCGCGTCCGCCAGCTGGAGAAGGCATCCCTCGACCACCTCCGCGCCCCGGAGACCCGGGACCGCCTGCTGGACTGGGCGAGCTGACCAGGCCGGCGGGCGTACATCTACACGCGCAGCCGGGCCCCCTGCCGCAGCAGCTCGTGCTGGACCATCCGGTAGGGCAGGCCGCGCGGACCGCGCCCGTGCCGGACGGTCAGCGCCGCGCACACCCCGGCCGCCTGACCGGTCGCCATGGCGATGGGCATGACCCGGTACGAGGAGTGCGCCACGTGCGTCCCGGAGATGCAGCGCCCGGCCACCAGCAGCCGCTCGGTGTCCCGGGGGACCAGGCAGCGCAGCGGGATGTCGTAGAAACTGCCCTGCGGAACCCGCTTGAGGATGGTGCCGGAGCCGCGCGGGTTGTGGATGTCGACCGGGTAGGCGCCGTGCGCGACCACGTCCGGGAAGGTGCGCGCGGCCAGGATGTCGTGACCGGTCAGCTGGTAGTCGCCGAGCACGCGCCGGCTCTCCCGTACGCCGATGTGCGTGCCGCTCTGCACCACGTACGACTCCTCGAAACCGGGCACGCGGGTCCGCAGGAAGCGGTCGATCTGGGAGAGCTGGCGCCGGGCCGTGTACTCGGCGCGGGTGAGGTCCCACACGCTGGTACCGAGTACCCGGTTGACGCGGGTGCTGTTGACGGCGATCTCGCGCGGGTGCGGGGTCGCGAAGAAGAGGATGTCCTCGCGCGGCAGCCGTAGCTCGCCGTTCGCCCTGGCCTCCTCGATCAGGTCCCACAGGCCGTGCACCCCACGCCACTGGTCGGGGTGGGCGCGCACGTAGTCGGCGAAGTCCGGCCGCGCGAAGTCCGCGACGCGGAACATCAGCGTCATGGGCTGCACCAGCCCGTCCTCGGGCCGGCCGATCTCGTACGGTGCCCCGCAGGACGTCGCCACGTCACCGTCGCCGGTGCCGTCCACGACCACCCCGGCGTCGATCACCACGGGCCCCGACTTCGTCTCGAACACCACCCGCCAGCCGGAGCCGTCCTCGAGGGGCAGCGCGCCGGAGGCGAAGGCGTGGAACAGCATCCGTACTCCCGACTCGTCCATCATCTCGAGCAGGGAGAGCTTGAACAGCTCCGGGTCGAAGGGGACCGTGTACCCGGTCTTCGGCGAGGGCGGCAGACAGCCGCCGCGCCCCATGAGCCGGTCGAGCAGCTGCCACAGCACACCCGCGACCACCGGCTCGCCCTCGCCGTGGTCGGTGGGCAGCAGCCGTGAGGTGTCCCCGGACTCGGTGAACGCGGCCTGCTTGTGCTCGTTGTGGAACGACATCAGGGGCATCACCAGCGCCACGGTCGCGTTGCCGCCGAGGAAGCCGTACCGCTCCACCAGCACGACGTCGGCCCCGGCGTCGGCCGCGCCGACCGCGGCGGCGAACCCGGCGGGACCGCCGCCCACCACCAGGACGTCGCACCGGCCCCCGTGCCGGGCGGGCCGCGGGGGCAGGGTGACCGTGCGGGGGTCGCGGGGCTCTTCCAGGATCGGCATCGCTCTCCTCGGGGGTCAGGCGTGCAACGGCCGCGGCTCGTCGGCGTACGGCTCGGGCCCCGCCGTCCGTGCGCGCGGTCCGTCGCCGGTCGCGTCGATCTCGTCCAACAGCGAGCCGCAGCGCACGCAGGTCTCCCGGGCCGCCGCGGACAGCTCCCGGATCCGGGACCGGAAGTCCTCCCGGCGCTGCGGATACTCGTCCCACAGCCGGTCCACCTCGGCCAGCAGCAGTCCGGCCTGCTCCCGCGCCACGCCCACCAGCGCCGGGGCGCCCAGCCGGCGCGCGAAGTCGAAGACCTTGCCGGAGTAGGGCAGCGGCAGCACCGGCACGCCGGTGAGCGCCGCGAAGATCACGAAGTGCAGCCGCATGCCGACGGCCACGTCCAGGTGGCGCATGAAGCCGAGGACCTGCCCCGGACTGTAGTCGCCGTGCAGGATCCGGCCCTTGTCCGGAGCGGTCATGTGGGACAGCACGGCGTGCGCGTGCCGTACGTCGTGCCGCTCCATCGGCAGGAACACCACGTGCGCGTCCAGCCGCCGCACGAGGAAGTCCGCGACGTCGGCGAGGAGCGCGTGGTAGTCGCCCTCGTCGAGCTTTTCCGCGGCCCGCCCCGGTTCGCGCACCGACATCCCCACCAGCCGGGCGCCGGAGGGGATGCCCTCGTCGCGCATCATGGCCTCGGTGAACGGCTCGGGCCCCAGCAGCAGGGCCGGGTCGGCGGTGACCGCGACCTCGCGTTCCAGGCCGACCTCCTCCAGCACCAGCCGGGACTCCTCGTCCCGTACCACGACGTCGTCCATGTCCGCCAGCACGGTGCGCACCGCGTCCCGGTCCTCGGCGTCGGTCAGCGGCCCGGCCCCGACGGCGTACGCGAAGGTCGGCACGTTCCGGGTCTGCGCGGCACGCACCAGCCGCAGGTAGCGGCGCGCCTCACCGTCGTAGAGGATGCCGCCGCCGCCCAGCACCAGCAGGTCCAGGCCGGGCAGCACGTCCAGGACGTGGTTGCGGCTGACGCCCTCCCAGGGGACCACCTCGTCGACCTCGGGGTGGTGGGCGCGGGTGTGCTCCGCGTTCCGGCTCAGGACGACCAGGTGCGCGTCGGGCCGCTGCGCGCGCAGACAGCTCAGGACGCAGGTCAGGATCGACTCGTCGCCGATGTTGAAGCCGCCGTAGGAGCCGAGCACGCCGATGCGCGGGCCCGGCCGGGCGGGGTTCGGATGCGAGGGGGCAGTGGTCATCCGGGGGCTCCCGTCACGTCGGAGTCGGCCGGCCCGCCGGCCTCGGTGCGCAGGCCGCGCACGGTGCCGGGTTGCCTGGGCCGCTCAGCGGAAACACCCTGACGAAGAACGTGTCCGTGGTCCCCTGGAAACACCTGACCAGGAACGCGTACACGGTCCCCTTCCGCCGCCTGTCACAGGAGCACCAGTGAACGTCTCCCTCAGCGTCTGGCTGCTGACCGTCGTGGGGCTGTGCGTCCTCGTCGCCGCCGACTTCTTCATCGGCCGCAAGCCGCACGACGTGTCGATCAGGGAGGCCGGGGTATGGACGGCCGTCTGGGTGGTCCTCGCGTGCCTGTTCGGCGTGGGACTGCTCGTTGTCGCCGGTGGCGCGCCCGCCGGCGAGTTCTTCGCCGGCTACATCACCGAGAAGTCGCTCAGTGTCGACAACCTCTTCGTCTTCGTCCTGATCATGGCCAAATTCGCGGTGCCCTCGCAGTACCAGCAGCGTGTGCTGATGGTCGGCGTCATCGTGGCCCTGGTGCTGCGCGCCGCGTTCATCGCGGCCGGCGCGGCGATCATCTCCGCCTTCTCCTGGGTCTTCTACATCTTCGGCGCCTTCCTGATCTGGACCGCCTGGAAGCTCATCCAGGACGCCCGCAAGGGAGGGCACGACGAGGAGTACGAGGAGAACAAGCTGCTGAAGTCGATCGAACACCGTTTCGGTGTCGCCGACCGCTATCACGGCACCAAGCTGTGGATCGAGGAGAACGGCAAGCGGGTCATGACCCCGATGCTGGTCGTGATGCTCGCCATCGGCTCCACCGACGTCCTGTTCGCCCTGGACTCCATCCCCGCCATCTACGGCCTGACCCAGGACCCGTACATCGTGTTCACGGCCAACGCGTTCGCTCTGATGGGCCTGCGCCAGCTGTACTTCCTCATCGGCGGTCTGCTGAAGAGGCTGGTGCACCTCTCCTACGGCCTGTCGGTCATCCTGGGCTTCATCGGCGTCAAACTGGTCCTGCACGCCCTGCACGAGTCCGGGGTCCACGTCCCCGAGATCGGCATCCCCTTCTCGCTCGGCTTCATCGTGATCGTCCTCGCGGTCACCACGGTGACGAGCCTGTGGGCCGCGAGGAGGCAGGATCAGGGGCAGGGAGGGCCGGGCGTGTGACGCGGGCCTACTGGGTCACCCACTGTCCCGAGACGTCCGGCGCCCAGCCGCAGACGCCCTCGGCGCGGAAGGTGACGGTGCGGTCGGTGTTGTTGCTGCAGCCGAAGGCGGCGATCGACGGATGGGCGTTCGTCACCAGCTCAGCGTAGTGCCGACCTGGGCTCTCGGGATCATGAATCGTGTGCGTACCGCTCGTCGGAGTCGGAGTGCCGCCGCATCCGCCGCCTCCACTGGACGCCAGCTTGACCATCTGCCACTGCTGGTTGGGTCCGTTGAGGTCGCCCCACTGCTGGATCGCGGCACCGTCCGCGGTCGAGGCGCCGGCCACGTCGAGGACTTCGCCCGAATGCCGTGCCTTGAGGCGGTGGAAGCCGCCGCCGGAGTCCACGAACTGCCACTGCTGGTTGGCTTCGTCGCTGCGCGTCCACTGGCTCACTCGCGCGCCTTCGGCTGTGGCCGTGCCGGAGACGTCCGGCGCCTTGCCGCTGCGGTGATTGACCAGGACGTGCCAGGCATTGGTGCCCACCGTCGCCGCCTCGGCGGGCGCCGGATCCGCCGCGGTGAGCATGCGGAGCGCGAGGGTCGCCGCCACTACGGCGGCGACCCGGGACCATCAGCGGTGTCTTCACGGCGGGGCGGGAGAAGCCGCACCGTAGGCTGTCATCGACGCCCGTTTTCGCGTGTGGGAGGCCTCATCAGGCGCGGGTCCAGCGTTGGTTGCTGCCGTTCGAGCAGGAGTAGAGCTGGATTTGGGTGCCGTTGGCGGTGCCGGCCCCGACGGCGTCGAGGCAGAGGCCGGACTGGGCTCCGACGATGGTTCCGTCGGAGTTCAGGCGCCACTTCTGGTTGTCGCCGCCCCAGCAGCTGTAGATCTGGACCCGGGCTCCGTTGCCGGTGCCAGCGGCGTCCAGGCACTTGTTGCCGTAGACCCTCAGCTCGCCCGCGGTGGTGTACGTCCACTGCTGGTTGGTGCTGCTGTGACAGTCCCACAGCTGGAGCTGGGTGCCGTCGGCGGTACTGGCGTTGGGCACGTCCAGGCAGCGGCCCGAGCCGACGCCTTTGATCTGTCCGCCATCCCCAGGGGGCGTGGAGGTGCCACCGTTGAGCGCGTTGAGGACGGCGGTGTAGGCGGGCTTCTTGCTGCCGTCACCGTTGAAGAGCAGCGGTGTCTGCTCGGATCGCCAGGAGTCGGTGTCGCGCACACCCCAGACGGTGATGCCGAGGCAGCGCGGGACGGCCAGGCAGTCGTTGACCACGCTGGCGTAGGTCGTGGGCGAGGCGCCTTGGATGTCGAGTTCGGTGACGGCCACGTCGACGCCGAGGGCGGCGAAGTTCTGCAGGGTGGTGCGGAAGTTGCTGTTGTAGGGGCTGCCGCTGTTGAAGTGCGCCTGGAAGCCGACGCAGTCGATCGGCACGCCGCGCTGCTTGAAGTCGCGGACCATGGTGTACATGGCCTGTGTCTTGGCCCAGGTCCAGTTCTCGACGTTGTAGTCGTTGTAGCAGAGCTTGGCGGCCGGGTCCGCGGCGCGTGCGGCGCGGAAGGCGACCTCGATCCAGTCGTTGCCGGTGCGCTGGAGGTTGGAGTCGCGCCGGGCCCCCGAACTGCCGTCGGCGAAGGCCTCGTTCACGACGTCCCACTGGGCGATCTTGCCCTTGTAGTGGGCCATCACGCCGTTGATGTGGTCGATCATCGCCTGGCGCAGCGCGCTGCCGCTGAGGCTCTGCATCCAGCCGGGCTGCTGGGAGTGCCAGGCCAGGGTGTGGCCGCGCACCTGCTTGCCGTTCTGCACGGCCCAGTTGTAGACGCGGTCGGCGGCGGTGAAGTTGAACTGGCCTCGCTGCGGTTGGGTGGCGTCGATCTTCATCTCGTTCTCGGCCGTCACCGAGTTGAACTCACGGTTTGCGATCGTCGTGTACGTCGAATCGCCCAGCCTGCCGGAGGCGATGGCGGTACCGAAGTAGCGGCCGCTCTGCGCCGCCGCGGCGCCGAGCGTGCTCTCGGCAGCGTGTGCGGGCGGCGGCGCGGCGAGTGTGGCGACCGCACTGAGGGCGCCGACGGCCAGCGCCAACAACAGGCCACGGATCTTCCCGCGGACAAAGGCTCTTGGAAGGGCATACGAGCCCATGACTGTGCCTCCAAGGTAGGGATCACGTAAGGACTGAAGCAGTGGGGGTTGCGTCATCCGCTCCCAATCGGCAGACGGACGGGGCGGGCCGGGGCCCGGGCAGTGCGGAATCGCCGGACACCGCGGTCATGGGGTGGGGCGGTCTTCGACACGGCACGGAGGACTCCTCGCGGCTCAGTCGGCGCAGGTGGTTCGGTGTGTGGATCTGCCGTGCGGCACGGATTGCCAGGGCTGGTGCTGTCCGAGATATCGATCCGTGGCCGGGCTCCCAGATAAGAGAGATTGAGGTATTGACGATGCATCGTCAACACTCTTCTCACGGAAAAGTTTCTATCGCACGTTCGAAACTTTCGAAGCTTTGAGGTGAGCTGCCGATGAGGTGTCCCCGGTCGCTGCGACGGCTCGCCGAGCGTGCGAACGGAGTGTCCAGGGTTCGCTCGCCGAGTCACCGCTTCGGCGTCGGCGCGCACCCCCGGCATTCGATCCGGGGTCCCGGCCGTGCTCGACCGCCTCCCGCGCGGCGCCAAGTGTGGCGCCATTCGGTCGTTTGCCGGTGTGGCGTGCGACGTTTCCTGGGCAAGCTCTCCCGAATGTTTCGGTTTCGAGAGCGACATGCGCGGAAACGGTTGACGGCGTTCGGTGGGTCCCTATCATTCAGGCTGCTCGACACTTCGACCATTGTTCGATGTGCCGAACGTGTCGAGTTGCTCCGTCGCATCACCGGGCAGCTCCAGGTCAGTCCGCCGGAAAACAGAACCGCAGGAAGCCGTGGCCCATGTCAATGTCATGTCCCCGCCAGGCAGGCGGCGCAGACACCGAGACCGAGTGGGGCGTAGGAGACCCGAGGTCGCCGAGGCTGTCCTGGCTCCCGGCTCACGGCAGATTCCCTGCTCGGCGCCCACTCTTGTGATCAACTCTGTTGGTTTCATTGACACTTCACTCAGAGGGCCTAACGTTGGGAGCGCTCCCATCACAGCTTCGCAACTGGAAGGAGTTCCCCCCACATGCGCAAACAGAGTCCGTTGACCGGGCGTTCGCAGCCCTCCCTCCGTCGGCCTCTCCAGGTGCTCGTCATGCTGTTCGCCGTGGTTGTCGGCGCACTGACCTGGTCGGCCCCCGCCCAGGCTCACGGCACCGTCGTCGGCCCCGCCACCCGTGCGTACCAGTGCTGGAAGACGTGGGGCAGCGACCACACGAACCCGGCCATGCAGACCGAAGACCCCATGTGTTGGCAGGCCTTCCAGGCCAACCCCGACACCATGTGGAACTGGATGAGCGCGCTCCGCGACGGCCTCGGTGGCCAGTTCCAGGCGCGGACCCCCGACGGGACGCTCTGCAGCAACAACCTCTCGAGGAACGCCAGCCTGAACAAGCCCGGGCAGTGGAAGACCACCACCGTCGGCAACAACTTCTCGGTCCACCTGTACGACCAGGCGTCCCACGGCGCCGACTACTTCAAGGTCTACGTGAGCAAGCAGGGGTTCAACCCCAAGACCCAGACCCTGGGCTGGGGCGACCTCGACTTCATCACGCAGACCGGCCGCTTCGCCCCGGCGCAGGACATCACGTTCCCCGTCCAGACCTCCGGCTACACCGGACACCACATCCTGTTCGTCATCTGGCAGGCCTCGCACCTCGACCAGGCCTACATGTGGTGCAGCGACGTGAACTTCGGCTGAGCCGAGGAGCGCCGCACACGGCACCTGCCTCGGCCGGGCGCCGGTAACCCGTCGCTCGGCCGACCGAACTCCGTCGGGGCAGGGTGGCCCACTCGGTCACCCTGACCCGGCGGGGCTCCCCGCGCTCCTGGGGTGCGGTTGGAAACTGCCGGTCACAGCCACTCGTCGTGGTTGCGCCCGGCATGGTCGTCTCGCGGTGGACGGCGAGCTTCTCGTATCGTGTGGCCACCGCGCGGTGGCTCTGGAGGCGATCGGTGCCGCAGCGCACCGCGTGACGTTCTGCAGTCGGCCGAGCCGAACTGTGGTGGCCTACCGCCGCCGGACGGGCGTTGCTTGCGGCCGGCGGTCTGGTCGCGCATGTCCGGGATCGTGCGGCGGATACCGCGCTTGCACCGGTAGGCGCGGTTCGCGGGGGAGCCGTACGCCTTGTCGGCGCCAGCCTTGTCCAGCCGGGTCCGCGGACGGCCCGGCCCGGACCCGGACACTCGGATGCGGCCCAGGACCACCTGGAACCGCGGGGAGTCACCGCGCTGGCCGGCGGTAACCATCAGCCACATCGGCTTCTGGGCTTGTTCGGCCGCCAGGGGGGAGCCTGGTCGTCAGCCCGCCCCGGGAACGTCCCGACCTGTTGCCTGCCGCAGCACTAGCTGGTCCAGGGGGTGTCGTGTGGATCTTGCCGGGGTCGCGGGGTCCGGCACGCGCTCCCCCACTGCCTGAAGGGCGTGGGAGGTGCCCCCAGCGGCGTTGTCGTCGGTTGCCAGGGCTCCGCCCGTCGCCCCCCTCCACCTTGCCGCGGCACGCATCGGACCCCGCTCGGATCAGTCGCAAGGCACCCCTGCCCGGGGCCGGCCTGATCCGAACGACAACCCCGAGTTCTTGCTGCTCGCGGGCGCCGAGGTCATCGTCCGCATGGCACGGCTGGGCCAGGGGCCCCGCAGGAGGCCATATCGACGCGCCGGCCCCGGTACCCCCTGGTAGTGCGGCGCCTCAGCAGCCCGCCGGGGAGGGCCTGCCGCGCGAGATGACGCGGGTGCCGTGATCGTCGACGACGCGGGCCTGGAGCGAACCGCAGGCGCACCGGGTCCACAGGGTGCCGCCCGCCGCGGTCGGGTGCGCGGACACCACCTGGAAGGGCTCGGCACCGTCGGGCCACCCGCAGTGCGGGCAGACGACACCGGTCGTGCTGGGCATGGCGACTCCTCGTGCGTCGGTGGTACGTGCGTCGTTGGTCGTCGGACGACCGGCGCGCGGCGGGTGACCGGCCGTCGCGCCACAGACAGAGTGCGGCCACGGATCCGTTCACGTCCAGGTTGACTTTACGGACTTCACCGTGAAGCGTGCACTTCATGATTGACCTGCGCAGGCTGCACGTCCTCAGGGCCGTCTCCCACTACGGCACGGTCACCGCGGCGGCCCGCGCCCTGCACTTCACCCCGTCCGCCGCCTCCCAGCAGATCCGCCAGCTCGCCCGTGACCTGGGCGTCGACCTGCTGGAGCCGCAGGGCCGTGGGGTCCGGCTCACCCCGGCCGCGGAGAGTCTGCTCGCGCACGCCGACGCCATCGAGGCCCGCTGGGACGAGGCCGAACTGGATCTGCGGGCGGGGGAGGGGACGCCCGCCGGGCCGCTGCGGGTGACGGGATTCCCGGTGGCCGTCTCCGTGCTGCTGGCACCGATGGCCGCGCGGCTGCGCGAACGGCATCCACGGCTGTCGGTCCGGATCCGGGAGGTCGAGGTGGCGGAGAGCTTCGACCTGCTCTTCGAGGGGGAGGCCGATCTGGCGGTCGTCGAGGCGACCCCGTCCAACCCGCCGACGGCCGACGCACGCTTCGACCAGCGGCCCCTGCTCGACGACCCCTTCGACCTGGTCGTCCCCGAGGGCCACCCGCTGGCCGGACGGGACGGGCTCGATCTCGCCCTCGCGGCCGATGAACCGTGGATCGCGCCCGTGCCGCAGAGCCCCTGCCGTCCGCACGTGATGTCGGCGTGCGGCGCCGCCGGTTTCACCCCCGACGTGGTCCATCACGCGCTCGACTGGAACGTCATCGCCCACCTGGTCGCCCACGGGCTCGGCGTCGCGCTGATACCCCGGCTCGCCCAGCTGGCCCCGCAGCTGCCGATCGTCCGGGTGCCCTGCGCCAACCGGCCGCACCGCAAGCTGCTGACCTGCACACGGAGCGGCGGTCACCGGCGTCCGGCGGTCGCGGCCGCACTGGAGGAACTGCGCAACCTGGCCGCGCCGGCGGTGGCCTGACGCACAGCGGTACGTACGCCGGGACGCACGCGCCGGGACGCACGCGCCGGGACGGACGGCGGGCCACACGCCGTCGTCACACACGCCGGGACCGGAGCTCGGCCGAGCTCCGGTCCCGTATGCGTCCTGCGTGCCGGTCAGGCGGCGACGGCCTCGTCCGCGTGGCCGTGCAGCCGGGCGACGACCTCGGTCAGCTGGGCGGCGACCTCGGCGTCGTCGGCCGGGTGGGTCTCGGCGAAGCGGGTCACCGAACCGGGGATGGACAGCTTGATGTCCTCGATCACCTTGCCGCCGGCGATGCCCACGGCCTTGCGGGTGTCGTCCTGCGCCCACACGCCGCCGTACTGCCCGAAGGCGGTGCCGACGACGGCGGCGGGCTTGCCGGAGAGGGCGCCGGCGCCGTACGGACGGGACAGCCAGTCGATGGCGTTCTTCAGGACGGCCGGGATGGTGCCGTTGTACTCGGGCGAGAAGTACAGGAAGGCGTCGGAGGCCGCTGCGGCCTCGCGCAGCTTCGCGGCGGCGGCCGGGACGCTGCCCTCGACGTCGATGTCCTCGTTGTAGAAGGGGATCTCGGCCAGCCCCTCGAACAGCTGCACCTCGGCGCCCTCCGGCGCGAACTTGGCGGCCGCCTCGGCGAGCTGGCGGTTGTGCGAACCGGCGCGAAGGCTGCCGACGAGCGCAAGGATGCGGACAGACATGAGTACTCCCACTGACGGAGCAGAGGCTGCGGGAACAGACGCTGCTGAAACACTGCCGTAAAGGATCCGGACCGAGGTCCGTTTAATTTCTAACATCCAAACGGACCGCGGTCCAGTTTTCTTCCCGATGCTTTACGCTGGCTTCATGTCCGCCGCTCTGCCGCCCTTCCCGAAACCCCAGGAGACCGCCGGTCCCCCTGAGTTGCTGCAAGTCGGCACGGGGGCCGAGGAGGACGAGCCCTGCCTGCGCGCCGACGCCGCGCGCAACCGGGCCCGGCTGCTGGAGGCCGCCGCCCGGCTGGTCGCCGAGCACGGCGCGGCAGGCGTCACGATGGAGGCGGTGGCCGCGGCGGCCTCGGTGGGCAAGGGCACGGTCTTCCGCCGCTTCGGCGACCGCACCGGCCTGCTCATGGCGCTCCTGGACCACTCCGAGAAGAAGTTCCAGGCCGCACTCCTCGGTGGCCCGCCGCCCCTGGGACCCGGGGCGCCGCCCGTCGAGCGGCTGCGCGCCTTCGGCTGCGCGATGCTGCGCCGCTCCATCGACGAAATGGACCTGCAACTGGCCGCGGAGCCGAGCGCGGAACGCCGCTACACCTCCGCACCGCGCCGCTTCCTGCGCGGCCACGTCGCCCTGCTGCTGCGGCAGGCGGTCCCGGACGGGGACAGCGAACTCCTCTCCCACACGCTCCTGGCGTACCTCGACGCCGCCTTGGTCCACCACCTCACCGAACAGTGCGGGGTGCCCCCGGCGCGGCTGCAGGCGGGCTGGCTCGACCTGGTCGCGCGGGTGACCCGCACCGAGCACCCGGCCTGACCCCGCGACCGCCGCGCCCACGGGGTGGGATTTCGTCCGATCCGGACGGCGTCGCCCCGCCCGTCGCCCCGTACCCGGCTTCTGCCAAGATGCCGTACGTCATGGTGCAGATACCGAAACCGCCCGCCCCCGAGTCCCTCGCACCGCGCTCCGTGCCCACGAGCGCCGATGTGGCCCGCCTGGCCGGCGTCTCGCGCGCGACCGTCTCCTACGTTCTCAACAACACCAGCGCCGTCCGGATCAGCGAACCAACCCGCCGCCGCGTCCACGAGGCCGCCCGGGAACTCGGATACGTCCCGCACGCCGCAGCCCGCTCCCTGCGCGCCGGGCACAGCCGTACGGTGCTGATGCCCGCGCCGTCCTTCCCCGTCGGCCCGCTCTACAGCCGGTTCCTCAGTGAACTCCAGGGGGCCCTCGGCCGCCTCGACTACACCGTCGTGCAGTACGGCACCGTCGGCCTGTACGACGACGAGGCCGCCCGGGCGTGGGCGGAACTGCGCCCGGTCGCCGTCCTGGTACCCGGCTCGGGTCTCGGCCCGCGGGGCGTGGAGGTCCTCAAACGCTCCGGCGCCCGGGCGGTCGTCACCCTCGGCCCCGAGGCCGTCGAGGGAGCACACGCACTGCTCATGGACCACGAGACCGTCGGCCACACCGCGGCCCGCCATCTCTACGACCGCGGCCGCCGGAGGATCGGCGTCGTCGTGCCCGTGGCGGACGGGCTGGAGGTCTTCTCGGCACCGCGCCTGACCGGCGCCCGCCGCGCCGTGCGCGACACCGACGCCACCGTCACCGAACTGCCCCTGGCCTACGAGGAACGGGACGCCGCCCGGCTGGCCGCCCGCTGGCGCTCCCTCGGCCTGGACGCCGTGTTCGCGTACAACGACGAGTACGCGATGCTGCTGATGCGGGCCATGCAGGACGAGGGCCTCGGCATCCCGGCCGACGCGGCCGTCATCGGCGCCGACGACCTGATGCTCGGCCGCCTGCTGCGGCCCCGGCTGAGCACCGTCCACCTGGAGCTGCCCTCCGGCCGCGACCTGGCCGCCCTGGTCGACCGCGCGGTCCACGACCCCACCGCCGCGCCCGAGCGTCACGAGGTGCTGGGCGCGGCGGTGGTGCACCGCGAGTCGAGCTGACCGTCGGCCGACTCCGCTCCGCTGCTACTGGCCTGCTATCGACCTTCTATCGACCTGCTACTGGCCGTCCTGCCCGGCCTGGCCCTCGGCCTGCGCCTGCTGGTCGGCGACCGCCTTGCGGACCTCGTCCATGTCCAGCTTCCGGGCCTGGCCGATGACGTCCGTCAGGGCCTCCTCGGGCAGCGCGCCCGGCTGCGCGAACACGGCCACCTGCTCCCGGACGATCATCAGCGTCGGAATGGACTGGATGCCGAAGGCCTGCGCCAGCTCGGGCTGCGCCTCGGTGTCCACCTTGCCGAACACGAGGTCGGGGTTGGCCTCGGCCGCCTTCTCGTAGACCGGGGCGAACTGCTTGCACGGACCGCACCACGACGCCCAGAAGTCGATCAGGACGAATTCGTTGTCCGTGACCGTCTGGTCGAAGTTCTCCTTGGTGAGCTCCACGGTGCTGGTCATGGGTGATCCCTCTTCCTGCGTTCGGGGCGTAAACCGTCGGCACAACACTGCCGACCTGGTGGGTATTCCGCGCACGTACCCATGTGGCCACGTCGCACACCACCCACCAGACTGACCCCATGACGCAATCGGATTCCATCGCGTACGACGTCGTCGTGATCGGTGCGGGCCCCGTGGGGGAGAACGTCGCCGACCGGACCCGTGCGGCCGGACTGTCCACCGCGATCGTGGAGAGCGAACTGGTCGGCGGCGAATGCTCCTACTGGGCGTGCATGCCCAGCAAGGCCCTGCTGCGCCCGGTTCTCGCCCGGGCGGACGCCCGCCGCCTGCCCGGTCTGAGCCGGTCGGTGCGAGACCCCCTCGACACGGCGGCGGTCCTCGCCCGCCGCGACGAGTACACCTCCCACTGGAAGGACGACGGCCAGGTCCAGTGGGTGGAGGGCATCGGGGCGGATCTGTACCGCGGCCGGGGGCGGCTCGCCGGGCCGCGCACGGTCGAGGTGGCCGCGCCCGACGGCACCCGCCGGGTACTGACCGCCCGGCACGCCGTCGCCGTCTGCACCGGCAGCGGCGCCGCCCTGCCCGGCCTGCCCGGACTCGCCGAGGTACGCCCCTGGACCAGCCGCGAGGCCACCAGCGCCGAGAGCGCGCCCGGCCGGCTGATCGTGGTCGGCGGCGGAGTCGTCGCCGTCGAGATGGCCACGGCCTGGCAGGCCCTCGGCTCCCGGGTGACGCTCCTGGTGCGTGGCGACGGCGGCCTGCTCGCCCGCATGGAGCCGTTCGCCGGCGAACTGGTCGCCGAGGCGCTCACCGAGGCCGGCGTCGACATCCGCACCGGCACCTCCGTCGAGTCCGTCAAGCGCGAGGGCGGCACCGTCGTCGCCGTCACCGACGCCGGCGACCGCGTCGAGGCCGACGAGATCCTCTTCGCCACCGGCCGCGTCCCCCGCACCGACGACATCGGCCTGGACACCGTCGGACTGGAACCGGGCTCCTGGCTCCCCGTCGACGACAGCCTCCGAGTGGAGGGGCACGACTGGCTCTACGCCGTCGGCGACGTCAACCACCGTGCCCTGCTCACCCATCAGGGCAAGTACCAGGCCCGCATCGCGGGCGCCGCCATCGCCGCCCGCGCCTCCGGCGTGCCGGACCTGGACTCCGGCCCGTGGGGCGCGCACGCCGCGACCGCGGACCACGACGCCGTCCCCCAGGTGGTGTTCACCGACCCCGAGGCCGCCTCCGTCGGCCTGACCCTGGCCGAGGCCGAGCAGGCGGGCCACCGTGTCCACGCCGTCGACGTCGACCTCGCGACGGTGGCCGGCGCGAGCCTGTACGGCGACGGCTACAAGGGCCGCGCCCGCATGGTCGTCGACCTGGAGGACGAGGTCGTCCGCGGCGTCACCTTCGTCGGCCCCGGCGTCGGCGAAATGATCCACTCCGCGACGGTCGCCGTCGCCGGGCGGGTGCCGATCAGCCGCCTGTGGCACGCGGTCCCGTCCTACCCGACGATCAGCGAGGTATGGCTGCGGCTGCTGGAGACATACCGCGACAACTGACCGGCTCCCCCCCCGCCCCAGCGGCACTACCGCCCAAGCCCGCAGCCTGCTGCCGTCGCCGTCGCCGTCGCCGTGGCCGCAGCTGCGGGCAGTCGTGCCGCTGGGGCGGCACGGGTGGGCGCAGCGGCACCCCGCAACGCCGGGCCGCGCACCCGCCCCCCGCGCCCCCCAGCGGGGCATCAGACCGCCCCCCCAGCGGGGCATCAGACCCCTGACCCCACCGACCCGGCTCCCTCCGAAGGCCCCGCAGACCCGGGAGGCAGCCCAAACCCCAACCCCACCGCAGCCCGCTCCGGCGTCACCTGCCCCCACAACTCCACCATCGCCCGATTGGACGCCAGCGACCGCAACTCGGCCCGGTCCAGGTACAACACGCCGTCCAGATGATCCGTCTCGTGCTGCACGATCCGCGCGGGCCACCCCGCGACCACCTCGTCCACGGCCCGCCCGTGCTCGTCCCGCGCCACCAACCGCACCTCGGCGTGCCGAGCCACCACCGCCTGCCACCCCGGCACACTCAGGCAGCCCTCGAAGAACGCGGCGCGCCCGGCGCCCATGGCCTCGTACGACGGATTCACCAGTACCCGGAACGGCTGCGGCACCCGCCCGCGCGCCACCCGCACCTCGTCCGGCACCGGCGCCGGGTCCTCGATCACCGCGATCCTGAGTCCCACCCCCACCTGCGGCGCTGCCAGACCGACACCCGGTGCCGCGCGCATCGTGAGACGCAGCGCCTCGACGAACCGCGCCAGCAGCGGCGGCTCCAACTGCCCGTCGAAGGGCTCGGCGACGCGCCGCAGCACCGGATCGCCGGCCTCGACGATCGGCAACGGGCCATCGCCGGCGAGCAGTTCCTCGACCCGCTCGGCAAGGGGTGCGCGATCACTCGGAGTTCCCATCGCGCCAGGATGTCACGGCGTACGGCATCCACCCGCCGACCATGACGGTGTGACGCAGGCCACGTTCCAGGCCGGGAACCCGGCGCGCTCCCGCCCCGACCACTGGGACCACCCCGTCTCCACGACGTCCCCGGAGCGCCCACAGATGACCACCACGTCCCCGACCCCCACGGACGAGGCCCCCCGACCGCCGACCCCACCGCCTCCGCCTCCGCCCGGCAGATGGTCCACCCTCCGCCCGCTCGTCCTGCGCCTGCACTTCTACGCCGGGCTGTTCGTGGCCCCCTTCCTCCTGGTGGCGGCGGCCACCGGCTTCCTCTACGCCGCCTCGTTCCAGGCCGAGAAGATGGTCTACGCACATGAGTTGACCGTCCCCGACGTGGGTGACCGCAAGCTGCCGGTCTCCGAGCAGGTCGCCGCCGCCCGGCAGGCCCACCCCGAGGGCACGGTGTCGGCCGTACGCCCCTCACCCGAGGCCGACGCCACCACCAGGGTGCTGCTGTCCGGCGTCGAGGGTGTCGACCCGGACCACACGCTCGCGGTCTTCGTCGACCCGTACACCGCGAAGGTGCGCGGCGCCCTCGAACAGTACGGCTCGACCGGCTCGCTGCCGCTGCGCACCTGGATCGACGAGTTCCACCGGGACCTGCACCTGGGTGAGACCGGCCGCCTGTACAGCGAGTTCGCCGCCAGCTGGCTGTGGGTGATCGCGGGAGGCGGCCTGGTGCTGTGGTTCTCCCGTCGCCGGGCCCGGCGCAAGCTGCGCGGCACCAGCGGCCGGCGCCGCACCCTGGGCCTGCACGGCACGGTCGGCGCATGGGTGGCGGCCGGATTCGTCTTCCTCTCGGCGACCGGCCTGACCTGGTCGACCTACGCCGGGGCGAACATCGAGGACCTGCGCGTCTCGCTCGGCCAGACCACCCCGTCCGTGTCGGCGTCGGCAGCCGGGGGAGGAGAGCACGCGGGCCACGGCGCGGCATCGGGCGCGGGCGGGGACGCCGCGCACGGGGTCGGCCTCGACAAGGTCCTGGCCGCCGCGCGCAACGAGGGCCTGGACGACCCCGTGGAGATGGGCCCGCCCGCCGACGCGTCCTCCGCCTACGTCGTCAAGCAGGTGCAGCGCAGCTGGCCCGAGAAGCAGGACTCGGTCGCCGTGGACCCGGCGACGGGCGAGGTGACCGACGTACTCCGCTTCGCCGACTACCCGGTGCTCGCCAAGCTCAGCCGCTGGGGCATCGACCTGCACACCGGCAGCCTGTTCGGCCTGCCCAACCAGATCGCCCTGATGCTGCTGGCCGCTTCCCTCGTCCTGCTCGTCATCTGGGGCTACCGCATGTGGTGGCAGCGCGGCCGGGGTTCCGCGTTCGGTCGCCCGATCCCGCGCGGCGCGTGGCAGCAGGTGCCGCCGTCGCTCCTCGTCCCGCTGCTCGCGGCGGTCGCCGTCCTCGGCTACTTCGTGCCGCTGCTCGGCATCCCGCTGGCCGCGTTCGTCGCGGCCGACGTCGTGCTCGGCGAGATCGCCCACCGGCGGGGGCGGCGGGCGCACGCGGGCGGCACGACGGCGAAGCGCTGACTCGCCGCGGCGGGGTGGCGGGTCACGGCGGCGGCGCGGTTGGTCCGGTACCGCGCTCTCACCGCCTCACCGCCTCACCGCCTCGCCGCCTCACCGCCTCGCCGCCTCACCGCCTCACCGCCTCGCCGCCTCGCCGCCTCACCGCCTCGCCGTGACGCCGCCGCTCAGCGGTCGGCGAAGTCGCCCGCCAGTGCGGAGGCGATCCGCAGCTGCGCGTCGGCCTCGTCCTGGCGCCCCTGCCGTTCGAGGGTGCGTCCCAGCAACAGCCGGGCGTAGTGCTCGACGGGATCGCGCTCGACGACGATCCGCAGCTCGCCCTCCGCCCGGCGCAGTTGGGCCGAGTGGTAGTAGGCGCGCGCCAGCAGCAGCCGCGGTCCGGTCCGCTCGGGCACCTCCTCGACCAGACCGCTCAGGACGCGTGCCGCGGCGGCGTAGTCCTTGGCGTCGAAGAACATCCGCGCGCGCTCCCAGCGCTCCGCCTGCGTTCCGTGGTGGTAGTACGTCGTGTCCACTCGTGACCTCCTTCGGTGTGCTGCAACCACGCCACTTGGTTGAACATTCCACCATCGGGGGGAACGGCATGGCGGGAGCGGCGTAGTGGGAGGGGCGTTTCCGCCCGTCACGGTGACGACCGGAGTACGGTCTGACGCGGCGGCCCGTCCGGCGCTAGTTTGGGCGGCATGAGCAATCTTGATCGCGAGGCGGTCCCCAGCCTGTGCGGCGGCCGCGGCTTCGTGGTGGCGGAGCCCGTGCGGGAGCTCCTCAGCCCTCGCCACGTCAAGCTCGGCGAGTCCACCGAGGTCCGCCGACTCCTGCCCAACCTGGGCCGGCGGATGGTCGGCGCCTGGTGTTTCGTCGATCACTACGGCCCTGACGACATCGCCGACGAGCCCGGTATGCAGGTGCCGCCGCATCCGCACATGGGCCTGCAGACGGTGAGCTGGCTGCACGAGGGCGAGGTACTGCACCGCGACTCCACCGGCAGCCTGCAGACCATCCGCCCGCGCCAGCTGGGTCTGATGACCTCGGGCCGCGCGATCAGCCACTCCGAGGAGAGCCCGCGGTCGCACGCCCGCTTCCTGCACGGCGCGCAGCTGTGGGTCGCCCTTCCGGACGCCCACCGCCACACCGACCCGCGCTTCGAGTTCCACGCCGACCTGCCCCTCGTCACCGCCCCCGGCCTGACGGCCACCCTGCTCCTCGGCACCCTCGACGGCACCTCCTCGCCGGGAACGGCGTACACCCCCATCGTCGGCGCCGACCTGACCCTCACCGGCGGCACGGACGTACGTATCCCGCTGGAACGGGACTTCGAGTACGCCGTCCTGTCCATGACCGGCGAGGCCCACGTCGACGGCGTACCGCTGGTACCGGGCTCGATGCTCTACCTCGGCTGCGGCCGCGACGAACTGCCCCTGCGCGCCGACTCGGACGCGAGCCTGATGCTCCTGGGCGGCGAGCCCTTCGAGGAGGAGCTGATCATGTTCTGGAACTGGATCGGACGGTCGCAGGCGGAGATCGTACAGGCCCGTTCGGACTGGATGGAAGGGTCGAGATTCGGCGCGGTGAAGGGCTATGACGGGGCCCCGCTGCCCGCCCCTGTGCTGCCATCGGTGCCGCTGAAGCCGCGTGGAAGGCTCCGCTGACCTGCGGGAATAGCTGACGGTCCGGCCGTCCGGACGCTCACCCGCAGTTCTTTCGCGATCACCGTGTTCTTCTCACCCCGCACAAAGCCATCGGCGGCCAGCATGCGCACCCGCTCCCGCGCGGCCTGACCCTGCGGAGTGAGACCACCACCCTGCGCATATCTCATGGCCACGGCATACCGCAGGGATCTAGCGATGTCAGCCCCGACAACTGAACGGAAGATGCCCTCAAAGCCGCCCACGCCGAGATTGCCAACCAGCGCGAGCGCATCGCCGAACTCCTGGGCCAGATCGCCGAGCTGCGGCAGGACTGGACAGATGCCGACGTCGTACGAATCACCACCGCCAACATGGCCCTGCGCCGTGAGATCAGCGCGTTGACGAACGACAACGAACGCCTCAGCAAGCGCCTCACGGCCGCCCGAGACAACGCCCGCTTCGCCGGCCGGCGCATCGCTGCACTGGAGGCCAGCATCGCCGAGCAGCTCATGGCGCCGCCCGCCGACGGCTGAGAACGGCACGTCGCACCAGATGGTGCCCACGGCCCCGTCCGCCCGCGTAACCGCGCGGGCGACGGGGCCAGCGCCTCACGCTGCCGGAGCGCATGAACATGCACGCTTCCGTGGTTCGCGGACGGTCGGCTGCAGGCTGGTCATTCCTCTGCGTCGCGGACCAGGAGTGCGATCTGCACCCGGTTCTCGACCGCCAGCTTGGCGAACAGGCTGCCTGTGTGCGCCTTGACGGTCGCGATGCTGATGCGCAGCCGCTGGGCGATCTCCGGGTTGCCCAGTCCGTCCGCGATGGCCCGAGCGGTTTCGAGTTCTCGTTCGGTCAGTGTGGACAGCTGTTTCCGTGCGGCTTCACGGGATGAGCTGCGAGCGTGAGCGGACCGCGGACCGGTGGCTGCGGCGATCACCCGTGCCGTGGCCGCTGGAGACAGCACGGGCTTGCCGTCCGCGACGGTCCGCACCGCGTCGAGAATCTGCGGCGGTTGGGTGTCTTTGAGGACGAACCCGAGGGCTCCGGCGCGCAGTGCGCCGAGCACCAGATCGTCGGAGTCGAATGTGGTCAGCATGAGCACCCGCGGCGGCGCCGGTCGGGTGAGGAGTTCCCGGGTTGTGCTGAGACCGTCCCGGCCGGGCATGCGCACGTCCATCAGTACGACGTCCGGCCGATGCTCGTCCACCACGGTGATCGCGGCGTCCCCGTCGGCCGCCTCCGCGACGACGGTCAGGTCCGGCTCGCCGTCGATGACGAGCCGCAGCGCCATTCGCACCAGCTGTTCGTCGTCGACGATGGCGACGCGCACCGGCTCCCGCTCGCTGTCCACTCAGGTTCTCTTTTCGTGGGTGGGGTCCGGCCAGGGTAGTTGGGCGGTGAGGATGTATCCGTTGTCGGGTGTGGGGTGGTGGTTGAGTGCTCCGCCGGCGAGGTTGATTCGTTCGGTGAGGCCGAGCAGGCCGAATCCCGATGCCGGTGGTTGTGCGTTTCTCGTGGTCGCCGGGGAGTTGCGGACGCTGACGTTGAGTTTGCCGCCTGCTCTTCCTTCGAGGGTGATGTGTACGTGTGCGCCTGGGGCGTGTTTGGCGGCGTTGGTGATCCCTTCCTGGACGATCCGGTAGCAGGTTCGTCCGGCGATGTCGGATGGTTTTTCCGTCACGGTGGTGGTGAGCGTGACGTCCAGTCCGGAGGTGCGGGCGTCGGCTACCAGGTCGGGGATGCTGTCGAGGGAGGGTTGGGGTGGTTCCGGGCGGCCCGGGTCGGCCCGGAGCACTCCGAGAACATCCCGTAGTTCTTCCAGGGCTTGGTGGGAGCCGTCGGCGATGCCGCGGACCAGCACGCGGGTTTCCTCTGCTGCGAGGTCGCTGCGGTGGTCCAGTACGCCGGCCTGCATGGCGACCAGGGAGATCCGGTGTGCGAGCACGTCGTGCATCTCGCGGGCGATCCGGTTGCGTTCCAGAGCCCGTGCCTGCGCCGCTCGTGCGGTCTGTTCCCGTTCCGCGCTCTCCGCCCGCTCTCGCAAGGACCGCACTTCGGCACGTCGCGCGCCGATGGCCATGCCCACGGCCACCGCGATGCCCGCGGTCAATGCTGGGAACGCGAGCTGGAACCACAACGACCCGGGCGGGCTCTGGACCGGGTAGAGCCCGACGGCGAACTGTGACGCGATCACGTAGGCCAGCCCGACGACCCCGCTCTCCACCGGACGGCGACGGGTGGAGAGCGAGGCCAGCGCCAGAAGCGCGGCGCCGGTGGCGAGTGCCGACGCGGGCGAGGCGATCGCGACCGTCATGGCGACGGTGAGCGGGAACCGCCGTCGCCACAGAAGCGCCGTCAGGCAGCCGAGAGCCACCAGCGGATCACCGATGAGGAACCAGGAGCCCGTTCCGGCCGCCTGCCACCGCAACAGCACGCCGATGGAGAGCCAGGTAGGTATGCCCACTGCCGCGGCTGCCGCCAGCCGCCAGGCTTGCTGCCACCCCCCGAGCCGTGGCGCGACGTCTGTATTCACCTGGCCATTGTCGCGAAGCGGTACGGCCGGTGAGTCAGACCGGGGGCTGATGTGTCCTTCGACCAGAGTCGAATCACCGTCTCGACTCTGGTCGAAGGCGATTCGAGCCGCCGGGCTGATGTGCCGGCGGCGTCGCACGGACAGACTCGTCGAGGCGGTCGGGATGGTGATCACAGCCCTGTCCGCCCATGCGGTGATCCGCGGCGGGGCCCGTCCCAAGCACGCCCGTTCCGGCGCCCCCGTGCACCCATCAGGAGGACATCAGATGCACCGAAACTTGTCCCTCGCCATCGCCGCGACCGCGGTGGCGGCGACCACGATTCCAGGAGTGGCGGTGGCGGCGACGCCAGACTCCGTGCGGTGGGGCCCGTGCTCGGAGAAGGCCGCCTCGGAAAAGGTCGCGGTCGCCTCGGAGAAGGCCGCCTTGCCCCGTCTGGAGTGCTCGACGTTCGAGGTCCCGCTGGACTACCGGGATCCGGACGGCCGGCAGATCGAGATCGCGATCTCCCGGCTGGCGAGCAAGAAACCCTCGCAGCGCCGCGGCGTGCTGCTGACCAGTCCGGGCGGGCCCGGTATCACGGGGCTCGGCTACCCGGCCGTTCTCGCCGGCTCAGGGCTGCCGCAGGAGGTGCTGGACTCCTACGACGTGATCGGCTTCGACCCGCGCGGCGTCGGCCGCAGCACGCCGGTGACCTGCGATCTGACACCGGAGCAGCAGGCACGCGGCAACGTCCCGCCGTACGCGCACACCGCGGCCGATGTCGCGCGGGAGGCGCCGAACGCGCGGGCCGTCGCCGAGCAGTGCGCCACCTCACGGACGGCGTGGATGCTGCCGCACACCACCACCGTGAACATCGCGCGCGACATGGACCGGATCCGGGCAGCGCTGGGCGAGCCGAAGCTCTCGTACCTCGGCGCCTCCTATGGCAGCTACCTCGGTGCGGTGTACACGACGATGTTCCCGAAGCGCAGCGACCGGATCGTGCTCGACAGCAACCTGGGTCCCGGTGGTTACGACGTCACGGCCATGCGGTTGTTCGCCCGTGGAATGGAGGACCGGTTCCCGGACTTCGCGGCCTTCGCGGCCGCGCATCCCGAGTACGGGCTCGGCACCACACCGGAGCAGGTGAGGGCGAAGTTCTTCGATCTCGCGGAGCGGTTGGAAGCGAAACCGGTCGAGGGCTTCGACGCGACGTCGTTCCGCGGGATCACGTTCGACCGCCTCTACAGCGATGCGGACATGCCCCTGGTGGCCAAGACCTGGCAGGCACTCGACACGGACCAGCCGCCGCCGCCCATCCCGCCGTTTCCGAACATGGAGAACTTCATGGCCGCCCGCTTCTCAGTGATATGCGGCGACAGTCGCTGGCCGGAGACGGTCCGGGAGTATCAGCGCAACGTCGCGGTCGACCGGCTGAAACACCCCATGTTGGGCGGGGCCACGGCCAGCATCGGACCGTGCGCGTTCTGGCCGGACAAGCGGGTCGAACCGCCGGTGCGCATCGGTGATCGGGGCCCGTCGAACGTGCTCATGGCGCAGAACGAGCGCGACCCGGGGACACCGCTGGCCGGTGCCCAGAAGCTGCGGCGGGCGTTCGGGAAGCGGGCCACGATGGTGACGGCCGACCAGGGCGGGCACGGTGTCTATCCGTTCGGCCCCAGCACGTGCGCGAACGACGCGGTGACCGCGTTCCTGACCACTGGGCAGCGCCCGTCGCAGGACCTCGCCTGTGCGGCGGAACCCAGCAAGCAACAGGAGTAGAGGCATGCTCAAGGAGTGGCGGCACCGTCGGGCCGTGCAGCGGGTCAAGCCCGGGGACGGGCGACCGTTGAAGCGATTCCGGTGGTGGCAGATGCTTACCCGCGCACTGTTCCGTCTCCGGCTGATGAACGAAGACGGCCGGCAGATGGTCTACGCCGTCGACGTCAAGCATCAGAATCGATCGGAAGGCTACGTCAAGGCCCACCTGTACCTCGATGGCAGGCATCACGCCGAGTCCAAAGTCCCCGCCGTCTTCCCCGTCCAGGGCGGAACCGTCGAAGTATGGACGAGCAGCTTCGGGCTCAAGCGCTGCCACTACGTCACCGCCGAGGGGACCGAGCACCAACTCATCCCGGACCCCGCCTCCGCCGAGGGGCGCCGCGCGCGCCTCGACCGCGTGCACCCCGCGCTGAGCCGCTGTATGGGTTTTCTCTCGTCGATCGCGCTCGTCATCGGCCTGGTTCTCCTGATCCTTCAGCTCGCCGAACAGGTCACCCGGGCACCGGAGGGCGTCGCCCAGTACGTCGGGACGTTTACCTCGCCCATTGATCTGTCGGCATGGGGCAACGTCGTGGTCGGGCTCGTTACCGTGGCGGCCAGCACGGAGCGGGCGCTGCGGCTGCGCTACAACTGGCTGCTCGACGGCGGGGTGGGCTGACCCCGCTTCTTCGGACCGGTCGTGGCGGGTCAGCAGGGGTACCCGGCCTCTCGGCTGCCAGGATGGCGAGCGGGCCACGATGCGTGTCTCGGTACGGCGCGGCGGTGTTGCCACGGCGGTGATGCGATGAAGCTGCGTGCCGGCGTCCGGTGGGCTTGGCCTGCCGCTTACGCTCCGGAGTACGCGGCGACGGAACGGCCGCCGTATCGGCTACCAGATGGACGATCGGCTCAGGTTTCATGATGGCTTCCCCCGGCTTGCGTGATCTTCTGCCAGTCCGCGCACGCGCGCAGTTCGGCGTCCTCGGTCACGTTGGCGTACGTGTTGATCGTGGTCTGGATGTCCGCGTGACCGAGCCTCCGACTGACCACGTGCATCGGCACGCTGGACAGCACCGGGGCCGAGGCGTGGGTGTGCCGGTACCAGTGCGGTGTCATGTCCGGCGGCAAGCCGGGTACATCCTTCTTCCGCGCGGCCAGGTGCTTGTAGGCGCTGTCCGGCCGGAGCGGGTGCTCGTCGGAGACCGAAGCGCGCGGTTCGCCCTCGCGGGAGTGGACGCGGCGGTGTGCGCAGGGGGGACTGTCCGTTCGTCACGGCGTCCGAAGGCTGGAGATCGTGAACGGCAGCGTCCGCGGCGGCAGTCCCGCGGACCAGCGGTCGTACTGGCTGTTGACGACCAGCAGACGCCCCGTCGTGGTGAGGGCCGCGGCGCTCGGGTGCTGAAAACCACCGGGCGGGACGAGGGACGCGATCTGCCTGCCCTTGGACAGGTCTTCGTCCAGTTCCAGGACGGCGACCCGCGATTCGGCGTCCGGGTCCGCGTAGAGGTTGCCCTGGGTGACGTAGAGGCGGCCGTCTCGCCAGACCATGCCGTCGCCGCTCAGGAGGGTACGGCCACCGAGGTCGACCTCGTCTGCGACGCCGGTGGAGCGGTCGATGCGCCACAGGCGTCCGGTGTTGCTTTGGATGGTGAGCAGGTGATTCCCCACAGCCACCACTCCGTTGAGGTTGTGCTGGTCGTCGATCCAGTCCACGGCAGTGTCCTCGACGTCGAGCCAACGCTCCAGCGTCCACCGTCCTTGGCGTTCTTGCGCGCGGTAGATGACGGGCAGGAAGGAGTCGGTGATGTAGGCCGTGCCGTCGTCCGCGACGGTGACGTCGTTCATGAACCCGCCGGGCACACCGCGCAGTTCGGCGAGGAGTTCACGCGTGGCCGTGTCATAGACCCGCATCGCTCCGGTGTCCGCCCCGTTGACATACAGACGCCCCTTGCGGTCCACGGTCATTCCGGCGGTGACGGAACGCCCGTCCTGCCCGTCGGGTGACCAGACCTTCGCCTCGGAGCTGCCCAGGTGACCTCGGTACAGAGTGCCGTCCTGCGCACTGCCCACATAGAAGTGGCCGGTGCGGGGGTCGAGGGCCAGGCCGGTGGGGAAGGCACGGTCGCCAGGGACGACGTAGTGGTCCGGCAGGGAAGATGCCTGGGCGGCCGGGGCGACGGGAGGGGCGGGAGCGAGGGTCAGGGTGAGAGCGAGCGTGGTGGCCGTCGCCAGGACGAGACGGCGTTGCCATGAGGCCACCGGCCTCGGTCCGGGCCGTTCGGCGGCCGAGCCGCGCGTGGGCATACGCATGGGTTTCCTCCGTGGCCGTTGCTGGTCGGACACCCATCGTCGGTCCTGCGGGCCCGGCCTGCGGTCGCACTGTGGTACCGGGGGTTCAGCTGACACCCGATCAGGTCCAGGGTGCCGCGCCCCCCGTGTGCGCGCCGCGTCGTCAGACGGTCTTGGCCAGGGTGCGCAGCGCTTGCTCCTCGGCGGAGCCCGGGGTGCCGGTGTACACGAGCAGACTCTGCTCCGGATCTTGTGGAAAGTGGGTGATCTCGTACGAGAGGGTGAGCGGACCGAGCTCCGGGTGGTCCATGCGCTTGAGCCCATGCGCCTTGGTGCGCACCGTGTGCAGCGCCCAGTAGCGCCGGAACTCTTCGCTGTGCTCCTTGAGTTCGTCCACGAGCAGCCGCAGCTCGGTGTCCTCCGGGAAGCGGCCCGCCGCGATGCGCAGATGTCCCACGGCCTCCCGGGCGACCATGTCGAGGTCCGGGTAGCGGCTGCCGATCTCCTTGTTGAGCAGATGCAGGCGGCAGAGGTTGCGCTCGGCCGGGGGCAGTCGGCCGAAGTCGGTGATGAGGCCGCAGGCGGGTCGGTTCCAGGCGAGTACCTCCATGCGGCGGCCGATGACGAGTGCCGGCGCGTCGATCCAGTCGAGGAGCCGCCGCACCCCCGGCCGGACGGTTGCCTCGTGCGGTGTCTCGGTGACCGGCTTGCGCGGCCGGGCGAGCCGGAAGAGATGGGTGCGCTCGTCCTCGTCAAGCCGCAGCGCGTCCGCCACCGCGTCGAGGACCGCGTCGGAGACACTGCGGTTGCGCCCCTGCTCCAGGCGTACGTAGTAGTCGACGCTCACGCCCGCCAGATGCGCCAGCTCCTCCCGTCGCAGTCCCGGGACCCGGCGCAGTCCCGAGCCCGAGGCGTAGCCGACGTCCTCCGGACGGATGCGGGCCCGCCGCGAGCGCAGGAAGTCCCTCAACTCTCCATGCAGAACCATGCGTTCATTGTGCCGGTCCCTGGGGCGGCTGGTCCCTGGGTGCGGCGTTCCCCAGGCACGGCAGAGGGGCGAGAGCGCGGCCGGCGGCGGGTGAGCATGGGCGTACAGACGCCCCCGGAACTGCTGGAGTGGACCATGCGTATGCGCACACGGCTGGGTTCGATGACCGCGGCGGCAGCCGCGCTGCTGATGATGGCGGCGCCCGCGGACGCCTCCCCCGCTTCTGAGCCCGACCCCGCGCCGGGCGGACCGCAGCGTGCCCACGAGCCGGATGTGGAGGGGCAGCGCAACATCGACACCCTCTCGGTGTCGGTCGCTTCGGACGGCGGTGCGCGCAACGGGCTGCGGGTGGGCTTCCACCGCACCAGCCGCACGGAGCCGGACGGCCCGCCCGCTGCCGCCCGCCGGTTCGTGTTTCTCTTCGACGACTCGCTCGCCTTCCGTCCGGAGGCGTTCCCGGTCTGCCCCCGGGGGGTGATCGAAACGCGTGGAGTGGCAGGCTGCCCCCCGAACTCGCAGGTGGGCAGGGGCACCGCCCACGCGTATCCCTCGGGTGTGTCGGAGGTCTTGGCCTTCAACACCCGGCATGCCAACGGGCTGCGGGGCGCGCTCGTGGTGATTCCTTCGACCGGCACAATCCTGGAACTGACGTGGGAAAAGGTCACGCCGTACTACCAACGGCTGGGCTACCGCTGGGCCCTGGACGAAATCCTGCCGCCGACGTCCGTCCCGCCCGGGCAGCGCGTGGGCACCTCCCGTTTCGAGCTGGTCTGGGGCGCGGTTCGCCGGTCGGGCGAGCGTGCCGTCAGCTTCGCCGAGAGCAGGGCGAGGCCCGGCGCGGAGCTGAGGTTCGGGCTCTGGAGCGAGTTCGTCACGGGCCAGGTCGTGCTGCCCCGTGCCACGGCGGTACGTCCGTGAGCGGATCGGGCCTCGTGGACCGGGGCGGGCTCCACGACCGTGCGGACGCACCGGCACGCGGGCGGCGCCGCACCGGTCCACCACTGGTGCCGGCGTAAAGACTCTGCGGGCGGCCAGCAGGGCGTACCGGTCGGGCAGTTACCGGTCGTCGGGGTCGGCGGGCGGCGTCCGGCCGGTGTCGGTGCGGACGTGGGCAGGTCGGCGTCAGCCCCGATTGGCCGGCGGGACGTGGCGTAGGCGTGGTCGGAGCTCATGTCGGCGTTCCGCCGGGGGAGGGACGCTGCCAGGCAGCTCATCGAGGCGACGGCCAAGACGGCTCTGCGTGAGCTGGGCGTGCCTATCGACAAGAACCCTGCCCTGCCCGCTCTCGTCAACACGGTGCGGAAGGCGCTGAAGCCCGACGCCGGTTCGGCTCCCGACGGGCCTGACGGCAGAAAGGCCGTCAAGAAGATCCTCTCCGGCTCGGTGAACATCGCTGTCGGCGTTGCCGAGCTGCGCAACCAAGGCTTCGGAAGCCGTCACGGAATGGCGAGTGCGCCGTCAGGGCTAGGGCGAGCTGCGCGGGTGAGGGGATCACCACCCGCTTGGGGTCGTACTGCGGCGGCTTGATCCCGGCGACCGGGTTGTCGTCGAACAGGCCCAGCCGGTTCGTGTCCAGCAGGATCGCCTTCAGCTTGTCGAACGCGTTAGCCTGCGCCGCCAGGCCGGCCCCGTCGCGTTCCAGGGTCTGGAGGAAGCTCTCGAGGACCTTGTGGTCGGAGGTGTTCATCCGCCGGCTGCCCAGCAGCGGCAGCAGGTGGATGTTCAGCAGCGACTCCAGGTGCACCCTCGACGCCGGCCCCAGATCCCGCCGCCCGGCCTTCCATTCGCCGGCGTACTCCTGGAACCGCATCGCCCCGTACCTCGCCATCCGGTCCGCCTTCGCCTGGCCCCCGCGGCGCGGCCTTCTTCGCGTTGTGTATCTCCGTCAAACGCGCGATCGCCTTGTCCTGGGTCGAAAACCCGGACTCCTTCACCTGCTTCCCTGAAAGACGAACCCATCCGACGAACCAAGGCAGCAGTGGAACCCACGATTGACGACTCCTCCGGAACCGATGCTGAAGGTTTGCTAACCGTTGGCGGTCCGGAACGCCGCTGACCTGCGCAAGGCGCACAGGCTTCGCTATGTTCGGGAACTGGATCGGACGGTCGCAGGACGAGATCGTGCAGGCGCGGCGGGACTGGATGAGGGGACCCGGTTCGGAGAGGTCAAGGGCTACGACGGGGACCCGTTGCCCGCCCCCGCGCCGCCTCCGGTACCGCTGAAGCCGCGTGGAAGAGTCCGTTGACCTGCGGGAGGGTGTGTCCGTCTGCGGGTGGCTGTGGCAGGACACTCGCCAACCCTTTGCCAACTCTACTGGCGCGTCATCAGATGACGGCGGAGTTCGTGGCGCACCTCTGTCACGGTGGCGTTGTCGTCGCAGGTTGCGTGGCCACCGGATGGATCACGAACCGGCGGGCGACCGTCGCATGGCCTGGCGCACGCATTCGCTGCCCGGCCCGCCACCGTGCGGAGGTTCTACAAGCACTGCGACCGCTGTAGCGGTGAGGCCAGGGGTGCTGTGTTGCCTCCTGGAGGGTCAACGCCGGCGGGAACGTCACGTTCACCGGCCCCCACCGCGCTCGATGGCGCAGCGGGCCGTGCACCCTTTCGCGCCGCGGCCGCGTCCGGCCCCGTGACGCCCGAGGGCGGCACCCTTCCAGGATGCCGCCCTTCGACGTGTACGGGTCGTGCCGGGGTTCGTTCGGGTCAGAGTGAGCCTGCCGGCGTCCGCTCCTTCGGGGTGGAGTCCTCGTCCGACGGGCCCCAGCATTCCACCTCGCCGCGCAGGCCCGGCACCTGGTCCTTTCGGAAGACCGGGTCGAGGCCCTGGCTGCGCTGGGCCGTGTAGTCGTCGAGGAGGCGGAAGGCGACCGCACCGAGGGGGATGATCGCGATCAGGTTGACCAGGACCATCGCGCCCATCGTGACGTCCGCGAGGCTCCAGACCAGCGGGACCGAGCCGATCGCGCCGAGGACGGCGCAGGCGATGACCATGGCGCGGTACGAGCTCATCACGCTCTTGCTGCGGGTGATGAACTGGATGTTGGACTCGCCGTAGTAGTAGTTACCGATCATGGAGCTGAAGGCGACCATGAAGACCACCAGGGTCAGCAGGTGCCCCGCCCAGTCGCCGAGCGCGCTGGTGAAGGCGGCCTGCGTGACGTCCGCGCCGCCGCGCTCACCGAGGGTCGGGTTCGCGGACAGGATCACGAAGGCGGTCATGGTGCAGATGACCAGGGTGTCGAAGTAGACGCCGAGGGTCTGGACCAGGCCCTGCTTGACCGGGTGCGTGGTCTCCGCGGCCGCGGCGGCGTTCGGGGCGGAGCCCATGCCCGCCTCGTTGGAGAACATGCCGCGCCGCACGCCCTGCAGGATCGCTGTACCCACGGCGCCACCCGCGACCTCGCGGAAGCCGAAGGCCCCGCCGATGATGTCGCCGAGCATGCCCGGCACGCTGCCGAGGTTGAGGAGCACGATGACCAGGCCGACCAGCAGGTAGAGCCCGGCCATCACCGGGATGATGACCTTGGTGACGGCCGTCAGGCGCTTCACGCCGAAGAACACCGCGAGCGCGAGCAGCACGGCGAGCACGATGCCGAGGACGGGGTTGAACCAGGAGGCGTCCGAGCCGAAGGAGCCCTTCGTGGCCACCGTGATGGTGTTGGACTGCACCGCGGTCAGCACGAACCCGAACGTCAGCGTGATCAGAACGGCGAAGACCACGCCGAGCCAGCGCATTCCGAGCGCCTTCTGCATGTAGTAGGCCGGACCACCTCGGTACGTACCGGGCTCGGTGTCGCGCACCTTGTACAGCTGGGCCAGGACCGACTCGACGAACGCCGAGGCACCGCCGACCAGCGCCATCATCCACATCCAGAAGACGGCTCCGGGGCCGCCCATGGTGATCGCGGTGGCCACGCCGGCGATGTTGCCGGTGCCGATCCGCGCGGCGGCGGAGATGGTGAAGGCGCCGAAGGGGCTGACGCCGGACTGCGGCTTGTCCTTGAAGACCCGGAACATCTCCGGGATCAGGCGGATCTGCACGCCCTTGGAGCGCAGCGTGAACCAGACGCCGGCGACGGCGACCAGCGGAATCAGCAGATATGTCCAGAAGGCGTCGTTGAGGTCGACGACCCAGGCTTCCAACGTGCTCATGCGAATGCTTCCCGGTTCCTCGTGAGTCGGGGAATCGGCCCGGTTTCCGCATGCGCGTACAGGTCGTGTACGGAACGGATGGTCGGGCCGGGCGGTGCGGAGGTAAACGCTCCGCAAACCCCAGGACTCTAGGCTGGCGTCGCCGTCCCTGCATATGGTTCCTGAAAGTGCTCTATCTCACATGAATGCCACACATGTGAGAAGCCGCCGGCCGAAGCCGTCGTCAGAGCTGGTCGCCGACGCCTGCTCCGCAGGAGCGGGGGCGAGAGTGGGTGAGCCGGGACGGGGCGCGGCGCACCCCGAGGATCATGGGCGGCGGGCGATCCAGATGGTGCGGGTGCAGGGGGAAAGTCCATCTCGGTGACGGCGATGAGCCCGCCCGGCCGCAGCCGCTCGAAAGCCTGGGCGAAGGTGCGGGCGGGGTCGGCCACGTGGTGCAGGAACGCGGCGGCCCGGATCAGGTCGTACGGCCCGCCCTCACCGATCTCGGTCCAGGGGTCGTCGATGTTCGCCTCCAGCGTGCTGATCCGGTCGGCGACGCCGTGCGCGGCGGCCTGCTCGTGCGGGCGGTGCAGCAGCTGCGGAGAGATGCCCACCGCCGTCACCTGCGCCGCGGGGAACTGGCGGGCGAGGGCGAGGGCGAGGCTGCCGGAGCCGGGACCGCTGCCCAGATCCGGGATCCGGGCCGGGGGTGGGGTGGGCGAGAGGGTTGCGGCGGAAGTAGAGAATGCGGTCATGGCGATATGCAAGAAGTGCCGTGCGCGAAAGCGCAGTTGGCCCCGTTCCTGCTCCCGGTGCCGGTCCGAGGTGGACCGGACGGACGCTGCTGAAACCGCCGCTGAAATCGCTGTGGAGGGAGGACTGCTCGGTTGGATCTGGCGAGGAGTCATGGCAGTTGTGCGGCTGGTGCTGCGCACGCTCAACTGACCGGGCCGAGCGGACACGATCCGACCGACTGATGGCGTACCTCTCGGCTGCTTCCCGACCACCCGCCAGGTCGGTGGAGCGGTACCGGGCAGCGGTAGTGACTCAGTCGACTACCGCGGGCACCGCGACGGGACGGAGCACCGTCAGAGACTCTTCCCGGCGAGCCATCATCGCAAAGGGGAACCTGTCGATTTCCAAGCAGAGATCGACATCGTCCTGGTGGTATCCGCTCCGCAGCCCACCGGCGAGGTCGGCCGCGGCACGAGAGGTCCTCGCGCGGTGGAGATACGGGGCCGCCTCGACGTCGCCTCCGGCCATGGACCGGCCGATGTACTCAGCGCAGGCCAGGTCCTCGTCGGCCTGGCCTCCCTCGCCGGTGACAACGAACGTCACCGGGCCGGGCTCCTTGGTTCGCAGGAACCGCGCGGTCGGGCCGGCCACCACAAAACTCGCGCACAGGACCAGCGGTGCGTTCGCGACGGCCAGCGCGCCCACGGTTCCAGCCGTCGTCTTCTGCACCAGCGTGCGGCCGGCGAAATCGCATGACCTGAGCAAGCCAGGTGAGTTCACCGCGTCGAAGCCCGCCGCTGGAGGTCCGTCCTTCAGGGCCAGCCAACCCGAGCGGCTCTCCTTCAGGGCGAGTGCCTCACTCTCCGTCGAGGCCAGGACGATCCTCTCGACGCCACGTGAGAAGGCCCAGGCAGCCACGGTGAAGGCGCGCATGACGTCGATGACGACAGCAATACGGGGAACGCCGGTCAACTCCGGTATGCCAACGAAGTGATGGTCCATCGCACCATTCTGTCGCTCTTGGATCATCCGAGGGGCACGAACGCTCGGGAGCCGAGCACCGGCTCGGTACCGCGTCCATGTGGGTGGGAGCAGCCCACCCACCCTCGGAGCTCGTCCGGCGGCGCTCCCCGGCCTAGCCTCGTATGCGTGAACACTTACCCGGAGAACCCGCCCGGGCAGTTCCTGCGGGCCCGCCGCGAGCTGCTCCGGCCCGAGGACCTCGGCATGCCGGCCGGCGGCCGCCGCCGCGTGACGGGACTGGGCCGCGAGGAGGTCGCACAGCTCGCCGGCGTGAGCACCGACTACTATGTACGGCTGGAACAGGGACGCGAACGTCACCCCTCGATCCAGGTGGTCGACGCGCTGGCCCGGGCGCTTGGGCTGGCGGAGGACGCGGCCGCACACCTGCACCGGCTGGCGCTCCCGTCGCCCGGGAAGCGGCGCCGGACTGCCCGGCACGAGCACGTCAGCCCGCACCTGCTGAACACATGATGGCGGCCTGGCAGCAGATGCCGGCGCTGGTGCTGGACCGCTGTCTGAGCGTGCTGGCGGCCAACGCCCTCGGCAGGGCCCTGTTCGACGGCCACACCCACCGCGACGACCTGTTGCGGCTGGTGTTCCTCGACCCGGACGCCCGTGACTTCTACCCGGACTGGGACCGGGTGGTGACCAACACCGTCGGCGGACTGCGCGCGGCCGTCGGTACGGACCACGACCCCGCCTATCAGGTGTCGCCGACGGCGGCGGTCTACTGCGCCACGAAGTACGCCGCCCGGGCCGTCACCGAGGGCCTGCGTCAGGAGCTCGACCCGAGCATCCGCGTCACGACGGTTTCCCCCGGTGTCGTGGACTCGGCGCTCGCCGAATCGATCAGCGACCCGGCCGCGCGGGAGACGATGCGGACCTACCGGGCGAACGTGATCCCGACAGCATCGCCGGCGCCATCTCCTACGCGACCGGGCAGCCGGCCGACGTGGACGTCAACGAGCTTGTCATCCGCCCGGCCAGGCAGCGATGAGGCGGACCCCCGGCGATTCGGCAAGCTCGGCACCAGTGGTCCATGCCCATCAGGAAACCCCGTACCGCTCCCCGGAGACGAGTGTCTGCGGGATCATGAACCATGCGTCCGGATGCCTGGCACCTCACCGAAGACCTTGACGACTTTCTCGCCCGGGCCGGAGACTTCCTCCGCTCGCGCCCCGTCCTGCACAACACACCGCTCACCGTGATGGAGAAGTGGCGGACCCGTCCGGGCGCGTTCGACCCCGGTACCGTCCTTTTCGGTCGGCTGGAGTCGGAAGGCGAGACCCAGGCGATCTTCTTCCGCCCGCCGACCCGGCGGCTGACCCTCACCCCGCTCTCTCCCGAACGGGCCGACGCCCTCGCCGTCCGCCTGCACGGCCTCGGCCGCACTCTCGCCGGCGTCACCGCGGACCACGACACCGCCACCGCGTTCGCCGAGGCCTGGCAGCGGCACACCGGCGCGGCGCCGACGCTCCGCGTCCGGATGCACCTGTACCGCCTCGGCACGCTCACCCCGCCGGAGCCGCACCCGGAGGGCCGCGGCCGGCTCCTGGGCGAGCAGGACCACGAGGACCTCATGCGCTGGTGCCGTGAACTCGCCGCAGACCTCGGGGAGCCCGTCACCATCGACGCCGGCTCCTGGGCCGACACGCGCTTCGCCGGGAAGCGCTACACCTTCTGGGAGACGCCGGACGGCACCCCCGTCTCCATCGCGGGCGTGAACCCGTTGGTCGCCGGGATGGTCCGGGTGGACCCCGTCTACACCCCGGCCCACCTCCGCGGGCGTGGCTACGCGGCCGCCGTGACGGCCGAGGTGAGCCGGGCCGCGCTCACCTCGGGCGCCACCGAGGTCGTGCTGTACACGAACGCGGCCAACCCCACCAGTAACGCCCTCTACCAGCGCCTCGGGTTCCGCCGGGTCACCGACTGGGCCCCGTACGACTTCGCGTACGCCGAACCGCAAGCTGGTGAGCGCGAGGAACGCTGAGGCCCCCTCGGCCCGCCCCGCCGGTGGTGGCAGCAGACCTGGCGGCGTCGGTCGGACCCGACCAGGTCAGTGGCCGTGGGGCCGGAGCCACTGCGGTCGGTGGGAGGACGGGCGGCGGTGTCCCGCCGGCTCGCCCGCCGTGCCGCTGCCGCCTTCGCCTTCCATGCGGCCGGCCAGGTCGTCGCGTTCCGCGGCGGCCCGCGTGGCGGCGTCACGGTCCCTGCGGCGCTTCTTGCCGCGGTGGCGCGCCAGCACCGTTCCGGCCAGCAGCATCCACATCCCCAGGCCGAAGATCAGGGTCAGCGCGATACCGCCGAGGAACGCTCCGAGCGTGCTGATCGTGAAGGGATCGCTCCCCAGCAGGGACACCGTGTAGTCCGGACCGCCGGACAGGTTGTCCGCGATCAGTAGCCCCGCGAAGGCGGCGGCGCCCGCCATGAGCAGGAGACCCAGCACCAGCATGGTTCTCACCTCGTCGCACGTGGGTGTACTCCGGACGGGTTGCCAGGAGGACGAAGACAAAACGCGCACATGTGATGCGGCTGCCCTCCGCCGCCGGTGATCTCAGCGGTGACGCCGGGCCTGGACGAGCTGGAGTGCCGCGGGGTTGTCGCCGGCCGGGTCGGTGAGGAGGCGCGTCGCCTCGACCCGGAAGCCGTGCTCGACCCCGTCCACGAGGGCGCCGTGCACGCGGGTGAACGGCGCGATGACCGGGGCCGCAGCCGACGCCGAGGAGCCGCTTGCCGCGGATGTCTCCGAGGAGCCCGGTCCACCCGGTGATGTCGCGGCGCCAGGAATTCCGGTTTCCCGTGGCGAGGCGAACCACCAGTGCCCAAGTTCCGCACGGGCACCGGTGGTTCGGCCGGATGGGCGTCAGGCGCCGAGGTCGTACAGGACGAACTCCTCCCAGGAGCCGGTGATGTCGGTGGAGCGGGCGCGCAGCGCGTACTGGAGCGATCCGGTGTAGCTGTTCTCCATGGTGACGAAGAGTCCGTTCAGCGTGGACTGGAGCGCCCAACGGTCCAGGTCCTCGTTGTAGTACACGAAGAACCGCTCCCAGCCGCCCACGCTCGTGGAGCGGGCGCGCAGCACGTTCTGCGCGCTGCCGGTGAAGTTCTTCTCCACCGCCACATAGCGGTTGTTCGCCAGGGACTTCAGGGCGTACGTTTCGGTGGCCTCGTCCCACTCGAAGGCGAAGCTCTCCCAGGAGCCGCCGAACTCGGCCGAACGAGCCCGCAGGACACCGGTGTTCGGGGCGGCGTAGTTCACCTCGGTGGCCACGAACCGGCCGTTGCGGGCCGACTGCATGGCCAGCAGTTCCGGCTCCGCTTCCGCGGCGAGGGTGCCGTCTCCGGCGGCGAGCGGGGCCTTGCGGGCGCCCGTCTCCTCGGTGATCCGCGCCAGCTCGCTCGCGTCCACCGCCTCCCATCCGGCGGGTACGGCGGCCGGCCGGTCGGCCCCGGGGGCGGCTACGGCCGCGGGAGCGGTCAGGGCGGAGGTCGCCAGCAGGGCGCTCAGGGACAGAAGTGCGGAGGTCATACGTCTCACGGGAATTCCTCAGCTTTCGTCGAACGAATTCCGGGGGCGGCGAGACAATGGGCCCGCGATGGGTCTGGTCGACCTCTCGAGATACTCGAGATATTCGAGACAGGAACAGCACCTGCCGTTCCCCCGATTTTCTCCGCACCCCCGACAACTGCGGTCGGCGCCCCTCCCCGGGCACGTCGGCAGCCGCTGCGCCAACTCGGCGAAGCGGCTTCAGCATAGTGATGTGACGTGTGTTTCAGCAGTGATCCGGCGTCAATTCGGCGAAAGTTGAACGGAATCACACGGCATTATGGATTCCGTGGTTTCCCGTTAATGCCGGTGATGCGTCTCGTTACCGTAGCGGCCACTTGGCGGGCGCTGTGCCGTCACCGGCCCCTGCGGGTGAGTCCGTCGACGACGAATCCGACCCCGATGCCGAGCATCCAGGTGTCCTTCGCCAAAGCCGTGCCCTCCTGGGTCGGGCGCAGACTGCCCTCCTCGCGCATGCCGGGCGTGCGCAGGTACAGGCCCACCAGCCCGGCGGAGAACGCGGTCAGGCCGATACCCGCCACCGCCGTCGGTACGACCGGCAGGAGCAGCGCGGCGCCGAGCGCCGTCTCACCGGCGGAGAGCAACCGGACGAAGGTCCCGGGCTGCAGCCTGCCGAGGAACGGATAGGTGTTCTTCGCCATTCCGTGCAGCATGGCGGAGGTCTGCTCATCGGCCCCGCGCTTCGACAGCCCGGAGTTGAGCATGAAGGCCCCGGTCGCCAGTCGTGGGGCGACATGCCTGAGTTCGATGGGCAGACGCATGAGCACTCCTGGCGGTGTTTCCTTCAGACGCGTGTCAGCCTAGGGCGCACGGCGGTGCCCGGCAGGGCGGGAGAGCAACGGCTGCGCCGTTCGGGGCATGGCGACGTCTCGTCGGGTACGCCCGGGTCAGTACACGGGGTTACTCCCGTCGCCGGACGTCTTCACGGCCGCCGCCCGGCAGCGTGGGTGGGGTGAAACTCAGCCGTCCCGCCCGCCGGGCCTCCCTCGTCGTCCATGTCGTCGCCTCCGCCGGCTGGCTCGGGCTCTCGCTCGGGCTGCTGGCGCTCGGGGCCACCGCCGCCACCACCGCTTCCGCGGTGACCGTGGAGGCCAGTGTCCGTGGCATGAAGCTCTTCGCCGACTGGCTCCTGCTCCCCCTCGCGTTCCTGACCCTGTCGAGCGGTGTGGTGCTGGCCCTGGGCACTCCGTGGGGACTGGCCCGGCACCGGTGGGTGTACACGAAGTTCTGGCTGACGCTGGCCACGGCGACCGCCACGGTCTTCGCGCTGCGCCCCGGGGTGAACTCGGCCGTTGCCGCGGTCGCCGCGGGCGAGTCGCTGCCCGACGCGGGCGAGGTGCTGTTCGGGCCGGTCGTCTCCCTGTCCGCCTACGTCTTCATGACGGTGATCTCGCTCCTCAAGCCCTGGGGACCGACGCGGCGTGGCCGGCGGCTGCGAGCGTCGGCCGGGGCCGGCGGGCGCGGCCACCGGTCCCGTACCGCCGGAGTGTGAACGGGCCGGCCGGGGGCTGATCACCGGCCCCTCGCGTGACACGGGCGGCGCCCGGACTTACTTGATGCCGGACGTCTTGACGGACTCCACGATCTGCCGCTGGAAGACGAAGAACGGGACATCGGCAGCACGATGTTCCAGTAGACCCGCCAGTGGCCGCAGCCGTCGAGGAACAGCGGGATCAGCACGACGGGAGCGGTGACCAGGAGGGTCGCGAAGATCGAGCCGGCGCCGGCTCGACGCCACCACCCACCAGTGGCCGGTCATGGACGCGGTGCTGCACGGCGTCAGCCGCGACCAGTTCATGGCCCGACACCGCGCCGACCACCTCAACGTGGCCTACGCGCCGGACGCGGACACCGCCGACAAGGCACCGCGCGCGAAGGCGGCGCTCTTCGCCGAGTCGGGTGTCGAGGTGCACCTGTGCGGGGACGTGACGCCGTAGCCCTCGCCTCCGGCCGGTTCGTGGCATGAGGTCATGACCGGCACAGTCCTCGACCTGATGCGGGCGGCGTACATCGACTCCGTCGGCCCGGCCCACCACATCCAGTACGGGCGGCTCCCCGTCCCGTCGATCGGGCCCACGGACGTGCTCGTGCGGGTCGAGGCCGTGGCCGTCAACCCCGTTGACACCTTCGTTCGGTCGGGGGCGTACGCCACACCGGTGCCGTTCCCCTTCGTCGTCGGACGTGACCTGGTGGGCGAGGTCGCCCTGGCCGGGCCCGGCGTGGCGGGCTTCACCCCCGGGCAGCGGGTGTGGTGCGACAGCCTGGGCCACGCGGGCCGGCAGGGATCCTGCGCCCAGTACGCGACGGTCGCCGCCGAACGTCTCTACGCGGCACCGCGCGACATCGACGGGGAACACCTCGTGGCGGCCACCCACCCGGCGGCGTCGGCCTGGCCGGCGCTGTTCCGGCACGGGCGACTGAGGCCGGAGGAGACCGTGTGCATCGGGGGCGGCGCCGGAAACGTGGGCGGCGCCGCCGTGGCCATGGCCTCCCGGGCCGGGGCGCGGGTGGTCGCCACCGCGCGTGCCGAGGACGCCGCGGCCGTCCGGAACCTGGGCGCCGCCGAGGTCCTCGACCACCGGGCGCCGGATCTCGTCGAGCGTTCGCGCCGGGCCGCACCCCACGGCTACGACGTGCACCTGGACACGTCGGGACACGGGGCGCTCGCCGACGCCGTGGACCTGCTGGCGCGGGGCGGGCGCTACTGCTCGACGGCATTCTCGCCGACCCGCCCGCGGGCCAGGGCTGACGCGTCGGGCGCGGGCGTGCCGCCGGCCGCTCACGGCTGCGGGCGGACGGTGAGCATCTGCTGCGCGTGTCCGACGGGGCCGTCCACGTCGTGCAGCACGGTACTGGTGATGCCCTGACCGGTGGGTCCGAAGACGACGGTGGTGTCCAGGCCGGTCCAGCGGCCGCGCGGCGCGCGGTGCAGGTGCAGCGTCAGGTCGACGTTCGGGAACATCCACTCCGCCGGCGACTCCCGTACCGCGATGCCGTTGGCCGTGTCGACCAGCGCGACGTAGGACGCCAGCGGGCTCGCGGCCTCGCCGGCGACCAGGTCCAGCCCGGTGGCGACCCAGGCGGTGGTGCGGCCCGGACGGGGCGGGGCGAGCGGGCGTACGTCCAGGGAGGCGATGTATCCGCCGGGCCACTCGGAGGCCATGGGCCAGGGTTCGAGCGTCTCCGGCGCGGTGAGCCGGCCGGCGGCGCCACCGGCGACGGCGCTGGTGTCCACGTCGGCCAGCAGCCAGGCCCTGGCCCGCGCCACGGACCGGCCGGCGATGAGTACGGTCGCCTCGACCAGTTCGATGGTGCGCCCGGGCCGGACGGTCTCCACCCGTATCTCGCACTCGTCCAGAGCCGGGCGACCGAGGATGTCGAAGCCGATCCGGCTCAGTGACATGCTCGCACCGGCACGCCCGGCCAGATGGCGGTCGACGGCGTGGACGATCAGGCCCCCGAGCGGACTGAAGTGCTGCTCGTCCGCGCTCCACGCCCCGCCGGCGTGGACCGTGGGCTTGTAGCGGTGCTCGTCGATGCGCTCGTAGTAGCTGTCCGGGGTCGCTGTGCTGGTGTTCAACGGGCTGCTCCTGGAACGACGGCGGTGACGAGTGGGGCAGGGAGGCAGTGGACGGCGGGCCCGGGCCAGGATAGTTCGGCGTCGGACGGCGGGGTCGGCGCCCCCGGAGGGGGCCGTGGGCCCGCAGCCCCGGCCGACGCGCGGCGACCGGCGGGGCCCCGTCCGAGTGGTGTGACCCTCGCGCGGGGCTCAGGCTGTTGAGGAGCCGGAAGGAGCACGCATGGTGAGCACCGGGCACGGCCGGGAGCCGGACGTCATCGTGGTCGGGGGCGGCCTCGCCGGGCTGGCCTGTGCCTTCGACCTCACCCGCGCCGGTCTGCGCGTCACGCTCCACGAGGCCTCCGACGACGTCGGCGGGCGCATGCGCACGGACCGCCGGGACGGCTTCCTCCTGGACCGCGGCTTCCAGGTCTTCAACACCGCCTATCCGCAGGTCCGGCGGCTGCTGCCACTGCGCAGGCTGCGCCTTCGGCCGTTCACCCCAGGGGTACTGGCCCACACGCCGTCCGGCGTCGCGCGTCTCACCGACCCGACCCGGCGCCCGCGCGAAGCCGGCGGTCTGCTGCCGGGCCGGGCCCTGGGAGCCCGGGACCTCACCGCGCTGGCCGGCCTCACCGCCCGGGACGCACTGGCTCCCACCGCCCTCCTCAAACGCGGCCGGGACCGGACCACCGCCCAGGCCCTGGCGCGCGGCGGACTGTCCCGCGACGCGGTGGACAACCTGCTGCGTCCCTTCCTGGCCGGCGTGTTCCTGGAGCCGGAACTGGAGACGTCGGCCCGCTTCTTCCACCTCGTGTGGCGCAGCATGGCCCGCGGCACCCTCTGCCTCCCGGCTCAGGGGATCGGCAGTGTGCCGCGCCTCCTGGCCGCCCGGCTCCCCGAGGGCACCGTCCGGCTGGACTCACCCGTCCGCGGCCTCACCGACCGGGGCGTGCTGCTCCAGGACGGCACCGAACGACCGGCCGGCACCGTGGTCGTGGCCACCGACGCGGCCACCGCGGCGCGTCTGCTGCCGGGGCTCGACGTGCCGCCCGGCCGGACCGTCACCACCTACTACCACGCGACCGGCCGCTCACCGCTGCCCGAGCCGACCCTCGTGGTCGACAGCACGCTCGCCGTCCTCAACACCTGCGTGCTCACCGAGGTCAGCCCCACCTACGCGCCGCCGGGCACCGCGCTGGTCTCCACGTCGGTCCTGGGCGCGGGCGCACCGGACGGCGAGAGCACCGTCCGCCGGCGGGCGGCGCGGCTGTACGACACCGACACGGCCGACTGGCAACCGGTCGCCACGTACACCGTCCAGGACGCGCTCCCGGCGATGCGCCCCCCGTGGCCGCTGAGCCGCGACACCCGCTGGGCCGAGGGCCGTTACGTGTGCGGGGACCACCGCGCCACCGGATCGGTCCAGGGGGCTTTGGCCTCCGGCAGCCGGGCCGCCCGGGACGTCCTGGCGGACCTGCGGACCGGACCGCGTCCGGAGGACGCGCTTCCCGGGAACCACCGGGGGGACGGCTTCCGACCGTGACCCGTTCTCCGTGCTCCGGTCTCCGCGAGCGACCGGCAGGCGAAGGAGTACCGAGAGGGCGAAGACGCCGTTCTCACGCATACCGACACGTGTACCGAAAGGAGCCGCCACGGCATGGAAGACCCGTACCGGCGCCCCGAGGGCGTCAGCGGCGAGACAGTGGAAGCACTCGGGTCCCTGTCGAAGGCGCTGGAGACGACCGAGCGTGCCCGTGGGCACCTGTTCTCCTTCCACCAGCTCACCGGCACGGCGGACCTGGAACTGGACCGCGCGGTGGCACTGCTGCGCAAGGCGGGCCACGTGGAGTGGGCGGAGCGGGTCGAGAGGGAGATCCTCGGGCGCAACGTCATCCCCGGCCACTGGACGTTCCAGATCGTCGAGGCCTACGACCGGACGTACTACCAGGAGTTCAGGGACTTGGTGCGCGCGGCGGAGGAGCGGCTCGCCGAGGGCCGCGAGCATCTGTACGAGGCGGAGATGAAGGAAGCCCGCCGGACCCGGAACCACCCGGACCACACGGCCCGCCCCGACAGCCCCGGCACCCGTACGCCGAACAGCCCCTTCACCTGACGGTAGCCCTCTTCACCTGACGGTAGCCCCCTTCATCCGACGGCTGCCCGGCCCCGGGGTGCGTGTTCCGCCCGGTCAGTCGCGTCCGCGGGCCCGGCGGAAGCGGTCCAGGCCCTCGGCGAGGTCCACGATCGGGTCGGGATAGGCGTCGTACGCGGCCCGCTCCGGGCCGGGCAGTCGCCACGGCTCGTGCACGGCCCGTCCCTCGAGGCCCGCCAACTCGGGTACCCAGCGCCGGACGTACGCTCCGTCGGGGTCGAAGCGCCGTGCCTGGGTCGTCGGGTTGAGGACGCGGTGGGGGCGGGTGTCCGTCCCGGTGCCCGCCGCCCACTGCCAGTTGAGCTGGTTGTTGGCGATGTCGCCGTCCACCAGCAGGTCCAGGAAGTGCCGCGCGCCGACGCGCCAGTCCACGTAGAGCGTCTTGGTGAGGAAACTGGCGGTCAGCAGGCGGCCCCGGTTGTGCATCCAGCCCTCGTGCCGCAGTTGGCGCATCGCGGCGTCGACGATCGGGTAACCCGTGCGCCCGGCCTTCCACGCGGCGACGTCCTCCTCGGCCCCGGGCCCGGTACGCCAGCGGTCGTGCCGGGTGCGGTAGTCGAGCGAGGCGGCGTGCGGACGCGCGGACAGGACCTGGTGGTGGAAGTCCCGCCAGGCCAGTTGCCGTACGAACGCCTCGGCGCCGGGGCCGCCCTTGCGGCGGGCACGGTGGACCAGCTCGACGGGGGAGAGGGCACCGAAGTGCAGGTACGGCGAGAGACGGGAGGTGGCGTCGCCGGCCAGGTCGTCGTGGTGCTCCTCGTAACCGGTGATGCCGCCGCGCAGCCAGGCCGTCAGCCGTTTCCTGGCCTCCTCCTCACCGCCGGCGGGCAGTCCCGGGGACCGTCCCGGCAGGTCACCGCGGGAGGGCAGCGGCTGTGAGCCGACACCGTCCGGGACGGGGACCCTCCGGGGCGCGGTCAGGACGTTCCGGACCGGCCGCTCGACCCAGCGCCGGAAGTACGGAGTGAAGACGGCGAAGTGGTCGGAGGAGGCGGGGGTGACGGACCCCGGGGCCAGCACGGTGGTCACGGCGTCGTGGACGTGCAGCCGGCAGCCCCGGTCCTCCAGGGCGGCCCGCAGGAGGTCCTCACGCCGGTGCGCGTGCGCGCTGACGTCGGCCGCCATGTGCACCTCGTCGGCCTCCGCCTCGCCGACCACCGCGCACACCTCCTCGACCAGGTCACCGGAGCGGACGATCAGCCGCCCGCCCCGCTCCCGGAGCCCCGCGTCCAGGCCCCGCAGACAGTCGGCGAGGAAGGCGAGCCGGTTGGGCGCGGCGTAACCGGAGGCGTCGACGGCCCGGTCGCGGACGAACAGCGGCACGACGGCCCGGGAACCGTCGAGAGCGGCGCGCAGTGGCGGGTGGTCGTGCAGCCGCAGGTCGCGGGTGAACAGGACGACCGACGTGGTCATGGCGCTCCTGGGTGCTACGGGACGCGGGAGGGGCAGCGCCCTCGGTGCGGTGTGAGTGGGTGAGTGGGTGGTCGCCGTGTGCCCTGAGCGGCGGGGTGCGACCGCCTGGCTCAGGAGGCGGGGGCATCGTGCACCGGGCCGGACGGCCGGGGGTCCCGTGCGGCGGCGCGGGCGATGTTGCGGGCCATGCCGCCGAACACCACGGAGTGGAAGGCCCACACGCTCCACCAGTAGGCGTGGCCCGCCAGCCCGTGCGGGTGGAACAGGGCACGCTGGCGGTACCGCGTCCGGCCCGCGTCGTCCGTCTCGGCGTACATCTCCAGCCAGGCCAGTCCCGGCAGCCGCATCTCCGCGCGCAGGCGCAGCAGACGGCCGGGGACGATCTCCTCCACCCGCCAGAAGTCGAGCGAGTCACCGGCCCGCAGCCGGGCGGCGTCCCGGCGCCCGCGGCGCAGGCCGACCCCGCCGACCAGCCGGTCCAGCCAGCCCCGTACCGCCCAGGCGAGCGGGAAGGAGTACCAGCCGTTGTCGCCGCCGATCCCCTCGATGACCCGCCACAGCGCGTCGGGCGGCGCGTCGACGGTCAGCGCACGGTGGTCGGTGTAGAGGCTGCCTCCCGCCCAGTCGGGGTCGGTGGGCAGCGGGTCACTCGGTGCCCCGGGCACCGACGCGGAGGACCAGCGGGTGGTGACCCGGGCGTCCCGCACGCGTCGCAGGGCCAGCCGGACCGCGTCGTCGAAGCCGAGCGGAAACCCCGGCGGGGCCGGTACGTACCGGACGATGTCGTTCTCGCGGCACACCACTTCGTGCCGCAGCGATTCGGTGAGCGGGCGCGCGATGGACGCGGGCACCGGGGTGACCAGCCCGACCCAGTGGCTGGACAGACCGGGCGTGAGCACCGGCACGGGAACGATCAGCCGTCGCGGCAGCTCCGCGATCTCGGCGTACCGGACCATCATGTCCCGGTAGGTGAGGACGTCCGGGCCACCGATGTCGAAGGCGCGGGAGACGTCGCCCGGCATGCGCGCGCTGCCGACGAGGGCGCGCAGCACGTCCCGGACCGCGACCGGCTGGATACGGGTGTGGACCCAACTCGGCGTGACCATCACCGGCAGCCGCTCGGTGAGGTAGCGCAGCATCTCGAAGGAGGCCGACCCGGAGCCGATGACGACGGCGGCCCGCAGGACGGTCGTGGGCACGCCGGAGGCCAGCAGGACGCGGCCGACCTCCGCGCGGGAGCGCAGGTGCGGCGACAGGTCGCGCTCCGGTACGCCCGGTGGCGTCAGACCGCCGAGATAGACGATGCGTCGTACACCGGAGGCCCGGGCCCGCTCCGCGAAGGTGCGCGCCGCCCGCCGGTCGGTCTCCTCGAAGTCCCCGCCTGCACCCAGCGCGTGCACCAGGTAGTAGGCGACGTCGATGCCCTCCATCGCCCCGGTCACCGAGTCCGGGTCCGTGACGTCTCCCCGTACCACCTCGGCCTCCCCGGCCCAGGGGTGGTCGCGCAGCTTGTGCGGGGAACGGGCCAGGCACCGCACCCGGTGTCCGGCGGCGAGGAGCTCCGGCACGAGCCGGCCGCCGATGTACCCCGTGGCACCGGTGACCAGGCAGCGCAGCTCCGCTTCGTCGCCGTCCCTGTCGCCGTCGCCGTCACCGTTCACGCGGCCGTGTTCTTCGCTCATGGGGCAGGCTCCGTCTCGCACGGGAAGTCGTCGCGGTGATCGCTTCCCGCTCGGGGACCGCGGTGGATGCGCGGTGACCCAAGTTGACCCTTCTATACGCTGATCGCGTGGCGACAGCGAACCAGCGCGGACAGCACGCGCACGAACGGGGGACCGGAACCGGGTCCGAGGCGAGCGACCTGCACGTCCTCGCCGCGCAGCTCCGGCGGATGAACGGCGAGATCAACCGCCTCGTGCAGAGCTTCGCCGGCGAGCACGGGCTGCACGCCACCGACGTCCAGGCGCTCGCGGCGATCCTGGACGCACAGGAGCCCATGACGCCGGGGCGGCTGCGTGAACACCTGGGGCTCACCTCGGGCGCGGTGACGGCGTGCGTGGACCGGCTGGAGCGCGCTGGGCACGTGCGCCGGGTCCGGGAGAGCGCCGACCGCCGGGTCGTCCATCTGCACTACGTGCCCGATGCCCGGGCGGCGGCCCGGACGTACTTCCGCCCGCTGGCCGAGGCCGCCGCCACCACCTGCGCGCGCTTCGACGAGAGCGAACTGACGGCCGTGCTCCGCTTTCTGGCGGCGATGAACGAGGAGTTGCGGCTCGTGCGGTCGGACGATCGCTGATCCTCCCGCGCGTGCCGCATCCGGGAGCCGGGACCGGGCAGAAGTCGGTGTGACACGTCGACCTCTGATAACTCAATCATTGAGATTGTTTATGATCGAGTCACTTTCCGTGCCGCTGGATACCTGGAGACCCGAAGACCGATGCCCATCCCCTCCCGACGAGCCCGCTGGCTCATCCCCGTCGTCCTCCTCCTGGTCTGGCCAGGCATCGGCGGAACGCTCGGCCCGTACGCCGGAAAGCTCGGCGAGGTCGCCACCAACGACCAGGCCGCCTTCCTGCCCCGCAGCGCCGAGTCCACCCGGGTCGTCGACGCGCGGAAGGCCTTCCAGCAGGACGAGACCCTCCCGGTGATCGTCGTGTGGACCGCCGACGGCGGCGGCGCCGTCACCGAACACCGGGCGGCGGCCACCCGATCGGTCGCGGGCCTCGCAGGGAAACCCGGGATCGTCGGTCCCGCGACGCCCGCCCTGCCCTCCGACGACGGCGAGGCCCTCCAAGCCGTCGTCCAGGTCGATCCCGACCTCGGCGACCGCCTGCCCGACGTCCTGGAGCGCGTCCGGGACGCCGCCGGGCAGGTGCCCGGCACCCAGGCGCGACTCGCCGGGCCGGCGGCCTCCCAGGCAGATCTCTCCGACGCCTTCGCGGGCATCGACGGGCTGCTGCTCGGTGTCGCACTGGTCACCGTGCTGGTGATCCTGCTGCTCGTGTACCGCAGCGTCCTGCTGCCCCTCGTCATCATCCTCGGCGCCGTCTTCGCACTGGGCCTGGCCTGCGCGATCGTCTACGCGCTCGCCGACCGCGACGTCGTACGCGTCGACGGACAGGTCCAGGGCATCCTCTCCATCCTGGTCATCGGCGCCGCCACCGACTACGCGCTTCTGCTCACCGCCCGCTACCGCGAGGAACTGGCCAGGCACCCGGACCGTTTCAGTGCCGTCCGCGCCGCCCTGCGCGCCTCCTGGGGAGCGGTCGTCGCCAGCGCGGCGACCGTCGCCCTGGGCCTGCTGGCGCTGCTGCTCAGCGATCTGACCAACAACCGCGCGCTCGGACCCGTCGGTGCCATCGGCATCGTCTGCGCCGTACTGAGCACGCTCACCTTCCTGCCCGCCGTCCTGGTCCTGCTCGGCCGGGCCGCCTACTGGCCGGCCAAGCCCGTCCGGACCGGCGACCCGGACGCCGGGCACCGCCTGTGGCACCGCGTCGCCGAACTCGTGGACCGGGCCCCGCGCCGCATCTGGGCGATCTCCCTCGCCGCGCTGCTCGCCTGCGCCGCCTTCTCGCCGACCCTGACCTCCAAGGGCGTACCGCTGGACGAGATCTTCGTGAACGACGCGCCCTCCGTCGCCGCCCAGCAGACCCTGGCGCGGCACTTCCCGGGCGGCTCCGGCAACCCCGCCGTGATCATCGCGGACGCCGACCGTCTCGACCCCGTCCTCGCGGCGGCCCGCGACACCCGCGGCGTCGCCACCGCCGCCGCGGTCACCGCCTCCGGCCGACCCGGCGGCGGCGAGCCGAAGGTGGTCGACGGGCGCGTACGGATCGACGCGACGCTCCAGGCGCCCGCGGACAGCGACGCCGCCAAGAGCACCGTGGCCCGGCTGAGGTCGGCCGTCCACGCCGTGCCCGGCGCGGACGCCCTCGTCGGCGGCTACACCGCCCAGCAGTACGACACCCAGCGCACCGCCGAACACGACCGCACGCTCATCGTGCCCGTGGTCCTCGCCATCATCCTGATCATCCTGATCGTCCTGCTGCGCTCCCTGCTGATGCCCGTGCTGCTCGTGGCGACGGTGGCGCTGAACTTCCTGGCCACGCTGGGCGTCTCGGCCCTCGTCTTCACCCACGTGTTCGGCTTCAGCGGCACCGACGCCTCCGTGCCGCTGTACGGGTTCGTGTTCCTGGTCGCCCTCGGCGTGGACTACAACATCTTCCTCATGTCCCGGGTACGGCAGGAATCGCTGGACCACGGGGTACGGGAGGGCATCCTGCGGGGTCTGACCGCCACCGGCGGCGTGATCACCTCGGCCGGCGTCGTCCTCGCCGCCACGTTCGCCGCCCTCGGGGTGATCCCGCTGGCCTTCCTCGTGCAGATCGCCTTCATCGTGGCCTTCGGCGTCCTGTTGGACACGCTCGTGGTGCGCTCGCTGCTCGTCCCGGCGCTCGCCCGCGACATCGGCGCCGTCGCGTGGTGGCCCGGACGCCTCGGCCGCCGGTCACCGGCCGGGGTGGCCGAGGCACCCGCTTCCCGCCCCGGAAGCGGCGACTGAGCCCTCGGGGCTCACCCTCCGGGGGCGTCGGTCCCGGAGGGCGCGAGGGGGCGCACCGTGCCCAGGAAGCGCCGGACGGCGATTTCGATGACGACCCGCTCCGGGTTCGCCCGGGGCTGCCGGTAGCGGGCCGCGTACCGTGCCTCCGCGTCGCGGACCGTCTCGGCGTCGTCCCGCACGGTCGCGACGCCCTCCAGGGTGGACCAGCGCCGGCCGTCCACCTGGCTCACGGCGACGACGGGACTCTCCGCCCGCTCGACGTTGCGCACCTTCGCGGTACCCCGGCTCGTGATGACGCGTGCCGTGCGGGTGACGGGGTCGTACGTCACCCCGATCGGGACCAAGTGCGGGGTCCCGTCGGCACGCTGGGTCGACAGGAAACACACCCGGCGCTCCTGCCAGAAACGCACGAACTCCGCGTCCGCGTCCGTGGCGTGCCGTTCTTCAGTGTTCACCGGATCTCCTCGCGTGAGCTGTGCTTGTTCCCGTCCGGGACAGCATCGCCAGTGCCTCGGCCAGTTCGCGCGGCCGCGGCAGCCCCGGCAGCGCCCGGTGCCCCCACCCCGGGCCGGCGACCAGGACGACGGGGCCGCGCCGGGCGCCCCTGACGCCCCACCGCGTGTCGGCGAGGTGGCGGGCGAGGGGGGAGTCGGCCGTGGACCGCGTCTGGGACCACAGCACGACGGCACACGGTCCCGTGCGGCGCACGGCGGCGGTCAGCGCCTCCGCCGGCACGGCGCCGCCCAGCATGCGCGTCGCGGTGCCCCGCTCGCGCAGCGCCGCGTCGAGCGCTTCCAGCGGCAGCGTGTGCTGCTCGTCCGGGAGACAGGCGAGCAGCACGGGTGCCGCCTCCGGCGGCGGCTGGGGGCAGGGCCGGAGCAACGGCGCGCTGCGCAGGGCGGTGGAGACGTGCCAGGACAGCAGGTGCTCGACCTCCACGTAACGGTCGCCGCTGGACTGCCACTTGCGGCCCACCGCGTGCAGCGTCGGCATCATCACGTCCTCCCACGCGGCTACGACGCCGTGCTCCCGGACGAAGGCGTTCAGCAGGTGCTGCACCGTCGGCGAGTCCAGCCGCACCGAGGCACGGGCAAGCCCCCGCGCCTCACGGCGCACGTCACCGAGCGGCAGCCCGCTGCCACCGGCCCGCACCCGCGCGCCGGGCACGGCACCCGAGGGCGGGAGCGGACCACCCGGTGTCGGCGGCGCGGTGCCGGGCGTGGAGGCGGAGGGTGAAGGGCCTGGCGCCGGGAGCGGAGCGTCCGGTGCCGATGGTGCGGCAGTCTCCTTGGAGGGCGGGTGAGCCTGTGTCGAGGACAGAACACCCGGTGCCGGTGCCGGTGCCGGTGCCGGTGCCGGTGGCGGTGGCGGTGGCGGGGCACCGTGCACGGAGCAGGGGCGCCCCGGCTCCGGCGACGAAACGTCCGGTGCCGGTGATGCGGCACCGGGCGTCGGCGTCGAGGGCGCGGTGCCCGGTGTGCGGGGCGCCGTGCGCGGCGTGGAGGGCGCGGTGCCCGGCGTCGGGGGCGTGGCGCCCGGTGTGCGGGGCGCCGTGCGCGGCGTGGAGGGCGTGGCGCCCGGCGTGCGCGGCGTAGCACCCGACGCCGGGCGCCGGATGTCCGGTGTCGAGGGTGTGACCCGGCCCGAGTGGGCCCCGGCATGGTCCCGCCGTTCCGCGGTCTTCGCCGCGCGCGCGGCCTCGGCGGGCGGGACCCCGGTGGCGGTCAGCCGGCACATCTCCTCCAGCACCGCGATGTCCGCCGCCCGCCAGCGCCGGTGCCGGCCGCCTTCCCGGTCGGCCGGACCAAGCCCGTAGCGCCGGTCCCACGATCTGATCGTCGTCGGCGACACGCCGAGCCGTCGGGCCAGGGCGCCGGTCGTGACGCCGATGTCGTCCGCCGGGCCCGGTCCCGCACCGTCGTCGCTCCCACCCTCCACCCCGGACACCCCCACACCATACGACGCACATTCGCTGCGAGTTGCCCGCCCGCGGCCGTCCTTCCCAGGCTGGGGCGGCCGGAGGTGCCCGCGTCGGCCGGAGCAGCCGGAGCAGCCGGAGCAGCCGGACCGGCCGGAGCCCGGCCGACTCGTGAAGGAGCAGCAGCCATCATGACCGCACAGTGGCCCACCGGAGGGCCCGCCCCCGCTCCGCCCCCCTCGCCGGCGGCCGCGGAATCGCTCGCCGAGGAGGAACTGGCCGAAGGGTTCGTGCGCGGCGAGGAGGCGTGCCTGGTAGCCGCCTACCACCGATGGAGCGGCCTCGTGTTCACGCTGGCGCAGCGGACGCTGGGCGACGCTCGGGAGGCGGAGGACGTCACCCAGGTCGTGTTCCTGGCCGCATGGCGGGGCCGTCACACCTTCGTGCCCGCGCGCGGCGTACTGGCCGGCTGGCTGGTCGGCATCGCCCGGCGCAAGATCGCCGACGCGCTGTCGGCCCGCACCCGGCGCGCCGACCTCGTCGCGGCGGCCGGCGCCCGGCTCGCGCAGACCGCGTACGACACGGCCGACCGGCCGGAAGCCGTACTCGACCGGGTGGTCGTCCGCCAGGAGCTGGCCAAGCTGCCCGCACCGCAGCGCCGTGTCCTCGGCCTCGCCTTCTACGACGACCTGACGCACACGCAGATCGCCCGGCTGACCGGATGGCCCCTCGGCACGGTGAAGAGCCACGCCCGCCGCGGCCTGCGCCGACTCGGCCACCGACTGCGGGAGGCAGACGTGCCGCGGACCCCCCTCGTAGCTCCGCCGCAAGAGTGATGCGAGCCATCGAGGAGGCTGACGCGAAACGGCGGAACGATCCCGCCAGTGGGTGACGCCCGCCCGCCGAACGGGCATCCGTGTCCCGTAGGTCCGCGCACCGCCGACGGGACGGAGTACAGGCGATGGCCACCACGACAGGTGAGATCCGAGCGGCCACGACGGCACCGAACAGCATCCGGCTGCCCGGCATCGTCCTCGGGGTCGGGCTCGGCGGCTTCGTCGACGGCATCCTGCTCCACCAGCTCCTCCAGTGGCACCACATGCTCACCAGCACCAACGACGACCGCATCGGCGTGAAGTACTACAACCCGAACACCGTCTCCGGGCTGGAGATGAACACGGTGTGGGACGGCATCTTCCACGCCGTGTGCTGGATCGCCGTGCTGCTCGGCCTGGCCCTCCTGTACTCCCGGGTCACACACAACCGGCGGGCGGTGTGGGCCTCGCGGGTGCTGTGGGGCTGGGTCCTGGCCGGTTGGGGCCTGTTCAACCTGGTCGAAGGCGTCCTGGACCACCACATCCTGGGCATTCATCATGTCTACGCCGGTCCGCACCAGGCATGGTGGGACGCCGGTTTCCTCGTCCTCGGAGCCCTGTTCCTGGTCGGCGGTCATCTGCTCCAGCGCGGCGGACAGCCCTTCGACCCCGACGCCCCCCGCCGCACCGCACGGCCCCGGGGCCAAGCCTGATGGACGGCACACACGGCGGCGCACACGATGGCACCCACCCCGTGCCCCACGACGGCTCCGGCAGCGGCGAAGGGGTACTCGACGCGGTGCCCACCATGCTGGTCCCGGTGATCGTCCTCGCCGCGGCCGGGGGCTACCTGCTCGCCGTACGCCGGGCTCGTCGCCGCAACCCCGTACAGGGCTGGAGCGGTTGGCGGTCGGCGGCGTTCCTCGGCGGGCTGGCGCTACTGGCCGTCGCGCTGCTGCCCCCGCTGGGGCCGGCCGCTCACCACGACTTCCGGGGGCACATGGCCCAGCACATGCTGATCGGCATGTACGCCCCGCTGGCACTGGTGCTGGCCGCGCCGGTCACCCTGGCGCTCCGCATCCTGCCACCGGCCGGCGCCCGCCGGGTGACGGCCCTGCTGCACGGCCGCCCCGCGCGGCTGCTCACCCACCCCGCGGTGGCGCTCGCGCTGAGCACCGGCACCCTGGGGGTGCTGTACTTCACCCCGCTGTACGACACGGCGATGAGCCACCCCGCGGGGCACTGGCTGATGAACGCCCACTTCCTGGCCGCCGGATGCCTCTTCGCGCACGCCGTCGCCGGCCCCGACCCCGCTCCCGCGCGGCCCGGCGTCCCGGCCCGGCTGGTGTACCTGGGCATCGCGATCGCCGCCCACGCCCTGATCGCCCAGGCGATGTACGGCGGATTCCTCGTCCACATCCACGCGCCCGTCGACCAGGTCCAGCAGGGCGCGGAGATCATGTACTACGCCGGGGACGTCGCCGAACTCCTGCTCGCCGCGGCACTGGTGGCCACCTGGCGCCCCGAGCGCCGGAGCCGGCGCCCGCGGGCCCGCCCGGGAGCCGTGCCGGCGGGACCGGCCTCATCAGGCGGCGTCCCGGTCGGTTGAGCGGTGCCGGGCCGGCACCGGGTGCCGGGCCGGCCGGGCCTCCTCGGCTCTGCCGCCCGGAATGAGACGCAGATGCCGGCGCCGGGCGTGCCGGGCCGTGCCCGGATCGCCGAACAGCCGGTCCTCCAGGTACGTCATGGTGAACAACAGCAGCCCCATTCCGGGCAGCAGTAGGACGGCAACGGTAACCACGCCGCAGGTCCCCCTCCGCTGTGGACGACTCCCCTCCGGGTGCCCGGGCCGGCGCCGGCGATGGGCCGGTATCGAGTGAAGATGACGCAACCTCCGGACATAAGGGACAAGCGAGGGAAAGGGGTGTGCGCGTGCCGAAGCGCGCCGGGCGTCATGTTCGAAACCGTCGGTGGGTAGGCGGGCCCGGCGGCAGAGACGGTCCCCCAGGAACGGAGCGCTTGAGCCGATGTCGCACAGTCGGCGGCCTCGTGGTGGGGCTGGATCGGCGACCACACCACGGCACTGATCGGGATACCGCTGCGCATCGCGCTCATCGGCGTCGTCCTGCTGGTGGTGCGCGTGGTGGCCGAGCGGGCCATCACCCGGGTCGTCCAGCGGGTACTGGAACCATCGGCCGGAGAGGCCGTGCGCAGCCGGCCCCGGCGGTCGGGCCGCGGGGCGCCGTACTTCACCGCGACCGGTCCCGGGCGCGGCAGCGCCGCGAACAGCGGGCCCGCACGATCGGCTCGGTGCTCAGCAGTGCCGTGACCATCGTGCGTGCTGTTCATGGTCGGCGTGACCGTGGCGGAGGACCAGTACGGCGTCGGTGACTCGGTCGACCTCGGCGAGGCCGTCGGCGAGGTGGAGCACGTCGGCCTGCGGCTGACGCGCGTACGTGACCTCGACGGCGGCCTGCGGCACCTCCACAACGGCGAGATCCTGCGGGTCCGCTACGACGGCCAGGAATGGGCGCGTGCCGTCCTGGACGTCGCCGTGGCCTACGACGCGGACCTCGACACCGTGCACCGCGTGCTGGAGGACACCGGCCGCGCCCTGCGCCAGGACCCGGACTTCGATGACCTCCTGCTCGAGGACCCCGCGGTGTGGGGCGTGCGGTCCCTGGACGCCGACGGTGTGCTCGTGCGCCTGGCGGTCAAGAACGCGCCGCTCCAGCAGTGGGGCGTCACCCGTGAGCTGCGGCGCCGGGTCAAGGACGCCCTGGACGAGGCCGGCATCGACACCCCGTTCCCGCAGCGGACGGTCTGGGGGCGCGCCGACGCCCCGGACTGCGGGTCCGGCGCTCTGATGCGCTGACTCGCGGGCGGGCGGGACCGGCGGCACGTTTTGCCGGACCGGCAAAGATCTTTGCCGGCCCGGCGTCCGCCGGTGCAGCCTGCACATGGCAGGGCCCGTGGCCGTCGCGCGCCCAGCCGAGCAGACGATCCCGTCCGTCCCCAGGAGGCACCATGTCCGACAAGCCCGTCCCGGCCACCGCCGCGGAGTTCTGGGAGGCCCGCTACCGCGACACCGGCCGTGTCTGGAGCGGCCGCCCCAACGCCCTGCTGGTCCGCGAGGCGAGCGACCTCGCCCCCGGCACCGCTCTGGACCTGGGCTGCGGCGAGGGGGCGGACGCCGTGTGGCTGGCCTCGCGCGGCTGGCGGGTCACCGGCGTGGACATCTCCGGCACCGCGCTCGACCGTGCCGCCGGGCACGCCGCCGACGCCGGGGTCGGCGACCGCGTCGCCTGGGAACGCCACGAGCTTGGCCGGTCGTTCCCCGAGGGCTCGTTCGACCTGGTGAGCGCCCACTACCTCCAGTCCCCGGTCGCGCTCGACCAGCAGGCCGTCCTGCGTGACGCCGCGCGCGCCGTGGCGGACGGCGGCACCCTGCTGCTCGTCCTGCACGCCGGCTGGCCCTCCTGGCAGACCGAACCGCCCTTCGACGCCGTCTTCCCCACCCTGGACGGGGTTCTCGGCGAACTCGCCCTGCCCGACGGCGAGTGGACCGTCGAGACCAAGGAGACGGTCCGGCGGCCGAGCGCCTCGCCCGAGGGGGTCGAGGGCTTCCGCGAGGACAACGTGTGGCGTCTGCGGCGAGTGGGATAGATGGATGGGTGTCCTATTTGTTGAAAAAGTTATCTCCTGAGAATTTTGAGAAGAGAGGCATGCTTTGTGGCTTCCCGGACACCTGTGGTGTGAAGGCCATTGGCTACCAGAGGGAGATGGTGAAATGCCTTCCAAGGACAAGGTGCTCGAGGAAGTCCGCACCGAGAACATCGACATCGAAGCAGCACTCGACCCCGCCGAGCCCGACGGAGTCTTCCGCGACAGCCGCGAGTGCGCCGCGCTCGCCCTGCAGTCCGGAGGCACCACCCTGCTGCTTTCGCCGCCGACCCCGCGCCCGAAGAAGGGTTGACGGACCGACGGGAGCAGTGAGATGGAGCAGTCGAGCACGTCAGCCCTTCTCCAGGGAACGGTGCTGGACCTCGCTTCCGACGTGGTCTCCGCTCTTCGGAGCGGAGACCACGTGCGAGCGGGGGGCACCCTCACCGGAGGGGGAGCGGGCGAAGGCGTCGCACGTGCGGCGGTACGCGTCCTGGGCGCCGACACGCTGTTGCCCACCGCCCTCCTGCGCGTTCCGCCCGATCCCGGACAACTCGCCGTGTTCAAGGACGCGGTGGCGGCCCATCCGCCGCGGGACGACGCGGCCCCCGCCGTCGTATGGAGCCACTGGGCCATGGCCCGTGCCCTGCGCCGGCTCGAACAGCCCCTGACCGACCCGCTCGCCGACGACCCGGGCGCGGAACCCGGCGCCGGCTGGCTCGACGACGCGGGCTGGCAGTTCCTGACCCACCAGCTCGCCGTACTCGCCCCGCTCGCGCTGCCCGGCGAGGAATGCGCGGTGACCCGTGCGGCCCGGCGCCGTCCGGTGGACGTCGCCCGCGGCTTCGTGCGGGCGGTACGCCGCCGTGACTGGCAGCAGGCCGCCGGAGCCGGGCGCTGGCTCACCCTCCTGGACGGGGTGCCCGACACCCTCGGCCTCGAAGCCGGACTCGACTTCGTACGGCTCATGGGCGGCAGCGACCCGCGGGTGGCCCTGCAACTGGAGGCGGCACGGCTGATGCCGGCCGGAGTCCTCCTGTGAGCGTCCGGGAGGTCGAGGAGACCTCACTGGAGTGGGTGTGGGCCCACCGCGACCGCTTCGCCCTCGGTGACGACGCGCTGGCCGCCGACGGCCAGGTGAACCGCACCTGGAAACCACTGGGCGAACTGGCCCAGGTCTGCGCGTCCGTGTCCGCCTGCACCCCGCCGTCGGACCCGGTCCACACCCGCGTGTCCGACCTGCTGGACTTCGCCTGGCAGCAGACCCGCCGGGGCGAGCTGTTCCTGCTGATGCAGTCGCTGGAGCCCTTCGCCACCTACCCGCTGGAGGTGTACGCGGCCTTCGCCTCGGCCGGTCACCGGCACACCGGCTACGAGGCGTCCGCCGCCGTGGTGGCCCGGACCCGCGGCTGGCGGCTCACCGAGCAGTACCCCACCCGGCGGCTCGGCGTCATCGAGGCCGAGCGGCGCAGCGGCCTGAGCCCGCACGGCCGGGTACCGCAGGCACTGGGCCGCACCTGGCTGGGCGGCCTGCCTGAACCCTGGACCTTCGAACGCGCGGCCGGCTACGCGCTCACCCACGTCGTCTTCCACCTCACCGAATGGGGACGCACCGCCCAGGGGGTGCCGCCGGACCTCGCGGACTATCTGCGGCACTGGCTGCCGCCCTGGCTCGACACCTGCATCGAGGCCCGGATGTGGGACCTGAGCTGCGAGTTGCTGGCGGTGGCGGCGAGCGTGCCGCGGCCGCCGGAACCGGCCGTCCTGGAGGACGCCTGGCAGCGCGTCGCGGCGGCACAGCACGCGTCCGGCTCGATCCCCGAGGAGGGCGCCATCCAGGACGCCGCCGGGTCCGCCGACGGCTCGGACCCGGGCGCGGACCCCTACGCCTTCACCGACTGCTACCACTCCACCCTGATGGCGGCGTTCGCGGCGGCCCTCACCACGGCGCGGCTGAGGGACGTGGACCACGCCGGACAAGGAGTGCCGGGATGACGGACACCCGCCTGATCCACCGCGTCGGAGTCGGTGCCCTGGAGTGGCTGTGGGCCCACCGCGACGGCTTCCGGCTGGAGCCGGACGTGGACCCCGAGATCGGCTTCCTGGAACGCTTCAAGCCGATCGGGGAACTCGCCCTGATCTGCAAGGTGCTCTTCCGCGAGGGCGTCGCCGGCTCCCGGCAGGCACAACTCGCCCGCCAACTGCTCGACCACACCTGGCGCGAAACCCTGGACGGCGGCCGCATGCTGGAGCGCGGACAGCGCATCGAGCCGTTCTCACCGGTCCCCTTCGAGGTGTACCTGCCGTTCAAGGAGCTGGGCTACAGCCAGCCCGAGATCGAGCGGGCGACCGTGCTCAACCACCGGCTGGACAGCTGGACGCGGTTCCCGGTGACACCGACCCGGCGCCTCGGCCTGTCCGCCTTCCAGCGCCGCTTCGGCCTCACGGCCCGGCCGCCCGAGGCCGACCTGGTGGCCACCACCTGGCTGGCCGGCACCCCCGAACCCTGGACGGTCGAGGGCCACACGGCCTACGACATCACCCACACCGTCTTCCACCTCACGGACTGGGGCGAGAACCCCGACGGCCTGCCGCCGGCCATCGCCGACTACCTCGCAACCTGGCTCCCGGTCTGGATCGACGACTGGCTGGACCTCGAACGCTGGGACCTGCTCGGCGAACTCCTCGTCGTCGACGCCTGCCTGCCCCGGCCCACCCTCGACGAGCCCGCCTGGCAGGGCTTCGCCGCCGCGCAGCAGCCCGACGGCGCCATGCCCGCCGTACGGACGATGCCCGAGGGCGACCCCGAGGAGGTGTTCGACATCGTCTACCATTCGACGCTGGTCGCCGCCTTCGCCTCCCTGCTGGCCACCTCCCGCGCCCTCAGCGAGCTGGCGCACACGGGCCCATGACGGCCCGTCCCGCGCCCTGGCCGGGTGAACCCGACGACGACGCGTCCCTCCCGCCGGCCCCCGCACCGGCGCCGGGCGACGAGCGGGCCCTGCGCGACCGGCTGGCCGAGGCCGTCGACGCCTCCGACGCACCCGACGCCGTCTTCGCCGTCTCGCGGCACGGCCGGCGCGTCCTCCACAGCGGCGGCACCGCCCCACCGCCCGCCGTCCCCCGGGAAGACCTCCGCTACGAGATCGGCTCGGCCTCCAAGACCCTCACCGGACTGCTGCTGACCGTGCTGATCCGGCGCGGCGTGCTCACCGGCGCCGAACCCGCCGTCGGCTGCCTGGACCCCGATCGCCCGGCCGGCCTGCACCCCGTGACCCTCGCCCACCTCATCACCCACACCTCGGGACTCCCGACCCTGCCCGCCGACTTCGTCCCCCGCGCGCTGCCCGCCTGGCGCACCAACCCCTATGCCCGCTACCCGGCCGAGCGGGTGACCCGCACCTTCCTGCGACACGGACCGAGGCACCGCCCCGGGACCCGCTGGCACTACTCCAACTACGGCGTCTCCGTCCTCGGACACGCCGTCGCAGCGGTCACCCGCACGGCCTGGGAGGACCTGATCACCGGACAGGTCCTGCGCCCGCTCGGCCTGAGCGGCACCGCCCTGCGCGCGCAGGGCGGGATGACCGACGCCACCGGCCACCGCAAGGACGGCCGGACCTCGGTCCCGCCCTTCGACGCGGGCGGCTTCGCGGCGGCCGGCGCCGTCCGCTCCACCCCGCACGACCTGCTCACCTTCCTCGAAGCCCACCTCGACCCCACCCGCTCACCGGCCGCCGGCGCCCTGCGGTCGGTCCGCGTGCCGGTGCTCCGACGCGGGCTGGGACACCGGCACGTGCACACCGTGGCGTGGTTCAGGCATCCCACCGACGGCGGGCCGATGTACTTCCACAGCGGTGCCACCCTCGGCCAGCAGGCGTTCCTCGGCTTCCGGCCCGACACCGGCACCGCCCTGGCCGCGGTCTGCACCCGGCGGTTCCGTGCCCGGGACCCGTTCATCGCCACCGCCTACGCGCTCCTCGCCGGGGAATGACGAAGGCGCGGTGCCGCGGCACCGCGCCCACGCCTCACCGTCCGTCAGACACGCTGCCACAGGGCCGGCGTGGCCTCGGGCGACCAGACGCCCTGCGCCTGGTGGTTCTGCAGGCAGCGGTAGCGCTGCCCGGCGTGGGACACCGTGGTCCCGACCTCGTAGACCCGGCCCGCGGCCCACGCGTCCGCCGCCGCGTTGTCCTGCGGCGCGGGCGTACCCGCCGCGGCGGAGGTGGTCTTCAGGGTGAGTCCGAAGTCGCTGAGCAGCGGGTTGATCGGCTGATAGAAGGTGGTACCGCCGTTCGTGCAGTCTCCCGAGCCGCCCGACGTGGTGCCCTGCGCCTGGGTGCCCGCGACGAACGGGCCGCCCGAGTCACCGGGTTCGGCGCACACCGTCGTCTCGGTCAGCCCGTCCACGGTGCCCTCTGGGTAGCTGACACTCGTGTCGTGCTGCTGGACCGTGCCGCAGTGCCATCCCGTGGTGGAGCCGGAGCGGCAGACCGAGGCGCCGACGAGCGCCTCCACCGAACCGGCGACCTGCACCTTCTGGCCGTCCTGCGCCTTGATGTCGGGGGTGGCGGCCCAGTCGGCGTTGACGCCCACCCAGGCCATGTCCTTGCCGGGGAAGGTGGACCCCTGGAAGGTGCCCTGGTCGGTCTCGTCGGCCCCGGTGGTCGCCGCGCCGGGCTGGCCGCAGTGGCCGGCGGTGGCGAAGCCCTGCTGCTGGTCCTTGACGACGGAGAAGCCGATGGAGCAACGGGCCTGGCCGTCGATGTAGTAGGCATCGCCACCGACGAGGTCTTTCAGCACCCGGGGCCGGTGGGCCGAGACCCGGACGCCCACGTCCCCGCCCGCGACCCCGGCGGCCTCGGCGAAGGCCGCGGCGGCCGACTGGCTGGTGGCCTGGACCACGGCCCGGTTGGTCCTGACGTCGACGTACCAGACCGGCGTCTCGCGCGTCTCGGTGCGGGCGGCGGCCGCGTCCAGCTTCTCCTTGACCGCCCGCAGCTCGCCCAGACCCCGCTCGACGACCGCGGCCCGGGCGCCCTGCGCCTCGATGGCGGCGGTGTCCGCGGCGTCGGTGGTGGCGACGGTCAGCTCGGCGGAGGTCGCGCCGCTCACCCAGGCCCCGGCGAAGCGGTCGCCCAGCGTGTTGCGCAGCATGCCCGCGCGGGTGCCGGCCTCCGCCTCGTTGACCAGCCTGGCCGACGCCTGGTCCGGCGTCAGTCCGAGGTCCCGTTGCATGGCACGCAGCACCTGCGCCGGGGGTTCGTCCGCGCCGAGCGTCCGGGCGGCCGCGGACACCGGTCCGGGAGCGGGCGGCGGGGCGGCCGACGCGGCGGCGGGGAGTGTGGTCAGGACCAGTGCGCCGAGCGCCGTGAGGGCGGCGCGGCGGCTGCGCGCGGCATGTCTGCCGACCATGCGATGTGCCTCCTTCGAGGGCTGTGCGAGACAGCGGGTGTCGGTGGGTGACCGTGGGTCATGGTGCGGGTGCGGCGAAGTCACAGGCCTTGCCGCAAAGAGCCGCGGTCATGTCCGGGCCGGTGGTCATTCGCGCGATGGGGGACGCGCTGGGTGCCAAGTGCAGTACGCGGACGCGCGGGACGCGGCGCGCTCAGGCGGGGGTCAGCCCCGGGTTGCCCGCCTCGGTGACGAAGGACGCGGCCGTGGTGATGGGAGCGCCGGGCGTGCTGATCGCGGAGACCGTCCTGAAGTCGAGGCGGGCGGCCTGGCGGTCGAGATCGACCCGGACGTAGCCGCGCCTGCCGTCGTAGAACTTCATGTGCGGGTTGGCCCGCATGTACAGGTCCCAGTTGGCGGGCTGCTCCACGCCGTCCCGGCCGCTGGCCACCGATGTGCAGGTGACCTCCGTGCCCACGGTGGCGGACGCCGGGTCGTCGAAGTCCTCCTTGACGTCGAGGGCGTAGCCCACGTGCACGTCGCCGGTGAGGATCAGCCAGTTCTCGACCCCGGCGGCCTTCGCCCCGGCGACGACCCGGTCGCGCGAGGCGCGGTAACCGTCCCAGGCGTCCATCGAGAGCGCGGCGTCGGCGGTCACGTCGAACTTGCGCTGCGAGAAGCAGACCTGCTGGGGCATCACGTTCCACAGCGCGGACGAGCTCTGCCAGCCGCCGAGCAGCCACTGCTCCTGCGCGGCGCCGGTGATGGTGCGTGCCGGATCGTCCGACTCGGGCCCGGGGGCGTGCGGCCGGTCGTCGTAGGCCTGGTCGGAGCGGTACTGCCGAGTGTCGAGGATGTCGAACTGGGCGAGCGTGCCCCAGTGCAGCCGGCGGTACAGCTGCGCGTCCGGCCCCTGCGGCAGCTGTGCGGCGCGCAGCGGCTGGTTCTCCCAGAAAGCGCGGTAGGCGGCTGCCCGCCGCAGCAGGAACTCCTCCGGCGGGATGCCGTTCTCCGGGATGCTGCCGGCGTAGTTGTTCTCGGTCTCGTGGTCGTCCCAGGTGACCACGAAGGGGTGCGCGGCGTGGGCCGCCCGGAGGTCCTCGTCGTTCTTGTAGAGCGAGTAGCGCAGCCGGTAGTCGGCGAGGGTCATCGTCTCGCGGTTGAACACGTCGGGCAGCACGACGTCGGTGTAGCGGCGCTCCCCGCCCTCCGAGTTGACCGCGTACTCGTACAGGTAGTCGCCGAGGTGGAAGACGATGTCGACGTCGTCCTGGGCGAGGTGCCGGAGCACCGTGTAGTAGCCGTCCTGGTAGGCCTGGCAGGCGACGGCCGCCAGTTTCAGCGCCGACGTGGCGCTGCCCGCCGGCGGCGCGGTGCGGGTGCGGCCCACGGGGCTGAGCCAGGCACCGGCCCGGAAGCGGTAGTAGTACGCCGTGCCCGGTGTCAGGCCCTTCACGTCGACGTGCACGCTGTGGTTGTACTCGGCGTGGGCGTCGGCGGTGCCCCGGAACAGGACGGCCGCGAAGTACTCGTCGAGCGCCACCTCCCATTCGACCGTGACCCGCTCCGTGCCCATCCCGCCGTCCTCCAGGAACGGCTCCGGCGCCAGCCGGGTCCACAGCAGCACCGAGTCCGGCAGGGGGTCGCCGGAGGCGACGCCGAGGGTGAACGGGTCGCTGGTGATCCGGGCGGTCCGCAGGGGCGCGGCGACGGCGCCGCGGGCCGGCAGGTTGGTGGAGAAGGCGAGCGCGGCGGCCGCCGCGGTGACGGTGAGGAAACGCCGGCGGCCCAGGTGCCGGGCGGCGGCGCCCATCACGGCGTCGTGCGGGGAGAAGGCGTGCTCGGCCAGTCGGCTGTGACGGCCCGTGGGCGCCATCTGGTGTCCTCTCGTACGGGGCGGGCGGTCCATGGGCGAGCGGCACGGGGAACCGGGTGGGGCCCCGGGCGGTCGCCCCACGCACGCCGGCACGGGGTACTCGCGTCGGGGCGAGCCGGTGTGCGCCGTCCGTGCCCGGGCCCCGTCGCGCGGTGGCGCCGACCCGCGATGCGCGGACCCCGCATGCTAAGCAGACAAAACATCCGAAATCGGCAGGACTTGCGGAGTGATCACACAGGAGGGGGTACGCGCGTGTGGGCGTCGCCCGTCCGGGGCACCCGGAGCGGACGGAACGCGGGTACACGGGTGAGAAAGGCGGCGGGCCGAGCCGATGGCGAGGACACGGCGCTACGACGTGGCGGCCTCCGGCCGCTGGTGGGACCGGGAGGACGGCCGCTGGCTGCCGTCCGGCGAGGTGCACGCGTGGGAGCAGGGCATGAACCAGACCGTGTGCGGTCTGTCCCTCAACCGTTCGCAGCTGTCCAGGTTCCCGGCCGTCACCTGGACCGACGTGCTGCCCGAGTCCGGCGGCGCGGCCGACGCGGTCCGCCGGGTCTGCCCCCGGTGCGCGGCCGCGGCCGGCCGCCGGGGCGCGGACGCCCGGCCCGGCTGGCGGCGCACCAACCCGCGGCCCTGACCCACGCCCGTGGGGACCGGACGGACGGTCCGGCCCCCGGGATGTCGCTGTCGGCCGCCTACGACGGCAGCGGCGAGCGGCTGACGCGGATCTTGGACTGGCCGTGCGGCCGCTTCTCCCAGTCCTCCATGAACCGCGCGTGCAGACCGTGCCTGCGGGCCAGCGTGAGCAGGGTGTCGGTGCGGTAGTAGAAGTCCTCGCGGAGCACCTGGTGTTCGGTGCCCTCGGTACGGTCGAAGGTGAAGTCGAAGAACCCGGTGTCGGTCAGGACGCGGCCGACATGGGAGAGGCACTCCTCGATCACGTGCAGCGGCGAGTGCGAGAAGACGCTGTGCGCGTGGACGACGTCGAAGTGGTCGTCCGGCAGGAAGTCCAGGGTGAGGTTCCCGGTGATGGTCAGGTGGGGGAGCTTGGCCTGGAGTCCGTGCTCGGTCAGGGTCTTCTTGGCGGCGATCAGTATGTCCGGCGAGATGTCGATGCCGTAGTAGTGCCCCGCGTCGAGGTGGTCGATGAAGCGCCAGCCGCCGCGCAGGTTGCCGCAGCCGATGTCGAGCATGTGGTGCTCGGGACGCAGCCCGTGCTCGATCAGGTACTCGAACTGCATCTGCCCGAGCGCCAGCCACCGGTCGTGGGTCTGGCTGCCGACCGCGGCCTCCGGATCGCGGCGGGCGTCGGAGGCCATCACGGCCCGGTAGTAACCGACGTGGTCCGGATGCTTGATCCGCAGCCACGCGTCCCGGCCGGCCCGGCGGACGTAGGGGCCGACGCGCTCGGGGTGGCGCAGCGCGTACCCGACCTTGTGCGTGAGCGCGGCACGGTTGCTGCGCAGTTTCTTCGGGGACCTGGCGTCCTTGGGCATGGGATCGAATCTCCGTGTGAGGGAAGGACGGTGCCGCAGAGGGTGTCAGACCCGGTGGCGCGGCAACAGGACCGTGATGACGGTGAGTCCGAGGGCCAGGGCCTGTCGTTTGGATCTTGCCGGCGTCGCGGGGCTGAAGGCGCAGTCCCTCTCAGCCGACCTGATCCAAACGACAGGCCCTGGGCCGCCGAGGAGGGCCGTGTCGATCCACTGGAACGTCCAGTAGTCGCCGGCCGGGTTCGCCTCGTAGAACTCGTAGAAGCGGGCGGCACAGCCGTGCTGGGCCATGCACTCCTTCAGCCCGCGCCCGGACGGGTGGGGCAGTTCAGGACGGACTCGCGACGGCCGGACGCCGTGATCAGGCCGTAGCGCGCACGCCCCGCTCCGCGACCGGGGCGTCCCACGCGGAGTTCGGCTTCCCGCCCATGCGCAGGGTGTCGGCCACGGTGAAGCGGGGACGGAGCGGCTTGTCCTGGGTGAGCAGGGCGGCCCGGGCGCGCGCCGCGGCCGTGTCCGGCGCCGTGTCCAGTACCCGGATCTCCCCGTGCGTGGGGCGCAGCAGCCCGCCGGCCAGGTGCAGCAGCGTGCTCTTGCCCGCGCCGTTGCGGCCGACCAGGGCGGTGATACGGCCGCGGGGCACCGTGAACCCACAGTCCCGCAACGCCCGGTCGCCGCGTGCCCGGTAGCGGAACCCGAGGTCCGTGGCGTGCGGCGCGGCGGGCTCGTCAGGCCCGGTCATGCGTCCTCCTGTTTCCGTTCCCGGTCGTCCGGGTCGTGCTGGTGTCGCTTGGGCAACTCGTGCTCGTCGAGGGCCGCCGTGACCAGGGCGAGCACGTCGTCCCGCTCCAGCCCGGCCGACCGGGCCCGTGCGACCCACTCGGCGAGGTCCGTGCGCAGGGGCGAGCCGCTCTCCGCGCCGGGCCGCGCCAGCGATCGCGTCACGAAGGTGCCGAGCCCGCGCCGCGACTGGACCAGGCCCGCCCGCTCCAGGTCGCGGTAGGCCCTGAACACGGTGTTGGGGTTGATGGCGGTGGCGGCGACGACCTCCCTGGCCGTCGGGAGCCTGTCCCCGACCCGCAGTACACCCATCCGGAGTGCCTGCTCGGTCTGCCGCACGATCTGTACGTAGGCGGGGATGCCGCTCTGCCGATCGATCCGGTACTCGACCACGTCACCTTCCATGTCTTAACTAATTCATTAGTAGAAGCATGATCAGACGAGATGTGAATGTCGAACGCGGGCCCGGTCTGGACTGTTAGTCCAATCATTGGATGTGTAGTCTTACGTTTCTGTGGAGCCGGGAAAGGAGGCCCCTGGTGAGCGAACAGGCCCTGGATGCCGAACGGGACGCCGTCCTCGCCGCCCTGCGCCCCGTCGTGGACGGCGTCGCGGCGACGTTCGGCCCGGTCTGCGAGGTGGTCCTGCACGACTACCGACGCCCCGACCGGTCGGTCGTGGCCGTCGCCGGTTCGGTGACCGGGCGGACGGTGGGCGGGGCGATGAGCGAGATCGGCATGCGCGTGCTGGCCCACGGCGACGAGGCCCGGGACGAGCTGAACTACGTCACGCGGACGGGTGACGGCATCCTGCTGAAGTCCTCCACCATGGTGCTGCGAGACTCCACGGGGGCCGTGTTCGGCGCCCTGTGCGTCAACCTGGACGTCACCGCCGTGGACCGGGCCCAGTCCCTGCTCGGCGCCCTGGCCGGGACCGCGGGCACCGCCGCCGATCCACCGGCGACCACCTTCGCCGACGACATCGACGCGGTGGTCGACGCCATCGTGGACGCCCACCCGCTGCGCCGGGACAGGAGCTGGGCGGCACTGGAGCGCGCACAGCGACTCGAGCTGTTCCGCGACCTGGACGGGCGCGGCGTGTTCGCCGTACGCCGCTCGGTCGAGCAGGTCGCCGCCCGGCTCGGAATCTCCCGGGCCTCCGCCTACAACTACCTCTCCCAGGCCCGCGCCGCGGCCGACCCGGCCGCCGACCTTGCTGGAGGACACGCGTGACGACCACCACCCCGCCGGTCACCCTCGACGACGTCCGCTCCGCCGCGGCCCGCCTGGCGGGCGTCGCGCACCGCACCCCGGTGCTGCGCTCGCGCACCCTGGACGCCCTGGCGGGCGCCGAGATCCTGCTCAAGTGCGAGAACCACCAGCGGGTGGGCGCCTTCAAGTTCCGCGGCGCCTACAACGCGGCCTCCCGCCTCACGCCGGAGCAGCTGTCCCGAGGCATCGCCGCCTACTCCTCCGGGAACCACGCCCAGGCGGTCGCCCTCGCCGCGCGCGAGCTGGGCACCACCGCCGTGATCGTCATGCCCGAGGACGCGCCACCCTCCAAGCGGGCGGCCACCGCCGGCTACGGCGCCGAGATCGTCACCTACGACCGCTACACCGGCGACCGCGTCGCCGTCGCCGAGGCCCTGGCCGCCGAACGCGGGCTGAGCCTGATCCCGCCCTACGAGCACCCGCACGTCATCGCCGGACAAGGCACCGCCGCCCTCGAACTCGTCGAGGAGACGGGCCGACTGGACGTCCTGATCGCACCGGTCGGCGGCGGCGGACTCATCGCCGGGAGCGCCACCGCCGTCAAGGGCCTGCACGCCGGCACCCGGGTCATCGGCGTCGAACCGGAGGCCGGTGACGACACCAAGCGGTCCCTGGAGGCGGGCCGGCGCGTCACCGTCCCCGTCCCGCGCACCATCGCCGACGGCCAGGCCCTGCACACCCCCGGCGAGCTGACCTTCTCCCTCAACCGGCGGCTGCTCGACGGGATCGTGCTGGTCAGCGACGACGAGATCCGGGACGCGATGCGCTTCGCCTTCGAACGGCTGAAGACCGTACTCGAACCGAGCGGCGCCACCCCGCTGGCCGCCCTCCTCACCGGCCGCGCCGGTCCGCTGCCCGGCCGCGTGGGCGTGATCCTCTCCGGCGGCAACGTGGACGCCGAACGCTTCGCCCGTCTGTGCGGCACACCGCGCTGACCCCGCGCGTCCCCCGGATGGCGGCCCCGAGTTGACAGGCGGACGATGGAGTGGTGGGGCCAGGGAAAGGAGGAGCGTCATGTTCGAGGCAAAGACGCTCGACAAGCCGGACGAGCGGCGCGATTTCCCCCGCGGGCACATCGAGGCCGTGCACATGGAAGGACTCGACTTCGCCGTCGCCACCTTCGAGCCGGGCTGGCGCTGGTCGGAGTCCGTCGCACCCATCGCGGGCACCGACAGTTGCATGATCCACCACAACTGCTACGTGGTCGAGGGACGCATGTGCGTCCGCATGGACGACGGCGCCGAGAGCGAGGTGGGCCCCGGCGACGTCTTCGTCTGCTCGCCCGGCCACGACGCCTGGGTCGTCGGCGACGGACAGTGCGTCGTGTACGACTTCGCCGGAGGCATGGCCAAGGAGTACGCCAAGGCCGACTAGGAAGAGGCCGGCGCGTCGCGCGAGGAACGGAACCGCGGACAACGGGAGGGGGTGGCCGCCGTGACGGCCACCCCCTCCCGCTCCCGGCTCACGCGGCCGTCGCCACCGCCCCGACCGCCGGCGTACGCAGCACCCGCCCGGGCCGTCACCGTGCTCGTCCCCAGCGTCACCGCCGCCGACACCGACACCATCGCGAGCCAGACCCCGAGGAACTGGTCCGACAGCACCGCGTCGGTACGCACCACCGTGAACGGCACCACCCCGGCCAGCGCGGCCACCGTCCCGAAGAACACCCCGGTGAGCGTCAGGATCACGCCCTCGGCGCCGACCATGCCCAGCACCTGTCCCGGAGCCGCCCCCGCCAGCCGCTGCTGCCCGAACTCACGGGAGCGGTACGTCGTCGCCGCGTACAGCGAGTTGACCAGCATCACGCAGACGAGCACCGCGATGATGCCGACCACCGTGAGGTTGAGCGTCTCCAGGTTCTTGGCGTCGACCGACCTGACCAGACCGGAGGCCTTCACGGCGTCGCTCTCCACCGCCTGCACGGTGACCGTCGCGGTCGACACCGCCGTGAACAGGATCAGCGACATCAGGATCCCGGCGAGGTGGCCGGCCCGCTCCCGCAGAGTGCGTACGGCCAGCCAGCCACTCGCCCCGCTCAGCGTCACCCCGTCCAGCGCGGTCACGGCGTTCTCCGCGGTGCCGTAGGTCCTGGTCACCTTGACGAGGCGGAGCGCCTCGGGGGCGGGGACCGGGTCGTGGTCGCCTCGTGCGCCGGTGCGAAACATCGTCATCACCTTCCGTGCGGCACGCCCTGTGCGGTGCCTCGTCGAAGACGCTACGGAGACCGAGGGCGGGCCACACTGGGCGCGCAGAGCCCCTATCGGGGGGTGTACTCAGTGACACCCCGCCCCGGCATGCGTCACGATGATCGCCATGACCGACGGAATAGCGTGGCTCGCCGAATCCAAGTGCGTCGACTTCAGCGGCCACAGCATGCATGCGTCCCGCGAACTGACCCCCGGGGAACTGGTGTCGCGGATCGCCGAGCGTGCCTTCGACACGAAGTACACGGCGCGCAACATCGGCGAGCTGACCGGCCGCCAGGTCAACGAACTGCTGGACGACCTCTACGGCGACGTCTGGGACGGCCTCGCCCTGCGCCACGGACGGGAGGGCGACTGGTCGTTCGTGGTCTGCTACGGCGGCTGGATGGGCGAGATGGTGAACCAGGCCGCGGTCTCACACGGCGGAGCCCACGTCTTCCACCTGGAGTACGAGGAGGAGAACGGCAAACCCGTGCCGCCGCACTTCGCGTACTTCCACGACGGGGAGTCCGTATGCGCCTTCAACCTGCATCTGGACCGCTCTTGGGGCTACCAGGGCGTCGACGGGGATCCCGAGTGGGTGCGCCGCGTCGAACCGTTGCTGACGGCCGCCGGGCTTCCCGACGAGGACGCCGACCGCCGGCTCGTGCGCCGCACCGCACTCGACGTCCTCGGGCAGGTCTTCGGCCTCTCGCTGCCCCGGCACCGGATCGTGGAGGGCACCCTCGACTCGGTGGTCCTGGAAGACGCCGACTGACCTCTTCGCTCAGCCCTCCACCAGCACCACCTCCAGGGTGCGCGGACCGTGCACCCCCTCGACCCGGTCCAGTTCGATGTCACTCGTCGCGGAGGGACCGGAGATCCAGGTCAACGGGCGCGACGGATCGAGCCGTTCGAGGGCCAGGGGGACGGACGGGACCACCTGGTCCGGCACCCGCACGACGCAGATGTGGTGGTCGGGGACGAGGGTGATGCGGCGGCGGCCCTGGTCGGGGGAGCCGTCCAGGACGATCGTGCCGGTCTCGGCGACGGCGACGGCGCACCCCGTGACCACGCTGTCGACCCGGTCCAGTTCGTGCGGAGTGCTCGCCGCGCGGTCGTGGACCCGGGTCGCGTCGACGGCCGCCGTCCAACCGGGCGGCAACCCCGGCGGCACCACCACGCTCCGCGAGCCGCGAGCGGCCAGGAGCCGCATCAGCAGGTCGGGCAACTGCCCGTCCGTGCACCGGTGCACGATCGCCCGGTAGTCCGCCAGGTTCTCGGCGAGCAGCTCCACCGTCTCCGTGACGGTCCGCCGCCCGTGCTCGCGAAGATACTCCCGTGCGACGGCCCGCTCGTACGGCTCGTCGTCACGCGGCACGTCCGCGACGGCACGTCGCACGCGTCCCAGGATGCGCTCCCTGCTGCTCATTTCGCCCCGTCCTTTCCACCGTGCGTGCGCAGCCACCAGTCCCGGAACGGCTCCGCGGGCACCTCCGGCAGGTCCCGGCTGCCGCTCCACGCGCGGCCCGGTCCCGGAAGGGTGCGCGGATGGAGGCGGCGGGTGCGCGACGCCAGCCGCTGGCCGGTCCGCAGCGCGCCGGGATGCGTGAACGCCCACTGCGCCGCCCGCATCGCCGCCCGCTCGGCGGCATGCCCCTTCGCCGGTTTCAGGACGACCTTGTTGCCCTGCCGGACGGCGGGCCCGCCCTGGACCACCCGCTCCCGCAGGTGCACCAGCACCTCGGGGATGTCGATGGCGACCGGGCACACCTCGTAACAGGCACCGCACAGCGAGGACGCGTACGGCAGGGAGGCGTCTATCTCGCTGGCCGTCCCCCTGAGCTGAGGGCTGAGGATGGCGCCGATCGGGCCCGGATACACCGAGCCGTAGGCGTGGCCGCCGGCCCGTTCGTAGACCGGGCAGACGTTCAGGCACGCCGAGCAGCGGATGCAGCGCAGTGCCTGGCGGCCGACCTC
>NZ_JBHYOB010000018.1:0-145366 GCF_042744565.1 Streptomyces sp. NPDC058812
CGAACGGCGGCGTTTCGGCGCCGCGCGGCGGCCACCGCGCTGTCGCGCTTTTCTCTCTTCCGCTCGTCCCATGGATCCGATCCGCTCCGCTCCAGTCATCTGTGACCACGTCTCGCTCACGCGTCACACAGGTTCGCCGCTCAGGTCAACTCAGAAAGCTAACACCGGGAGATATGACAAACGGCTGCCGATCCGGCCTTGTACGGACGTGAGAATCAGCACCCGTTCCTATGGAACCGACGTACGAGGGGGGTTCAAGGTTGTCATTCGCGGGTAAAGTGATATCACTTAGCTAGACCGACGATAGACGCCGAGCGTGCGCGAGCGCGCCCGGCCGGAACGGGGGACCACCCATGTCCACACACGACACCAGCAGCACTTCGCAGGTCAGCGCGGACGTACCCGAGATGCCCGCGCCACGGGTGCGGGAGATGCAGGCGCACAGCATCGGTGGTGGCCTCGCGCTGCTGCTGGGGCTGGTCGGGCTGCTCGTCGGCGCCGGCCTGATCGCCACCGCGACGGCGACCGCGTCGGCCGGAGCGAAGGCCGCGCTGATCATGGCGGGCATCGTGGTCGCCCTGGCCGCGTTCCTCGCGATGTGCGGGCTGAACATGGTGGCGCCGGGCGAGGCCCGCGTGGTCCAGCTCTTCGGGCGCTACAGGGGCACGATCCGGCAGGACGGACTGCGCTGGGTGAACCCCCTCACCTCGCGCACCAAGATCTCGACGCGGGTACGCAACCACGAGACGGCCGTCCTGAAGGTGAACGACGCCTACGGCAACCCGATCGAGCTGGCCGCCGTCGTGGTGTGGCGGGTGGAGGACACCGCGCAGGCCACCTTCGAGGTGGACGACTACATCGAGTTCGTCTCCACCCAGACCGAGGCGGCCGTGCGGCACATCGCCATCGAGTACCCCTACGACGCCCACGACGAGGACGGCCTCTCGCTGCGCGGCAACGCCGAGGAGATCACCGAGAAGCTCGCCGTCGAGCTGCACGCGCGCGTGGAGGCGGCCGGGGTGCAGATCATCGAATCCCGCTTCACGCACCTCGCGTACGCCCCGGAGATCGCCTCGGCGATGCTCCAGCGGCAGCAGGCCGGCGCGATGGTCGCGGCACGGCGCCAGATCGTGGACGGCGCGGTCGGCATGGTCGAGGCGGCGCTCGCCCGGATCAGCGAGCAGGGCATCGTGGAGATGGACGACGAGCGCAAGGCGGCGATGGTGTCCAACCTGATGGTCGTGCTCTGCGGGGACCGGGCCGCCCAGCCGGTCCTGAACACGGGGACGCTCTACCAGTGACGGCCCCGTCCGAGCGTTCCGAGCCCGAGGGTTCCGTGCCCAAGGGTTCCGTGCCCAAGGGTTCCGGGCCCGAGGGTCCGGCCCCGAAGCGTCGGCCGCAGCAGCAGCGCAAGCAGGTGCTGCTGCGGCTGGACCCACAGGTGTACGAGGCGCTGGCCCGCTGGGCGGGCGACGAGCTGCGCTCGGCCAACGCCCAGATCGAGTTCCTGCTCCGCAGGGCACTGGCGGAGGCGGGCCGGCTGCCCGGAGACGCCGGACCGCTGCCACGCAGAGGACGCCCGCCCCGGGGGCCGGGCTCGGGGTCCGGGCCGGGTCCGGCACCCACGCCACCGTCGTAGCGGAATCCGGGTGGCCGCGCCACCGCGTCGCGTCATGCGGAGGCGCGGCCTCCGTCGTCACGGAACCGTGACAATCGCCTCCGACCTGCGGTCCCGTACGCCCCGCCATCACCTCTGCACCGGGCGTATACATGGCGCGTATACACCGTGTGTAGAGTGCTCTGCATGTCCATCGGTCACACTCTCCTGGGACTCCTGGAGTCCGGGCCGCGCCACGGTTACGACCTGAAGCGCGCCTTCGACGAGAAGTTCGGTCACGACCGGCCACTGCACTACGGCCAGGTCTACTCGACGATGTCCCGCCTGCTGAAGAACGGCCTCGTCGTCGTCGACGGCATCGAGGCGGGCGGCGGACCCGAGCGCAAGCGGTACGCGATCACCGACGCGGGGATCACCGACGTACAGCAGTGGCTCGCCACGCCCGAGAAGCCCGAGCCGTATCTCCAGTCGACGCTCTACACCAAGGTCGTCCTCGCGCTGCTCACCCACCGCGACGCCGCCGACGTCCTCGACACGCAGCGCTCGGAGCATCTGCGCAGCATGCGCATCCTCACCGACCGCAAGCGCAAGGGCGACCTCGCCGACCAGCTCATCTGCGACCACGCCCTGTTCCATCTGGAGGCCGACCTGCGGTGGCTGGAGCTGACCGCGGCGCGCCTCGACAAGCTCCGTGAGGCGGTGGCCCGATGACTCCTCCCGCAGGTTCGCTGCTCTCGGCCGAGCAGCTGCGCAAGGCCTACGGCCCGACCCTCGCCCTCGACGGCGCGGAGTTCTCCATCCACCCCGGCGAGGTCGTCGCCGTGATGGGCCCCTCCGGGTCCGGCAAGTCGACGCTGCTGCACTGCCTCGCCGGCATCGTGCCGCCCGACTCGGGGACGATCACGTACGACGGGCGTGAGCTGTCCGCCATGAGCGACGCCCAGCGCAGTGCGCTGCGCCGCTCGGACTTCGGGTTCGTGTTCCAGTTCGGGCAGCTCGTGCCGGAGCTGACCTGCGTCGAGAACGTCGCCCTTCCGCTGCGCCTGAACGGGACCTCCCGCAAGGAGGCCGAGCGGGCCGCGCTGACCTGGATGGAACGGCTGGAGGTCGACGACCTGAGGAAGAAGCGGCCCGGCGAGGTCTCCGGCGGTCAGGGACAGCGGGTGGCGGTGGCGCGGTCGCTGGTCACCAACCCCCGTGTGCTCTTCGCCGACGAACCGACCGGAGCCCTGGACTCCCTCAACGGCGAGCGCGTGATGGAACTCCTCACCGACGCCGCCCGCTCCACCAACGCCGCCGTCGTCCTCGTCACGCACGAGGCACGGGTGGCCGCCTACTCCGACCGCGAGATCGTCGTACGGGACGGCAAGTCCCGGGACATGGAGCGCGTCGTATGAACCTGCGCCAATGGGCCGCCGACCTGGCCATGGGCGTCCGCTTCGCCTTCACCGGCGGGCGCGAGGGCTGGACCCGGGCCGTGCTGACGGCCGTCGGTGTCGGACTCGGCGTGGCGCTGCTCCTGCTGACGACGGCCCTGCCGAACGCGCTCGCCGTCCGGCACGACCGGGAGGCCGCGCGCACCGACATCACCTTCAGCGACGAGCGGATGCCGCGGGCGAACGACACCCTGGTGGTCGCCAACGTCGGTACGGACTTCCGCGACGACACCGTCCGGGGCCGTGCCCTGGAGCCGGAGGGGCCGCGTGCACCGCTGCCGCCGGGGGTGGACAAGTTCCCGGCGGTGGGCGAGATGGTGGTCTCCCCCGCGCTGAAGGAGCTGCTGGAGTCGGACTCCGGGGCGCTGCTGCGCGAGCGGCTGCCGGACCGGATCGTCGGCACCATCGGGGAGCCCGGACTGATCGGCTCGGCCGAACTCGCCTTCTACCGGGGCGCCGAAGGGCTCGCGCCGCACATCGACAGCGGCCGGATCGCCCGTATCGACCGGTTCGGCGATCCGACCCCGGGGTCCGAGCGGTCCGACCCGGTGCTGCTCCTGCTGATCCTCGTCGTCTTCGTGGTGCTGCTGACGCCGGTCGCGGTCTTCATCGCCGCGGCCGTGCGGTTCGGCGGTGAGCGGCGGGACCGGCGGCTCGCGGCGCTGCGGCTGGTGGGCTCCGACAGCGGCATGACCCGGCGCATCGCCGCCGGCGAGGCGCTGGCGGGCGCGGTCCTCGGGCTGGTCTTCGGCGCCGGGTTCTTCATGGTCGGGCGCCAGCTGGCGGGGTCCGCCGAGGTGTACCGCATCAGTGTGTTCCCGAGCTACCTCGATCCCTCCCCGCTGCTGGCCCTGCTGGTCGCGGTGGCGGTGCCGGCGGCCGCGGTGCTGGTGACGCTGTTCGCGCTGCGCGGGGTGGTCATCGAACCGCTCGGCGTGGTGCGCGCGGGCCGGCCGGCGCGGCGCAGGCTGTGGTGGCGGCTGCTGCTGCCGCTGGCCGGTCTTGCCATGCTCTACCCGATGATCGGCAACGGGCGCGAGAACGGGGACTTCAACCAGTACCTGGTGACCGGCGGTGTCGTGCTGCTCCTGGTCGGCGTGACCGCGCTGCTGCCGTGGATCGTCGAGACCGTCGTCGCCCGGCTCGGCTCCGGCGGCGTGGCCTGGCAGCTGGCCGTGCGCAGGCTGCAGATGAGCAGCGGTACGGCGGCCCGCATGGTCAACGGCATCGCGGTGGCCGTCGCCGGGGCGATCGCGCTGCAGATGCTGTTCGCCGGCGTGGAGGGCGACTACACCCGGTCCACCGGGCAGGACCTGTCGCTGGCGCAGATGGAGGTGACGCTGCCGAGCGAGGTGCCGGTGGCGCCGGCCGCCCGGAAGCTCCGGGACACCGAGGGCGTCAACGCGGTCTACGCCTTCTCCGAGGGCTACCTCGGCGACCGCCCCCAGGACCCTGACGCCAGCGCGATGGTGACCGTGGGCGACTGCGCGTCGCTGCGGGAGATCGCCAACCTGTCGTCCTGCCGAGACGGGGACGTGTTCGCCGTCCACGGTGCCGAGTGGGACGGCGGGGTCGACGTGGCGAAGCTGGCGACGCCGGGGCGGAAGCTGTACCTCGACCCGTCGTACGAGGGCAGTCCGAAGAGCCTGGAGATCCCCTGGACGGTGCCGCAGGGCGTCAAGGCGGCGAAGCCGAAGCGCGGTCTGCTGGCCGGAACCGACCGGGGCGGCCTCCTGATCACGCCCGAGGCGGCGCCGGACTCGCTCGCGCCGGCCCTGACCGGGCACGCGTACCTCAAGCTCGACGAGTCGGTGACGGATGTGCACGAGCGGGTCCGCAACACCACCGCGGCCGTCGATCCGCTGGCGGACGCCATGCTGTGGTCGGCCACGGAACGGACCGGCCGGTTCGACGCGATCCGCACCGGTCTGTTCGTGGGGGCGGCGTGTGTGCTGGCGCTGATCGGTGCCAGTCTGCTGGTCTCGCAGCTGGAGCAGCTGCGCGAGCGGAAGAAGCTGCTGTCGGCCCTGGTCGCCTTCGGCACCCGGCGCCGCACGCTGAGCATGTCGGTCCTGTGGCAGACCGCGGTCCCCATCGCGCTGGGCCTGCTGCTGGCCACGGTGGTGGGCCTGACGCTGGGCGCGGTGCTTCTGAACATGACGAACACCCCGGTCCGCGTCGACTGGGCCGGCGTCCTGTCCATGACCGGCATCGGCGCCGCGGTCGTCCTGGCGGTGACCCTGTGCAGCCTGCCACCCCTGCTGCGCCTGATGCGGCCGGAGGGGCTGCGCACGGAGTAGGACCCGGCGCGTCGGGGGCCCACGCCCGGCCTCGGGGGGACCGGGCGCGCCGGGGCGGGGCACGCCGGGGCCGGGGCACCCCGGGGCCGGAGTTCACCCGGCCCGGCGTGCCCTCAGCCGTGCACCGTCCGTACCGGCAGATCCTCCATCGCCTCCCGGAGGGCCGCCGCCAGTTCCTCGTACTCCGCTGAGCGCGCCGCGCCCGTGCGCATGGCGAGGGCGATGCGGCGGGTGGGGGCCGGGTCGGCGAAGGAGCCGGTGAGGAGCTGGCTGGAGCGGCTCGTCTCCACGCGGACCGCCGTACGCGGCAGCAGCGTCACGCCCAGGCCGCCCGCCACCAGCTGCACCAGCGTCGACAGACCGGCGGCCGTCGTCGTCGCCGGGACGCCCGCGCGGCCCGCCTCACGGCAGATGTCCAGTGCCTGGTCGCGCAGGCAGTGCCCCTCGTCGAGCAGCAGCAGCTTCAGCTCGCGCAGCACGGCGCGTTCGATGCCCTCCCGGCCGCCGAGCCGGTGGTCGAGCGGGGTGACGAGCACGAAGTCCTCGTCGAAGAGCGGGAGCTCCGTCACCCCGGGGACGCCGAGCGGTACCGCCAGCAGGAGCAGGTCGAGGCGGCCGGAGGTGAGACCGTCCAGCAGGCTCGCCGTCTGCTCCTCGTGGACCTGGAGGTCCAGGTCCGGATAGCGGTCGTGGACCAGACGCAGCACCGTCGGCAGCAGATACGGCGCCACCGTGGGGATGACCCCGAGCCGCAGCGCCCCGGTGAACGGCGCCCGTACCGCCTCCGCCTCCTCCAGCAGCGCGCCGACCTCCGCGAGTACCGCCTTCGTCCGCACCGCGAGCCGTTCACCCGCCGGCGAGAGCAGTACCTTGCGCGTCGTACGCTCCAGCAGAGTGACACCCAGTGCCTCCTCCAGCGCCGAAACGGCGCCCGAGAGTGCGGGCTGGCTCATGCCGATGGCGGCGGCGGCATCGCGGAAGTGCAGATGCTCGGCGACCGCGGCGAAAGCCCGCAGCTGGGCGAGGCTGGGCTGTCTCTTCTTACCTGTCACTAATAGCCACCTCCGATCAACTCGACCGAGTGTAGCTATTTCACTAATCAATGCACCCTGTGCCAACATCAATAACGTCCAACCCATGGGAAACACTCGCGAAACGGGTGTTTCTTCGCTGCACTTTTGGAGAGCGCGTGCTCACTGTCGGTGACAAGTTCCCCGAGTTCGATCTGACCGCCTGCGTCTCGCTGGAGAAGGGCAAGGAGTTCCAGCAGATCAACCACAAGACCTACGAGGGTCAGTGGAAGGTCGTCTTCGCGTGGCCCAAGGACTTCACCTTCGTGTGCCCGACCGAGATCGCCGCCTTCGGCAAGCTGAACGACGAGTTCGCCGACCGTGACGCCCAGGTCCTCGGCTTCTCCGGCGACTCCGAGTTCGTCCACCACGCCTGGCGCAAGGACCACCCCGACCTGACCGACCTGCCGTTCCCGATGATGGCCGACTCCCGGCACGAGCTGATGCGCGACCTCGGCATCGAGGGCGAGGACGGCTTCGCCAAGCGCGCCGTGTTCATCGTGGACCAGAACAACGAGATCCAGTTCACCATGGTGACCGCCGGCTCGGTCGGCCGGAACCCCAAGGAGGTCCTGCGGGTCCTCGACGCCCTGCAGACCGACGAGCTCTGCCCGTGCAACTGGAGCAAGGGCGACGAGACCCTCGACCCCGTCGCGCTGCTGTCGGGAGAGTGAGCTGACATGTCCCTCGACTCCCTGAAGTCCGCCGTTCCGGACTACGCCAAGGACCTGAAGCTCAATCTGGGCTCGGTCATCGGCAACTCCGACCTCCCGGCGCAGCAGCTGTGGGGCACCGTGCTGGCGACCGCCATCGCCTCGCGCTCCCCCATCGTGCTGCGTGAGCTGGAGCCGGAGGCGAAGGCCAACCTCACGCCCGAGGCGTACTCGGCCGCCAAGTCGGCCGCCGCCGTCATGGCGATGAACAACGTCTTCTACCGCACCCGGCACCTGCTGTCGGACCACGAGTACGGCACCCTGCGCGCCGGTCTGCGGATGAACGTCATCGGCAACCCGGGCGTCGACAAGGTCGACTTCGAGCTGTGGTCCTTCGCGGTGTCCGCCATCAACGGCTGCGGCATGTGCCTGGACTCGCACGAGCAGGTGCTCCGCAAGGCCGGTGTGGACCGCGAGACGATCCAGGAGGCGTTCAAGATCGCCGCCGTGGTCGAGGCCGTCGGCGTCACGCTGGACGCCGAGGCGGTTCTCGCCGACCAGTAGTCCCGCACCGCGAACAGTAGTCCCGCACCGCGGAGAACGACACGGGCCCCGCTCACCGATTCGGTGAGCGGGGCCCGCTGCGTGTCGCTACGCCGGAGAGGTGTCCGACGGCGGCTGCTCGGCCGCCGTGGGCTTCGGCGTGGAGCCCGCCGCCGGGGAGGCGTCCGTCGACGTCGCGCCGCGCGGCCTCGGGGACTGCCGCGCGGCGGCCTCACGGGAGTACGCCCGCAGGTAGCCCACGACGGTGTTCGTCACCGCCACCAGCGGTACGGCGACCACCGCGCCGCCGATGCCGGCCACCATGCCGCCCGTGGCCACCGACAGCACCACCGCCAGCGGGTGGACCCGCACCGCGCGCCCCAGGATGAACGGTTGCAGGATGTGCCCCTCGATCTGCTGCACCACCAGCACCACGACGAGCGTCATGACCGCCGCGAACATGCCCTGCGTCACCAGCGCCACGACGACCGCGAGGGCGCCCGACATCACCGCGCCGACGAGCGGGATGAAGGCGAACAGGAAGATGAACACGGCCAGCGGGACGGCCATCGGCACGTCCAGGAAGTAGATGCCGAGGCCGATGAAGATGGCGTCGATCAGCGCCACGATCACCGTGCCGCGCACGTACGCCGTGAGCGTCCGCCACGCACGCGGGCCGGCACCGGCCACGCCCGGCCGGGCCGCCGCCGGTACCAGCTTCAGCGTCCACTGCCAGATGCGCTTGCCGTCGTAGAGCAGGAAGAGCGTCGAGAAGGCGGCCAGCAGGATGCCCGTGAGCGCCTCGACGACGACCGTGACGCCCTCCAGGCCGGCGGACGTTATCTGGTCGGTGTTGGCGCCGACCGCCTCGCGCAGGTTCTTGGCGATCTCGTTGATCTGTTTGTCGGTGACGTGGAAGGGGCTGTTGAGCAGCCAGTTGCGCAGCTCGTCGATGCCGTCCTGGACCTGGTCGGAGAGGTTGTCGATGTTCTCCATGACCTGCCAGGTGACGAACCAGCCGATCAGGCCCATCACCACGAACCCGAGGATCGCGGTCAGGGCGGTGGCCGGCCCCCGCGGCACCCCGTGCCGGCGCAGCCACGCCACGGTCGGCTGGAGCAGCGCCGTGATCAGCAGCGCGGCCACGAACGCCAGCACCACCAGCTGTACGGCGCTGATGACCCGCATCAGCACCCACACGGTGCCCGCGAGGACCAGCAGCCGCCATCCCGCCTCGGCGGCGACGCGCACACCCCAGGGGACGGCCTGTGCCGGGTCGGGGCGGGTCTGGACCGCGAGCGGGTGATGTGTGGAGGTGTGCTCCTGATGAGGCGTGTCTTCCGGTGACGGCGGCGGTACGTGATCGGCGGCCGGCGTCGGCGCGTCGTCGTCGGAGTCCGCTCGCTCGGCCTCTTCACGGCGCTGGTCCAACCGCCTGCTCATCCGCGTCAGTCCGGCGCCGAGCCGACCGAGCCACCCTGGCACTCGAGACATGATCCGTCCTCTTCCCCCGTCTCTCCCCACCACTCCCCCCTGGAGTCGTTTCGGTCCGACCGTACATGGCGAGCGCGCGAAAGCCCCTCACCGTAGGACGGTGAGGGGCTGCGCGAGGTTGAGCGGTGTTCCGGGCCGCGCCGGGCGGGCTCAGTACCAGTGGTTGGCCTGCCAGAAGGACCAGGCGTCGCACGGGCTGCCGTAGCGGCTGTCCATGTAGTTGAGGCCCCACTTGATCTGGGTGGCCGGGTTGGTCCGCCAGTCGGCGCCCGCGGAGGAGTACTTGCCCGCCGGCAGCGCCTGGAAGAGACCGTAGGCGCCCGAGGAGGGGTTGACCGCCTGGTAGTTCCAGCTGGACTCGTGGTCCACGATGTTGCTGAAGCACTGCCACTGGCCGCTGGGCACCATCTGACGCGCCATCGCCTGGATCTGGCTGATGCTGTAGGAACTCTGGACGGAGAAGCTGGTGGACTCGCGCTTGGCGTCGCGGCTGGCCGCTTCCTTCTCCGCCTCGCGCTTCTTGGCCTCCTCGGCCGCCTCGGCCGCCTTCTTGGCCTTCTCCTGCTTGGCCACGGCGGTCTCGGCGGCTGCCTTGCGGGCCGCCTCCTCGGCGTCCTTCTTGGCGCTCGCGTCCGCGGCGATGGCCTGTACGTCGGCCTGCTGCGTCAGGGACGCGGTCTGCACCTGCGCCTGCTCGCCCATGGGGATGTCCGCGAGCAGCGTCGTACCGGCTGCTGTCGCCTCCGCGTCGTTGTTCTGCGCGGTGCTGCCCGAGGCAACGCCGACGACGCTTCCGACTGCGGTGACCGCCGTGGCCGAGGCCACTGCGAATCCCCGGACCGAGATCCGGCTCACACGGTTTCCTTCCAGCATCGCCCGCTTCGGTGACCCTCGCGGACGCAATCGTGCCCCTGGCGCTGGCCTCCCCAACTACGGGTCACGGGAGGCACGGGCCCGGTGGACAACTCCCCCGAGGGGAGCGCCGCGTGGTGCTCGGGCGGCATACGACGCTGCTATGGAGTTGGACTGGTGCGTCTGTGGCGCCGTACCGCTGGGGGTACGGCTGTGTCGTATGCGGGGCCTGACAGGAGTGAGACTCTGCCGTAACCCGACGGGGTGAGGCAATTCTGTGTTGCGTGTGAAAGCTCACATCCCGTTTGGCCCAGGGGATTCCCGGAAACCCCCACACGCGAAGACGCCGCCCGGCTAGGCTCTTGGCCTTTCCGGACGGCGCCGACTCTCGGGTAACCGACCCTTCCCGGGTCGGAGTTCGCGGATGGGTCAGATGTGGCCGTCCTCCAGCATTTCGGTCACAAGTGCCGCGATCTGGGACCTCTCGGAGCGCGTCAGGGTGACGTGCGCGAAGAGCGGATGCCCCTTCAGCTTCTCGATGACGGCGACGACTCCGTCGTACCGCCCCACTCGCAGATTGTCCCGCTGCGCCACGTCATGGGTCAGTACGACCCGTGAATTGGCCCCGATGCGGGACAGCACGGTCAGCAGGACGTTCCGCTCCAGGGACTGCGCCTCGTCCACGATGACGAACGCGTCGTGCAGGGACCGCCCCCGGATGTGGGTGAGCGGCAGCACCTCCAGCATCCCGCGCGCGGTCACCTCCTCGATGACCTCCCGACTGGTGACGGCCGACAGCGTGTCGAAGACCGCCTGCGCCCAGGGGCTCATCTTCTCGGCCTCGGAGCCGGGCAGATAGCCGAGCTCCTGCCCGCCCACCGCGTACAGCGGCCGGAAGACCATCACCTTCTGGTGCTGCCGGCGCTCCAGCACGGCCTCCAGGCCCGCACACAGCGCCAGCGCCGACTTGCCGGTGCCGGCCCGGCCGCCCATCGACACGATGCCGACGTCCGGGTCGAGGAGCAGGTCGAGCGCGATCCGCTGCTCGGCGCTGCGGCCCTTGATGCCGAACGCCTCCCGGTCGCCGCGCACCAGGCGGACGTTGCCGTCGGGCGTGACCCGGCCGAGGGCCTTGCCGCGCTCCGACTGGATGGTCAGGCCGGTGTGCACGGGCAGCTCGGCGGCCTCGGGGACGTGGACCCGGCCCTCCTCGAAGAGGATGTCCACCTGCTCACCCGGCAGGGTGAGTTCGGACATGCCGGTCCAGCCGGAGGCGTCCGTGATGGCCAGCTCGGCGCGGTACTCCTCGGCGAGCAGGCCGACGGAGGACGCCTTGATCCGCAGCGGGAGGTCCTTGGACACGACGGTGACGTCGAATCCCTCCGCCTGCAGATTGCGGGCCACCGCGAGGATGCGGGAGTCGTTGTCCCCCAGGCGATAGCCGGTGGGCAGCACGCTGGGGTCCGAGTGGTTGAGCTCGACACGCACGGTGCCGCCGAGATCCCCGATCGGGATGGGGGCGTCGAGGCGACCGTGCCGCACCCGGAACTCGTCGAGCAGGCGCAGGGCCTGCCGGGCGAAGTAGCCGAGTTCGGGATGGTGCCGCTTGGCCTCCAGCTCCGTCACCACGACGATCGGGAGCACGACCTCGTGCTCGTCGAAGCGGTTCAGAGCGTTCGGGTCGGCCAGCAGGACGCTGGTGTCGAGAACGTAGGTGCGCCTATCTGGCTTGTGGCGCTTTGTGCTGGTCACCACGGAAGGACGTACCCCCTCGGAAGAGGTCGGGGAGCGACGGAGTGGACGCTGGGCCGGGAGGGCGGGAACGAGCCGACCGGTCGACGACCGCCATGCACTGGCGCGGGCCGTGAACCGGCCCTCCGCCGCGTCTTCCGTGCCGTGACCGCACGGTGGGGCTGGTGCAAAGGGCCTCCCGGGCGGACGGCTCCGTGCCGCCCGCTGAGATACGACACCCGTGGTTCGGGCGTCGACCTGCTTGGCTTATGCCCTCGAACAAGCGCCGCCATGCCACGACACAGGACGGCGCACCGGTGAACTCCTCATTACGGGCGTCCCGCCGGGAGACTGCGGCGCGAGGCCCCGCCGGGGGGGGCCGGGGGGCGTCCCCGCCGGGGAGGAGCGAGGCAGGCCCCGGAGAGGGAGACGGGAGGCAGGCCCCCGGACAGAGGGGAAGAGAAGTCGGCCGGCGAGGAGAGGAGACGTGCGGCCGGGAGAGGCAGAAAAAACGGGCCGGTCCGTGGGGGGGGAGACGGACCGGCCCGAGGGGGGGTTTCCACCATAACCCTTTGTAAGTGATGCCGCGTGCATCGGCGTGCCACAACTACTCTCCGAAGTTGCCCGGCGACGCCCGGATGGCCCCGGAAGCACTCATTCCGCCCTGAATCATGGCCAGAACACAGCGGATTCATGGGTGAACAGGGGTCTGAAGGGGCTGAACGGACGGGAGAGGCGATCCGGAGCGGCCCCGACGGCCCCCGCGACGCGGGCGGCGGACCACCCCCGCTTCCCTCCACCGGGTGAACCCACCGGCGAACGCCCGCTTGACCGGGCACCGCGCAGCCCCCTCCACTGCGCGGTGCCACACGCGCAGCTTTGCTCACGCGAATTACCTGCTCCGAACTTACGTGATCAGGCACGCCGGAATCGACGCGAGGCGGACAACGATGCATAACGATGTGGGAACCCTGTGAGGATCGGAGGGTGATTCCGCACCCTGTCACCAGTCGTGCCAATATTTGCGAAGGTACGCCGTATACGCCCCGAATATCCGCTCCACCGGGGCGCCGATCAGGCCGCGACCTGTCCTACTCCTCTTCTAACGTCACCTCATGACGAAGACGGCGGGGATCACTTGGGGCGCGGCGAGCGCACGGCGGCTGGACCGGCAGTTCCTGGCCATGTCTGCCCGAACGGGCACACCGGTCGCCGACGTGGCCGGCGCGATGCTCGGCGTCCACGCCCAAGTACTGTCGGCGGCCGAGCTGTCGGTCGGCCTGCGGGCCGACGGCGTGACCCGGGCGGACGTACGGACGTCGCTGTGGCCGACCGGGTCACCCTCCGCGCCGCCCCCTTCGCTCGTGAAGACGCACGGTCCGCGGGGGACGGTGCACCTGCTCCCGACCCGCGAACTGCCGATGTGGTGCGCCGCACTGCCCGCGATCGCCGACGGGCCGGGTTCGTTCCCGTCCGACGTACGGCTCACGCGGGAGCAGGCGGAACAGGTCGTGTCGGCGATCGGCGACGCCCTCGACGGCACCTTCCTGACCATCGACGAACTCGGCGAGGAGGTCGTCGCCCGCACCGGCCCCTGGGCCGGCGACCTGGTGATGCCGGCGTTCCAGACCATGTGGCCGCGCTGGCGGCAGGTGCTGCACCGGGCGGGCCAGTCCGGCGCCCTCTCCTTCGGCCCGAACCGCGGCCGCAAGGTGACGTACACCCGCCCGCCCCACTTCACTCCGATGCGGTCCGAGGAGGCGCTGCGGCTCCTGGTACGCCGCTACCTGCACGCGTACGGCCCGGCCACGCCGCAGCACTTCGCCCGGTGGCTGGCGGCACCGCCCGGCTGGGCCAGGTCCCTGTACGACCAGCTGGCCGCCGCGGGCGAGATCGAGCTGGTCGACTTCGAGGGAACGCCGGCGTGGGTGGTGACGGCCGACACCGTCTTCCCCGACGCATCCGAGCGGGAAGCTCTCCTGCGTGGGGTGCGGCTGCTGCCGTACTTCGACGCGTACCTCATCGCCGCGCGGCCGCGGGAGCTGCTCTTCCCCGGGGCCGCCTACCAGCGTGCGCTGGCGGGCGGGCAGGCGGGCAACTTCCCCGTGCTGCTCGTGGACGGCGTCGCGGCGGGCGTCTGGCACCAGCGGCGCCGGGGGCGGCGGACGACGGTCACGGTCGAACCGCTGGGACGCCTGACGTCCCGGCAGCAGCGGGAACTGGCGGCGCAGGCGGAACGGGTCGGGGAGGTGCTGGAAGCCGAGGCCGAGTTGGTGGTGGGCGAGGTGACGGTGGGCGCGCACGCGTGAGCGCCTCGGCGTCCGCCGCGCCCCAGGGGTGGCGTTCGGATCAGGCCGACTCCGGACAACGGTGCCCCGCGACCACCCCGGCAAGAGCCGAACGACACTCCCTAGCGGTGCGGCTTGCGCGCGTCGAAGAGATGACGCGTGCTGTGGGCGACGAAGGGACCGTCCGCTTCGATGCGCTCGTGCAGATCACGCAGTCGGTCCCGGTAGCCCTCGACGGTGAAGCCGGGGACCATCCACACCACCTTGCGCAGGAAGTGGACGACGGCACCGATGTCGTAGAACTCCATCCGCAGCCGCTCCGCCCGCAGGTCCACGACCTCCAGACCGGCGGCCTCGGCGTCGGCCCGCTCTCGTTCGGGGTGACGGTGGTTCCGGCTCTCCTCCGGCTGGGGACCGAGGAAGTACTCGATGAGCTCGAAGACGCTGCCGGGGCCGACGTGCTGGGCGAAGTACGTACCGCCGGGCGCGAGCACACGGGCGACCTCACCCCAGTGCGGCTCGACCGGGTGCCGGCTCACGACCAGGTCGAAGGCTCCGTCCGCGAAGGGCAGGGACGCGTCGTCGGGCGAGGCGACCACGGGGACGCCGCGCGGGCGGAGCAGTGCGGTGGCCTTGGCGACGTTGGGGGGCCAGCCTTCGGTGGCGACGACGAGACGGGGACGGTGAGGGGCAGCGGTTTCGAGGGCGCGGTCCAGAACCTCCCCTCCCCCGGTCTGCACCTCCAGTACGGCGTTGGCTTCGGCCAGCCGCCCCGCCATGGCCCGCGCGTACCCCCAGGACGGCCGCGCCTCGGTGGCCCTCCCCTCGAACCAGGAGAAGTCCCACCCTTCGGTGGGCACGGAGGCTCCTTCGGCCACGAGATCGTCGAAGGTGCGGGTGTTGGGCTGAGTCATGGGGGGGATGAGTCCGATCTTCGTGGTGCGGGCGAGCGGGCGGGCGGGGCGGCATGTGCCATGAACGGCGGCGGTGGACCTGGCTAGGCGACCAAGGACCGGACCTCCTCTGCGGCGAACCGCACGAAGCCCTCCGGATCGGGCTCGTCACCGGTCGGCTGGAGGATCACGGTGTCGGCCCCCGCCTCGGCCAGCCTCTCCACGGCCCTGGCGACGGCCCCCGCATCCCCGGCGACACCGAGATCCGGCACCGATCCGACACCTTCGGCGACCAGCTCGGCCCGCAACCGCTCGCCGGCGCCGGGCCCGGTGGCGGCCAGGAGATACACGACGACCTTGTGCGCCTCGGCCCGCCCGGTCACCGCGCGCCCGGCCGCCGCCCGCCCTTCGTCAATGAGCCGCCGGGCCCGACGCACCCCGTCGGGCGGCGTGGCCGCGGTGAGAACCGTCCCGTCGGCGGCCTCCCCCGCCAGCCGCAGCGAGCGGGGCCCGGTGGCGCCGGCGAACACCTCGACTCCCTCCCCCGGCGGCCAGTCGAGCGCGACGTCGTCGAGCCGTACGTAACGCCCTTCGGTCGTCACCCGCTCCCCACCCAACAGCGCCCGCAGCGCCAGGAGGTGCTCCCGCAACAGCGTGACGGGCGACTCGACCCGCGCCCCGACCTGCCCCATCCAGTCCTGCACCCCGTGGCCGACGCCGAGGATCGCGCGGCCGGGGAACATCCGGTGCAGCGTGGCGGCCTCCATCGCGGTGACGGCCACGTTCCGCAACGGCACGGGCAGCAGCCCGACCCCGACCCGCACCCTTTCGGTCCAGGCGAGCGCGGCGGCGGCCGCGGAGATCCCACCCTCGCGAAAGCAGTCCTCCCACAGCCACAGCTCCTCGAGCCCGGCCTCGTCGGCGACGCGCGCCACGGCACGCAGCCGCTCGGGGGCGAGCTGGGGGCGGAATACGGCGCCGAGTCCAGTCATGGGCCCTTCCTACCTTTGGCCGAGGCCGCCGGACAACAACATTACGAGTCGGCGCCCAGGGGATTCTCGAAACTGACCGTCTCGACGACCTGACGCAGGATCGCCCGGTACTCCTCCCGACGCGCCGTGGCCGTGGTACTCAGCGTGAGAACGGCCAGGCGCTTGCGGTCGGGGTGCGGGAGGTGAGCGTGGATCTGGAGGAGGGGTCGCTGTGGGAGGCCGCTGTCGGCGGCAGGCCGATGCGTGGTCTCACTGAGGACCGCCGGTCCACAAGGGAGTTCCTGGAAGACGATGCGCGTATGCCCCTCGACCGCCGTGACCGCGCGGGCCGCTGTGACGGTGCGGGGGGCGACGTTCGTGTCGCGCCAGGAGATTGTGAAGAGGGAGAGCAGGTGATCACCCGTTGCCGCATCAATGTCGTCGCGGTGCAGACCGATTGAGCAGTGGACGATGCCGAACTCGCACAACGCCCCAAGCGCCTGCTGACCTGACGCAAGCTGCGCAATCAGCCGCTGACGAACCACTTCGCTGGGCGCAGCCTCAAGTAGCGGCGCGACGGCCACGCCCATTCTTTCGGCGGCCGGTGAATCGGGCTCAGCAAGCAGGACGTCCAGCGGCAGCGGCATGAAGCCGGCTGGTTCGGCGAACCAGAGTTCAGCTTGCGCGTCGTTGACAGAGTCATGGATAATGATCTTGAAGCTACTCACTGCTTCTCTCCATGCGAATCACGAGTGCACGGGTTAAACACCCGCTTGTCGGCCGCGCTCGATGTCATCGGGACCGGCACCCCAATCACTGAACCGCTGGCCGCTCTGCGCGTCCGTCCGTTGCTCAATGACGTGCAAGCGCCGGGGAGCCCGTCCCTTCCGCGCGGGTACAGCGATGACACCTACGAACCGCACGTCGCCCGCAAACCAGATCTCTTCGATCTGCGCCTTAAGACGTGGTTTGGCGCGAGGCGCCATACGCCGAGACCACCATTCCAAGCGAAGATGCCGGGTGAAAACCATTGGCAACAGCTGACCCGGACAACCTGGGTTGGGAAATTCAAACCAACCATAGTGCCGACTGACGACCTCGGGCCGATCATCCAGCCCATACGAAACGCCGTGCAGGATCCGCCAAGGGTAAGTGCGCAAGATGCGCAGCATCCACAGCGCTGCTGGAAAGTACCGCAATTGAGTCAAAGCTCGGTATGGGCCATACAGGAAGTACGGAAGAAACACCCACACGACCCAGTCTGGCGAGTAGACCGAGATTCCAAGCAGTACGACCCAGCCACTCACCCAGCCGACGAAGCCGGCTACGTTCATCACCACGTGACTGGCCCAGGCCCTACGTGTAGGTGGATGGTCCCAAGCGGTGACACAGTCGCTGGGGTTCACGAGTTCTTCCCTTCCTGCCTAGCGGCAGAAGACGTATCGTGCGATATCCACGAGGCCACCGCTGTCAACGATGAGGCGTGAGCCGTCGATGCCTGCTACAGCACCGTCCTTAATGTCGTCATCCTCAGCGTCTACGGCTTTGTTATACAGCTCGAACCCCCCTGTGGCGACACCGGTCAGACCCGAAGTTCCGGCGATCGCCTTAGCCGCTCTACCGGGATCACTGAAACCGCGCACGGCTCGGGCAACCATAGAGTTTTCAAGATTCGTGATTGCCCCGGCCTCGTCTCGAACCTTCGAACCATAGGCCCCTGCCTTCTGCCAGAAGTCAAGCACCTCACTACTCCTCCGAAGCGTTCGCGTAGCCTCGAAAGATCCCTTAGCCACTGCCGCAACACCCGGAAACGCGCCTGCGGCGTCCGCTCCCACAGAGACGGCATTGCTCCAAAAGTCGGCATCGAACTCTCCCTTGGTAATGCCGTCCCATAAGGACGCTCGCACTTCCGAGTCGTTGAGCCGCAGTGCCAGCGCCGTCGCGCTAATCCCAGAAGCCGTTAGCATTAATGCGGCGGCTACCGCGATACTCCATCCCAGCGGACCTGTCAGGAGAAGCGCCACCACCCCGATGAGCCCCGCCGTGAAGCTGAGGATGTCCGGCAGGTTGTCGCCCAGCCAGTCCAGTACCTCGTCGAACCACCCCGGCTCATGCGGCACCAGCTTCTTCGTGGCGTCGCGGATCTTGCCCGCCCGGTAGCCTGCCTTTTCCTCGTGCTCTTCGGCCAGCCTCTTCGCCTTGCCGGTGATCTTCTTCAGCTCGGCATGGGCGTCGTCCAGGTCCGCGTTCGCGCGCGTCAACGCCTTCTGCGCGGCGTCGTGATCGGCGCCGTCCTTCTTGAGGTCGGGGTCGTCGCCGGCCTTGTTCGCACGGCCCTGTGCGCGGTCGACCGCGGCCTGGGCTTCCTTCGCGTCCTCTTCGAGCTTCTTGGCCCGCCGCTGGAAGTCGTCGAGTTCGCCCTCCCAGCGATCCAGTTGCCTGGCCGCCTTGCGGATGGAGTTCGCCGCGTTCTTGAGGTTCAGCGGCAGCGGGCCGCCGTCGAGCTGCTCGCGGAAGGCGACCGCGGCGTCACCCTTCCAGTAGCTGCCGTCCAGGAGCTTGGTGACCAGGTCGTGTGTCTCCTGGAGGACCTTGGCGCAACCGCTGAGCTTCTTCTGCAGGCCTCGCACCGTCTCCGTGTCGCCCGGTACGGGGTTGAAGCCGAGGTGCGGATAACCGGGATTCGGGATTCGCGGGGCGGACTTGAGCCCCTGCGGCTTGCCAAGGTCGGCACGGGACTGCGGGTCGAGCGCTGCACCGTACTGGTCGTTTCCCGCGGTGACGGTCACTTCTTGCCGCCGCTCTCGGCCTCGCGCGACTTCCGCACCGCCTCCTCGAGCGCCTTGTCGACTTCGAGGTAGCTGTCCTTGCTCTTGCCGATGATGTCGGCCAGGTCCTCGGTCTGCTTGCCGATCTCCTCGGAGCCGTACTTCCAGTCCTCCTGGAACGCCTCGCAGGCCGAGTCGAGGTCGTCCGTGCCGAGGCCGGTGATCGTGGCGTCCGACAGTGCCTTTCGGACGCCTCTGAGCGAAGTCGACGACTCCCTCAGCGACTTCATGAACCGCCCGAGTTCGTCGCCGTCAACCGCAAGCCGCTCCGCCATGTGTCCGTCCCCTCTCCGGTCCACCTGCACCGATGAGAGGAACGACGACATCCGGTTTTCGTGGCGTGCGTGCGGACGCCGCCCCTCTTCGGGGGCTCACTTACGCACTGGGGGCTGGTGCTGCCGGTCAGCGGTTGACGGCCTGGATCTCCTGGACGACGACATCCTGAGTAGCACCGAACGTGCCGTCGGGGAGGTCGCCGCCGGCCCCTCCACTGCCGGTCCAGTGGATCCGCCAGGTGACGGTGGCCTGGAGCGGATACGAACCGTCGCCAGAGGAACGCAGGTAAGTCACACCGCAGGGCGGGGTCTCCTCTGCCTTGCCCTTGGCGTAGGCCTCGCCGATACGGCCGTTGTTGATCTCGCACACACCAGCCGCGGGGTGCAGCTCGGCCTCCTCGGTGCCCGGCTCGATCCTCAGTGAGACCGGTTCCGCGGTGGCCGTCGCTTCGATGCCGATCTCCTCCACGGACGCGGTGACCGAGACCGGCTTGAACTCGGCACCATCCAGCCACGCCCACGTCGGAAGGTTCACCTTGGTGGCCTCCGCGGGCGCCAGCGTCACCTCGGTCCCAGGGACGCGGATCTCCGCGTAGGCAAGCTCTGCGAGGATCTCGGGGGTGACGGCGTTCTCGACGTTGGCCGGCGGAGCATCGCCCGTGTCCACCCAGAAATAGTCCTCGTCACAGGAATCCCAGCCCGGCGGGTAGCTCTTGTTGACGTACGAGGCCCACCAATAGCCCTTGCCGGTCTTGTCCTTGTTGAAGCCCTTCTCCTCGTCGCCGGCGTTGTACTTCTCCCGCTGCTCGGCGTCCCACTCGTACCCCGTGGAGCCGGCTTCCCAAATCGGTTCCAGATGCTCTTGCAACTGCTCAGGCGTGTACTTGGGGGCATACCAGCAGGGTGGCGGGCTCCACGATGTGGAAGACGCCAACGCCCCGGACGAGTCACCGCTCCCGTTCTTTGAACGGTCGAAGACGACACCGCCAACCGTCACGGAAACGGTTCCGTCCCCGCCGACTTCGGCCCGTTGGTCCGTTGAACCGCGGGTGCCGCCCTCACCACGCCCGCCAGCGAACGCCGTGGGCGCCGCGATCATTGGAACACTGGCGAGTGCGACCAGGGCCGCAATCCTGAAGCTGTTCCTCACGGCTGGCATGCTTTACTCCCCCGGTTCGACGCGATGTCGGTGGTCTGCCAAACGCCCTTGGTATTCTTCGCCAGCTTCGTGTTATAGAGGACGTAACTGTCAGCCGTTGTCGGCGTCTTCTTCACCTTGTCCGTCTTCTTGTCCTTGATGAAGGACTTGCTCTCGTCCGAGCAGTAGGTCACGTATGCCTGGTCGTCCTCGACGAGATTCACCTTGTAGTCGAAGTACCGGGTCTCACCGACCCACGTGTTCTTCTTGTCGACGTACCCGAGTACATACGTGATGGAGTCACTCAGGGCTGACTCGGTGTTGTAAAAGCCGAGGGCCTTGGTGTCCGTGCTGCCCTTGAAGATGGCCTCGTCGACAGAGTTGACGCCCAGAGTGCTGTCCGCGAGGACCGCGTCTTTCGCCGCGTCCCCCGTCTTCTGGTAGTCGAAGACGTTCTTGGCGTCAGAGGGGAACTCGATTTTCGGGCGGCTGTCGGTGTCCGACGCACCAGGGCTTGGCGAGACCGATGCCTCACCGCTTGTGTCAGCGCCTGCGATCTTGTCGTTGTCTTTCGCGGCGCTGTCGTCGTCGCTGCCGCACGCGGACAGCGTCAGGGCCGCAGCGGCGGTCAGCGTGAGCGCTGCGAGCAGGGTGGGGCGGCGGTTCACGGTCGACTCCTGGGTGGGACGGGGCTTCTCTCGAGCGAAGCAACGCTATCCACCGGGGCCGGGTGGCACCAGGGTGAAACCTGTCTCCTTGGGGTGTCCGGGCCCGACCACGCTTGAGACCGTGGGCCCGTGCCGGATCTGCTCCAGGGCCGATACGTTCGGTGGGACGGCGAACTGCGGGAGGGGCATCGATGGGACGGCGGGGCTGGCGGGACGGGGCGGGCGCGTTGGTCGTGGGAGGTGAGGCCGGCCGAGAGAGTGTCCGCGTTCCGCTGGAGATCGCCGGCTCCTACCGCGCCCGCACCAAGGGACTGTTGGGGCGGGACTCCGTAGACGGGGCGATTCTCCTGTCCCCTGCCAACAGCGTGCATACCTTCCGGATGCGGATGCCCATCGACGTGGCCTACCTCGACCGGCGGCTCACGGTCATAGCCGTGCGCACCATGCGGCCGGGCAGGCTGGGGATGCCCCGATGGCTTGCCCGGCATGTGCTGGAGGCAGAGGCCGGGGCGATGGCCGGGTGGGGAGTGCGGGTGGGGGTGAGGGTGGAGGTGGTGGAAGGGGTGTGAGCTGCCGGCCCTCAGCCGTGTGGGACTTCCTCGATGACGTTCTCGCCGAAACGCCACGTACCCCGGTTGCCCACCGCCTCCGCCCGCAGGCCCATCTCCCAGGCGATCCGTGCGGCCCGCTGATGCGACACGTCGGGGTACGCCTCGGGAGTCACTTCTATGTAGCCGCGCCTGTCAGCAGAATGAGTGCCAAGGGCCTGCCGTAGTTTCGCCTCCTGTGCCCGCCGCGCCTTGTCGTCGTCCTGGCGCCTCGCGGCAACCGAACCACGCCGGGTCATCCAGCCGACGACGCCCAGTGCGGCTACCGAGAGCGCCCCTGCTCCGACCAGTTCGGCAGTGAAGTCCGCGTGACCGGGTGGTTGGGGGCGGAGCTCCCCCTCGGGGTCCGCGATCACCGTCAACACCTGGCCGACGTTGTAGAGGTCTGACGTCGCTGTCATCTCCGGTCCCGGGACAGGAGAGCCGTCCTGTCGCTCCAGCACGTAGTGGGAGTCACGGCCCTTGCGTCCTTGAGCGGGGTCGAGCCACTCCTCCACGACCGTGGCCGTGACCGTTTCGCCACGCTGCTGAAGCGTGAGGTCGTCGCGCGCCAGACCCATGACGTACACAGCCATGGCGGAGGTGATCACGATGAACAGCGCCGCGGACGTACTCGACTCCTCCGCTCCCAGCCTTCGGATCAGCGCGCTGAGAAGTACTCCGTGCGCGACCCACAGGAGAACCTCGAGGGCGGGCCCGACGTGGTCCGCGAGGAAGAACATTCCCGCGACCACGGCGAGCACGCAGACGCCGATGGCGACCGTGAGCGTGCCCGGACGGCGCGATCGCCTCCGTTGCGTCTCCTCCCCCGGCTCGGCCAAGCCGCTCATCCCCGATTCCTCCGTCGCTCCGGCGTCCGAGCCACCATCCACCCCCGTGTTCTTCCCATCGCAGCGGGTGCTGTGTGAAAGCGTGAACACTTGGACCCGAAGTGTTCACGCTTTCGCATCCGCTTTCCTGCCTTGCCCTGTCCTGTCCTTTCCTGTCCTGCTCCGATATTGGCCTATACGGCAGGAGGCGTCACTTGGAAACGATGTCGAGGACGGCCGTACCGGCCTCTCCTGTCGCTGCCTGGATCACCACGGCTTCGGGCTGGGCGCTCGGCCTGGCGCCGTCGCCCAGTCCACCGCAGGAGTTGCCGCTGCCGTTGCTGCGGAGAACAGTGACGCAGCCTTGTCCTGGGCCGCGGGCGCTGCCCCTGGACTGGCCATGGCCCGACTTCACCGTGTAGGCGACCTCGTTCGGGCCGACCTTGGTCACGTGGAGCGTCGCCGCCGCGCCGGATGGGCCTCGGAAACGTACGGTGACCGGCTCGGACACCAGGACCTGGCAATCACCGTCCGCGCAGGCGCCGAGGTCTCGTCCATCTGCCGCCGACATTGGGGGGCGGGTGGGGGCGGTGTGGTCGGCGGAGGATTCGAGCGGGGGTGAAGAGGGTTGCGCTGCGCCGGACTTCGAGCCTTGGCTGCTGCCCGGGGGCGTCCCGACCGGCTCGTGAGAGCTGTCGCAGCCAGTCGCCGTCACCAGCGTGAGCAGCGCCGCGAGTACGAGGCCCTTGCCCACGCGAGCCTTACCCGGTGGTCGCGCCCTGAGCCCCGACGGCGTCGTTGCCATGGTGCTTCCCCTCTCCGCCTTCGGCCCCTTGCTCCAGCTCTCGCCGACCAGCCTTCCCATGCGACTCGGTCACGACGCCCGGCCGACGCGAGCCGAGGCCGGGGCTAGCCGGCGTTCCGTGCCGCACGCCGAGTACGCCGAGTACTTGCCCTACGGCGGTTTCGAGATCGCCCGTCGGCAGTTGGAGGAGTTGGCCGAGCAGTCAGAACAGCAGAGCATCGAGGTGCAGGTGGTACCCACACATGTGGACGGCTTCCCAGGGGCCGGGCACACGCTCCTCTTCCTGCTGTGAATGGTCCCGCTGGACGGTCGGTCTCCGCCGGTCAGCTTTCCGTGCGCGGGAACGTGACCTCGACCCTGCGGTTCTTCTTGCGGCCGGCCTCCGTCGAGTTGTCGGAGATGGGGTACTGCTCGCCGTAGCCGCGGACCTCGTACGTGATGCCGGGGTCGTTCAAGGTCTGGGACAGGATGTCGTGTACGGCGTTGGCGCGCTGCTTGGAGAGTGCGTCGCCGTGGGCGGAGGAGCCGAGGTTGTCGGTGAAGCCGAAGACGCGGACCCTGGTGGCGTTCTGGGTCTTGATCTCCTCGGCGATGCCCGTGATCCGGGACTTCGCCTCGGAGCCGAGCTTCGCGCTGTCCTTTCCGAACAGCACCTCTGCCTGGAGCGCGAGCGTCACGCTCGTGTTGGTGTCCTCGCGGCGTTCGTCGCCGCTCTGCTCCTCCACGACCGACTTGATGTCCAGCACCTTCGCCTGCGCGAGCGTGGCACCGTCCGGGAGTTTGAGGTCCGGGTCGTTGGGGTCCACTTCGATGGGGGCGGTGGCGGAGGGCTCAGTTCCTGGAGGGTCGTTGGGGTCGTCGGCGTGGGCCATGCTGGTGCCGTAGACGGTCGTGGCGAGAATGAGAGTGACGGCGGTTGCCAAGCGTGGGGTTGGGGTCATGGTGGGCCTCACCCGGAGATCTCGATGATGCCAGTCGAGAACATTGGCAGTTGGAGCGTCATCTCAGTCGTGCTCGCGGGGGGTGCAGGGAACTGCATGAAGACAGGCAGTGACTCGCCTGCCTTCACAGCGGAGAAATTGGTTGTGGTGAGAGGTCGTCCATCCGTGTCCCGCAATACGTAGTAGCGCTTCTTCCCCTCAGAGTCCACCAACGTGGCCCCACCGAGTGACCTGCCGTTACGAACGATTTCGGTCTCGTTTCCGCTCAGCTGCGCCGGCACGGTGACCGTCTTACTACCGTCGTTCTTCAACTCGCCGCTGACGGTGACAAATCCTCCGGAGTCCCGCTGCGCGAGGGTAACTGTGAGCATCAGGCCAGAAGGCCCCTTGAGCTCCGCCAGTGGTGCTTCTGACTTCCCTTCCTGAGCATCCGGCTGGGACTCACTGCTCCTGGATGAGGAGACAGAAGTGTCCGGCTTGTCGTCATCGTCGCCACCACCGCAACCAGCCACGCCAAGAGCCAGTCCGATAACAACGGGCACGGCGACCAGACCCCTGCGGGCCTTGGTTGTGAACCCCATAGTCATGACTCCGCTTCCTTCTTACTCGTCGTCTTCACGTCAGTGGGCCAGATGGACGTCGAACAGGTCCTCGGGCCTGGGTAGGTCCAAGAGGTCGTCCGGCTTCAAATCCCACTCCTCGCCCTCGCACGAGAGCCTGGGCAGCGCACCATCGGCGGAGTCCTCAGCGGGTAGTTCGATCGAACAGCGAGCTTCGATGACGGCGGTGGCGGATTCCGTAGCCTTCTGATCCTCCGTGCCTGGGACGATGGTGTCCCCGACGGTCTCGTTGGTCTCTGCAACGACGGTGTAACCCAGTAGCCCGTCCGGATAGCAATTCACGGTTGCGTCATTGCGTGCAGCCAGCTCATTAGCGCGCCAGCACGTATTGGAAACCGGTACCTCGCCCTCGAAGACGTCCTGCCACGAATCTGGTTCCAACACGTTCGCCAGCCAGTGGTCCGCGAGCTGATCCCGAGTTTCCAAGGCTGCAGCGAGTGCCGCAGCATCTGCCGCTGTCTGAGCTTCGCTCCGAGTCGCTGCAGCCTGGCCGACAGCGAGGTATGCGAGCGCGAGAAAGAGCAGGCCCCCCACCACCGTGATGTAGATGGGGAAAGCCTGCCCTGCATCACCGTGTCTGCGGAGGTACGTCAACCGCCGGTGACTTCGGTGATCTTGTCCGTGATCGCGTTGTAGATCGTCTGCCCGATATCCGTCCCCGTGATCGCCAGCACGATCGCCACCACCACCGCGATGATCCCCAGGTACTCCACAGCCGTCTGGCCCTTGTCGTTGCGGGCGGTGGCGCGGGAGTGCAGGTAGGCGGTGGTGGTGTGAAGCCAGTTGGTCATGGTGTTCCCCTCCAGGGTGGACGATGCCGCGTTCGTCGTGCGGAACGTGCGGCGGGAGGGCCCTCGGCTCCGAGGTCCCCGGGGGCCCGTCGTGGGCCCCGTCACGTGCTGTGAGTCGGTCCGTCGAGGTCACCCTGGGCGCAGCCGCTCGGCGGGGGTCGCGGGGGCGGGTGGCGGCGGTGTTCTGGTTGGTCATGCCGGATGTCGCGTCGTCCACGATCTCCACCTCCTCTGCGCTCAGTTGGGACCTCGGCCTGTCGGGAGTACCAGTCAACGACTCTCCCACAGGTGATTGCACGTGCGAAAGGTGTTGTTCGAAGCTGGCCCGACTAGGCGGTAGGCACCTGCTTGTTGATGTCGTCGCTTCGTGTGCAGTCGCACTCTGTTTGTTTACGCCGCCCTCCTTTCGCGGCCGCTTGATCGACATGGCGTTCCCCTCCCTCCCCTACTCGCCCGTGATCGTGCCGAAGTCCGTCCCCGACCCGAGGATCAGACCGGCGCCGAGGAGGATCATCGTGGCCGGGACCATGAAGGTGGTGATCATCATCGTGGCCTTCGGGACCGCGCGGGCGGCCTTGCGGCGGGCGTTCTGGGCGTCCGTGCGGCGCATGTCCTTGGCCAGGGCGACCAGGGTGTCGACGATGGGCGCGCCCAGTTCCTCGCCCTGCTGGAGTGCCGTCACGAACATCGCCACCTGTTCCGAGTCGTTGCGCCGGCGCAGCTCCGCGAAGGCCTCGCGGCGGCTCATGCCCAGGTCCATCTGGCGCAGGGTGATGCGGAGTTCGTCGGCCCATGGGCCCTCGTAGCGGATGGCCACCCGGTCCAGGGCCTGGCGGAAGCCCAGGCCCGCGCTGACCACGACCGCCAGGACGTCCAGGAAGTCGGGGAGCGTGCGCTCGATCTCGTCCTTGCGGATGCGGATCGCCGACCAGATGCCGACCTCCGTCCAGAAGGCGCCGAAGGCGAGCAGGAGCAGGGCGACGACGAACTGGCCGCGCAGGAGGAAGACCAGGAAGCCGAGCGCGCCCAGGAAGCCGTAGACCGCGCGGCGGGCGGCGTAGCGGTCGATGGTCAGGCCGCCGGGGTTGCCGGCCAGGTCGATCCTGCGGCGGTACTTGGCCACCAGGGCGGGGCCCATCAGGCGCAGTACGGCGGGCGCGTAGCGCATGCCCATGCGGTCGATGAGGGAGTCCACCGCGCCGGTGCGGGTGGAGCCGACCTCCAGGGCGAGGGCGAGGTCGTGGGGCAGCTTGGCGTCGGCCCGGTACATGCGGATACCGGCGAAGACGCCCCAGACGCTCAGGCCCATGAGCAGGGCGAGGAGTAGTCCCAGTCCCATGTCGGTCAGCTCCCCCTCAGACGTCGATGCGGGACAGGCGGCGGATGAGGACGAAGCCGACCGCGTAGAGCGCGAACGCGATGATCACCGCGGTCTGGCCGGCCGGGGAGCCCGTCATGCGCTCCAGGGCGCCGTCCTTCACCCCGTTCATCAGGAACAGCGAGCCGACGCCCAGTACGGGGACGGCGTACGACGTCATGCTGACCTGGGACAGCTGGGTGCGGACCTCACGTCGGGTCTCCTTGCGCTCCTCCAGCGTGTCCGTGAGGTTGCGCAGCGCGCTGACCACCTGGCCGCCCGCCCGATTGGAGAGGACCAGGGTGGTGACCAGGACGACCAGTTCGCGGGAGGGGAGGCGGTCGGCGAGTTCGCCGAGGGCGTCGTCCATCGAGGCGCCGATGGCCAGTTGGTCGGCCACCTTGCCGAGCTCCTCGCCGGCCGGGGCGTCCAGCTCCTCCGCCGCCATGCCGATGGCGGTGCGCAGGGCGAGGCCCGCCTGGGTGGCGTTGGCGAGGATGCGGGCGAGTTCGGGGAGCTGGTTGATGAACTTCTCGATGCGTTTCTGGCGTTGCCAGTTGAGAAACTGGATCGCCACGCCGATGCCCAGCAGGCCGGCGAGGGGGCCGAAGAAGGGGGCCAGTGCGGCCTGGCCGATCAGCCAGAGGCCCGCGACCGTGGCGAGCAGGTAGACGAAGAACTCGCCGGGCGTGACGTCCAGGCCGGTCGCCGCCAGACGCAGTTCGAGCTTGCGGCCGACTTTCGTGCGGCGCAGGCGGCGGTCCAGGGTGCGGAAGCGGCGTCGGCGGCCGGTGGGACGGACCTGGCCGGTGGCGGAGAGGCGGTCGACCAAGGCCGCGCGCTGGGCCCTGCCGGCGGCGTAGGAGTGCAGGCCCATGACCGCCAGGGCGCAGGTCAGCACCGTGATGCCGGTGGTGAGCGTGACGAGCGTTTCCAGTTCCATCGGGCGGTTCCTACCTGGTTGCCATGGTTTTTACCGGTACGGCTGCTGTCTGGCTTCCATCAGGGCGGCGGCGGCTGTCTGGCTTTCGTCGGGGCGGCTGCTCCCCGGCTTTCGTCGGTCCGGTCACCTGGCCTCCCGGGTCGCGAGCTGTTCCGCGGTGTGGGCCACGCCGAAGGCCTGCGGGACTGGCTGGCTCGCCATGTAGAGGCGCTCGGCGGTGCGGCGCGGGAGGGGGTAGTACTCGAAGGCGCCGTAGACGCGGCCGTCGGCGGTCATCGGCCGGGCGTTGAAACGGGCGACCGTGGCCAGGCGGTACGGTTCGCCGCCGTGGCTGGCCAGCAGGGCGATCTCGGTGATGCGGCGCGCGCCGTCGGCGAAGCGGGTGAGCTGGACGATGACGTCGACGGAGCTGTTGATCTGGTCGTGCAGGGCGACGAACGGGATCTCCACGTCCGACATGGAGGCCAGGGTCTGGAGGCGCATCAGGGCGTCCTCCGCGCTGTTGGCGTGGACCGTGGCGAGGGAGCCGTCGTGGCCTGTCGACATGGCCTGGAGCATGTCCAGGGACTCGCCGCCGCGGACCTCGCCGACGACGATGCGGTCGGGGCGCATACGGAGGGAGTTGCGGACGAGGTCGCGGATGGTGACGCGGCCCTGGCCCTCGACGTTCGGCGGGCGGGACTCCAGGCGGATGACGTGCGCCTGCTGGAGCTGGAGTTCCGCCGAGTCCTCGATGGTGATGATGCGTTCGGTCTCCGGGATCAGGCCGGAGAGGGCGTTGAGGAGGGTGGTCTTCCCGGTGCCCGTGGCGCCGGAAACGATGATGTTGAAGCGGGCCTGCACCAGGCCGGCGAGCAGGTACAGCATGTGCTCGTCGAGCGAGCCGAGGCCGATCAGCTCCTGGAGGGTGAAGGAGCGCGGGAAGCGGCGGATGGTGAGGGTGGCGCCGGTCAGTGAGAGGGGCGGGATGATGACGTTGACGCGTTCGCCGGAGGGGAGGCGGGCGTCGACCATCGGGTTCGACTCGTCGACGCGGCGGTTGACCGTGGAGACGATGCGCTCGATGGTCTGCATCAGCTGGTCGTTGGAGGCGAAGCGGAGGGGGAGTTGTTCGACTCGGCCGCCGCGTTCGACGAAGATGGCGTCCGGGCCGTTGACCATGATCTCCGTGATGGACGCGTCTTCGAGCAGTGGTTCCAGGATGCCCAGGCCGAGGGCCTCGTCCACTACCCGGCGGATCAGCTGGGAGCGTTCGACCGTCGACAGGACCGGGCCCTCACGGCTGATGATGTGCCCGAGGACTCGTTCGAGGCGGGCCCGGCGTTCGGCCATCGCCAGCGAGCTCATCTCGGCGAGGTCGATCTCCTCCAGGAGCTTGGCCCGGTAGGAGGCGACCAGGTGTCCGTCCTCGCCCCGGCTGCCGTGCTCCTCGGGGGAGTGGATGCGTGCGCGCAGGCTCATGCGTCCTCAGCTCCTCGGTCAGTGGTCCAGCGGCATGGTGGCGGTCCTGGTGGCGTCCCCGAAGTCCCAGCCGGGCACGATCGAGGGGATGTCGACGGTGGCGGTGACCGTCACCTCGTCCCCGCCGTACGACGGTGGGCAGTCGGTGCCGTCCGCGAGCCAGCTGCTGACCGCCGCCGCGCACGCCTCCCCCGCGCTCTCCTGGAGCGAGGCGCCGCGGGCGCCGGCGCGGGCCGCCGTACCGGCCTGCTGGGCGGTGTATGCGATCAGGCCCAGCTGTACGGCGGCCATGGCGACGATGATCAGGATCGGGAGGAATCCGAGGTACTCGATGGCCACCTGGCCACGGTCCCTGCCGCGGCCGTTCGGGGAGCACGACGAGCACGACGAGTTCGAGGGGTTCGAGGAGCACGAGGAGCACGAGGAGTTCGAGGAGCACGAGGAGTTCGAGGAGTACGGCATCTCAGTCGGTCTCCTCCTCCACGGCCCCCGCGTGTCCGTGCACGGTGAACGGGAAGCTGACCGTGCCCGGGAAGAGGATGGGCACCTCGATGCGCACGTCGGCGGTGACATAGCCGCCCGCGGTGTCGCAGCCCACTTCGGCGCCCCCCTCCCACGCGCCGGGCAGCTTGTCCCGGCCCGCCTCCTGGCAGGCTCCCTGCCGCGCCCCCCGGTCCGCGGCCGTCGCCGCCCGTACCGCCTCGTCCGCAGCATTACCCGCGAGCGTGTACGTGTATCCCACGAGTACGAGCTGCCACAGCACCACCAGCGTCGCGACGATCACCGGTGTCATGCCGAGGAACTCGATGGTGACCTGGCCCGCGTCCCCTCCCGTGGGCCGGGCGTCCCGGGGCCGGCGCCGTAAGGCGTTCATCCCGCACCGTCCTTCCGCCGCCGGAAGCTCACCGACCCCCGGTCGCCGCCGCGGAACCGGCCGCCGCCCTTGCGATGGTCTCCCTCGCCGGTCCTGACCAGCCCCAGTTCGCCCGCGAGGGCCCACATGGCCTGCTTCACCGTGCCCCTGCTGTCCAGTTCGTGGACGCGGCCGGCGTCCACGGCGCCCTGGAGTTCCTTGAAGTTGGCGGGGACGGTGGTGCCGGCGACCGCCGTGCCGGTGATCTTCTGGATCAGCGGGGGCTGGATCTCGGTGGCCCGCGTGTGCCGGTTGACGACCACGGTGGTCTCCTCCGCCTTGCGGATCTGCAGCCGGTCCCACATCCGCACCGCGCGCTTGGCGCCCCGCACGGCGACCACGTCGGGGGTGGTGACCAGCAGCGCCGAGTCGGCCATCTCCACGGCCGCGGCGCCGGCCCCGCCGAGCTGGGCGCCGCAGTCGAGGACGACGACCTCGTAGCGGGAGCGCAGGGCGCTGACGATCTGGCGGGTGGCGCGGTCGGTGACCTCCTCGCCGCGTTCGCCCTCGCCGGGGGCGAGCAGCAGGGCGAGGCCGGTGTCGTGGCGGAAGACGGCGTCGGCCAGGACGCGCGGGGAGATGTCCGTGATGGCGGCGAGGTCGACGACGGAGCGGCGGAACTGGACGTCCAGGTAGGAGGCGACGTCGCCGGCCTGGAGATCCATGTCGACGAGGGCCGTGGGGCGGCCCGACGCCTGTGCCGCCAGGGCCAGTTGGATGGCGGTCAGGGTCGCGCCCACGCCGCCCTTCGCGCCGCTGACGGTGACGACGGTGCCGCCGGCTCCGGTGAACACCTCGACGGCGCTGCCGAGGTGCCGGCGTACGCCCGCCGACCACTGGGCCACCGCCTGGACGCGGCTGGCCAGTTCCTCGTAGCCGAGCGGCAGGGCGACCAGGCCGCGGGCGCCGTAGTCCATGGCGGCCTGGAAGAGGCCGGGGCCGGGATCGGAGGTGACGAGGATGACGCCGACGGCGGGGAAGCGGAGGGCGACCTCGCGGATCAACTCCAGGGCCGGGACCGGACCGATGCGCTCGTGGACGATCACCACCTCGGGCAGTTCGTCGACCGACTCGGCGGCGAGGCGGGCGAGGGTGTCGACGAGCTGGGTCGAGTCGGTCACCGGGGCGACCAGTTCGGCGTCCGGGAGCTGGCTGAGCAGGGTCGTGATGGACCGTACGGCGTCCGGGTCGCCGACTGCCGGGAGGATCCTCGTGGGCATACGGGCTCTCACTTGTCCTTCGCGAGTTCGTACGTCCGGTCCTTGTCCGGGACCGTGGTGTCGCTGCCGGGCGCCACCAGCGCGAGCCGGACCCGCTGGGCGAACGACTCGGCGTAGGTGATGCGCTGGGCGTCGATGGTGGACAGTGCGAAGGTGATGGGGACGGCGTCGGTGGGTTCGCGGTCGCGGCTGTTCTCGTCGGGCTTCAGCGAGGTGAGGTCGCCTACGTCGATGACCTTGGCGTTCGTGACGATGATCTTGGATTGAGCGGGGTCGCCCTCGCGCTGTCCCTCGAAGGTGGCGTACACGTTGACGCTGGAGCCAGGTGTGATCTTGCCGGCGACGCCGGTCGCCGCGTCGATCATGATGGCGACCTCCTGCTGCCCGGGCCGCAGGGCGGGCTGGTCGACGATCATGTCGCTCTGCAGCAGCGACCCCTGCTTCAGCGTCGTCACGGCGATCTTGCCGCGGACCTGGCCGAGGTCGGTGACGGCGTTCTCCGACAGCCAGCGCTCGGGCATCTCGATCTTCTCGAACTGCCCCGCGCCGAGGGGCGTGTAGGGCTCCACGTTCGTCTTGAGCCGGTACGCGGTGACCTCGGGCCCGACCTTCGACTTCACGTCGTTGACGACGGACAGCACGCCGGCGAACGCGCCGAGGGCGCAGAGGACCGACAGGATCAGCAGGATGACGCCTCGGCGCTGACGGGAGTTCATGAACCGTGCAACCTCATTGGGGGATCGGTCGAACCGGATCGGATGGCGGGCGGCGGCAGGCCGGGCGACGGGAGCGGCGCGGTACGGGCGCGGTACGGGCCTACCCGGTGAGGGCTCGTCTCTCACGGCGGTGGCCGAGAGCGGCGTCCCGGCGGGCGTCGTGACCCGGCGATGTCGTGTCGTGCCCCGCCGGTGTCGTGTCGTACACCGGCGGTGTCGCGGAGCAGAACACGCACCGGTCGCCGAGGACGTCGATGCCGCACCAGTGGCAGGTGCTCTGCCGCACCGACGTGACCAACTGGTAGAGGACCGAGAGGTCGGGCAGATAGGCGCAGAACTCGGTCAGCCGTCCGGTCCCCCACCAGCCGGGGGACTCGGCGGGCAGGGGCGTCTCGCGCAGCCCCTGCACGCGCCAGGAGGGGGCGAGAGTGCCGGCGACCCAGTCGGACGGCAGCTGGCCCTTGGCGACCAGCAGCCAGGTGCCGAACTCGGGTCCGTCGAGGGCGGCTTCGGGGCCGATCCGCACCAGTTGCGGCACGGGATGCGCCACGACGCCGAACTGACTGCCCGGCACCCAGGACCTGGCGTGCGACTTCAGGCCGACGGGGACGTGGTCGAGCCGGGCGACGGAGCCGAGGAGCGCGCCGGCGTGGATGTAGTGGGTGAGCAGCCGGCCGGCCGAGGCGAGGACGCCGGGGCTGAGGTCGCAGGAGGCCAGCTGCCGCAACTGGCGGGCCAGTACGGCGAGCCCGAGCGGGGGCAGGGGCGGCCGGAACAGGGCGATGCGGTCGGTCTCCAGGAGGGCGCGGACGGTGTACAGCCGTCGTTCCACGCTCTCCGGGAGGGCTTGCGAACACACCACGATCACGTGCCCGTGCTGGTCGACCAGCGACTGCAGCTCGGCCAGCGTGTGCTCCAGCGGACGCCGGTCGAGGTCCTGGAGCACGACCGCGGACAGCGTCCGTTCGTCCTGCGGCGGCAGTGCCATGTCGGCACTGGTCACGGCAATGGCAGTTGGCACGCGCGGCTCCCCGTCTCCCCATGCCCGTCGGTCTGCCGGTGTCACTGCGGCACACCCGGATGACTTCACTGCGTGACTACCTGAGCACTGTATCCACGCGTCTGTGACCGGAGAACAGCGTTTCTGTAGCTGTGGAACAACTTGTGTTGCACAAGGTGCGGCAAACCGGGGCAGGTTGAGCATTTCCCGATGGGCGACCGGGCGAGCCGGGGCGTGCGTCCCGGCAGGTGCCAAGTCCGGCGGCCGACCGCGAACTTGGTCCGTACCTACCTCTTGACACTCTCAATTGGTCTGGACCACCTTGTACCTCAAAGCCCCCACTCCCCCACCGGAGGCCTCAATGGAGCCCGTGCACGGACGGTTCGGCAGACGGACGAAGTTCTGGGCGGGAGCCGTCACCGCCGCGCTCGCCCTCTCGGTCACGGCCGTCGGCCAGGCGTCCGCCGCGGACGTCAACAACGCGAAGAACGCCGGCTTCGAGGCCGGTCTGAGCAACTGGTCCTGCTCGGCGAACAGCGGTACGAGCGTCTCCTCCCCGGTGCACGGCGGCTCGGCCGCGCTCAAGGCGGCACCGAGCGGGCAGGACAACGCCCGGTGTTCCCAGACGGTGAAGGTGAAGCCCGGCTCGACGTACACACTGAGCGCCTGGGTCCAGGGCGGGTACGCGTACCTGGGCGTGACGGGCACGGGTACGACGGACGTGTCGGCCTGGACCCCGGACTCGGCCTCCTGGAAGCAGCTGTCGACGAAGTTCACGACGGGCTCCTCGACGACCTCGGTGACCGTGTACACGCACGGCTGGTACGGGCAGTCGGCCTACTACGCCGACGACCTGTCCGTCTTCGGCCCCGACGGAGGCGGCGGCGACGGTGAGCCGGAGCCCACGATCCCGGCGGCCCCGGCGGGCCTGAGCGTCTCCGGTACGACGTCCTCCTCGGCGTCGCTCGCCTGGAACGCGGTGCCGGGCGCCACCGGCTACAACATCTACCGCGACGGTACGAAGGTGACGGCGGTCACCGGCACGTCGGCGACGGTCACCGGACTCGCGGCCTCCACGTCGTACTCCATGCAGGTCACGGCGACGAACGCGGCCGGTGAGTCGGCCAGGTCGGCGGCGGTGACGGCCCGGACGACGGAGCAGGGCGGCGGCGGGGGCGGCGACCTGCCCAAGCACGCGGTGACCGGCTACTGGCAGAACTTCGACAACGGGGCGACGGTCCAGAGGATCTCGGACGTCTCCGCCCAGTACGACATCATCGCGGTCTCCTTCGCGGACGCGACGGCGACGCCGGGCGCGGTCACCTTCAACCTCGACTCGGCCGGGCTCGGCGGCTACACGGTCGACCAGTTCAAGGCGGACGTCCGCGCGAAGCAGGCCGCCGGGAAGAAGGTCATCATCTCGGTGGGCGGCGAGAAGGGCACCGTCTCGGTGAACGACGCCGCCTCCGCGACGAACTTCGCGAACTCCGTCCACGCCCTGATGCAGGAGTACGGCTTCGACGGCGTCGACATCGACCTGGAGAACGGTCTCAACCCGACCTACATGACGCAGGCCCTGCGTGCCCTGTCGGCGAAGGCGGGCCCGGACATGATCCTGACGATGGCGCCGCAGACGATCGACATGCAGTCGACGTCGGGCTCGTACTTCCGCACGGCGCTGAACGTGAAGGACATCCTCACCGTCGTCAACATGCAGTACTACAACAGCGGCACGATGCTGGGCTGCGACGGCAAGGTGTACGCGCAGGGCACGGTCGACTTCCTCACCGCCCTGGCCTGCATCCAGCTGGAGAACGGCCTCGACCCGTCCCAGGTCGGCCTCGGTCTGCCGGCCTCCACCCGTGCGGCGGGCGGCGGCTACGTCTCCCCGTCGGTGGTCAACGCCGCCCTCGACTGCCTCACCAAGGGCACGAACTGCGGCTCCTTCAAGCCGTCGAGGACGTACCCCGACCTGCGGGGCGCGATGACCTGGTCCACGAACTGGGACGCGACGGCGGGCAACGCGTGGTCGAACGCGGTGGGGGCGCATGTGCACGCGCTGCCGTAGCCACGCTTAATCGGCTGCCCCCGCCCGCCGAGACGCGGGCGGGGGTGTCGGCGCGGCGACAGCCGCCAGAAACGCGTGCTGTCGGTCTCGTGCCTCATGAGGGCTACACGTTTCCGCCTGGACACCGAAAGTCGCGTCGCGAGCCGCCGTCGCCAACTCCAGGAGGCTCTCGTCCCGCGTTGACAGCCGTAGCCGGTTCATCGCGTAGTTCACCTGCGACCGGGAAGCCCAGCTTTCCTTCTTGGCCTCTCTTTCCTGCTCAGGCGTGGTTCCGGCGGCGGAACGCAGGCTCGTCTCCCAATACAGCCGCCCTCTGTAGTCCGTCAATGCGTCCGCCAGCGTGATCGCCGCCTCTCGAAGACGCTGCAGTCCGGCTTCCCGCTCGGCCCGCACCGAGATCCACCGCTGCAACAGTCCCGTGGTGAGTGCTCCCAGCAGCGTCCCCGCCACAGCCACCACGCTCGCCCACACACCGCTCACGGCCCCCGCCCCTCACGTAAGAGTCCTGCACTGCCGTTCTACCCGTACGGTCAATCTTGACCGGGGTCCACCGCATCAATGAAGTGAAGGCAGTACGCGGCAGCGGTGGGCACGGGGGGACACGGACATGAGGCAAGCGCGGGCGAAGGAGTACGCCGAGTTCGCGGTGGCGCGGGCCGGTGGGTCGGTGGGTCGGTGGGATCAGAAGAAGTCCGCCCACGGCTGGTCCCAGACCTCCTTCAGGCACAGCACCAGGAAGAGGAGGCCCGCGACGGCGAGCATGCCGTTGCTCAGCCAGCCGTTGCGCCACTCGCGCGGTGTGCGGGAGGAGTTGAGGAGCCAGATCAGGGTCAGGGCGAGGAAGGGCATGAAGGCCGCGCCCAGGACGCCGTAGATGATGACCAGGCGGAAGGGCTCGCCCTGGAAGAGCAGGACGATGGGCGGGAAGGTGAGCCACAGCAGGTAGGCGCGGAAGGGCCAGGAGCGTTCGTGCTCGCCGGAGGCGATCTCCTTGCCCTTGCCCGCCGTCTTGCCGCGCTGCCGGGCCACGAAGTCCGCGAACATCAGACTCACGCCGTGCCACACGCCGATGAGCGAGGTGAAGGACGTGGCGAAGAAGCCGATCAGGAAGAACTTGGCCGTCGCCGTGCCGTACTCGTCCTCCAGGATGTCGCCGAGCTGCACCAGGCCCTTGCCGCCGCCGGAGAGCGCGATGTTCGCGGCGTGCAGCAGCTCCGCGCCGACGAACAGCATGGCGACGACGAAGACGCCGGTCGTGATGTACGCGACCCGGTTGTCCAGCCGCATGACCTTCATCCAGCCGGTGTTGGCCCAGCCCTTGGCGTTGACCCAGTAGCCGTACGCGGCGAGCGTGATCGTGCCGCCGACGCCGCCGATCAGGCCGAGGGTGTTGAGGACGGAGTCCTCGCCGTCCGGGATGACCGGGAGGAGGCCGGCGAAGGCGTCGCCGAGGTTGGGCGCGACCCGGATCGCGAGGTAGACCGTCACCACGAACATGACGCCCACCATGACCGTCATGACCTTTTCGAAGACCGCGTACTTGTTGAACCAGACGAAGACCAGGCCGACCACGCCGCAGGCCACGCCCCACCATTCGAGGTCCATCACGCCGGGGAACAGTGCCTGGAGCGGCAGGGCGCTGGACGACATCGCCGCCGCGCCGTAGGAGAAGCCCCAGATCACGACGTAGATCCCGAAGAAGTACGTGGTCCAGCGGCCGAGGCTCGCCCAGCCGTCGAAGAGGGTGCGGCCGGTGGACAGGTGCCAGCGGCCCGCCGCCTCGGCGAGGGAGATCTTGACCAGGCAGCCGAGGACCGCCGCCCACAGCAGGGTGTAGCCGAAGTTGCTGCCCGCGATCAGGGTGGCCACGAGGTCGCCGGCGCCGACCCCGGTCGCCGCGACGACGATGCCGGGGCCGATGTAGCGCCAACTGGATTTACGAGGTGCCGAGTCGGGGTCGCGTGGTGCCCCTGCGTCGCTGGTGTTGCCCGTGGTGTCCGCCATGCGGGCCAACAAAGCTCATGGCGGCCGGTGGGACAAGAGGGCGTGCGGGGATCTTCACGCGATGCGCCTACTCGTCGCGGGTTCGGCCGTCCTCGCCGTCCTTCTCGCTGCGTGTCCCGGCATCGCCATCGGCGTCGGCGTCGTCCTTGGTCTCGGCGTCGCCCTTCGTCTCGGCGGCGTCCTTCGCCTCGCCGTCCTCGAAGTAGGCGTCCAGGACCTCGTCCAGGGCCGACTCCCACTCCGGGAAGCGGCTCCGCGACGACGCCTCGATCTCGATCGGGTACCAGCGGTGGTCCGGCGTGTGCACCGTGACGGTGAACCGCTTGCCGAAGCGGCCCGTCTCCGTCTCGACGGCCCCGACCTCGTTCCAGCGGAACTCGCAGCTCTGGTCGTCGAGGGAGAGGCGTACGCCCTTGTGGTCGGCAACGATCCTGGCGCGGCGGTCGGCGGCCTCGAAGACGGGGCCGCCGGGGTCCGGGGCCTCTTCTTCCTCCTCCGGTTCCTCGGCCTGTTCGGCGGATTCGGGGGCCGCGGTCCCGTCCGCGACGCGAACGTCCTCGGGCTCCTCCTCCGCCTCCCTCGCCGATCTCACGTCCTCCGGCTCACCGGTCACGGGCGCGGTGAGCCCGGGGATGAAGGCCGGGTCGAATCCGGCGCCTTCCAGGGGCTGGCTGGTCGATCCTCTGCGCTGCTCCACAGCGGGCAGTATGGTCGACGATCCTGTGTCGGACACAGCCAGCCCCAACTTCGTTATCAGACGCCTACACGAGACGCCTGCACGAGACGCCTACACGAACAGGCTCAGCACCGCCGCCACCACGAACCCGGCGACCGACAGCACGCTCTCCAGCACGGTCCACGTCTTCAGCGTGTCCCGTTCGCTGATGCCGAAGTACTTGGCGACCATCCAGAAGCCGCCGTCGTTGACGTGCGAGGCGAAGATGGAGCCCGCCGAGATGGCCATGATGACCAGGGCGACGAACGCCTGGGAGTGGTCGCCCTCGGCGAGCAGCGGTGCCACGATGCCCGCCGTCGTCACGATGGCCACCGTCGCCGAGCCCTGGGCGACCCGCAGCACCAGGGAGATCAGGTAGGAGAGGACGATCACCGGCAGGCCGACGTCGTTGAACGTGTCGGAGAGGGCCTGGGCGACGCCGCTGGCCTTGAGGACGGCACCGAAGACGCCGCCCGCGCCGACCACCAGCAGGATGTTGCCGACCGGCTTCAGCGAGGCCGTCGAGACGGTCTCCAGGGACTTGCGGGACCAGCCGCGCCGGATGCCGAGCAGGTAGTAGGCGAGGAGCAGGGCGATGGTCAGGGCCACGAACGGGTTGCCGAAGAACTCGATCACCGAGCGGAGGGTGGACTCGTCCAGGGCGATGGAGGAGAAGGTCGCGGCGAGGATGAGGACCAGCGGGGTGCCGATGATGCCGAGGACCGTGCCGAGCGCGACGGGGCTCTCGTGCGGCGCGACGCCGGCCTTGGTCTGCTCGTCGATGACGGCCTGCTTGGCCTCCTCGGCCGCCTCGACCATGTCCTGCGGTACGGGCACGAAGATGCGGCGGCCGATCCAGGCGGAGAACGCCCAGGCGGCGAGGACGGCAGGAATGCCGCAGACGATGCCCATGAGGATGACCCAGCCGAGGTCCACGTGCAGCAGTCCGGCCGCGGCCACCGGGCCGGGGTGCGGCGGCAGGAAGGCGTGGGTCATCGACAGGCCTGCCAACAGGGGCAGGCAGTAGAGCAGGACCGACTTGCCGGAGCGCTTGGCGGCGGCGTAGACGATGGGCGCCAGGACGAAGATGCCGACGTCGAAGAAGACCGGGACACCGAAGATCAGGCCGGTCAGCCCCATGGCGAGGGGTGCGCGCTTCTCGCCGAACAGACCCAGCAGCCGGGAGGCCAGCACCTGGGCGCCGCCGCTGACTTCGAGGATCGCGCCGAGCATGGTGCCCAGGCCGATGATGATGGCGACATGCCCGAGAATGCCGCCCATGCCGGACTCGATGGTGGAGACGGCGTCGGACTTCTGGACGGTGCCGAAGAGTTCGGTGACCGACAGGCCGGCGAGCAGGCCGACGGCTATGGAAACGGCGAGCAGCGCGACGAACGGCTGCAGCCGCACCTTGATGATCAGGAAGAGCAGCAGCACGATGCCGAGCGTGGCGACGGTCAGCAGGCCCGCCGTGCCGTCGATCAGGTGGAGCAGGCCACCGGTGTGGGGCGGGGTCTCCGCCGGGGCGGAGGCGGCGAGCTGGAGGGACATAGGGGACATACGGGGGTCCTCTGGGTAAACACATACAGCTTTCGAGCAGGGCGGGGCGCGGCACGGCGCCCCGGGGGTGAGGGGCGCCGTGCCGTGCGACAGTCAGACGGAAGGAAAGACGGAGGCGAGGGTCAGCCGAGGACGGCCAGCGCGTCGATCTCGATGAGGAGTCCGGCGGGCAGACCGACGTAGACGGTCGTGCGCGCGGCGGGCGGCTGGGTGAGGCCCTGCTCCTCGAAGTAGGCGTTGTAGATCTCGTTCATCTCGGCGAAGTGGTCCACGTCCGTGAGGTAGACGCGGATCATCATCACGTCGTCCCAGGAGGCACCGCCCTCTTCGAGGATCGCCTTGACGTTGGCGAGGGTCTGGAGGGTCTGCTCGCGCAGGGTCGGGCCGGCCGGGGTGGGGGCCTTGCCCTCCTCGTGGGGGAGGAAGCCGACCTGGCCGGCGACCTGGAGGAGGTTGCCCTTGCGGACGCCGTGGCTGAACTTCGCCGGGGGGACGGTGTGGGTCGCGGGGGTGAGAGCGGTCTTGTCGGTCATGCGGTGACTTCCTTGGCTGGGGTCCTGCCGGAGTACTCGCCGCTGATCGCGTCCGCCGTACGGCGCACCAGCGGGAGCAGGGTGAGGAGTTCGTCGGCGGTGACGACGACGTTCGGCGCGGAGACCGACATCGCGGCCGTCACCCGGCCGTCGGCGCCCCGGATGGGCGCGGCGACGCAGTTGATGGACTCCTCGTGGCCACCGAGGTCGGTGGCCCAGCCCTGTTCGCGCACCTTGGCCAGCTCCTTGAGGAAGCCGTCGGCGTTCGGTGTCGAACGGGCCGTGTACAGGGGGTAGTCGAGCTTCTCGACGACGGCTCGGCGCTCGTTCTCGGGGAGGTCGGCGAGCAGCAGCTTGGCCACCGCCGCGACGGTGATGGCGACGGGCTTGCCGATCCGGGAGTACATGCGGACCGGGTAGCGGCTCTCCACCTTGTCGATGTAGAGGACCTCGTTGTCCTCGTAGACGGCGAGGTGGACGGTGTGTCCGCACTGCTCGTTGAGGCGTACGAGGTGGGGGTGGGCGATCTCGCGGACGTCGAGGTTCTCCATCGCCTCCTGGGCCAGGGCGATCAGCCGGGCGCCGAGGCGGTAGCGCTGGTCGGACTGGCGGTAGACGAAGCCGTGCTCGTGCAGCGTCCGCAGGAGGCGCAGGGCCGTGGACTTGTGGACGCCGAGGCGGTCGGCGACCCGGCCCAGGTCGGCGGGGCCCTCGGCGAGCAGCGGCAGGATGCTCAGCGCGCGGTCGACGGTCTGGCTCATGGGGTACCTACCTCCTCGTCGGCCCTTTCGCCGGCCTGTGTCCAGCCGGGGCCGAGTCGCAGTCTCCCCCACGCGTCGTCGTCGAGGGCGGCCAGGCGGTCGGCGTGGTGCATCCAGGAGGGGCGCCGCGGTGGGGGTCCCCCCAGGCCTTCGGCTCTGGGGGAGGCTCCATGAGGGGCGGTGGTCGGGTGACGGGTGGGCGGCACGGCGAGGTCGCCGGGGACGGTGAGGGCGGCGGCGGCCATCAGGTGGCCGTGCCGCAGGCGCTCGCGCACGGGCAGGTCCCGCAGGGTGGCGGAGAGGAACCCGGCGGCGAAGGCGTCGCCCGCGCCGACGGCGGCCACGACGTCGACGGAGAGGGCGGGGACGGAGGTGACGTGCGGCCCGTGGAAGGCGGTGGCGCCGGTCGCGCCCTGCTTGACGACGAGCAGCTCGGGCTCGGGCAGCGCGGCGCGCACGGCCTCGGCGCCGCCCAGCCCCCAGGCCTCGTCCTCGCCGACGAACACGATGTCGGCGCCGCGCGCCAGCTCCAGCAGCACCCGCGAGCCGTCGGCGTCCCCGCGCCACAGCCCGGGGCGGTGGTTGACGTCGAAGGAGACGAGGGGCCGGCCGGGACGGCGGGCGGTGAGTTCGCGCATCAGGGCGAGGCAGTCGGCGGAGAGCGCGGGCGTGATGCCGGAGAGGTGCAGGACGCGCCCCGAGCGGACCGCGTCGAGGTCCATGTTCCGGGCCGACATCGCCGAGGCCGCGGAGCCCGCCCGGTAGTACGCCACCTCGTGCGCGTCGGTGGCCCGGTCCCCGGCGGTGCGGAAGTACACGCCGGTAGGGCGGTCGGGGTCGCGGCGCACCGCGGAGACGTCCACGCCGTAGGCGCCGATCGCCTCGACGAGGTGGTCGCCGAAGCCGTCGGCGCCGACCCGGCCGACCCAGCGCGCGGAGTGCCCGGCGGCGGCCAGCACGCAGGCCACGTTGGACTCGGCGCCGCCGATGGCCCGGTCGAAGGAGGGTACGTCGGCGAGGCGGCCGGGCACGGAGGGAAGGAAGGTGACCATGGACTCGCCGAGCGCGACGACGTCCACGACGCCGGGGGCGGTGCTGGTGGGTCCGGTGGCGGTCACGATGGTGGGGGCTCCTCGTCGCTCCGGCGGGCCTCGGCGGATCCGTTGACCCCGCGTTGGCCGAGATGTTAGACAGCAGTAAGCGATATACGCAACGATCGTTGCATTCTTTGCAACGCATCAGATCAGGGAGGCTCCATGGCCCTCGACACCGGCACCGAAGCCCTCGCCCGTCTGGCCGAGGAGCGCGTCGACCACCGCTTCAAGGGCCTCCCGCCGGACGCCGAAGGCCTCACCGTCGCCGAGCTGACCCGTCAGGGCCGCAACCTCTTCACCGGCGGCTTCACCACCCCCGTGCTGGCCCTGTCCGCCGAGCGCCTGGAGCACAACCTGCGGCTCATGGAGACGTACGCCACCCGGCACGGCCTCGCCTTCGCACCGCACGGCAAGACCTCCATGGCCCCGCAGCTCTTCCACCGCCAGATCGAGCACGGCGCCTGGGGCATCACCCTCGCCGTGCCGCACCAGGTACGGGTCGCCCGCGCCTTCGGCATCCGGCGGATCTTCCTCGCCAACGAGTCGGCCGACGCAGCCGCCCTGCGCTGGATCTCCTCCGAACTGGACGCCGACCCGGACTTCCGCTTCGTCTGCTACGTCGACTCCGTGCGCGGCGTCGGGCTGATGGACGCGGCACTGTCGGACGCGGGCGCCTCCCGCCCGGTGGACGTCGTGGTGGAACTGGCCGCCGGCGAGGGTGCCCGGACCGGCGTCCGCACGGAGGCCGAGTGCGCGGCGGTCGCCGACGCGGTGGCCGGGACGCGGACGCTGCGGCTCGCCGGTGTCGCCGGGTACGAGGGCGAGGTGCCGGACGCCGACCCCGAGAAGGTGCACGCCTGGCTGCGGCGGCTGGTCGCGCTCGCCGTGGACTTCGACAAGGCGGGGCGGTTCAACGGGTTGGAAGACATCGTGGTGAGCGCGGGCGGCAGCGCCTGGTTCGACGCGGTCGCCGACGTGTTCGCCGAGGTCCCCGACCTGTCCCTGCCCGTGCTGAAGCTGCTGCGCTCGGGCGCGTACGTCTCCCACGACGACGGTCACTACCGCGAGCTGACCCCCTTCAACCGGGTCCCCGAGGAGGGCGCCCTGGAGCCCGCTTTCCGCCTGTGGAGCCAGGTCGTCTCCCGCCCCTCCCCCGAGCAGGCGTTCACCAACGCGGGCAAGCGGGACGCGGCGTACGACCTCCACCTGCCCTTCGCCCAGGTCGTCCGCCGCGACGGCACCGAGCGTCCGGCCACCGGCGTCGAGGTGACCGGCCTCTCCGACCAGCACGCCTGGCTGCGCACGGCCGGGGACGCGGACCTGGAGGTGGGCGACTGGGTCGGGACGGGCCTGTCCCACCCGTGCACGTCCTTCGACAAGTGGCAGCTCATCCCGGTCGCCGAGGCGGACGGGACGGTCGTCGACTACATCCGCACCTTCTTCTGAGACGCCTGAGACGCCTGAGACCCGAGACGCCCGAGAAAGGGAGCCGGACATGGAAGAGCTGGTCATCAGGGACGCGGACGTCGTGGACGGCTCCGGCGCCGACTCCTACCGCGCGGACGTCGTGGTCGACGGCGGCCGGATCGTGTCGATCGTCAAGGAGGCGGCGGCCGCCGGCTGCCAGCGCCCCAGGGCGCGCCGTGAGCTGGACGCCGAGGGCCTGGTCCTGGCCCCCGGCTTCATCGACATGCACGCCCACAGCGACCTGGCGCTGCTGCGGGACCCCGACCACAGCGCCAAGGCCGCCCAGGGCGTCACCCTGGAGGTCATCGGCCAGGACGGGCTGTCGTACGCGCCGGTCGACGACCGCACGCTCGGCGAGGTGCGCCGCGCCATCGCCGGGTGGAACGGCCCCGGTGACGACATCGACTTCGACTGGCGGTCGGTCGGCGAGTACCTGGACCGGCTCGACGGGGGCATCGCGGTCAACGCCGCGTACCTCGTCCCGCAGGGCACGGTGCGCGCCCTCGCGGTCGGCTGGGACGACCGGGACGCGACCGAGGCCGAGCTGGAGCACATGCGCCGCCTGGTCGCCGAGGGCATGGAGCAGGGCGCGGTCGGCATGTCGTCCGGTCTGACGTACACGCCCGGCATGTACGCCAAGGACGCCGAGCTGACCGAGCTGTGCCGGGTGGTGGCCGGGTACGGCGGCTACTACTGCCCGCACCACCGCTCGTACGGCGCCGGGGCCCTCCAGGCGTACGAGGAGATGGTGGCGCTGACCCGCGAGGCGGACTGCCCCCTCCACCTCGCCCACGCCACCATGAACTTCGGCGTCAACAAGGGCCGGGCACCCGAGCTGCTGACCCTGCTCGACGACGCGCTGGCCACCGGGGCCGACATCACCCTCGACACCTACCCGTACACCCCAGGCTGCACGACCCTCGTGGCGCTGCTGCCGAGCTGGGCGAGCGAGGGCGGCCCGGAGCGGATCCTGAAGCGGCTGGCGGACGACGACACCGCCGAGCGTGTCGGGCACCACCTGGAGGAGATCGGCGCCGACGGCTGCCACGGCGTGCCCGTGGAGTGGGACACGATCGAGATCTCGGGCACGGGCGACCCGGCGCTCGCGGAGTACGTCGGCCGCACGGTCCAGGAGTCGGCGCGGCTGCGCGGCGAGAGCCCCTGGGCGGTCGCCCGCCACCTGCTCCTGACCGACCGGCTGGCCCCCACCATCCTCCAGCACGTCGGCCACGAGGAGAACGTCCGCGCGATCATGCGGCACCGTGTCCACACCGGCGGTTCGGACGGCATCCTCCAGGGCAGCAAGCCGCACCCGCGCGCCTACGGCACCTTCCCGCACTACCTCGGGCACTACGTCCGCGAGCTGGGCGTGCTGTCGCTGGAGGAGTGCGTCGCCCACCTCACCTCGCGCCCGGCGGCCCGGCTGCGGCTGCCGGACCGGGGGCTGGTCCGCGAGGGGTACCGGGCCGACCTGGTGCTCTTCGACCCGGCGACGGTCGCGGCGGGCAGCACCTACGAGAACCCGCGCGTGCTGCCGACGGGCGTTCCGTACGTGCTGGTCGACGGGCGGTTCGTGATGGAGGACGGGCGGCGGACGGACGTACTGGCGGGGCGGTCGGTGCGGCGGACTTCCCGCTAGCAGCCCGCGCGACCGGAGGAAATCCATCCAAACCGCACGTCCCACGTGGCGGACAACACGACCCATGACGCGCAACCGGGTCGTAAGCTCACGGACATGCAGGTGATCCAGTCGACCAAGCTCGCCAACGTCTGTTACGAGATCCGGGGCCCGGTGCTCGAGGAGGCGATGCGGCTGGAAGCGGCCGGGCACCGCATCCTGAAGCTGAACACCGGCAACCCGGCCGCCTTCGGTTTCGAGTGCCCGCCGGAGATCCTGGAGGACATCCTCCGCAACGTCTCGACGGCACACGGCTACGGCGACGCCAAGGGGCTGCTGGCCGCGCGCCGGGCGGTGGTCATGCACAACCAGACCCTCGGCATCGAGACGGACGTCGAGCACGTCTTCATCGGCAACGGCGTCTCCGAGCTGATCGTGATGGCGATGCAGGGACTGCTGGACGACGGTGACGAGGTCCTCGTCCCGGCGCCCGACTACCCCCTGTGGACGGCCGCCGTCTCGCTCTCCGGTGGTACGGCGGTGCACTACCGGTGCGACGAGCAGTCCGACTGGATGCCGGACCTCGCGGACGTGGAGCGGAAGATCACCGACCGCACCAAGGCGCTGGTCGTCATCAACCCGAACAACCCGACGGGCGCGGTCTACGACGAGGCGATGCTGCGCGGGCTGACCGACATCGCGCGCCGGCACAACCTGCTGGTCTGCTCCGACGAGATCTACGACAAGATCCTGTACGACGAGGTCACCCACACCCCGACCGCTTCGATCGCCCCGGACCTGCTCACCCTCACCTTCAACGGCATGTCGAAGGCGTACCGGGTGGCCGGCTACCGGGTCGGCTGGATGTCGATCTCCGGCCCGCGCGCGCACGCCGAGTCCTACATCGAGGGCCTGACGGTCCTGGCGAACATGCGGCTGTGCGCCAACATGCCGGGCCAGCACGGCGTGGTCGCGGCGCTCAGCGGGCGGCAGACCATCAACGAGCTGGTGCTGCCGGGCGGGCGGCTGCGGGAGCAGCGGGACGCCGCCCACGAGGCGCTGACCAGCATCCCGGGTGTGACCTGTGTGAAGCCGAAGGGCGCGCTGTATCTCTTCCCGCGCCTCGACCCCAAGGTCTTCAAGATCAAGGACGACCGGCGGATGGTCCTGGACCTGCTGCGCCAGGAGAAGATCATGGTCGTCCAGGGCACCGGCTTCAACTGGCCCGAGCCCGACCACTTCCGGGTGGTGACCCTGCCGACGGCCGGGGACCTGCGCGAGGCGGTGGACCGGATCGGGAACTTCCTGGACGGTTACAGCCAGCCCTGAGCCCAAGCCCAAGCCCAGCCCAAGCCCAAGCCCAAGCCCAAGCCCAAGCCGCCTGAGCCTGAGCCTGAGCCAAATCCCGACCTCCCTCAACTTTAGATTGAATCTAATGTAGGATGGTTTCCTGAAGCACTCAGGAGGCCATCCCATGTACGAACCGATCCGCACCAAGTCGGTCCACAGCACGATGGCCGACAGCACCTCGGACTTCCCCCACCGGTCCCGGGAGGAGGAGCTGGACATCCAGCTCGCGGGTCACCTCGCCGCACTGCTCGCCGTCACGGACGAGCTGCGCGCGCTGGCCCCCTCCACCGGCCTGGACACCGCGGCCGACCGGCTCGCCGAGCAGGTGGCCCGGCTGCGGGGAGGGCAGACGCCGGTCCGCGTGCCGGTGGCCGCCGCCCGCCCCGAGCCGCATCCGGCGGCCCTGCACCGGCGGGCGCACACCCTCGCGGGCCGCGCCCTGGTGGTGGCGGCCTCCCGCGCCGACACGGCGGCCGCGATCCTGACCGCCGAGCGCATGGACGCGCACGCCGCGGCTCTCGAACCGCGCGAATTCGCGTCCCACTGAGCCCTCCGGGCTCCCCCCGACGGCCCCGGCCCGCGCGCACCCGCAGCGACGCGCGGGCCGGGTGCCACTCACCCCGCACGGCGGGACAGGGCCCCGGGCAGCGTGCCCGGAGTGCCCCGTCCCGCCGTGCGCGTGATCAGCGAGTGACGCGGACCGTCGCCGACGCGGCCGACCCGGTGTGCAGGTCGTCGCCGGGCCAGCTGACCGTGTAGGTCGTGTCCCGGCGGGTGCGCGGCAGGTCGTCGATGGCGAAGGTGCCGTCGGCGGCGACCGTCACCGACGACAGCGTGCCGGTGCCGAGCCGGTCGGTGCGCTCCACCTTCAGTACGGCCCGCTCGGGCAGCGCCTTCCCCTGTGCGGTGAACGTGCCGGTGATGTGGACGCCGGTGCTCATCGACGCCTCCGCCGGGGCGGTCAGCGCGAGCGAGCTGGCCGCCTTGCCGACGGACACCGTGTGGGTGACGTCGGTGGCCGGGCGGTGGGTGAGGTCGCCGAGATACGACACGGTGTACGTGGCCTCGCCGATCAGGTCCGGCTCGTCGAGCACGGTGAAGGTGCCGTCCGCCTTGACGGTGGCGGTGCCCAGCTCGTGCGTACCGGCCGCGTCGGTGCGGGTCGCCGTGACCTTCAACGGCTCGGCGGGCGCCGGGCCGTCCAGCTCCAGCCGGCCGCGCACCGCCAGTGCCTCACCCGCGACCGCCTGGACGGGGCTGTGGGACAGCCCGCCGGTGAAGCGGGTGTCGTACTGGACGGCCGGGGGCTGGACGACGTGCAGCCAGTACTGGCTACCGGCCGCGTTGGTGGTGACCGCGAACAGCCGGGAGCCGTCGGCGGACCACTCCAGTCCGCGCGGCGCCACCCGGTCGCCGTCGAGGCTGCCCTCGAAGACGAACTCCAGCGGGGCGGTCGCGTCGCCCGGGTCGGCGGGCGAGAGCAGCAGGTCGGGCGTGGCCCCGGAGGCCGAGGCGCCGCGCGCCAGGTACTTCCCGTCACCGCTGAAGGCGACGGCGGAGGCCGAGGCGCCGGACGGCAGCGCCGGGTAACCGGTCGCGGCGTCGGACAGGTCGGCGGTGTCCAGCAGCCGGGTCCCGGCGGCAGCGTCGGCGACGGCGACCTTGGTGCCGTCCGCGGAGAACGCCATGTCCTTGAGGTTCAGGGCGCCCTTGCCCTCGCCGTCGGCGAAGCGGCGTCCGGCCGTGCGCACCAGGGTCGTCCCGCTCGCGTCGAACACCGAGACGAACGGGTCCGGAGCCTTGGCGTTCAGCGGCTGGCCCATCATCAGCCGGTCGCCGGGGCCCGCCTCGAGCTGGAGCTTGCCGTGGTCCTGCCATCCGCTGCGCTGCCAGGTGTTGTCGGTCTGGCTGTAGTCCAGGTACGTGAGCGTCGCGGCGCAGTCGGAGGCGTAGTTGGCGTACGGCGCGGTGTGGTACACCCTGCCGCCCGTGAAGGCCATGCTGCGCCCGCAGGTGTCGGTGCCCGCCACCGCGGAGCTGAGCGGCAGGTACGTGGTGGTGTCGTACCGCAGGATCCCGTCCCGGCCGCCGACGTGCAGCACGCTGCCGTCGGCGTTCAGCGCGAGACCGGAGACGTGGCGCTGGGTGGTGATGGTGGTGACGCGCTCGCCGGAGAAGTCGTAGACGGCGACGAGTCCCTTGTTGTCGTAGTAGCCCAGGTTGCTGTCGGCGACGTACACGCGCTGGTGCGCGGAGTCGACCGTCAGTGCCGAGAACGAGGAGATCGGCAGCTTGGCCACGACGTCGGAGGCCGCGGCGTGCGCGGCGGGAGCGGCGGCGACGGTCAGGCCGCCGGCCGCGAGCGCGGCGGTGAGCAGCGTGGCCGCGAGACGTCCGGTACGGCTGGTGCTTCCGGTACGCCGGGTACTTCTGGTGCTTCGAACCGTATTCAACTGTGCCCCCCACAGGCGGTGTTCGGCGACCCTGGGGAACGGCTCCCCTTCCCTGCGGGGCGGGGAACCGCCGTTCGGGTCGTGCAAGATCGGGAGCGTACACCGCCGCGCCCCGCGTCGTGGTGGAGTTCCGGCGGCGGGTCGGGGCGGAGTGGCTCGTTCCCGTTGCATACCGGTATGGCTCGGCCACCTGCCGTTCACCCGGAGCGCCGGGGAACGCAGGATTCCGGAGGGATGCTCCGCGTGTGAGACGTATCTCGGGAATCGTCCTCGCGGTCCTGCTGATCGGCGGAGTGGTGGCAGCCGTCGTCGCGGGCCGGCAAGCGGAGGACAAGGCCACGGCAACGAAGACCGTGCGCGCGGTGATCGGGTCGGAGAAGGCAGCCTTCTTCGCCGACCCCGACGTGGTGAAGGCCCTAGCCGCCAAGGGCTACACCGTAAGGGCGGAGACCTCCGGGTCCTGGGCGATGGAGGGGCTCGACCTCAAGGGCTACGACCTCGCCTTCCCCTCCAGCCAGGCCCCGGCCGACAAACTCGCCGACAAGCACGGCGTACGCAAGCCGCTGCCCCGGCCCTTCTACTCACCGCTCGTCGTGGTCGCCCACCGCAGCGCCGCCCAGGTGCTCGCGGCGAACGGGCTCGCCACGCTCGACCGCAGCAGGGGCGGCACCCTGAAGATGGGCGCCTACCTCGACGCGGCCCGCGCCGACCGCACCTGGCAGCAGCTGAAGGGCGCCCAGAAGTACGCCGAGCTGACCGGGACGGTGTACATCGCGACCACGGACCCGGAGACCTCCAACTCCGGCGCCCTGTACCTGGCCGCCGCCTCCTACGTGGCGAACGGCGACCGGGTGGCCGCGAGCGACGCCGACGTGGACCGGACCGCGCCCCTGATGCGCAAGCTGGTCCAGGTGCAGGGCGCCCAGAAGTCCAGCACGGACGCGGCGTTCCGGGACTTCACCAGCGGCGTCGGCGACCCGCTGGTGCTGGTCTACGAGTCGCAGGTCGCCGCGCTGCTGCGGGAGGGCGGCGAGAGCGTCGGGGACCTGACCGTCCTGTACCCGGACACCACCGCCACCAGCGACCACACCGTCGTACCGCTCACCGACGAGGGCCGCGCGCTCGGCGAACTCCTCGCCACCGATCCGCGGCTGCGGGAACTGGCCGTCCGGCACGGGTTCCGGCCGCAGGGCGCCGGGGCGGAGTTCACCAAGGCGACCGAGGCCCACACCGCGTATCTCAACCAGCAGCTGACCGGCGTCCGGCAGGCGCCCGTGCCCACCTCCGAGGTGCTGCACGGGATGGCCCGCCGGGCGCGCGGATGACAGCGGACCACAGGGGGACCGGCCAAGTGACCGACACCGGGAACGACTTCACGCTCACCCTCACCCCGCCCGAGCCCGTCGCACCCGTGCCCCGGGAGAAGGCCGGCGGACTCGTGCCCGTCGACGACGGGGCCCGCGCCGACATGGCCCGCAAGGCCGCCGCCTACGTCGAGGGCCTCGCCGCGCTCGACGCCCGGTCGCCGGAGTTCGCGGGCAAGGTCGGCGAGATCACCGGACTCGGCGCCGCCGAGATGCGCACCGCCGCCTCGCAGTCCAACCGCATGCTGGAGCGCACCGTGCGCAGCCTGCCGGACCAGGGCGGCGACGCCCAGGCGCGGGTCGCGGGCTCGCTGGTGGAGCTGCGGCGCGTGGTCGAGGACCTGGACCCGCGCGAGCTGCCCGCGAACAAGGGCCGCAGGTTCCTCTCCCGGCTGCCCGGCGGCAACAAGCTGCGCGACCACGTCGCCAAGTACGCCTCCGCCCAGGGCACCCTGAACAAGATCGTGGGCTCGCTGCGCGGCGGCCAGGACGAACTGCGCCGCGACAACGCCGCGCTGCAGACCGAGCGGGTCCGCCTGTGGGAGACCATGGGCAAGCTCCAGGAGTACGTCGTACTCACCGAGGCCCTGGACACGGCCGTCGAGCAGCACGTCGCCGACGTGGAGCCGGCCGACCCGCGGGCCGCCGACGCCCTGCGCGCGGACGTCCTCTTCCCGGTCCGCCAGAAGCACCAGGACCTGCTCACCCAGCTCGCGGTGTGCGCGCAGGGCTACCTCGCCATGGACGTCGTACGCCGCAACAACGAGGAACTGATCAAGGGCGTCGACCGGGCGGCCACGACCACGGTGTCCGCGCTGCGGATCTCCGTGATGCTCGCCTCCGCGCTGGACCACCAGAAGAAGGTCGTCGAGCAGGTCAACGCGTTGCGCGGGACGACGGAGGACCTGATCCGGGGCAACGCGGAGATGCTCGCCACCCAGAGCGGGGAGATCCAGCGCATCGCCGCCGACCCCGCGGTGGGGGCGGAGACCCTGCGCACCGCCTTCCAGCAGATCTACCGCACCCTCGACGCCATCGACACCTACAAGGTCCAGGCGACGGAGGCGATGGCCGCCACCGTGGAGTCCCTCACCGGGGAACTCCGGCACGCGAGCGCGTACCTGGAGCGCAGCCGTGCGCAGGGTGCCCTGGACGCCGGGGACGGGGGCCTGGGATGAGGCGCACCCTGGCCGGGTGCCTGGCCGCGCTCGCCCTGCTCACCGCCTGCACCACGCAGGAGGACGGGAAGGACGGGCCGACGCCCGGGGTGTCCGGTGCCGCCGAGCCCGGAACCCTGCGCGTCCTCGCCTCCAGCGAGCTGACGGACATGACGCCGGTACTGGACAAGGTCCGCGAGGACACCGGCATCTCCGTCCAGCTCACCCCCATCGGCACCCTCGACGCCGTCGACCTGCTGGCGAAGGGCCGGGCGGAGGGGAAGTACGACGCCGTGTGGCTGTCCTCCAACGACCCCCTGCGGCTGCGGCCCGAGGCGGCGGAGCAGGTCGTGTCCGAGACCCCGGTGATGACCAGCCCTGTCGCCATCGGCGTGAAGAACGCCACCGTGGCGGAGCTGGGCTGGCGGCCCGGGCAGGTCACCTGGTCCGATGTGGAGCGGGCCGTCGCCGACGGCAGGCTCACCTACGGCATGACCGACCCGGCCCGCTCCAACTCCGGTTTCGCCACGCTGGTCTCGGTCGCCTCCGCGCTCTCCGGCGCCCAGTCCGCGCTCACGGACGCGGACGTGGCGAAGGCGACGCCACGGCTGCGGACGTTCTTCACCGGCCAGAAGCTCACCTCCGGCTCGTCGGGCTGGCTGGCGGCGGCGTACGAGCGGCGGGAGAACGTGGACGCGCTGCTCAACTACGAGTCCGTCCTCGCGGGCCTGCCCGGACTGACCGTTTTCCGCCCCACCGACGGCGTGGTCACCGCCGACTACCCGCTCTCCACGCTCGCCTGGACGAACGCCACGACCCGCGAGGACGTCCGCCGCCTCGCCGAGGCGCTGCGCAGCCCGGGGACGCAGGAGGAGATCACGGTCCGGACGCACCGCCGCCCGGTGCTGGCCTCCGTGCCGCTCGTGTCCACCCTGGACACGAGCCGGCGGCGCGAACTGCCCTACCCGGGCACCCGGTCCGTCGCCGACGGCCTGCTCGACGCCTACGAGAACGACCTGCGCCGCCCGTCCCGCACGGTCTACGTCCTCGACACCTCCGGCTCGATGGAGGGCGAGCGGCTGAGCCGCCTGAAGCAGTCGCTCACCGCCCTCACCGGCGACTTCCGCGACCGCGAGGAGGTGACGCTGATGCCGTTCGGGTCGGACGTGAAGCGCGTGGCGACCCACGTCGTGGACCCCGCCGACCCGCAGGCCGGGCTGGACGGCATCCGCCGGGACACCGAGCGGCTGACCGCCCGGGGCGACACCGCGATCTACACCTCGTTGGAGAAGGCGTACGACCACCTCGGCGGCGGCGGGGACACGTTCACGTCGATCGTGCTGATGACGGACGGCGAGAACACCACCGGCGCGAAGGCGGCCGACTTCGACCGCTTCTACGGTTCGCTGGGCGCCGCCCGGCAGGAGATCCCGGTCTTCACCGTCCTCTTCGGCGACTCCGACCGCGCGGAGCTGGAGCACATCGCCGAACTGACCGGCGGCCGCCTCTTCGACGCCCGGAAGGGCTCGCTGGACGGCGCCTTCGAGGAGATCCGTGGCTACCAGTAAGGGCAACGGGGTCTGGGCGTATCTGGAGTCCCGCAAGAACCTGGCCGGCAGCGCCTGCGGGCTGGCGGGCGTGGTGCTGACCTTCGCGGGAGTGGCGGGGCCGTACTGGCCCGTGGTCGTCGCCGGTCTGTACGGTGCCGGCGCGCTGATCGCCCCGCCGGAGCGACCCGCGCCGCCCGACTTCGCCGACCCGTCGGCGCAGCTGGACGCGGTGCGCGGCGACTTCGGGCGGCTGCGCGCCTACCTGGCCGGCGTCGAGCTGCCGCCGGCCGCCGGGGAGCGGCTGGGTGAGCTGACCGGCCTGCTGGAGGCGCTGCTGGAGCCGGGGTGGGTCGTCGAGGTGCTGGCGGCCGACCCGGACGGTGTGCACGCGGTGTCGCGGGCGGTGCGACAGGACGTGCCGGAGGCGGTCGACGCCTATGTACGGGCCCGGTGGTGGACGCGGATGACGCCGGGGCAGGAACCGCCGGAGCGGCATCTGGAGCGGCAGCTCACGCTGCTCCACGAGGAGGCGGAGCGGCTGACGGACCGGCTGCGCGATGCCGAGGCCCGGCGGCAGGAGTCCCACACGCGGTACCTGGAGGACCGCTCGGGGTGACGGGCGACGGGCGGGCCCGGAAACGCTGGAGGGCCGGGTCCTCCGCACGCCGTTGTGCGGTGACCCGGCCCGAGCGGGACCTCCCCCGTGCTCCGGGGTACTGCTGAGCTACTGGAGCGTGGGGAGACCCCCTCGCGGCCGGCCTTCGTGACGACTTCGCGGGTCAGGGCTAGTCGGACCGGACGCGGAGCTGGGTGGGGACGGTCAGCCCAGGCGCTGCACCAGGTTGCGGTACTGGTCCCACAGCTCGGTGGGCGTGTGGTCGCCGAAGGTGTTGAGGTGCTCGGGGACGAGCGCCGCCTCCTCGCGCCACACCTCCTTGTCGACGCTGAGCAGGAACTCCAGGTCGGCGTCGGCGAGGTCGAGGCCGTCGGTGTCGAGGGACTCCTTGGTCGGCAGCACGCCGATCGGGGTCTCGACGCCGTCCGCCTTGCCCTCCAGGCGCTCCACGATCCACTTCAGGACGCGGCTGTTCTCGCCGAAGCCCGGCCAGACGAACTTGCCCTCGTCGTCCTTGCGGAACCAGTTGACGTAGTAGATCTTGGGCAGCTTGGACTGGTCCTTGTCCTTGGCCACGTCGACCCAGTGCCCCATGTAGTCGCCCATGTTGTAGCCGCAGAACGGCAGCATGGCGAACGGGTCGCGGCGCAGCTCGCCGACCTTGCCCTCGGCGGCGGCGGTCTTCTCCGAGGCCACGTTGGCGCCGAGGAAGACGCCGTGGTTCCAGTCGAAGGACTCGGTGACCAGCGGTACGGCGGTGGCGCGGCGCCCGCCGAAGAGGATCGCCGAGATCGGCACGCCCTTGGGGTCCTCCCACTCCGGCGCGATGATCGGGCACTGCGCGGCGGGGGTGGTGAAGCGGGCGTTGGGGTGCGCGGCGGGCGTACCGGACTCGGGCGTCCAGTCGTTGCCCTTCCAGTCGGTCAGGTGGGCGGGCGTCTCCTCGGTCATGCCCTCCCACCAGACGTCGCCGTCGTCGGTGAGGGCGACGTTGGTGAAGACGGAGTTGCCCCACAGGGTCTTCATCGCGTTGGCGTTGGTGTGCTCACCGGTGCCGGGCGCGACGCCGAAGAAGCCGGCCTCGGGGTTGATGGCGTACAGGCGGCCGTCCTCGCCGAAGCGCATCCAGGCGATGTCGTCGCCGATGGTCTCCACGGTCCAGCCGGAGATCGTGGGCTCCAGCATGGCGAGGTTGGTCTTGCCGCAGGCCGACGGGAAGGCGGCGGCGACGTACTTGGGCTCGACCCGGCTGGAGGCAAAGGGTGGCGGGGTCAGCTTCAGCACGAGCATGTGCTCGGCGAGCCAGCCCTCGTCGCGGGCCATGACGGAGGCGATGCGCAGGGCGTAGCACTTCTTGCCGAGCAGGGCGTTGCCGCCGTAGCCGGAGCCGTAGGACCAGATCTCGCGGTCCTCGGGGAAGTGCGAGATGTACTTGGTGCTGTTGCACGGCCACGGAACGTCCTCCTGGCCCTGCTCCAGCGGGGCGCCGAGGGTGTGCACGGCCTTGACGAAGAAGCCGTCGTCACCCAGCTCCTCCAGGACCGGCTGTCCCATGCGGGTCATGGTGCGCATGGAGACGGCGACGTAGGCGGAGTCGGTGATCTCCACGCCGAGCGCGGACAGCGGCGAGCCGAGCGGGCCCATGCAGAAGGGCACGACGTACATGGTCCGGCCGCGCATGGAGCCGCGGAACAGGCCGCCCTCGCCCTTCTCCCCCCTGAAGATCTCCCGCATCTCGGCGGGGTCCTTCCAGTGGTTGGTCGGGCCGGCGTCCTCCTCCTTGGCGGAGCAGATGAAGGTCCGGTCCTCGACGCGCGCGACGTCGGAGGGGTCGGAGGCCGCGTAGTACGAGTTGGGGCGCTTGATCGGGTCGAGTTTGCGGAAGGTGCCCTTCTCGACGAGCTCCCCGCACAGGCGCTCGTACTCGGCCTCGGATCCGTCACACCAGACCACTTCGTCCGGCTGGGTCAGTTCGGCGATCTCGTTCACCCACGAGATCAGCTCCTGGTGGTTGGTGGGGACGGGGGGAGCAGCGATGTCGCGCGCCACGATTGCTCCTAAATGAGGGGTTTTTTGTTTGGAGGCCCCGTGGGGGCTGCGACCCGGATGCGTGACGTTGACCTCTTGGGCGCTCATCCGGTGTCGACCGCACTCATTTGATCATCCGACGTGAGCGCCCATCTGTCCAGGGGGCGTCACACCTGAGCGGCGTGAGGATCGCCACGTGCCCGCATCGGGGAGTTACGGGGGTGCGTGGCCGGGTACCCCGTGAGACGATGACCACTCGCCACCCACGACCGTCCGTACTGATGCGTAACTTACGGTCCCGTAGGTACGATGCCCCCATGACTGCGTCCGCCTCCGACGCGCCCAGGGACACGCCCGCCGACGGCCGCGGTCCCGTAGCGCTCTCCCTGCCGCATCCGGTCAAGCCGAAGCTGCGCGGCTGGCTGCATCTCGGTATGTTTCCGGCCGTCCTCGTCGCGGGCCTGGTGCTCACCGCCCTCGCCGAGTCGACCGAAGCACGTATCGCCTGCGGAATCTACGTCCTGACGGCCTGCCTGCTGTTCGGCGTCAGCGCGCTCTACCACCGGGGCGACTGGAGCCCGCGGATGGACGGCGTACTGCGGCGTCTCGACCACGCCAACATCTTCCTGATCATCGCGGGCACCTACACCCCGCTCACGATGCTTCTGCTGCCGGAGGCCAAGGGCCAGTGGCTGCTGTGGGGCATCTGGGCCGCCGCGGCGGCTGGCATCCTCTTCCGCGTCTTCTGGGTCGGCGCCCCGCGCTGGCTCTACACCCCGTGCTACCTGGCCATGGGCTGGGCGGCCGTGTTCTACCTCCCCGAGTTCATGCGGGCCGGCGGCATCACCGTCCTCGTCCTGGTGATCGTGGGCGGCCTGCTCTACAGCGCGGGCGGCGTGATCTACGGCCTCAAGCGGCCCAACCCGTCACCGCGCTGGTTCGGCTTCCACGAGGTCTTCCACTCCTTCACGCTGGCGGCCTTCATCGCGCACTACGTGGGGATCTCGATGGTCGCGTACTAGGGCCTGTCGTGAGGAGGGCGGCAGGGCGGAGCCCTGGCAACCGACGACAACGCCGCGGACGCGCGTGCCACACCCCGCGCCCCGGCAAGATCCAAACAACAGGACCCAGGCGCTCCGCCGAACATCCGGTGCATCACCCGGCGGCTCCGCTCCGCCCCCGTGGCCGACAATGGCCCCATGACGGCCGCACGCTCCCGCTCCCCCCGCTCCCCCGCCGACGGCCCCCGGCCCGGTCTGCGGGAGCGGAAGAAGGCCAGGACCCGCGAGGACATCCGTGCCGCGGCCTACGCGCTGATCCGGGAGCAGGGGTACGACGCGACGACGACGGAGCAGATCGCCGACCGCGCCGAAGTGTCGCCGTCGACTCTCTTCCGCTACTTCCCGGCCAAGGAGGACATCGTCCTCACGGACGAGTACGCCCCGGTCATGGCGGCGGAGCTGGCCGCCCGGCCCGCCGACGAGCCGTGGCCGGCCTCCCTGCGGCACGTCATGCGCAAGGCCGTCGAACTCGGCGCCGGCGAGGAAGCCGACCTGACCCGGCTGAGGGCACGGCTGCTGGCAGAGGTGCCCGCGGTGCGCTCGCGGATGCTGGAGATCATGTCGGCCACCGGCCGCCTGCTCGGCCGCGCCATCGCCGACCGCACCGGCCTCGCCCCCGAGTGCCTGGAGGTGCGGGTCCTCTCCATGTCCCTGGTCGGCGGCGTGCTGGAGGTCTCGCGGTACTGGGCCGAGCACGACCACGAGGAGGACCTCGCCGACCTGGTCGAACGCGCACTGGACGTCCTGGAGCACGGACTGCCGGCTCCCGGAAAAGACTGAGGCCACGTCCCTGCCCCATGGCATCCTGACCAGGTGAACGGTCCCGAGATCCACGTCGAGTTCGCCCCCGAACTGCACCTGTTCGTGCCGCGCGCCCGCCCCACCGGCGCCGCCCGCGCGGCCACCGACGGCGTCTCCACACTCGGCCATGTCGTCGAGTCCCTCGGCGTGCCGCTGACCGAGGTCGGCACGCTCCTCGTGGACGGCCGCGAGGTGCCGCCCGGCCACGTCCCCACGGGCGGCGAGTCGGTGAGCGTACGGCCGGTGGAACGCCCCCAGCGGGTCCCGGGCGCTCCCCTGCGCTTCCTGCTCGACGTGCACCTCGGCACCCTCGCCCGCCGGCTGCGGCTGCTCGGCGTGGACACGGCGTACGAGTCGACGGACCTCGGCGACCCGGCGCTCGCGGCGCTGTCGGCGGCCGAGAAGCGGGTCATGCTCAGCCGCGACCGCGGCCTGCTGCGCCGCCGCGAACTGTGGGCCGGCGCCTACGTCTACGGCACCCGCCCCGACGACCAGCTCCGGGAGGTCCTGGAGCGGTTCCGGCCCGAGCTGCGCCCGTGGACCAGGTGCACCGCCTGCAACGGACTGCTGAAGGAGGCCACCAAGGACGAGGTGGCGGACCAGCTCAAGGGCGGGACCGAGCGGTCGTACGACGTGTTCGCGAAGTGCCGCGCGTGCGGGCGCGCGTACTGGAAGGGCGCGCACCACGAACAGCTGGAGGCCATCGTGGAGCGCGCCCTCACCGAGTCACGGCGGGAGCGTTAGCGCCTCCCGCGCACGTCCCCCTTCCCGCAGGCGACGCCGTCGCGGTCGCGGTCCAGCTTCAGCGGGTCGTCCTCGCCGTTGACCTTCAGACGGCCGTAGTCGTGCTCCTTGAGCCAGGTGCAGCGGTCGGCCGTCGTCGCCCTGACCTCTTCCGGGAACGCGGTCGGCACGCAGACGTTCGCGGAACCGTAGTGCCGGTCGCAGCCGGAGACGGTGGGGCCGACCGGGTGCGACTCGCGCTTCTTGCCGGGCCCCGCGACCTTGCCGGACGGGGCGTCGGCGAAGGAGTGGACGTGCGCGGCGGCGTCCTTGGTGCTGAGCGCCTTCGGGCCGTCGAGGTGCACCCACTTCGCCACCGACGGCACGCCGTTCGCGTCGACCGCGAAGAGCATGTACCAGCCGGGCGGGGCCAGGTTGGGGTTGCTGGTGACATTGAGGTCGACGTTGTCGCCGTCGACGGACAGCGGCAGGTCCACGAACCGCTGGTTCGGGTCCGAGGAGTGCGTCACGGCGGCCGGGCGGATCAGCTCCGCCTTGGCGATCGGCCGGTCGACGGTGATCCGCTGGGTGTCGCCGTAGTTCCACTCGGTGTCGATGACCGAGGTGATCGTCGGACGCTCGCCCTTCAGCAGGTAGGGCGGGGTGTAGACCGACACGTCGTGGTTCCAGGAACCGTTGCCCGGGTTGTCGCCGGTCGTCATCACCCGCCCGTCGGGCAGCAGGAACGCCGAGGAGTGGTAGCCGCGCGCCTCCGGGTCCACGGCCACCGGGTCGAAGGTCTCCGTCTCCGGATCGAAGATCGACGTCTCGAACACCGGGTTGGCCCGGTTGTGCAGGGCGCCGCCGGTCTCCAGGACCGTGCCGTCGGGCAGCAGGACGGTGGAGACGTACATCTTGCCCTGGTCGCCGGTCTGCGGGACCGGGCCGTTGCCGAGGTCGACGGTGCCCTGCGGGAGCGGGGGCCCGGCCACGTACGTCGGGTTGGGCTGCTTGAGGTCGATGATGTCGGTCAGCCGGTTGGCGTCCGGGTTGGAGTCGATGTTGCCGCCGCCGATGGTCAGCACCTTCTGGTCCTGCGCCGGGGGCAGCAGCACGCTGGCCGACTGGTCGCGCACGTCCTTGTCCTGGAGGCCCGGCACCTGGGTGATGCTGTTGGCGTCGTAGTCGTAGATCGCCGAGCCGGTGCCCGGGATGTTGTTGCCGAAGACGTGGCTGCCCGAGTAGAAGAGCCGCCCGTCCTGCATCAGGATCATCGACGGGTACAGGCCCCAGTACGACCAGGTCTGGTTGACCTGCCAGGTCGGCAGCCACTTCTGCTGCTCGTCGGACCACAGGTCGGCCGTCACCGATCCGGTGGAGTCCTCGCGCAGCCCGCCGAAGGAGATGACGTCGCCGTTGCCGAGGACCGTCGCCGACGGGTACCAGTGGCCGTCGTTCATGTCGTTGGTCCTGGCGTAGGTCTCGGTCTCCGGGTCGAAGACGTACGAGTCCTTGTAGCCCTGGTAGCCGATCGTGCCGTCCGCCGACGGATAGCCGGCGTTGCCGCTCATGACGAGGACGCGGCCGTCCTTGAGCTGCACGTGCCCGGCGCAGAACATGTCCTTGGGCGTGCGGATCGTCCTGTAGTCGCCGGTCCGCGGGTCGTAGACCGCCGACGTGAAGGTGCCCGCCTCGAACATCTCCGGGTCGTTGCCGGAGCCCGCGATCAGCAGCACCTTGCCGTTGTGGAGGACGACGGAGTGCATGGAGCGCACCGGGTTCCGCGTGGGCAGCACGTCCCAGCGGCCGTTCGCGCACTCCGCGGCGGTGCCCGTGCACTCCGGGTCCGGGACGGGGTCGGCGACCTGCTCCATCGTGTAGTCGTCGGTGGTCGCCGAGCCGGTGCCGTAGACGGAGACGCCCCAGCTGATGCGGTCGGTGCCGGCCGGGACCTCGGGCGTGCGGACGCTCGCCTCGGTCCAGCCGGCGGCCAGGTCCAGGGTCTTGAGGTCGGTCCAGTACCGCCAGCCCGCGGTGGGGTCGTGCCGGAAGAGGGTGAGGGAGGCGTCCGGCGTGGTGGTCTTGTACCAGAGGGACAGGTCGTACTGCTTGCCCTCCGTCACCACGGGCGCGCACTCGGTGGACTCGGTGATCAGGGCCTTGCGGTCGCCGTCGGTCCGGCGGGTCAGCTCGACCTTCATGGCCTTGGTGCCGGAATGGGCGTCGGCGACCGTCTCGAAGGTGAAGTCGTTGTCGCCCCAGCCGGACTTCGACCAGCAGTACGGCATGTCGCCGGTGCCGGCGGTCTCGAAGCCGGGGTTCTTGATCAGGTTGGCGGCCGAGGCGGGCTGGGGTGCGGTGAGGAGGAGCCCGCCGGTGAGGACGGACACCGCCAGGAGGGCGGAGGTTCTCCGTCGGGGGGTCCGGCGCCGGCTCCTCCGCGGTCTGCTTCTCATGCCTCACTCCTTGCTGTGCGGGCCGTACGGCGTCGGCGGGGGAGGTACACGAGCGCCTCCGTCCCGGCGAAGCGCAGGACGAAGGTGATGACGAGGGCCAAGGCGGTGGCCGGCAGCACGGTCAGCCCGAACTCCCCGACGAGCAGGGCGATGAGCGGTATGCGCAGCACCAGGTCGGCGTTGGCGATCAGCGCGAACCGCGCGGTCCGGTCGGCCCAGTGCCGGTGCCGGCGCCGGTCGCGGAAGAGCAGCCGCTCCAGGAGCAGGAAGTTCCAGGCCACGCCGAACTGGTTGGCGACGATCTCGGCGGGCAGGTAGTGCACGCCTGCCTCGGTGAGCGCCCACAGGGCGGCCAGGTTCGGCACGAAGCCGCTCAGGCCGATCAGCCCGAAGGCGACCATGCGGGCCAGCGGCGAGGTGGTGCGCAGCCCGGCCAGGTGGCGCAGGAAACGCAGCCCCTCCTGCGCCGTGGACTTGGACTCCCCGGCGAACCGCTCCTCGAAGACGAACGGCACCTCGGTGACCGCCTGGGGGCGACTGCGGACGGCCAGTTCCAGGAGGATCTTGTAGCCGAGCGGCTTGAGCACCTCGGCGGTGACCTCGCTGCGGCGGATGGCGAAGAAGCCGCTCATCGGGTCGCTGATGCCGTGCAGCCGGCGCGGGAAGAGCGCCTTGGTCAGCCAGGTCGCCGCGCGCGAGACGGCGATCCGGTAGCTGCCCGCCAGCCCGGCGCGGCTGCCGCCCTTGATGTAGCGGGAGGCGACGACGAGCCCCGCGTTCGCCCGCTCGCCGGTGGCGACCAGCTCCGGCACGAGGGAGGGAGGGTGCTGACAGTCCCCGTCCATGACGACGATCCAGTCCGACCCGGCCGCCTTCATGCCCTCGACGACCGCGCCGCCGAGCCCGCCGGCCGGCTCGTCCCGGTGCAGGACGGTGACCGGGAAGGGGCAGTCGAGCGCCGCCTCGCGGATCACGTCCGGGGTGTCGTCGGTGGAGTCGTCCACGAAGACGACCTCGCAGGGCAGCCGGGCGGGTACGGACTCGGTGATCAGGTGCAGCAGCCGCCGTACGTTCCCGGACTCGTTGTAGGTCGGTACGACGATGGTGACGGCGCCCGGCTCGGGCACCTCCGAGGCGCCTACGGCCGGATGTCCCAGCTCGTCGGGGACGGTGGACTCGTGGCTCATCGGGCGGCTCCGGAGGGCTGGATACGGCGGATCTCGATGCGGTCCGCACCGGTGCCGAAGACGGCGACCGGGGCCGAATGGTTCATGGCGGCCTCGACGTTGGGCAGGTCGACCGCGTCGCGCCGCACCGTCGGGGAGGCGACCACGTAGTCGATGTCGCGCCAGCCGCCCGGCATCGTCTTCGTCACCGCCGGGTCGAGGTCCGCCTTGTAGAACCAGATGACCCCGAGCCCGGGTTCGTATCCGGCGTGCACGAGGTCCAGCCAGAGCGCGTCGTCGACGAGGACCCGGGTGTCGGCGGGATTGTCCACCTCACTGGCCAGCCAGTCGGCGGCGGCCTCGTAGGGGGCGTTGGCGTCGGCCGTGACCGCGGTGCGGCCGCCGTCGTACCAGCGGGGTACGACGTAGGCGCCGGCGGCGAGCACCAGGACGCCGGCGAGCGCGTACCGGCCGATGGTCACCCCTCGTTTCTCGGCCTCGGTGCGCCATCTGCGCAGTACGGCGTGGGCGACGCTCGCCGCGCCGCCGGCCAGGACCAGGGCGAGGAAGGGCAGCGCCTGGATCACGTACATCGCGGGCAGGTAGCCGCTGGGACGCAGGGCGAGGCCGGCGAGGATCGCGACCGTCAGGGCCGGTCCGGCGAGCGCCCGCGCGGTGACCGACCAGCGCCACGTGGCCAGCAGGAGCAGCGCCCCGGCGAGGCCGCCGAGCGGCAGGACGCGGTCGTAGTACAGCCAGGACTGGAGGACGCCCCACGAGCCGGAGCCCTCGTCGAGGATGAAGCCGGAGCCGGGACGGGTGAGCTGGTACTCGATGCCCTCCCACAGGGAGACGTGTCCGCTGCCCGGCAGCAGCTCGCCCTTGAGGAGGGCGAAGAGCGGATACGAGAACCCGATGAGGGCGCAGGCCGTGACGGCGCCGGTCAGCGCGAACTTGCGGGTGTCCTGGTGGCTGTGCCGCCACATGGTGACCAGCAGGGCGGGCAGGACGACGAGCATCGTCTCCTTGGTGAGCACGGCCGTGGCGGCGGCGATGCCCGCGCCGAAGTGGTGCCACAGGTGGCGGCTCGGGGAGGCGGCGAGCGCGAACGCCAGCAGCGTCCACATCACCGCGAGGTTGTCGAGGAAGATCTCCCGCTGGAGGACCACGGACAGCGGTGAGAGACCGAAGAGGGCCATGGCGAGCCCGGCCGCCCAGCGCGGCAGGGAGAGCCGGCGGGCGATGACGTAGACGAGGACGGCGGAGACGGCGCTGACGATCAGCATCACGCCGCGCATGGCGCCGACCGTCATCGACTCGGGGCTGAGCAGCGCGGGTATCCAGGTCAGCACGGCTATCTGGATCCAGCCGAGCGGCGGGTGGTCGTACCAGTAGGTGTAGTGGGCGAGGCCCTCGCCCTGCTGGACGGCCCAGGCCTGGGCGAGGTAGGTGCCCTCGTCGTCGCTGAGGGTCGGGTAGTCGGAGATGTTCCAGCCCTGCACGAGCATGATCGCCACGAGGAGCCCGCCACACAGCAGCAGGTCGGGGCGTGCGGAGCGCAGGCGGCCCGGCGGCGCCCCGGTCGCGGGGGCCGGTCCGGTGTCATGGGCAGGCCGGCGCTGCGCGGGGACCTTGGTGCCGGTCGCCGCGGGGAGGGTGGAGGTCACGCGGGAACGTCCTCTCGGTCCACGGGCACGAGGTGCGCGCCGACATGGCTGGTCAGCTCCCAGTCGTTGCGGCCGCGTTGCTCGCGCCAAACGGCGCGGACGGCGGCTCCGGCGAGGAGTACCTGGTAGAAGGGGCCGCCGACGATCAGCTTCAGGTAGTGCGTGAAGCGGACCCGCAGGCCGTACTGCTTACCGAAGTCGTGCAGCCCGACGACCTCGAAGACGAAGGTGACCAGGGCGGTGACGGCCGGCAGGAAGGTGACGAAGGCGATGCCGACGGGCACGTCCAGGAAGAGCGCGATGGCCGCGTTGAGCGGGATGACGACACCGGTGAAGGCTTGCAGGAACGGCGTCATCAGGGTGTAGCGGGCCAGCAGCCGCTGGGTGAAGGTGGGCAGTTGCTTCCAGTCCTTCTTCCGGTACACCTGGAGGAAGCCCTGGTTCCAGCGGGTGCGCTGCTTGAGCAGGGACACCAGCGAGCCCGGGGTCTCCTCCCGGGTCACCATGTCGGAGTCGTAGGCGACGACGACCTTCTTGCCGGAGCTGGAGAGCCGGACGCCGAGGTCGCAGTCCTCGGCCAGGCAGTTCGGGTCCCAGCCGTCGGCCGCCCGCAGCACGTCGGTACGGACGAAGACGGTGTTGCCGCCGAGCGGGATGAACCCCTTCTGCGCGTGCAGGTGCAGCCGGGAGCGGAACCAGAAGAAGTACTCCAGGCAGTTGCGCAGGCTGTACCAGCTGGAGTGGAAGTTGATCAGCTGGACCCCGCCCTGCACGACGTCGGCGCCGGTGGTGCGGAAGGCGTGGTCGACGTGGGCGAGCAGTTCGGGATGGACCTGGTCCTCGGCGTCGAAGACCCCGACGACGTCGCCGCGGCAGTGCGGCAGCGCCGTGTTCATGGCCTTCGGTTTGTTCTTCTTCTCGTGGGTGTCGACGACGACCCGCACGCGTGGATCGCGGTCGGCGGCGCTCTCGGCGACGGCGGTGGTCTCCGGATCGTCGTGCCCGACGATCACGATGATCTCGAAGTCGGTGTGGGACGAGGTCAGCAGCCGCTGGATGGTGTGGTCGAGCACGGCCTGCTCGTGCCGCGCGGGCACGAGCAGCGAGAACGACACGTGCTCGGCGCCGTCGGGCCGGCTGAACCGGGTGGAGGCGAGTACCTCCGGCGTACGCCAGGCGTGCATCTGCCACCAGAGCGTGAACGCCGCCATCCAGAACAGTGCCAGTGAAACGGCAGCGATGAAGACGGACGTAAGCAAGAAAGATCCCCCCAGATCTTCGAACTCCCCCTGCGCGGCGGAGCACCCGAGTCGGGCACCCGCTCCGCCGCGTCACGGTGAAGAGATTAGGGGCAACCTGTGAAACCCATAAGGTGTTTGGGTGAAGAGCGTGTTTCCTCACCATGAGGACCGGGTCTGAACAATTCGCCCACCGATCGCGTTCCGGATGCTTCCGTTTATGTCGTTTTAGCTGTTCAGGGTCGTACGCAGCGCGGTACGCAGCCGCTCCGGGTCGGTCGTCGGCACGTCACAGGTGAAGTTCCGGCAGACGTACGCGGCCGGCGCCCCGTCCACCAGCGGCCGGTCGGCGAGCAGGGGGAACTCGTCGCTCCCCTCGGCGCCGAAGGCGACGACCGCGCCGGGAGCCGTCCCCAGAAGTGCCGTACGGTGCAGGCCCTTTGCGGCGCCGTCGTCCAATCCCGGTCCTACGACGGCGACTTCTCGGGGCCCGTCGAGCAGCGCCTCGGCGGCGGCCAGCCCCCAGCCGACGAAGCGCGGGACCCGCGGGCCGAGCGCCTTCACCACGCCGAGGGCGTGCTCGGCGGCACTGCGGTGCGACTCGGAGCCGGTGTGCGCGGCGTAGGACAGCAGGGCGCCCGCGGCGGCGGTCCAGCCGGACGGGGTGGCGTTGTCGGTGGGGTCCTGGGGGCGGCGGATCAGCTGCTCGGCGTCGGCCGCGGTGTCGTAGAGGGAGCCGGATTCGTCGGTGAAGCGGGTGATGACGTGGTCGAGCAGCAGCCCGGCGAAGTCCAGCCAGACGCCCTCGCCGGTGACCGACGCGAGCGCGAGGAAGCCCTCCGCCACGTCGGCGTAGTCCTCCAGCACCCCCGCGTGGGCGCCCGCCCGGCCGTCCTTGCTGGTGCGGAAGAGCCGGGCGTGCTCGTCGAGGTGCAACCGCACCAGCAGGTCGGCGGCGGCGACGGCGGCCTCCACCAGGTCGGGGCGCTCGAAGTAGGCGCCCGTCTCGGCGAGCGCGGCGATCGCGAGGCCGTTCCAGGCGGCGACCACCTTGTCGTCCCGACCCGGGGCGGGGCGCCCGTCCCGGGCGGCCAGCAGCCGTTCCCTGACCGAGGCGATCCGCCCGGCGTCGAACACGCCCTCCTGCTGCGGCAGCTGCAGCACGGAGGACCCGTGCTCGAAGGTGCCCTCCTCGGTCACCCCGAAGTACTGCGCGGCGAGTGCGGCGTCGTCGGCCCCGAGGACCTCGGTGAGCTGCGCGGGCGTCCACACGTAGTACGCGCCCTCGACGTGCCTGCCCGTGCCGTCGTCGCTGTCCGCGTCCAGCGCGGAGGCGAAGCCGCCCTCGGCGGTGCGCAGTTCACGCACCATGAAGTCGGCGGTCTCCAGGGCGACGCGGCGGGCGAGGTCCGAACCCGTGGCGCGCCACAGGTGTGCGTAGACGCGGCACAGCAGGGCGTTGTCGTAGAGCATCTTCTCGAAGTGGGGCACCACCCACTCCCGGTCGACGGAGTAACGGGCGAAGCCGCCGCCCAGCTGGTCGTAGATCCCGCCGCGCGCCATCCGCTCGCAGGTGTCGCGCGCCATCTCCAGGGCGCCGTCGGCGCCGGTGCGGGCGTGGTGGCGCAGCAGGAACTCGACCACCATGGACGGCGGGAACTTCGGCGCCCCGCCGAACCCGCCGCGCTGCGGGTCGTACTCCCGGGTGAGCCCGAGGAGCGCCTGTCCCAGCTCCGCCTCCCCGGGCGGCTGCGCGTCGCCGTAGGAGATCTCCCGTCCGGCGAGGTCCCGCACGATCTTCCCCGCGACCTCGGTGACCTCGTCCCGCCGTTCCGCCCAGGCCTGGTGGACGCCCTGGAGCACCTGGCGGAAGGACGGCATGCCGTGCCGGGGCTCGGGCGGGTAGTAGGTGCCGAAGTAGAAGGGCTTGGCGTCCGGTGTGAGGAACACGGTCATGGGCCAGCCGCCCTGCCCGGTCGCCGCCTGCACGGCCTCCATGTAGACGGCGTCGACGTCGGGACGCTCCTCGCGGTCGACCTTGACGTTCACGAAGTGGGAGTTGAGGAATTCGGCCGTGGGCCCGTCCTCGAAGGACTCGTGGGCCATCACGTGGCACCAGTGGCACGCGCTGTAGCCGACGCTCAGCAGGACGGGCACGTCGCGCCGCCGGGCCTCTTCGAAGGCGCCGTCCTCCCATGGCCACCAGTCGACCGGGTTCTCCGCGTGCTGGAGGAGGTACGGGGACGTCGCCTGCGCAAGTCGGTTCGGCATACCTCCATCCTCGCGCACGTGCCGCTGCCCCGCCGATACGCCACGGGGATGGGACGCGCGGACGGGGCAGCCGACACCACGAAGAGGCTCCCTCGCGGGAGCCGACGCTCAGTAGTCGACGCGGTCGCTCTTGGCGATCCACGCGTCGAACGGCTGGGTGCGGTGGGGCAGGTCGAGGTGCTCGACGGACATGGGCCACATCTCCTGGGGCCGCTTCTCGAACAGGTCGTAGAACTTGCGGTCGTCGAAGCCGGCCACGGCGGCGTCGTGGCGGTCGGCGGAGAAGATGAGCCGGTCGACGCGTGCCCACAGGGAGGAGGACAGGCACATCGGGCAGGGCTCGCAGGACGTGACGAGGGTGCAGCCTTCCAGGCTGAAGGTGCCGAGCTTCTGGCAGGCGGCGCGGATGGCGTTGACCTCGGCGTGCGCGGTGGGGTCGAGGCCGACGGTGACCCGGTTGTTGGCGAGCGCGACGATCTCGCCGTCCTTGGCGACGAGGGCGCCGAAGGGGCCGCCGCCGTTCGCGACGCTGGTGGTGGCGAGCTCGATGGCCTGGTCCATCCAGGCGCGCTCGGACTCGCGGATGCCGGGTTCGACGGTGTAGGTGGTCATGGGTGTCCCCTGGTTGGCGTGTGGGTGGGCCCGCGGACGCCCCTCGGCGCGGTTCGGGGCGTCCGCGGAATTTCAGCCTGTACAGGGAGTACACATCCTGCCGATCACAACCGGCCAGAGGCCGAAGGCACGAACAGCGGGCGGGCTGAGAACGGCGCTTCGTAGACTCCTACAAAGACCGGTCCGGCCTGCTTTCGTCAGTCGGACCGGCGGGTGGAAGGTGTCGGTCCGGGGCCGACGCCCTCGGTCTCGAAGGTGCGCAGCAGATCGGCCGCGACGCTCACCGCGATCGTCGCGGGTTCCTTGCCGGTGATGTCGGCCAGCCCGATCGGGGTCTTGATCCGGTCGATGGTGGCCTCGTCATGACCGCCCTCGGTGGCCAGACGCTTACGGAACCGCACCCACTTGGCCGCCGATCCGATCAGCCCGATGGAACCGAGGTGGGTGGTGCGCAGGGCGGCGTCGCACAGCGCGGCGTCCTCGGCATGGTCATGGGTCATGATCAGGATGTGGGTGCCGTGCGGCAACTGGGCCAGCACCTCCTCGGGCAGCAGCGGCGTGTGGTGCACGTGCACCTGCGCCACCGCGTCCGCCAGCACGCCGAGCCGCTCCTCGGTGAGCATGTCGGAGCGGTTGTCGACCAGGTGGAGGTCGAGGTCCTGGCGTGCCAGGATGCGCGCCAGTTCCAGCCCGACGTGCCCGACACCGAAGACCGCCACAGCCCGTACCACCGGCAGCGGTTCCAGCAGTACCGAGACCGTGCCGCCGCAGCACTGCACGCCGTGCTGGTTGGTCACCTTGTCGTTCAGGGCGAAGTCGATCAGCTCCGGCTCCGGCTTGGCCGCGGCGATCATCTCCCGGGCCCGGTCGATCGCCACCGCCTCGACGTTTCCGCCGCCGATCGAGCCCCACGTCCCGGTCCGCCCCACGACGAGTTTCGCACCGGCGTCGCGCGGGGCGTGGCCGCGCACGGTCGCGACGGTCACCAGCACGCCGGACTCCCGGCGTGCCCGCAACCGCGCGACCGCGGCGATCCATGTCATGTCAGGCACCGCTCAGCACTTCTGCGTCGGTTCGGACCTCGCCGTCGACGTGCCCGTTTCCGGCGTGGCCGTCGGCGGCGGTTCCGCTGCGGGCCCGACCGTTCTGCGAGGCGGCGCCCTGGCGGGCCGACTGGATCGCCCAGTACACCGCCTCCGGCGTCGCCGGCGAGGCCAACTCGACGCCGACCCCACTCGGCCCGAAGGCGGCGGCGGCCTGCCGCAACGCCTCCCGCACCGAGAACGCCAGCATCAGCGGAGGCTCGCCGACCGCCTTGGACCCGTAGACCGCGCCCTCTTCGGTGGCGTTCTCCAGCAGCGTGACGTTGAACTCCTCGGGCATCTCCGAGAAGCTCGGCAGCTTGTAGGTGCTGGCCGCCTGGGTCTGCAGCCGGCCGCGGTGGGGTCCGTCGCTGGTGTCCCAGCGCAGGTCCTCGAGCGTCAGCCAGCCCGCGCCCTGCACGAAACCGCCCTCGACCTGACCGATGTCGATCAGCGGGGAGAGGCTGTCGCCGACGTCGTGCACGATGTCCACCCGCCGCAGGCGGTACGCGCCGGTGAAGCCGTCCACCTCGACCTCGGCGGCGGCGGCCCCGATGGCGAAGTACTTGAACGGCGAGCCCTGGAAGGCCTTCGCGTCCCAGTGCAGACCCTCGGTCCGGTAGTAACCGGCCGCCGACAGCTGGACCCGCTGGAAGTACGCGGTGCGCACGAGGTCGTCCCAGGCCAGCTCCTTGTCGCTGCCCAGGGCGCGCGCGACGCCCTCGACGATGCGCACGTCCGAGGCGTTCGACCCCAGCTGGCTCGCGGCCACCTGGAGCAGCCGCTCGCGCAGCTGCTCACAGGCGTTCTTGATCGCCCCGCCGTTGAGGTCCGCTCCGGAACTGGCCGCGGTGGCGGAGGTGTTGGGCACCTTGTCGGTCCGCGTCGGGGCGAGGCGCACCTTGTGCAGCGGGATGCCCAGCGTGGTCGCGGCCACCTGCATCATCTTGGTGTGCAGGCCCTGGCCCATCTCGGTGCCGCCGTGGTTGATCAGGACGGAGCCGTCCTTGTAGATCAGCACCAGCGCGCCGCCCTGGTTGAAGGCGGTGAGGTTGAACGAGATGCCGAACTTGACGCCGGTGATCGCGAGGGCCCGCTTGGTGTGCGGGTGCGCGGCGTTGAAGGCGGCGATCTCGCGCTCGCGGTCGGCGATGCCGCCGTCGTCCAGGACCTGCTGCCAGACGGCGGAGATCCGCTCGGGCTGCGTGACCGGCTGCCCGTACGGCGTCGTCTGGCCCTGGCCCGGCCGGTAGAAGTTGCGTTCCCGCAGCTCCCTGGGGTCCAGGCCGAGCCGCGGCGCGCAGCGGCCCAGGATGTCCTCGATCACCAGCATGCCCTGCGGTCCGCCGAAGCCGCGGAAGGCGGTGTTGGAGACCGTGTTGGTCTTGGCGATGCGACCGGCGACGCGCGCGTTGGGGATCCAGTAGGTGTTGTCGATGTGGCACAGCGCCCGGGCCAGCACCGGCTCGGACAGGTCCAGGCTCCAGCCGCCGTCCGCGGTCAGCGTGGCGTCCAGGGCCTGGATACGGCCCTCGGCGTCGAAGCCGATCTTCCAGGTGGCGTGGAACCCGTGCCGCTTGCCGGACATGGTCAGGTCCTGGGTCCGGTTGAGCCGGAACCGGACCGGCCGCCCGGTCAGCTTGGCGCCGAGCGCGGCGACGGCCGCGAACCCGTGCGGCTGCATCTCCTTGCCGCCGAAGCCGCCGCCCATCCGCAGGCACTGCACGGTCACCTCGTGGGAGGGCACACCGAGCACGTGGGAGACGATTTCCTGGGTCTCCGACGGGTGCTGGGTGCTGCTCTGGATGAACACCTGCCCGTTCTCGTCGACCTGGGCGAGCGCCGCGTGCGTCTCCAGGTAGAAGTGTTCCTGACCGGAGAACTGGAACTCGCCGGTGAGCACGTGCGCGGAGTCGGCGAAGCCGGCGTCGACGTCGCCGTGCACCATGACGGGCCGGGCGCCGTGGTAGCTGTCCGCCGCGATGGCGTCCTGAAGCGTGATCAGGGAAGGCAGCTCCTCCAGCTCCACCTCCACGGCCGCCGCACCGAGCCGGGCCGCCTCCAGGGTCTCGCCGAGCACCCAGGCGACCGCGTGGCCGTGGAACATGACCTCGTCGGGGAAGAGCGGCTCGTCGTGCTTCATGCCGGCGTCGTTGACGCCGGGCACATCGGCCCCGGTCAGCACACGCACCACGCCCGGCACGGCGAGCGCGGGCTCGGTACGCAGCGCCGTGACCCGGCCGCGGGCCTTCATGACCTGGACCGGGTACGCGTGCAGCACGTCCTTGGTGCGCTGGACCAGGTCGTCGGTGTACAGCGCGGTGCCGGTGACGTGCTGGACGGCACTCTCGTGCGGCATCGATACGCCGACGAGGGGCTTTTCGGGACGCTCGGACAACTGGCTCATGACGGCACCGCCTCGGTGGTCTGTGCGTACAGCTTCAGCAGGCTCTGGCCGAGCATCGCGGAGCGGTAGTCGGCGCTGGCGCGGTGATCGCTCATCGGCGTGCCCTCGCCCCGCAGCACCTCGGCCGCGGCCTCGACGGTCTCCGCCGCCCACGGCCTGCCCTCCAGGGCCGCCTCGGTGGCGAGCGCGCGGACCGGGGTGGCGGCCACTCCGCCCAGGCCGATGCGCGCCTTGCGGACGACCCCTGACTCGATGTCGAGCGCGAAGGCGACCGCCACGCTGGAGATGTCGTCGAAGCGCCGCTTGGCGATCTTGTGGAAGGCCGCGACCGGCGACAGCGGCAACGGGACGCGCACCGCGCGGATCAGCTCGCCGGGACGGCGCACGCTCTGCCGGTAGCCGGTGAAGTAGTCCGCGAGCGGGACCTCGCGCTCACCGTCGGCGTCGGCGAGCACCACCGACGCCTCCAGCGCGAGCAGCACCGGCGGACTGTCACCGATGGGCGAGCCGGTCCCCAGGTTGCCGCCCAGGGTCGCGCCGTTGCGGATGAGCCGGGACGCGAACTGCGGGAACAGCTCCCCCAGCAGCGGGACCGTTCCGTCGAGGCGGCGCTCGATCTCGGTGAGCGTCAGTGCCGCCCCGATCTCGATGTGGTCGGATTCGACCCGCAGTTCCCGGAGTTCGGGCAGCCGGTCGATGGCGACCACGCAATCCGCCCGGCGGGAACGGATGTTCACCTCGACGCCCCAGTCGGTGCTCCCGGCGACCACCACCGCGTCGGGCCGCTCGCGGAGCAGCCGCAGCGTTTCGGCCAGGGTGCTCTTCCGCAGGAACTCGCTGTCGTCCTGGTTGTATTCGGTGGCGACCGGCGCGGGCGGGGACTGCTCGCGGCGCCGCGCCAGCGGGTCCTCGTCGGTGGGCGTGCCGACGGCGAAGGCGGCGTCGCGGATCGGGCGGTAACCGGTGCAGCGGCACAGGTTTCCGCTGAGCGCGTGCAGATCGAAGCCGTTCGGGCCGTGCTCGGCGTCGGTTCCGTCGGAGCCGACGGCCGGGTCGGTCGCGTCCGAGCCCGACCCCGCGTGCGCGCAGCGGCCGGGCCGGTAGTACTCGGCGGCCATGCTGCAGATGAACCCCGGCGTGCAGTAACCGCATTGGGAGCCGCCGCGGACCGCCATCTCCTCCTGCACCGGGTGCAGGGTGGGCGGTGTGCCGGGCTCGCCGGCGGTGGCGAGGCCTTCGGAGGTGACGACCTCCTGGCCGTCCAGCGCCGCGACCGGGACCAGGCAGGCGTTGACCGGCACCCAGTCGGTGGGCTTGTCCACCCCGGGGCGGGCCACCAGGACCGAACAGGCGCCGCATTCACCCTCGGCGCAGCCCTCCTTGGTCCCGGTGAGGCCGCGGTCGCGCAGGAAATCCAGCACCGTGGTGTGGGGCGCGGCCGGCGCGATCGGTGTCTCTTTCCCGTTGACCGTGATCCGTGCCGCTACCATGACTGACCTTCATTTCGACTCGGGACAGGTCGATTCATCGTGTTCGCCAATTTCAGGCAGCTTTCTATGTCCGGACGCGCCGCATAAGAGAAGCGAGCGCAAATCGGCACGCGACAGGGGCATGCCGTGAAGTGATGAAGGGGAAAACCCGAAATGTGCCACGTACGGGGCACAGCGGAACGGCGTACTCAGCAGCCGTGCGCGACCCGACCCGAAACCCAGACCGTACGGCGGGCGAGGCGACCCAGATCAGAGTTGGTGTACATCCGCCGGTCGCCTCCTTTCGCCAGTCAATGGGCTATCGGCAGTCATGAGTCTGCTCCATCGAGTATTAGTGGCCGCGGCCATCCGGGTCAAGGGGTGAACTGGCCGACTCTCCCGGCCGATGAGGGCCGCCTCCCCCTCCCCAGGGTCTCCCCATCGCAGGACACTTGACCGAGGCACAACTGGGGAAGGACCCGGGAATGGGCCGGGAGAGCCCCAGCGGGGTCTGGGCACACCCGGGTGACACCGATGCCGCCGGAGGGGGCGCGACATGCGGGACAGTCATCGGTCGGAGGCCGAGCGGCTACTGAGGCGGGCCGTGGAGGAAGAGGTACGGCGCTCGGGCGGGCGCACGGACGGGAACGTGCTGCTGTCCCGGGCGCGCGGGTCGCTGGACGCGATGGCGGGCACGGCCGCCGAGGAGTACGAGGCCTACACCCGCGCCCTCGACGAGGCGGCGGCCGGCCAGCTCACCTTCCGGCAGCGCTACGCCCGGGAGGGGGCCGGCACTCCCCTGCTGGTGGCCGCTGTGGCGGCGGTCGCCGCGGTGGTGGCCGACATGGCGCTCGGCACCGGCACGGGCACGGCGGTGGGCGCGGGAGTGGCCGTCGGGGTCGTCGGCGCCGCGGCGACCGTGGTGAAGGTCGTCGGCTCGCACGTACCGGCCGCCCATCACCGCGCCGGGGCCGTCAGCCAGCCCGGCGGGCCCGAGCAGCTGCGGTTGCAGTGGCTGACGGCACTGGAGGTACGCGGCATCCGGCCGTTCCTGGACCAGCAGCGGATGCTCGCCGCGTCCACCGGGCCGAAGAAGGCCGGGCCGAAGCTGCGGGGTGCCGACAAGAGCGCCGCGGCCCGGGGACGCAGCGCACTGGAACAGTCGTTCGCACAGCTCCCGGAGCCGGAGGGCACCTTCGCGGGCAGGCGGCAGGAGATGGCGCGGCTGCGGCAGTGGGTGCAGGCGGCCCGCGCGAGCACGGAGACGAAGCCGACGGTGGTCGTGCTGCACGGGGTGCCCGGCAGCGGCCGTACGACGCTCGCGGTGCGGGCCGCCCATGAGCTGCGGGACTACTTCCGCGGGGCGTGCCTGGTCGATCTGCGCGGGGACGGTGTGGATCCGCGCGGGGACGCTCCCGCGTCGGGCGGCGAGTCGCCGCTGAGCACGCGGGACGCCCTGCTGCATCTACTGAACCGGCTCGGCGCGCCCCGCGAGCAACTGCTGTTCCGTGAGCGGTCCTCGGCGGACCAGCAGGTCAAACGGCTCAGCGAGCTGTACCACCAGCACCTGACGGGCGTCCCGGTCACCGTCGTCCTGGACGACGCCTCGGACGCCGAGCAGGTGCGCACGCTGGTGCCGGAGCGGTCGGACAGCCTGGTGCTGGTCACCGCGCGGGAGGCGCTCCGGCTGCCGCCCGACCTGCCCGCCCGGGTGTACGACCTCCCGGTCGAGGCACTGGACGCGGCGGGCGCGGAGGAACTGCTGGGGGCGGCCGCCCAGGACGCGTCGGGTCCCTACGACGCCGAGTCCACCGACGGGATCCGGCAGTTGTGCGGCGGCCTGCCGCTGGCGCTGCGGGTGGCGGGTTCGTCGCTGGGGCCGCGCTCCGCGCGCGCCCTGGTGACCGACCTGGGCGCGTACGGGCCGGCGGAGCCGGTCGAGCGGGCGCTGTGGCTGCGCTACACCGACCAGCCGGAGACGGCCCGGCGGCTGCTGCGCCGGCTGGCGCTGGCGGGCCGCACCTCGCTGGGTGCCGCTGCCGCCGCCGCGCTGCTGGCCACGGACGAGACGGAGGCGTCGCGGCAGCTGGCGGCGCTGTCGCGGGCGGGGCTGCTCGATCACGTCCGGGGCAGCCGCTACCGGCTGCACGACGTGGTGCGGGCCTTCGCACAGGCCCGGCTCGCCGACGAGGAGGAGCCGGCCGAGCGGACGGCGGCGCAGGAACGGCTGATCGCCAACTACGCCGAGCTGGCCGACTCGGTACTGCGCCTGGTCGACGGCAACATGTCGACCCGCTCGAACCAGTTCGGGAGTTACGGCTTCACGTCCCTGGACGAGGCGCTGCGCTGGCTGGACGACGAGTCCAGCTTCATCACGGCGGCGCTCAGACACGCGGAGGGCGTCGACCAGGGAGCGGTGCTGAACCTGCTGGGCGCGCTGTGCGACTACTGCCTGCTGCGCGGCGACCTGTACCGGCTGGGTGAGATCAGCGAGCTGGCGCAGTCCGTGGACCAGGGGCTGCTGGTGCGTTCGGTGCAGTGGCGTACCGGTATCGCGGCCCGGCAGCTCGGCGAGCTGGACAAGGCGCGGACGACGCTCACCTCCGTGGTCGACCTGTACCTGGAGGCCCACCACGACGCGGGGGCGGCCCGCGCGCTGTGCTCGCTGGGCATCACGCTGCACCACCAGGGCAACCTGACCGAGGCGGCGGCGAAACTGCGGGAGGCGCTGGACCTCCAGGCCTCGCCCGAGCTGGACACGGACCGGGCGTGGACGCTGCACGCGCTGGCGGCGGTGCAGCGGGACCGGGCCCGGCTCGCGGAGGCCCTGGACCTGCTCACGGAGTCACTGGTGCTGCACCGCGCGGGCGAGTCGGTGCACGGCCAGGCGTGGGCCCACTTCCAGCTCGGCCAGCTGCGTCTGCGCATGGGCGACGTACCGCGCGCGGAGGCGGACCTGCGCGCCGCCCTGGAGCTGTACGGCCGCACCCAGGACGCCCGCGGCGAGGCCTGGGCGCTGACCCAGCTGGCGCGGACGCGCCTGGTGGACGGCGACGCCTCCGAGGCGGTCGAGGAGCTGCGGCGGGCGGCGGCCCGGCACCGGGAGAACGAGGACGCGCGCGGCGAGGCGTGGACGGTCTACTACGTCGGCCAGGCGCTGGAGGAGACGGGCGCCCTGGACCAGGCGGTGCGCGAGCTGGAACGCTCCCGCACGATGTTCTCCCGGATGCGCGACGTGTACGGCCTGGCCTGCGCCCGGCACCACTCGGCGCGGGTCACCCGGGACCAGCGCGCCGCCCAGACCGGCTCGCTGCGGAACTCGGGCTTCGCCCGACAGCTCCTGGTCGACGCCCGCGCGGACTTCCAGCGCATCGGCGTCGGCCACGGCGAGGCGTGGACCTGCCTGGAGCTGGCGGTCGTGGACGCGGGCAACGCCCGTACGCCGCAGGCGCTGGCGCTCTGCGACGAGGCGGCGGCACTCTTCGCGGCGTACGGCGACCGGCGGGGCGACGACTGGGCCCGCTTCCTGCGCTGCACCCTCCTGCCGTACGCCGCCCCCGGGGGCGTGGAGGTCGGTACGGCGGTGGCGCAGGAGGAGCTGGCCCAGCTGTCCCGCGCCCGCCACGCGGTCAGGGACCCGAAGCTGGACGACTACATCGAGGCGTACCAGCTCCTCCTGGAACGCGGCGTCCAACTGGAATCCGGCTGGCAGGCCTGGCACCTGGGCATGGTCCCCAACCGCCAGGCCCGGGAGGTGATGGGGGTGGCGGTGACAGCCGCCTAGCTGCGGGCAGTCGTGCTCGCGTAGCTGCGGGCAGTCGTGCCTCCCCCAGTGCCTGAACGGCCTGGGAGGTACCCCCAGGGACGGCACGGGTGGGCGGTGGGGGCACCTCCCGCGCGAGCGCAGCCGAGCGTGGGGGAGGCACCCCGCCGGCGCCGGGCCACGCGACCCACCCCCGGCCCGCACCAGCCCCGGCCAGCCCGGCTAACCTCGCCGCTTCTCCCCCGCCTCACCGCTGGAGGCTTCCGGCGCCTCCTTGAAGTCCACCTTCCCCATGTGCCGGCTCATGGACCGCATCAGCCCCCACACCGCCAGGGCCATCACCGCGAAGACGATGAACCCGAGGACACCGGGCGTGACCTTGTCCTCGTCCAGTTCGGCGAGAGTGACGAGATGCGTCATTGCCATGCTTGCGCTTGCACTCATGTCAGGCATTGTCCCGGATGCCCGCGAAGAGGTCGTCCTCGGGGAGGGAGGTATCCACGAGGGACTTCGCGAGCTCGTACTCCTCGGTGGGCCAGACCTCCTTCTGGATGTCCATCGGCACCCGGAACCAACCCCCGTCGGGGTCGATCTGCGTGGCGTGCGCGATCAGCGCCTTGTCCCGGATCTCGAAGAAGTCGGCGCAGGGCACGTGCGTGGTGAGCGTGCGCTCCTTGCGCTCGAACTCCGACCAGCGCTTGAGCCAGTCCCCGTAGGGCGACTCCATGCCGCGCTCCAGCAGCGCGCTGTGCAGCGCCTCGGTGCGGGGGCGGTTGAAGCCCTGGTTGTAGTACACCTTCTGCGGCTGGTACGCCGGTCCGTACTCGCCCTCCGGGTACTTCTCGGTGTCGGCCGCGCCCTCGAAGGCCACCATCGTGATCTTGTGGGTCATGATGTGGTCGGGGTGCGGATAGCCGCCGTTCTCGTCGTAGGTGGTGATCACCTGGGGACGGAAGGAGCGGATCTTCCGCACCAGCTCACCGGCCGCCTTGTCGACGTCCTCCAGGGCGAAGCAGCCCTCCGGCAGCGGCGGCAGCGGGTCGCCCTCGGGCAGGCCGGAGTCGACGAAGCCGAGCCACTCCTGCCTCACGCCCAGGATCTCCCGGGCCTCGTCCATCTCCTTCTTGCGCACCTCGTGGATGTTCTCCTCGATGTACGCGTCGCCCTGGAGCTTGGGATTGAGGATGGAGCCGCGCTCCCCGCCCGTGCAGGTCACCACCAGCACGTCCACCCCCTCGGACACGTACTTCGCCATGGTGGCCGCGCCCTTGCTCGACTCGTCGTCGGGGTGGGCGTGCACGGCCATCAATCGCAGCTGGTCAGTCAAGACTCAATCCTCGGTCAGTCGGCGCCCGTGTGCGTCGGCGCAATCGGCGGCTTCTATAGTGACCGAATCGGGAGCCGAATAATTCCGGAGCCCGGGAAGACCGGGTGCCGGGACCCCTTTCGGGACACGCCCGTCCCGCTCCTGCCGAGAGGACGATCATGAGTACGGCGAGCACGCAGACGCCCGAGAGCCGGTACGGCCGCTCCTCGGACGAACGGGCCGACCGCACGCTCAAGGTCGTCGGTGCCGTGCTCGGTGCCGTCCTGCTCGCCGTGATCGGCTGGTTCGGCTACCACTACGTCGGCCAGAACAAGATCAGCGGCGAGTTGATCGGGTTCGAGCTCGCCGAGGACTCGGTGCAGGTACACCTGGAGGTCCGCAAGGACGCCGGTGTCGCCGGCTACTGCACGGTGCGCTCCCAGGCGGAGGACGGCGACGAGGTGGGCCGGGCCGACTTCCGCTTCGACGGGGACTCCACGCGCATCGACAAGGTCGTCACCCTGCGGACCAAGGCCGCGGGCACGACGGCCGAGCTGCTCGGCTGCCACGCGGACTGATCCCGCGGAGCCCGGTCGGCGCGAATACATGGGCGCTGACCTGCGGTGACATGAATCTGGTGGCTTATGTCCTCCCCCTTTGGCCACTGAATTGTTAGGCTCGTGGTTTCGCCCTTCCGTGAAGGAACATCCTTCTGGGTAGGGCGTTGATTTGTATTCCCAGTACCAACGAGGAGCACCCGTGACCCAGACCAGCGAGAACGTCACCTGGCTGACCCAGGAGGCGTACAACAAGCTCAAGGAGGAGCTTGAATACCTTACTGGTCCTGCGCGCACCGAGATCTCTGCCAAGATCGCCGCGGCCCGTGAGGAGGGGGACCTGCGCGAGAACGGCGGGTACCACGCGGCGAAGGAGGAGCAGGGCAAGCAGGAGCTCCGCGTGCGCCAGCTGACCCAGCTGCTCGAGAGCGCCAAGGTCGGTGAGGCTCCGGCCGCGGACGGCGCGGTGGCGCCCGGCATGGTCGTCACGATCGCCTTCGACGGTGACGAGGACGACACGCTGACCTTCCTGCTCGCCTCGCGCGAGTACGCGAGCTCGGACATCGAGACCTACTCGCCGCAGTCCCCGCTGGGCTCGGGCGTCATGGGCCACAAGGTCGGCGAGGACGCGCAGTACGAGCTGCCCAACGGCAAGCCGGCGTCCGTGAAGATCCTCAAGGCCGAGCCCTACAACGGCTGACCAGGCCCGCTCCCCCCGGCCGGTGGTACCCCCGGCCGTCTGTCGTTGACGAGCCCCCGGCGTCCCGGTGACGCCGGGGGCTCGTCGTCATGCGGCGGCCGAGCGGTACTTGCGCACCGCCAGGGTCCGGAAGACCACGATGATCAGAACGGACCAGATCACCGAGGCCCAGACGGGATGCTGCATCGGCCAGGCATCGGACTGCACGACGCCGGGGTTGCCGAACAGTTCGCGGCAGGCCTGCACCGTGGCGCTGAACGGGTTCCACTCGGCGATGTGCCGCAGCCAGGGGGTCATCTTGCTGGAGTCCACGAAGGCGTTCGAAACGAACGTCACCGGGAACAGCCAGATGATTCCTCCCGAGGTCGCCGCCTCCGGGGTTCGCACGGACAGGCCGATCAGCGCGCCGATCCAGGTGAAGGCGTATCCCAGGAGAAGCAGCAGGGCGAAGCCGGCCAGGATCTGTCCGAGGTTGGTCGGCTCCGCGGAGCCGGTGCGCCAGCCGACGATCAGCGCGACGATCGCGAGGACGAGCAGCGTGATGGCCGTCTGCGCGAGATCGGCGACGGTGCGGCCGGTCAGCACCGCGCCCCGGGCCATCGGCAGGGAGCGGAAGCGGTCGACGAGTCCCTTCTGCATGTCGTCGGCGATGCCGGCCGCCGATCCCGCGGTGGCGAACGTGACGGTCTGCGCGAAGATGCCCGCCATCAGGAAGTCCTTGTAGACGCCCGAGTCGGTGGTGTTCCCGATCTTCATCGAACCACCGAAGACGTACGTGAAGAGGACGACGAACATCACCGGCTGAATGACCCCGAACAGGACCATCTCGGGGATCCTGGTCATCCGGATCAAGTTCCTGCGGGCGATGACCAGGGAGTCCCGGACGGACTGGCCGAGGGGGTTGGTGGGCGCCGCAGCCCGAGCGGCGTCGGTGGTGGCGCTCACTTGGCGGTCTCCTTCTTGGCCTTGTGGCCCGCGTCCTTGTCCTCGGGGCCGGCGTCGGCCCCGAGGCCGTTCTCCTTCGCCTCGGCCACATGGCCGGTGAGGGAGAGGAAGACGTCGTCGAGGGTGGGGCGGCGCAGGCCGATGTCGTCGATCTCGATACCGCGGGTGTCGAGTTCCCGGATGACCTCGGCGAGCAGCTTGGCGCCACCGGTGACGGGGACGGTGAGCTTGCGGGTGTGCTCCTCGACGGTGGTCGAGCCCTTGCCGAACCCTCCGAGCACCTCGGCGGCCGTGGTCATGTGCTCCCGTTCGTGGACCACGACCTCGACGCGCTCTCCGCCGGTGCGGGCCTTGAGCTGGTCGGAGGTGCCGCGGGCGATGACGCGGCCGTGGTCGACGACCGCGATGTCGTGCGCGAGGTGGTCGGCCTCCTCCAGGTACTGCGTGGTCAGCAGCAAGGTCGTGCCGCCGGCGACCAGCTGTTTGATGACCTCCCACAGCTCCTGGCGGTTGCGTGGGTCGAGGCCGGTCGTCGGCTCGTCCATGAACATGACGGGCGGGGAGACGACCAGGGCGGCCGCCAGGTCGAGCCTGCGGCGCATACCTCCCGAGTAGGTCTTCGTCGGGCGGTCGGCGGCGTCCGCGAGGTGGAACTGTTCGAGCAGCTCGCCGGCCCGGGCCTTCGCGGCCTTGGCCCTCATCTGGTAGAGCTGGCCGACCATCTGGAGGTTCTCCCGGCCGGTCAGGTATTCGTCGACGGCGGCGAACTGGCCGGAGAGGCCGATCGACCGCCGCACCTCGTTGGGCTGCTTGAGCACGTCGATGCCCGCGACGACCGCCTTGCCGCTGTCGGGTCGCAGCAGGGTCGTGAGGCAGCGGACGGCGGTCGTCTTGCCCGCGCCGTTCGGCCCGAGCAGGCCCAGGACCGTGCCTTCGGGAACGTCGAGGTCGACGCCGTCCAGAGCCCTTACGTCACCGAAGGTTTTCACCAGGCCTTCGGCATAGATGGCGCCTGGCATATGAGTCTCCACGTCGTCGGGGATTCTTCGGGAAGCCTAGGTTCGTACGTTTCGCTCCGTGCAGCGAGCGATTTACGACACACCATAACGCGATGTATCGCGTCCCACAATGGAATCGCTCGAACGAGTGACCCAAGACGACGACGGGTCAGCCGATGACGGGATACCCCGCCTCCCGCAGCGCCCGGCCGACCTCGGCGCAGTGCTCCGGGCCCTTCGTCTCCAGGTGCAGCTCGACCTCCGCCTCCGTGAGCCCGAGCCGCGGATCGGTCCGGACGTGGCTCACATCGAGGACGTTGGCGTCGACCACTGACAACACCCCGAGAAGCGTGGCGAGGGCACCGGGCCGGTCCGTCAGACGCAGCCGGACCGCCAGATAGCGGCCCTGCGCGGCCATGCCGTGCCGCAGCACCCCCTGCATCAGCACCGGGTCCACGTTGCCGCCGGACAGCACCGCCACCACCGGACCCTCGAAGGCACCCGGCTCACTCAGCAACGCCGCCACCGGGGATGCCCCGGCCGGCTCCACGACCAGCTTGGCCCGCTCCAGGCACAGCAGCAGCGCGGTGGACAGCTCGTCCTCGGAGACCGTACGGACCTCGTCCACCAGTTCGCCGACGATCCCGAACGGCACGTCACCGGGCCGCCCCACCTTGATGCCGTCGGCCATCGTCGCCGGATGCTCGACGGCCACCGGTCGCCCCGCCGCCAGCGACGGCGGATACGCCGCCGCGCCCGCCGCCTGGACGCCCACGATCCGCACGTCCGGCCGCAGCGCCTTCACCGCGACCGCGATCCCGGCCGCCAGCCCGCCCCCGCCGATGCCGACCACGACGGTCCGCACCTCGGGGCACTGCTCCAGGATCTCCAGCCCGACCGTGCCCTGGCCCGCGATGACGTCCGGGTGATCGAAGGGGTGAATGAACACCGCGCCGGTCCGCTCCGCGTACTCCTGTGCGGCGGCCAGCGTCTCGTCGACCACCTGACCGTGCAGCCGCACCTCGGCGCCGTAGTCCCGGGTCGCGCTGATCTTCGGCAGCGGGGCGCCCTTCGGCATGAACACCGTCGAGCGCACCCCGAGCAGTGACGACGCCAGCGCCACACCCTGCGCGTGATTGCCCGCGCTCGCCGCGACCACACCGGCGGCCCGCTGCTCGGGCAGCAGCCCGGCGATACGGACGTAGGCGCCGCGCAGCTTGAACGAACCCGTCCGCTGGAGGTTCTCGCACTTGAGGTGCACCGGCGCGCCGACCAGCTGGGACAGGTGCCTGCTGCCCTCCATCGCCGTCACCCGCGCCACACCCGAGAGCATCTTCTGGGCACCGCGCACGTCGTCGAGGGTGACGGGTCCGACAAGGGCGGCCGTGCTGTAGCTCATTCCTCCAGCATCGCAGTTCACGGGCGCTCGGGACCGTTGTGACCAACCTCCGAGACCCGCTTTGCGCAGCGTCGGTACGCCTCGCCGCCCGGCCGCGTACCCTGTCCCCCAATCAGCAGCCCTCCACGAAGTGAGCCCCCGGCCATGCCCACAACACCTGAAATGTCGATGGACATGACGACCGCCGGTGACACCGGTCTTCTCGAGACGCTCCAGCACGAGGTGGCACTCTTCGCCCGTCGTGCCGAACAGACCCGCCTCGGCGGGGTCGGGCAGGTCCGCAACTCCATGGACCGCGCCGCATACCTGCTGCTCAACCGCCTCGACAAAGAGGGCCCGATGGGCGTCAAGGCGCTCGCCGCGAGCATGGGAATCGACTCCTCGACGGTCACCCGGCAGGTGGCACCGCTCGTCGACACCGGACTCGTCAAGCGGACCTCGCACCCCGAGGACGGACGCGCGGTCGTGCTCCAGCTGTCCCCGCGCGGCGTGTCGCGGCTGGAAGAGGTCCGGTCCTCCCGGCGTCAGCTCATGGCCGAACTGACCCACGACTGGGCGCCGGAGGAGCGCGAGGCGTTCTGCGCGCTCCTCGCACGCTTCAACGGCGCCCTGTCCGCCCGTATGGCCCCATCGGGCCCGGAATCCTCGTCGGCCTCCTGAGCCACCCTCCACCGCCTTTCCGGGGCGGTTCGCACCGGACTCTTGACCGGCGGGCCACCCCTGGCCTGATATGAGACCCAGGGGTCGTCGTACGAGACCCAGGGGTCGTCGCCCTCTGGGCGGGAGGCGCGGTGCGAGAACGGCAGGCGTTCCACAGTGCCCGCCGGGCCCGGGAGTTCGAGGCGTTCGTCGCGGGCGCGGCAGGGCGGCTGCTGCACGCCGCCACCCTGCTCACGGCCGAGCCACCGGGCGACAACCCGCGCGCGCGGCGCCTGCTGGCCCTGTCCCTCGCCCACACGTACGCGTGCTGGGACCGACTGCACGGGGAGGACCCGTACGACCGGGCCCGCCAGTACCTGGCCACCCGCTTCGCCCGCGAGGCCTGGCACCGGTACGGCGGCGGCGTCGGCCGGGCCCGCCGGCACGCCGCCGGCCCCCTGCGCGGGCTCACCCCGCAGGCACGTCTGATCCTGGTGCTCAGGCTCTACGAGGGCGTCGCCGAGGAACAGGCGGCCGCACTGCTGGGCCTGCCCGTGGAACGCGTACGGACGATCTGCGACCGTGCGACGGCCACCCTGCTGCACCCGCCCGCGGAACCGGCCCGCCCGGTGGCGGCGGGCGCGAAGGCGGCGACGCCATGACGGGCGCGGCACTCGACACGACGGCCGGTGGGACGACGGGCACGCGCGCGTGGAGGACCGGGAGGCGCCGGTGAACCGCCCTCAGAGAGAGGCCGCCGCACGGCGGATCATGGAGCAGTCGTCGCCCCGGGTGCCGCCCGAGCTGTACGCGGAGGCGGTGCGCCGCGGCGGCCGCATGCTGCGGCGCAGGACCGCCGCCCGCCGCCTGATGTGGCTGGTGCTGTGCGCCGCCGCCGTGGCGTTCACGGTGTGGGCGCTGACCGTCCAGCCCTGGGTGGAGCCGCCGTCGGAGACGACCCCACCCGTGACGGGCTGGGAGGGCTGGTGAGCCCGTTCCACTCGTCGGACTGTCGGACTAGCCGAGGGCCTGCTGGAGGTCCGCGAGCAGGTCGTCGACGTTCTCGATACCGACCGACAGACGCACCAGGTCGGCGGGCACCTCCAGGGCCGAACCGGCGGCGGAGGCATGCGTCATCCGACCGGGGTGCTCGATCAGCGACTCCACACCGCCCAGGGACTCACCCAGCGTGAACACCTTCGCGCGGTTGCAGACCTCGACCGCCGCCTCCTCGCCGCCCTCGACGCGGAACGAGACCATGCCGCCGAACGCCTTCATCTGCTTGGCGGCGACCTCGTGCCCGGGGTGCTCCGGCAGCCCCGGGTAGAGCACGCTCGTCACGCGCGCGTGCCGGGAGAGCATCTCGGCGACCTTGGTGGCGTTCTCGCTGTGCCGGTCCATGCGCACCGCGAGCGTCTTGGTACCGCGCAGCACCAGCCAGGAGTCGAAGGGCCCGGCGACCGCGCCCATGGCGTTCTGGTGGAACGCCAGTTCCTCCCCCAGCTCCCGGTCGCCCACGATCAGCGCGCCGCCGACGACGTCCGAGTGGCCGCCCATGTACTTGGTCAGGGAGTGCACGACGACGTCCGCACCGAGCGCCAGGGGCTGCTGGAGGTACGGCGTGGCGAAGGTGTTGTCGACGACGAGCCGGGCGCCGGCGTCCCGGGCGACCTGGGCCACGGCGGCGATGTCGGTGATGCCGAGCAGCGGGTTGGAGGGCGTCTCCACCCACACGGCCTTGGTCTGCGGGGTCAGGGCGGCCCGCACCGCGGCGGGGTCGCTCGTGTCGGCCACGGACCACTCCACGCCCCACCGCGTGGCGACCTTGGCGAAGAGCCGGAAGGTGCCGCCGTACGCGTCGTTGGGGATCACCACGTGGTCGCCGGGACGCAGCAGCGTACGCAACAGGCAGTCCTCGGCCGCCAGTCCGGACGCGAACGCGAGGCCGCGGCGGCCGCCCTCCAGCGCGGCCAGGTTCTCCTCGAGGGCCGTACGGGTCGGGTTCGCGCTGCGGCTGTACTCGTATCCGCCGCGCAGTCCGCCGACGCCGTCCTGCTTGTAGGTCGACACCTGATAGATCGGCGGGACGACCGCGCCCGTCTGGGGATCGGCGGTGTTGCCCGCGTGAATCGCGAGCGTCTCGAAGTGCTGACTGATGTGCCTGTCGCTCATGGGCACCGAGGGTAGCGGCGCGGACGGCTCCGCGCGTTTTCCACAGGGGCACGGCACAGGTTGGCCAATTGTCGGCGCAGTCTGGTTCGCTTGAGACATGGAGATTCTCTGGGTCCTGATGGCACTGGCCATGCTGGCTGTGGTGCTGCTCCCCGTTCTGCGGCGCCGACGGAGCGCGGTCGGTCTGGTACCCGCCGGCCACCCGGACGCGGCGGACCCCGCGAACTACGGCTTCGCGCGCGAGGAGGAGCTGGACATCCGCATGCCCGGCCCCGACCAGGACCTGCTGGACGTACTGGACCTGGTGCAGCGCACGCAGGACTACCGGGGTGCCCAGCAGCTCCTCGCCGGTACGGAGGCGGAGGGTGAGCGGCGCTGGCAGCGCGTGCAGGCCTTCGCGGGCGCCGCGTCGCTGGAGCTGCGGCAGCGGCCCGGTGGCGTCGGCGAGACGCCGGGCGGGCAGTGGCTGCGGGTGTGGCGGGCCGAGGCCCCGAAGGACGCGGGCGGCGCGGCGGTGCACGCCGAGTTCCTGGTGCAGCAGGCGTGGCGGACGGCGACGCGGGGCACGGACGACTTCCGGATCATCATGGAGGAGGCGAAGGCGGCCTGCGGCGAGGCGGCACTGCTCGCTCCCGGCGACCCGATCCCGTACATCATCGAGCTGTCGGTCGCCCGCGGTCTCGCCTACCCGCGCGAGGACTTCGAGCAGCTCTGGCTGAAGATCCTCGACCGCGCCCAGGCCCACATGGGCGCGCACCTGGCCGCCCTGCACTACTGGTGCGAGAAGTGGCACGGCTCCCGCGACCTGGCGTACTCCTTCGCGGAGGCGGCGGCGGCCCGCGCCCCGAAGGGCTCGCTCCTCGCGGCGATGCCGCTCTTCGCGGTCTTCGAGCATCTCCCCGAGGTCAACCTGGTCCGCGGCTTCTACCAGAGCGAGGTCGTCACCAAGGCGGTCCACGGCGCCCTGCACGCGGTCCACTCGGCCCGCCCGGACGACCCGATGCAGGCGCACGTCCGCCATCTGCTGGTCTTCTTCCTGGTCCGCGGCGAGCGCTGGGCCGAGGCCATGAACCAGCTGATACTCATCGACGGCCACGTCGGCGCCCTGCCCTGGACCCTCTCCCCCGACCCGGCGGCGGAGTTCGCGGTCTACCGCGCGCTGGCGGTCGCGGGCTACGAGGCGAACGGCGGCAGCCCGGCGACACTCCCCCACTGAAATTTCCGCGACAGGCGGCCCGGCGGGAACGCCGGCCGGGCCGCCCCCGGTCAGCCCTCGGCCCGGTCAGCCCTCGGCGCGGGCTGGCAGCCGCCACCCCGGGCGCGGGAAGTGGCAGGTGTAGCCCTCCGGGTAACGCTGCAGGTAGTCCTGATGCTCCGGTTCGGCCTCCCAGAAGGGGCCGACCGGCTCCACCTCGGTGACGACCTTGCCCGGCCACAGTCCGGATGCGTCGACGTCCGCGATCGTGTCCTCGGCGATCCGCTTCTGCTCGTCGTCCACGTAGTAGATCGCCGAGCGGTAGCTGAGGCCGATGTCGTTGCCCTGGCGGTTCTTGGTGCTCGGGTCGTGGATCTGGAAGAAGAACTCCAGGAGCGTGCGGAAGTCGGTCCGCTCGGGGTCGAAGAGGATCTCAATGGCCTCCGCGTGCGTGCCGTGGTTGCGATACGTCGCGTTCGGCACGTCTCCCCCGGTGTATCCGACCCGGGTCGCCGTAACACCCGGGAGCCGGCGGATCAGCTCCTCCATCCCCCAGAAGCATCCACCCGCGAGCACGGCCCTCTGCGTCTGCGCAGCCATTGCGGCCCTCCACAATCTATCGGTTCGGTCACTCGGGCTACTCGGCTCGCACACCGCCGGTATCCCCGGCCACACCTTCTCAACGCGCGAGGGTTCCCGGCGATTCCGAGCCCGCCCGACCGCCCCCGCGGTCGAAAACCGGTGGCTACCGGGGGTCCGCGGCTCCACGCTGTACGTCATGGAAGAACGGCAGCGCCAGATCCGGGCGGCCTACACGGCATCCACCATCACCGTCTATCAGGCGTACTCCCCGGAAATCGGCCTTCCCGCCGTCCGCGAGGGGCGTTTCCCCGCCTCGTGGAAACGGGACAGGATGACGTGGATCAAACCGTCGTTCCTGTGGATGATGTACCGCTGCGGCTGGGCCACGAAAGCGGATCAGGAGACCGTGCTGGCCGTCGAGATCAGTCGTGACGGCTTCGAGTCGGCGCTGCGAGGCGCGTGCCTTTCGAGCTACGTTCCCGGGACGCACCCCGACCGCGCCACCTGGCAGCGGCAGTTGAAGCGCGCGCCGGCCCGCATCCAGTGGGACCCCGAGCGGGACCTGCGACTGCAACCACTGCCGTACCGCTCCCTGCAACTCGGCCTCTCGGGCGAGGCCGCACGGCTGTACGCAGACGAATGGACGGTCGGCATCCGCGACGTGACCCCGCTCGCCCACGAGATCCACGCGCTCGTGCGCGACGGCGCCCTCGACTCGGCGAGCCGCCTGCTGCCCCTGGAGCGGCCCTATCCGGCCGCGGCCGAACTGCTCACCCACCTGCGACCGTGACGGAGCGATTCCCCGGCGAGGACGGGCTCGCGGCTCTGTGGCGGGCCCGGCACCCGTCGGTGCCGCCCTTGGCGCACACCTTCCGCGGCGCGTACGCGGACCGTTGGGTGCGCTTCCACAGCCTCCCCGGATCGAAGCGCCACCCGGAGTCCGAGGAGGAGTACGCGGTGGTGGCCGATCGCTGCAACACGGTTCTGGACGAGTTGTTCACAGGGCTCGACGTGTTCGTCGTGACCATGGACTGGTCCAGTACGCCCAACGGGCCCGAAGGCTTTCCGACCCCACGGCGGGCCCTCCAACCGGACGGCGTCCACTGGTGGACGGAGTCGGAGGAGGACGACCCCGACCCCGGGTTCCACACTCACACACGCCTCTACGCCGACCGGCGGCGCTGGCTGCGCGGCTGCGTCGACGGTCTGCTGCGGGCCGTCGCCGACGAGGCGCTGGTGGAGGTCTTCGTCACGGACACGGACCTCCGCCACGTTCATCATCCGTACGACGGCGGCGCGGACGTCATCCTCGCCACGCCCGCCGAACGGGACCGGTTCCGGCAACGGCACGGCGACTGGCTCTCGGGCCGTCCGGACGGCCTGTGACGGCGCCGACGTCTGGCCGCGCCGGTCAGTCCGGTCGGCGCAGCCCCGCGATGAGGTGTTCGACCAGGCGCCGGGCGTCGTAGCGCGGGTCGCTCTCCGCGCCGATGCAGAGGTTGCCGACGCCGCGCATGAGTTCCAGGGCGGACAGGTCGGACCGGATCTCGCCGGAGGCGGTCGCGGCGTCGAGGAGGAGGGTGCACACGGGCACGAGGCGATCGAGGAAGTACGCGTGCAGCGTCTCGAAGCCGGCGTTGTCGGACTGCAGTACGGCGGCGAGTCCGTGCTTGGTGACCAGGAAGTCGACGAAGAGGTCGATCCACCGTCCGAGTGCGGCGTACGGGGTCGGGCTGCTCGCCAGCAGGGCCGGGCCGGCCTCGGCGCAGGCCTCCACCTGGTGTCGGTAGACGCCGATGATGAGGTCCGCCCGCGTCGGGAAGTGGCGGTAGATCGTGGCCGTTCCGACGCCGGCCCTGGCCGCGATGTCGCGCACCGGGGCCTCCACGCCCGACTCGACGAAGACCGCGGCGGCCGCGTCGAGCAGGGTCTTCTGGTTGCGCCGGGCGTCCGCCCGTTTGGGCCGGGCCGCCTGCCCCGTGCCCTCCTCGCCGTCCTGCTCCTGCACCACGTCGTTTCCTCCGCCACCCGGGATTGCTAAACGGGACACTGTTCCGTATCGTCAAACGGGACAGGGTTCCATTTGACCGCCATGATGCCAGAGCGCGAGAGCCGGCACCAAGCCCCGCCTCGCTCACCTTGGCATGGACTCGTCATACACGCTCAGCACCCCACTTCGCTTCCCTTCACTTCACCCACAACGAAGGAACACCGTCATGCAATACCGCACCTTGGGCCGCACCGGCGTCCAGGTCAGCTCGCTCGCACTCGGCGCCATGAACTTCGGCAGCATCGGGCGCACCACCCAGGACGAGGCCACCGCCATCGTCGACGCCGCCCTGGAGGGCGGGGTCAACGTCATCGACACCGCCGACATGTACGGCCAGGGCGAGTCGGAGGAGATGGTCGGCAAGGCCATCACCGGCCGCCGCGACGACATCGTGCTGGCCACGAAGGCGAGCATGCCCATGGGCGAGGAGCGCAACCACCGGGGCGCCTCGCGCCGCTGGCTGGTCACCGAACTGGACAACAGTCTGCGCCGCCTCGGTGTCGACCACGTAGACCTCTACCAGGTCCACCGGTGGGACCCGGCCACCAGCGACGAGGAGACGCTGTCGGCCCTGACCGACCTCCAGCGCGCGGGGAAGATCCGCTACTTCGGCTCCTCGACCTTCCCCGCCTACCGCATCGTCCAGGCTCAGTGGGCCGCCCGCGAGCACCGCCTGAGCCGGTACGTCACCGAGCAGCCCAGCTACTCCGTCCTGCAGCGCGGGATCGAGAGCCACGTGCTGCCCGTGGCCGAGGAGTACGGGCTGGGCGTGCTGGTGTGGAGCCCGCTGGCCTCGGGCTGGCTGTCGGGAGCGGTCCGCGCGGGCCGGGACGTCGCCACCCACCGCTCGGCGTTCATGCCGGAACGCTTCGACACCTCCCTGCCCGCCAACCGGGCCAGGCTCGACGCCGTCGAGCGGCTGGCCACGGTCGCCGACGAGGCCGGCCTGACCATGATCCAGCTGGCGCTCGGCTTCGTGACCGCGCACCCCGCCGTGACCAGCGCGCTCATCGGCCCCCGCACCCCGGACCACCTGCGCTCGCAGCTCGCCGCCGCCGACACCGTGCTCTCCGCCGATGTCCTCGACGCGATCGACGCGATCGTGGCTCCCGGCACCGACCTGGCCGCGCACGAGAAGTTCGACACCCCGCCCGCGCTGCTGGACGCGTCGCTGCGGCGCCGCTGACGATCGCGCCGGACTCACGGGCGGCGCGCGGCAGCCGGTGCCGTCCCGCGCCCGGCCCGCTCCGTCAGGAACTCCTCCCACGTCCGCCGGCCCACCCGCGCCCCCTCCAGCGTGAGGTTCGCCCCCGCGCGGTAGGCGCGGCCCGCCTTGCCGGGGATGCGTACCGGCAGCGTCGGGCGGCGGCGCCGGGCGTGCAGGGCGAGGTACGGGCGGGCCAGGGCGGCCAGGTCGTGGACCTCGGGGCCGGTCATGTCGGGAACCCGGCCGGAGGGTGCCGCGAAGGTCAGTTCGGCCAGGCGGGCGGCGACCTCGCGGGAGTCGACCGGCTGGAGGCGCAGGCCGCCCGGGACGGGGAGGACCGGCAGCTTGGCCATCTTCTCGATCATCGTCAGGGTCAGCTCGTGGAACTGGGCCGCCCGCAGCACCGTCCACCCGATGCCCGAGTCGGCGATCGCCCGCTCCGAGTCCAGCTTGGTGCGCAGCCACGCCAGCGGCACGCCGTCCGCGCCCACGACCGAGACGTACACGAGGTGCCGTACGTCCGCGTGCGAGGCGGCGCGCACCAGCGTGCGGGTCGCCTCGTCGTCGCCCTTGGGGCCGCCCGCCAGGTGCAGGACGGTGTGCACGCCGTCGACCGCGGCCTCGACGCCCTCGCCGGTGAGGAGGTCGCCGGTGACGTAGGTGACGCCGTCCTCGGCGGGGCGGGGACGGCGGGTGAGGACCCGTACCTCGTGGCCGGCCGCCCGCAGCAGCGGGACGACGTGGCCGCCGAGGGTGCCGGTGCCGCCGGTGACCAGGAGGGGGTTGGTGGGGGACGAGGGGTACGTCATGGCTGCTCCCGAGGGTCCTGGCGCCCGGACGGGCAGGTCGACAGGTGTCTGGTTCCTGCCCGTCCGGGCGGCCGCCGTGTGTGTCTACGGCGGTATGACCCGGGGCGGCTCGGGTGTGTGACAGGGACGGGGAGAAATCCCCAAGAATGTTTCCGGCCGGTCAGATCGTCGCCGTGTCGATCACGAAGCGGTACCGCACGTCGCTCGCCATGACCCGCTCGTACGCCTCGTTGACCTCGGACGCGGCGATCAGCTCGATCTCGGCGCCGATGCCGTGCTCGGCGCAGAAGTCCAGCATCTCCTGGGTCTCCCGGATGCCGCCGATCATGGACCCGGCGAGGGTCTTGCCGCCGCCGAGCAGTGCGAACAGGTTGAGGGAGACCGGCTCCTCGGGGGCGCCGACGTTGGCCAGGGTGCCCTCCGTCCTCAGCAGCCCCAGGTAGGCGCCGAGGTCGAGCGGGGCGGACACCGTCGAGACGATCAGGTCGAAGGTGCCGGCCAGCTCCTCGAAGGTGGCCGGGTCGCTGGTCGCGTAGTAGTGGTCGGCGCCCAGCTTCAGGCCGTCGTCCTTCTTGCGCAGGGACTGCGACAGCACCGTCACCTCGGCGCCCAGGGCGTGCGCGAGCTTGACGGCCATGTGGCCGAGGCCGCCCATGCCGACGACGGCGACCTTCTTGCCGGGGCCGGCGTTCCAGCGCCTGAGCGGGGAGTACGTGGTGATGCCGGCGCACAGCAGGGGCGCGGCCTCGTCCAGCGCGATGCCCTCGGGGATGCCGAGGACGAAGTTCTCGTCGACGACGATCTTCTCGGAGTAGCCGCCGTAGGTCGGCTCCCCGTCCTTGCCGACGGCATTGTAGGTGCCCACACTGCCGCCGGTGCAGTACTGCTCCAGGCCGGCCCGGCAGTTGTCGCACTCGCGGCAGGAGTCGACCAGGCAGCCGACGCCCACCCGGTCGCCGACGGCGTACTTGGTGACGCCGGGGCCGACCTCGGAGACGATGCCCGCGATCTCGTGACCGGGGACCATCGGGAAGATGGCCTCGCCCCAGCCCTCGCGGACCTGGTGGATGTCGGAGTGGCAGATGCCGGCGAACTTGATGTCGATCAGGACGTCGTGCTCACGCACCTCGCGCCGCTCGATGGTGGTCCGCTCCAGCGGAGCCTTGGCGGCGGGTGCGGCGTATGCGGCGTATGCGGCGACAGTGGTCATGCCGGGTTCTCCGGGTTCCTCGTGACTGCTCTTCTGTGGGATGCCTCCAGCCTGCCGCCGCGGCGGGCATCCACCCAGACCACGGCTTTGCCTACGACCAGCGTGCGTACCACTGACGGGGACAGGCTCACGGGCGTACGACCGGGAATACGACCGGCAATACTGGAGGGCATGGATGGACAGCTGGACCGGCGTGCCGAACTGAGCGAGTTCCTGCGCACCCGGCGGGCCCGGCTGAAGCCGGAGGACGTCGGGCTGCCGTCGTACGGGCGGCACCGCCGGGTGCCGGGGCTGCGGCGGGAGGAGCTGGCGCAGCTGGCCGGGGTGTCCGTGGCGTACTACACGCGCCTTGAGCAGGGCAACGGACGGAACGTGTCGGCGGAGGTCCTGGACGCGATCGCCCGCGCGCTCAGGCTGTCCGACGCCGAGCAGGCGCACCTGACGCACCTGGCGAAACCGCAGCAGCGGCGCAGGCGGGCGGCGGCGTCACGGGCGCAGCAGCCGGTGCGGGTGGCGCTGCTCCAGCTGCTGGAGTCGATCGACACGGTCCCGGCGTACGTGACCGGCCGGCGGTCGGAGATCCTCGCCTGGAACCGGATGGCGGCGGCCCTCTTCGGCGACTGGGGCAAGCTGCCCGCCCAGGAGCGGAACTGGGCGCGGCTGGTCTTCCTGAACCCGGACTACCGCGATCTGTTCACGGACTGGGACCAGAAGGCGCACGACATGGTCAGTTTCCTGCGCATGGACGCGGGCCGGCACCCGGACGACCCGCGGCTGTCCGCCCTGGTCGGCGAGCTGTCCGTGAAGAGCGAGGAGTTCCGGCGCCTGTGGGCCACGCACGACGTCAAGGAGAAGTCCTACGGCGTCAAGCGGATGCGGCACCCGCTGGTCGGAGACCTGACCCTGTCCTTCGAGACGTTCCGCCTGGTCGACGACGACGAGCAGGCGTTCATCACGTACCACGCCGAGCCGGGCTCACCGTCGGCGGAGGCGCTGCGGCTGCTGGCGAGCTGGGGGACGGACGCGGCGGCTTCGCTGCGGACGTGACCTGGCCGGAGCCGCCGGGCTCCGGCCAGGTCGTTTCGCGTGGGGCGGTCTACTGCCCGTAGGGGCTGCGGTCTACCGCCCGTAGGGGCTGCGGCCTACTTGCCGTAGTACGCGTCGTAGATCGAGATCACCGACTCGTTCTTCTTCTTGTCGACGATCTTGGCACGGAAGGAGAGGGACTTCCCCTTCGCCGGGTTCTTGACGCTGACCCTGCCCTTCTTGACGGTGACCTTCTTCCAGGTCTTGCCGTGGTCGTACGACACGTGCACCGTGAGCGACTTGAGGTTGCGGCCCGCTGCCGCGCCCTCGACGGTGACCGGGATGGTGACCTGCTTGCCGGCCGTGACCTTGCTGTCCAGGCCGGTGGCCGCGGCGAAGCGGGCCGTGGAGGCGGGCAGCTTGGTGCGGTCGGCCGTCTTCTTGGAGCGGAACGTCCAGCTCGCGTCGATGCGGCTGGAGGCCGCGGCGACCTTGGCGGACCGCTTGACCGACGTCGTCAGCCGGTACCGGGCGTCACCGGAGGGGACCTTGAACTCGCCCTCGCCGAAGAGCGGGTCCTTGTGGGAGCCGACCTTGGTGCCGTTGCGGTACAGCGTGGTGGCGACCGAGGTGAAGGCCGAGGAGCCGGCGTGGCCCTTGCCGTCGGCGAAGAGCGGGAGCAGGCCGGTGATGGTGTCGCCGTCGCGGTGGAGGCCGAAGACGGCGTTGAGGCGCGGGCCGAAGACGGCGGTGTTGAAGGTCGCCGAGTAGCTCTTGCCCGCCTTGTAGCGCTGGGCGTTGCCGAACGTGTAGCCGGCCTCGACGACCGGGAAGCCGTCGGCGTCCCTGCCTCCGTACTGCTCGAAGCCGAGCTCCCACGTCACGCCGTTCCCGGTGGACAGGTGCAGGGTGCGGGTGCCGGGCAGGGTCTGCTCGATGCCGATCGAGGAGCCGCCGACGCCGCCGGGCAGCCAGCCGGTCGCGGAGACGGCGCCCTTCTTGCCGCTCGCGGAGGCGCCGAGGCCGGCCTTGAGGGTGGCCAGTTCGCCCGCCTTGTAGTGCCGGGTGTAACCGGTGGCGAGCTGCTCGACCGTGCCGCCGGCGACGGTGTCGTACTGCTCCTTGGCGCCCTTGGTCCAGTGGCCGTCCCACTGCTGGCTGAGCGAGCCGTCGGTGATCCGCGGGCCGAGGTGCTTGGTGCGCAGGCCCGCGTAGGAGTCCAGCCACCAGCCGTAGCTGTAGCTGTTGCCGCCCGCCTCCACCGTGAAGTCCGCGGAGGCGAACTCGGACTTCGCGGCCTTGTCCGGGACGGTGATGTCCACCGGCTTCGCGGTGCGCGCGTCGAGGGTGACGGTGGTCTTCTTCGTGACGTTGAGCTTCGGCTGCGCGATCCAGTCGGCGCCCTTCCACTTCTCCGGGTCGTCGCTCACGCGGATCGAGGAGTTGAGGATGTAGGCGCCCTTGGGCACGCGCACGGTGACGGTGCCGTCGGCCTCGTACGGCGTGAACCAGGCGTCCGTGGCGAGGCCGGAGACGCCGGTCAGGTCGGTCTCGTAGTTCGCGGTGGGCCTGCCGTCGCGGCCGAGGGCCTTCAGCGTGACGTCGTACGACTCCACCTCGCGCTCCACGGCGGCGGCCGTGCGGACGGTCTGCCCGCCGCCGGTCGCCGTGACGTACGCCGAGTAGGCGCCGTCCACCGTGCCGCCGAGCCTGGTGTCGGCGGTGAGGGCCACGGAGGCCTTGCCGCCCGCCGGGACGGTGACCGAGCCGGCGCCCAGTTTGAAGAAGCCGGCGGGGGCCGCCTTGCCCTTGGGGTCGGTGGCGGTCGACGTCAGCTTCAGCTTGACGGCCTTGGTGCCGAGGTTGCGGTAGGTCAGCTGCTTGGTGACCGGCTTGTCGTCGGTGTGCGGCCACTGCTGGGTGCCGAAGGTGGCCGACACCGGGTCGGCGATCACGGTCTGCTTGACCGCCTTGTCGACCTGGACGCGGCCCGAACCCTGCTGGAAGGGCGTGTACTTGCCGCCCTTCGCCGATCCCGTCAGCGCGCCCTTCAGCTCGGCGTACGTCCAGTCGGGGTGCTGCTGCTTGAGGAGGGCCGCGGCGCCCGCGACGTGCGGGGTCGCCATCGACGTACCGGAGATGGTGACGTATCCGGCGGGCTTCTCGCCCTCCTCGCGGGCGATGATGCTGCCCTTGGCGGAGGCGGCGGTGATGTCGACGCCGGGCGCGGTCACATCGGGCTTGATCGCGCCGTCGAGGCCGGGTCCGGTGCTGGAGAACGACGCGAGCTTGTCCCCGTCGTCGACCGCGCCGACGGTCAGGGCGGCGGCGGCGCTGCCCGGGGAGCCGACGGTGCGGTCGCCGAACTCGCCGTCGTTGCCGGCGGCGATGGCGAAGAGGATGCCCTTCTCCTCGGAGAGCCTGTTGACCTCGGCCTCCAGCGGATCGATCTCCGGGGTGTCGCCGCCACCCAGGCTGAGGTTGATGACGTCGGCGCCCTGCGCGGCCGCCCACTCCATGCCGGCGAGGATGCCGGAGTCGTCGCCGAAGCCCTCGTCGCTGAGCACCTTGCCGTTGAGCAGCTTGGCTCCGGGGGCCACGCCCTTGTACGTGGCGCCCGCCTTCGCGCCGGTGCCGGCGGCGATGGAGGCGACGTGGGTGCCGTGGCCGTACTTGTCGGTGGCGTCGGGCGAGACGGAGAAGTTCTTGGACGCGACGACCTGGTTCTTCAGGTCGGGGTGGGTGGTGTCGACGCCGGTGTCCAGTACGGCGATCTTGACGCCCTTGCCGTCGTAGCCGGCGGCCCATGCCTTGGGGGCGCCGATCTGCGGGACGGACTTGTCGAGGCTGGCGGTGCGGACGCCGTCGAGCCAGACGCGCGCGATGCCGGAGGCGGTCTTCTCGCCGTCGGTCACCGCGTCCCACAGCTCGGGCGCGTTCTCGTGCGGGGTCTGTACGGCGTCGGCGTTCAGGGAGGTGAGGGCGCGGCGGAGGGTGCCCGCGTCGCGGACGTCGGCCTTGGTGGCCTTCGCGCTGCCCCGGTAGCCGACGATGACCTTCAGGCCGTTCTTCTGGGCCTTGCGGGTGGTGGCCTTGTTCAGCTCGGTGATGTCGAAGAGGCGCTGGTCCAGTCTGCCGGTGGCGACCAGGCGGGCGGCGTCGGCCGGGACGACGAGGGTGTGCCCGCCGGCTCTGCGGATCTGGACGGGTATGTGCTCGCGGCCCTCGGCCCGCTCCAGGCCGACGACGCGGCCCTTGGCGTCGACGGCGACCCGGTCGCCGGTGATCAGCGTGACGCGGTGCCTGGCCGTGCCGGACGCGGCCCGCGCGGCATCGGCCTGTGCGGTCTCGGCCTGTGCGGTCTCGGCCCGCGCCGAGGCCGCCGTACGGCCCCCGTCCGCCGTCCGTGCCCCGTCCGCCGCTGCCGGGCTGGTCATGCCCGCCGCGAGGGCCACGGCCGCCGCCGTGGCGACGGTGGCCGCGCCGGCCTTCTTCACTTGTCTGCGCAACGTTCCCCCTTGCGGAAGTACCGGGAGAATTCCCCGTTCACCCGGCCGGGGGTGGTCCAGCACACGCGTGCTCCCCCCGGAACTCGGAGTATGCCGAGGGGAGATCAGCCGCTCAAGACCGCGAACGGCGGTGGCGGAGACGGTCGGGAAACCGCCTGCCAACTGTTACGAGATCGCCGTCCGGTGTTACGCGTCCGCGCGAACTCCGTTACCTGCCGGTGGGGTTGGACGACGGACGCCCGCCGCCCCGGTGAGGGGCGACGGGCGTCGGATGAAGCGAAGTCGCGGTGGGCCGCGGTGCGTTCGGCGTCAGACCGCCGAACCCGCCTTCCACTGGGCCCAGTCCATGTTCCAGCCGTTGAGGCCGTTGTCCGGGGCGATGGTCTTGTCGCCGGTGTTCTGGACGACGACCACGTCACCGATGATCGAGTTGTTGTAGAACCACGCGCCCGGCGTGTTCGGGTCGTCGGCGCCCTGGGTGTCGGCGAGGCCGACGCAGCCGTGGCTGGTGTTGGCGCTGCCGAAGATGCCCTTGCTCCAGTAGTTGCCGTGGATGAAGGTGCCGGAGGTGCTCAGGCGCATGGCGTGGGGCACGTCCTTGATGTCGTACTCGCCCTTGCCGTCGTCGTCGGTGAAGCCGACCGTCGAGCCGTCCATCCGGGTCTCCTTGAACTTCTCGGAGATCACCATCTGGCCTTCGTAGGTCTTGTTCTCGGGGGAGCCGGCGGAGATCGGGATCGTCTTGACGGTCTTGCCGTCCTGCGTGATCTTCATCTGCTTGGTCTTCGCGTCGACGTACGAGACCTGGTTGCGGCCGATCTTGAAGGTGACCGACTTCTGCTGGACGCCGTAGACGCCCTCGGCGCCCTCGACCCCGTCGAGCGCCAGCTTGAGGGTGACGGTCGAGCCCTCCTGCCAGTAGTTCTCCGGGCGGCAGTCCATGCGCTGGGTGCTGAACCAGTGGCAGGCGACCTCCTGGCCGCTGCTGGTGTTGACCGTGATGCCCTTCTGGACGGCGGCCTTGTCGGTGATCTCCTTGTCGAAGTTGATCGACACCGGCATGCCGACGCCGACGGTCTTGCCGTCGTCCGGGGTGAAGGTGCCGATGAAGCTGTTCTTCTGGGAGACCGTGGTGAACGACGCGTTCTCGTGGGCGGCGCGGCCCTCGGAGTCCTTCGCGGTCGCCGTCAGCTTGTAGGTGGTGGCCCGCTCCAGCTGACCGCTGGGCTTCCAGCTGGTCTTGTCGGCGGATATCTCGCCGCTGACCTCGGTGCCGTCGGAGGCGGTCATCTTCACCTCGGTGAGCGTCCCCTTGCTCACGGTGACGCCGGCGGCGTTGTTGATGGAGGCGTTGTCCGAGTTGTCCTTGGGTGTGATCTTGATCTGGGCCTCGGACGCCTTCTTGGCCGCCGCCTTGTCGGCCTCGGCCTGCGAGGTCTTGCCGTCCCCACCCTCGGAGGTGCCGGCGTCGCTACTGGAACATGCCGAGAGCACCAGCACACCGCCGAGCAGTGCGGACGCGGCCGCCAGGCCCTTGCGCCGCTTACCGTCCGTCATCACACGCTTCTCCATCGTTGCCGAGTCCGGAAACCCCGAGATTTCCCGTCAAGAACTTCAACGCTACGACCGGTTCGTCCCGTTCCACATCGCTCGCCGGTGTGGGGCATACCACGTTTGCCGCGGAGGCGGGGGCGGTGCGGGGGTCGGCCGGTGCGCCCCTTGAGACGACGAAACCCCGGACGACGGTTGCCGCCCGGGGTCACGTTTTTCCCCACACTGCGTCAGCCGACCGTCATTTCATCGTCTTCCGGGTCGTTCTCGTCGCCATCTTCCTCGTCCAGGTCCCACTCGGGCGAATCGGGGTCGTAGTCGATCTGCTCGCTGCTCCAGGAGGCCTGCTGGAGCTCGACTCCGGGCACCGCGCTGACCAGGTCGAACGGGTCCACGAGGTGAGCCAGGGCCTCCGCGGTGTCCTCCGTCACGGCACGCTCGGCGTGAGCCCTTTCCGCGTCGGGCAGGTCGGCGTCCTCGGCGAGCGCCTGCAGCGCCGCCCCGGTGACGGCCTCCTCGTCGTCGACCTCGAGAACGAGCTCGACGCGAATCCGTACAAAACGTGATGTCTCTGGAGTACTCATGCCCGGAGCGTAAGGCCGACCGCTCCCGTGACTTTCCTGTGACCCGCGGCTTTCACTAACATCTGCCCACACGGCCAATTCGCCAGCGCCACAAGGGGATCGATATTCCGTGTCATCCGCTCGCCGACCGTTGCTGACCGCCGCCGCCGCAGGCGGCCTGCTGTGCGCCATGTGGTTCGTCCCGTCCGCCAACGCGACACCCGACACGCCGGTGCTCAAGTCCGCCTCCGCGAGCCCGTCTCCGCAGGTCACCGAGCAGGCCAGAGTCGCTTCCACGGACACGGCGGCCACCGGTGAGGGCACGGCCCGCCTGGCCGACACCGGAAGCTTCGACAGCACCCCGTACGTCGTCGGCGGCGCCCTCTGCCTCGGTCTCGGCGCCGGGTTCGTCGGGTATTCGGTGCGCCGGGAACGCCTTGATTTTTGACAGCGCTTGACGTTCTTTTGGCTTTTTTGACCGTTCGGGGGCGGCAGGCTCTTCACAGGCAGCGCAGAGGGGCCCCGTCCTCCCGACAGGGGCCCCTCGGACTTCGCCGGCTCCGCCAGGGCCTGGCCGGCGGATCATGCCGCCGACAAGCCCTAGCGCAGCGGCCCGGTGACCGTCTCCGCCGCCGCCACCAGGTGCCCGGCGCGTACGAACGCGTCCGCCGCGGCGAGGTCGGGCGCCAGGAACCGGTCCGGCCCGGGACCCTCCACACCGGCCGCCCGTACGGCGTCGATGACGGCCTGCGAGGCCGGGGCGGGGGTGAGTCCCTCGCGGAGCTGGATCGCGCGGGTGGCGGCGTACAGCTCGACGGCGATCACGCGGGTGAGGTTGTCGACGGCCGTGCGCAGCTTGCGCGCCGCCGACCAGCCCATGGACACGTGGTCCTCCTGCATCGCGGAGGACGGGATCGAGTCCGCCGAGGCCGGTACGGCGAGCCGCTTCAACTCGCTGACCAGGGCCGCCTGCGTGTACTGGGCGATCATCAGCCCGGAGTCGACACCGGCGTCGTCGGCGAGGAACGGCGGCAGGCCGTGGCTGCGGTTCTTGTCGAGGAGCCGGTCGGTGCGCCGCTCGGCGATGGAACCGAGGTCCGCGACGGCGACGGCGAGGAAGTCGAGGACGTAGGCGACCGGGGCGCCGTGGAAGTTGCCGTTGGACTCCACGCGGCCGTCGGGCAGGACGACCGGGTTGTCCACGGCCGCGGCCAGCTCCCGCTCGGCGACGAGACCCGCGTGGGCCATCGTGTCGCGTCCGGCACCGGCGACCTGCGGGGCACAGCGCACCGAGTAGGCGTCCTGGACGCGGGGGGCGTCGTCCTGGTGGTGCCCGGTCAGTCCGGAGCCCTTGAGCACGGCGGCCATGTTGGCGGCGCTGGCGGCCTGCCCGGGGTGCGGGCGGATGGCGTGCAGCTCGGGGGCGAGCACCTTGTCGGTGCCGAGCAGCGCCTCCATGGTCAACGCCGCGGTGATGTCGGCGGACTTGTAGAGGGTGTCGAGGTCGGCGAGGGCCATGACCAGCATGCCGAGCATGCCGTCGGTGCCGTTGAGGAGGGCGAGGCCCTCCTTCTCGCGCAGCTCGACGGGGGCGATCCCGTGCTCGGCGAGCAGCTCGCCGGCCGGCCGTACGGTGCCGTCGGGGCCCTCGGCGTCGCCCTCGCCCATGAGGGTGAGCGCGCAGTGCGAGAGCGGGGCGAGGTCGCCGGAGCAGCCGAGGGAGCCGTACTCGTGCACGACCGGGGTGATCCCGGCGTTGAGCACGTCGGCCATGGTCCGCGCGACCTCGGGGCGGACGCCGGTGTGTCCGGAGCAGACGGTCTTCAGCCGCAGGAACATCAGCGCGCGGACCACCTCGCGCTCGACGCGCGGGCCCATCCCGGCGGCGTGCGAGCGGACGATGTTGCGCTGTAGCTGGGCCCGCAGGTCCGGGCTGATGTGCCGGGTCGCCAGGGCGCCGAAACCGGTGCTCACGCCGTACACGGGGTCCGGCTTGGCGGCCAGCGCGTCCACGATCCCGCGGGCCGCGGCCAGGGCGGCGACCGCGTCGTCGGAGAGTTCGATCCGGGCGCCGTCCCGCGCCACGGCGAGGACGTCGGACACGGTGACCCCGGATGTCCCCACCACCACAGTGTGCATATCCATATTCAGGAGCGTACGCAGTGAATTCGATGATGTCACGAGGGGGTACGTCACGGATGCGTGCCGGTTGCGCCCCTTACCGGACCGGCGTCACGGCGAGTGCCGCCCGCGGAACCGCCGGCGCTCCCCGTCCTCCTCCCGGGACGGCTCGTCGGCGAGCCGTACGACGGGGTCGTCGGGCCCCTCGCGACCGGCGACGACCGGCCCGGCGGACCGTTCGGCCTTGGCGCGGTACTGGGCGGCGTCGGCGAGCCGGAAGAGCCTGCGGGCGGAGCACACCGGCCCGACCGGGTCCTCCGTGGACGCGACCCCGCAGGCGACGCCGTCACCCAGCTCCAGCTCGGCCGCGCGGCGGCACAGCTCCTCGGCCGCCTTGACCACCTCGTCGGCGGACGGCCCGACCGCGAGCAGACAGAACTCGTCCCCGCCGAGCCGCGCGGCGAGCGCCCCCGGCAGCATCGCCCCGCACAGCGACAGCACCGACCCGAAACGCTCCAGGAGCCGGTCGCCGACGGCGTGCCCGTGCGTGTCGTTCACCCGCTTGAGGCCGTTCAGGTCGCATACGACGAGGCTGACGGCGACGTCCTCCTTGCGGTGCCGTTCGACGGCCTCGTCCAGTGCCGTGTCGACGGCGCGGCGGTTGGCCAGCCCGGTGAGCGCGTCGGTGTACGCGAGGCGCCGGACCTCCTCCAGCCGCTCGGTCTGGGCGATACCGGCGGCGACGACCGAGGCCAGCACGGTGGCGAAGTCGGCGTCGGGCCGCGCGAAGACCCGCTCCCCCACCGGGCGGGCCACGTACAGCTCACCCCAGGCGCGGCCGTGCAGCACGATCGGCGCGACCACGCAGCAGCCGCGCCCCCGGCGGCGCAGGGCGGCGACGCGCTGGTGGACGTACCCGGGACGCCCGGCGGCGGGCCCCTCGGCCGTCTCGACCCAGGCGTCGGGCTCACCGCCGCCGGCCCAGCGCTCGTGCAGGAACTCGGTGATCTCCGCGAACTGGTGCACCGGATAGGACTCGTCCTCCGGGAACTCCTCCTCGCCCTCGGCCCGCCGGCCGACGTTCACCAGGACCCGGAGCCGGCCCAGCTCACGCTCCCACACCGACAGCGCGGCGAAGCTGCCGCCCAGCGCCAGGCACGCACCGGCGGCCGCCGCCCGCCACGCCTCACGCGAGCTGTGCGCGGCGGCCATGCCCTGCGCCAGTGCCACCACGGCCGCGAGCCGCCTGTCGTCACCCATCACTCCAGGCTAGGGAGATTCAGGGCGAAACGGGACTCAAGCGGGGCGAACGGGGGCGCCCACCTGCGGTGCGGCTACCGGACAGCCGGGGAGACGGACGAGCGGGGTCACTCCCCCGGCCACCGCGGCGCCCGCTTCTCGTTGAACGCCGCCACCCCCTCGGCCCGGTCCCCCGAGAACGCCACCGCCCGCCACGCCGCGTCCTCGACCTCCAGGCCGGCCCGCAGGTCCAGTCCGTGCCCGAGCCGCAGTGCCCGCTTGGCCGCCCGCAGTCCCACGGGTGAGTTCGCGGCCATCCGGGAGGCGAGGTCCAGGGCCTCCTCCCGGTCCCGGCCCTCGTCCACCAGCTGGTCCACGAGCCCCAGCTCGCGCGCCTCCGCGGCCGCCACCCGCCGCGCCGTGAACACCAGCTCGGCGGCGCGCGCCGCCCCCACCCGGCGCGGCAGCAACTGCGTACCGCCGCCGCCCGGAATCACCCCGACCGACACCTCGGGCAGTCCCACCACCGCCGTGGGGTCGGCCACGATCACGTCGCACGACAGCGCCAGCTCGAACCCGCCCCCCAGCGCGAACCCGTGCACGGCCGCGACCGTCGGCACCGGCAGCTCCAGCACCGCGGTGTACGCCCCCCGCGTCACCGGCCGCTGCCGCAGCAGGTCGGCGTCGGAGAAGGAGTTGCGCTCCTTCAGGTCGGCCCCGACGCAGAACGCGCGCTCGTGGGTCGAGGTCAGCACCACCACCCGTACGCTCCGGTCCTCGCCCAGCGCCGCGCACGCCGCCCCGACGGACCGGGCCATCGCGGTCGAGACGGCGTTCATGGCCTTCGGCCGGTCGAGCGCGAGCTCCGCGACATGTCCGTCCCCGTGCCGCCGCACCAGGACGAACTCTCCGAACCGCTCCTCGCTCATGACACCCTCCGGTTAACGCGTGTTAACAAGTCGACCACCCGATCATCGCAGGCGGACCCCCGCGGCGAAAGGCCGAACGCACCCGCTCACCACCCGCCCCGCTTACCCGATCGGGTGACATCCGGCCGACCGGCGTGTCCGAGCCCACGGCAGCCCGTAGCGTCGCTCCGCCACCGGCGCAGCGGGGGCGCGTGCGCACCGGGGAGGGACCATGACGACGAGCGGCACCACCGGCACACCGGCGAACCCTCGGCACCCGTGGGGCAACCGCGGCCGACACCGCAGGCCCCGCCCCCGCAAGGCGGTACGCACCGTCGGCGGCCTCGCACTGGCGGTCGGCACCCTGAGCCTCGTACGCCTGCTGCCCGAGCCCGGCGGCGGCGACGTGGACGGGTACGGCGCCGAGGCCGGGCCGCGCGCGGAGGCGGGCGGGGATCAGGGCACCGCGCCGGACCCGGCGACGACACCCGCGGCCGCGAGCACCGCCGGTCCGCCCGAGGTGAGCCCGTCGGCGACTTCGGCCATGGGCGGTCTGAGCGGCACCCCGGGACCGGGTCTCATACCGGGGCCGGGGCCGTCCGCGAGCGGCCCCTCGGCCGCGCTCCCCTCCGCGACGACCGTCCCGGACTCCCCGAACACGGACGACAAGGCTCCGCCGCCCGCTCACACCCCGCGGCCTGCACAGCCTCCGGCATCTTCGCGGCCACCGCGGCCGGACACCCCCGCACCGCGCCCCACACCGGCCCCGCCCCCGGACCGCGGTACGCCGCCACCCGCGCCCGCCCCGACGCCGGAGCCGGACCCTCCGGGCCTGTGCGTGCCGGTCATCGGCCTGTGCGTGGACCTGCTCGACGGCGACGGCTGACGGCCACGAGGGACACGACGGAGACCGGCAAGCCCTACGACTCCCCGCCGTCCCCCCGCCGGGTGAGCAGCCACGGCTCCACCACGCCGAGACCGCGCACCGGCCGCTGCCACATCGGCTGGAGCGCGAAGCGGTACGCCGGCGGCTCCTCGCCCTCCTTCTCCGCCGCGGCGGCCTCCTCGGCGGCCGCCGCCTCCGAGGCCGGGGCGTCGCGCGTACGGATCAGCTCCTCCGCGAAGGCGGCATCGACGAGGACGGCGTCCCGGGGGGCTATCGAGGTGAGCCGGGAGGCCAGGTTGACGGTCGTGCCGAAGACGTCGCCCATCCGGGTGGTCACCGTGCCGAAGGCGATGCCGACGCGCAGTTCCGGCATGGTCTCGTCGTTCGCCATCGTCTCGATGAGACGCAGCGCGATCTCGGCGGCCGTACCGGCGTCGTCGGCGGCGTAGAGCACCTCGTCGCCGAGGGTCTTGATCAGCCGTCCGCCGCGTGCGGCCACCAGGTCGGCGCAGGTGGTCTCGAAGGCCTCGACCAGCTCGCCGAGCTCCTCCTCCTCCATCCGGCGGGTCAGCCGGGTGAACCCGACCAGGTCCGCGAAGCCGACCGCGAGACGCCGGTCCACCATCTCCTCGTCGTCACCGGCCTGGACGACCCGGCCGGCCGAGGCGGCGAGCTGGCGCCGCCAGACGTAGACGAGGAACTCCTGCAACTCGGGCAGCAGCAGCTCGACGATGGGATACGTCACCTCGGTGCGCGTCATCCCGGGCTCCGGCGGCTCGGTCAGCCCCTCCAGGAAGGAGTCGATCTGCCACTCGGCCAACCGGGCGGTGGTCTGCCCGGTGGACCGGGCCACCTGGACGGCCATGGCCTCGCTGAGCAGCCCCGCCTCCACCAGACCGGCCAGGCGACGCAGGGCGAGGACGTCCGCCTCGGTGAGCGCCTTGGCCTGGCCGATGTCGGCGAAGCCCATGGCCCGCCAGAAACGGGAGGCCAGCTCCATGGAGACGCCCGCGCTGCGGGCGGCCTGGAAGGGGGTGTAGCGGCGCTCGGCGCCCAGAATGAGCCCTTCGAGGCGCAGCGCGAGCGGGTCCTCGCCGGAGTCGGCGGACTCCGGGTCGGGCTCGGGGTCCACCCGGCCGCCCCCGTCCGCGCCGGAGCCCGTGTCGTCGACGGTCACGCCTGCTGCCCTTCCGATCTGCTGCGGTCAGGTTCGACCGGCCCCAACTTTACGTCAGGTGTGCCCCAGCTCACTCCCGGCGAGCTTGCGGCCCGCAGCCCGCCGCACGGGTGGGCGCACTCACGCCAACCGCAAGTGCACGATGTCCCCCGCCCCAACCGGCTCCTGCACCCCCGCCTCGGTGGCCAGCACGAGCCTCCCGTCCCCGTCCACGGCCACCGCCTCCCCCACGAGCGACCGCTCGCCCGGAAGCTCCGCCCGCACCACCCGACCGAGCGTCGCGCACCCCGCCGCGTACGTCTCCTGGAGCCCGCTGGCCGCCGGGTCGCCCTCGGCCGCCCGCCACCGCCCGTACCACTCCTCGAGCGACCGCAGTATTCCCCGCAGCAGCGGATCCCGGTCGGTGTTCACGGCCCCGGCCAGCGCCAGGGACCCGGCCCGCGGCACCGGGAGTTCGTCGGCCCGGAGGGTGACGTTGATGCCCACACCGATGACGACCCCGTCGTCCCCGGCCCGCTCGGCGAGGATGCCGCCCGCCTTGCGCTCCTCGTCGCCGACCGTCACCAGCAGGTCGTTGGGCCACTTCAGGGCCGTATCGACACCCGCCGCCCGGGAGAGCCCCGTCGCCACCGCGACGCCGGTGAGCAGCGGCAGCCAGCCCCAGCGGGTCACCGGCACCTCGGCGGGCCGCAGCAGTACGGAGAAGAAGAGCCCGGAGCGGGCCGGTGCCGTCCACTGCCGGTCCAGCCGGCCACGCGCGGCGGTCTGCTCCTCGGCGACGAGGACGACCCCTTCGGCCAGGTTCCCCTCGGCGGCACGGGCCACGAGGTCGGAGTTGGTGGAGCCGGTGCGCTGCACCACGTCCACCTGCCGCCACAGCCCTCCCTCGCGTACCAGCCCCCGGCGCAGGGCCGTGGTGTTGAGGGGCGGCCGGTCCAGGTCGGACCAGCGGTTGTTCGGGGAGTCAGAGGCATCTCGCGGCGTCATGCAACCCACACTAGGTGTGGGAAACACCGCACTGCCGAACGGAAGGCCCCCTACTACTCTACGAACGAGTAACCGTCCCCCCTTTTGAGCAGGCAGGGAGCCGCATCTCGATGTCCGAGCCGGAAGAGCAGCAGCCCGACATCCACACGACCGCGGGCAAGCTCGCGGATCTCAGGCGCCGTATCGAGGAAGCGACGCACGCCGGTTCGGAACGCGCCGTCGAGAAGCAGCACGCCAAGGGCAAGCTGACGGCCCGTGAGCGCATCGACCTCCTCCTCGACGAGGGGTCCTTCGTCGAGCTGGACGAGTTCGCCCGGCACCGCTCCACCAACTTCGGCCTTGACGCCAACCGCCCCTACGGCGACGGCGTCGTCACCGGCTACGGCACCGTCGACGGCCGTCCCGTCGCGGTCTTCTCCCAGGACTTCACCGTCTTCGGCGGGGCGTTGGGCGAGGTCTACGGCCAGAAGATCGTCAAGGTCATGGACTTCGCGCTGAAGACCGGCTGCCCGGTCATCGGCATCAACGACTCCGGCGGCGCCCGCATCCAGGAGGGCGTGGCCTCCCTCGGCGCCTACGGCGAGATCTTCCGCCGCAACACCCACGCCTCCGGCGTCATCCCGCAGATCAGCCTGGTCGTCGGTCCGTGCGCGGGCGGCGCGGTCTACTCCCCCGCGATCACCGACTTCACGGTGATGGTCGACCAGACCAGCCACATGTTCATCACCGGCCCCGACGTCATCAAGACCGTCACCGGCGAGGACGTCGGCTTCGAGGAGCTGGGCGGCGCCCGCACCCACAACTCCACCTCCGGCGTGGCCCACCACATGGCCGGCGACGAGAAGGACGCCGTCGAGTACGTCAAGCAGCTGCTGTCGTACCTGCCGTCCAACAACCTCTCCGACCCGCCCGCCTTCCCCGAGGAGGCGGACCTCGAGGTCACGGACGAGGACCGCGAGCTGGACGTGATCGTCCCGGACTCGGCGAACCAGCCGTACGACATGCACACCGTCATCGAGCACGTCCTCGACGACGCCGAGTTCTTCGAGACGCAGCCGCTGTTCGCGCCGAACATCCTCACCGGCTTCGGCCGCGTCGAGGGCCGCCCGGTCGGCATCGTCGCCAACCAGCCGATGCAGTTCGCCGGCTGCCTGGACATCACCGCCTCCGAGAAGGCGGCCCGCTTCGTCCGCACCTGCGACGCCTTCAACGTCCCCGTCATCACCTTCGTGGACGTCCCCGGTTTCCTCCCGGGCGTCGACCAGGAGCACGACGGCATCATCCGCCGCGGCGCCAAGCTGATCTTCGCCTACGCCGAGGCCACCGTCCCCCTGATCACGGTCATCACCCGCAAGGCCTTCGGCGGCGCCTACGACGTCATGGGCTCCAAGCACCTGGGCGCCGACCTGAACCTCGCCTGGCCCACCGCCCAGATCGCCGTCATGGGCGCCCAGGGCGCGGTCAACATCCTGCACCGCCGCACCATCACCGAGGCCGGTGACGACGCCGAGGCCACCCGCGCCCGCCTGATCCAGGAGTACGAGGACGCCCTCCTCAACCCCTACACGGCGGCCGAACGCGGCTACGTCGACGCGGTGATCATGCCGTCCGACACCCGCCGCCACCTCGTCCGCGGCCTGCGTCAGCTGCGTACGAAGCGGGAATCCCTCCCCCCGAAGAAGCACGGCAACATCCCCCTCTAAGGAGCCGCTGTGACGATCAAGGTCGTACGGGGCAACCCCACCCCCGAGGAGCTGGCCGCCGCTCTGGCGGTGGTCCGCGCCCGCGCCGCGACGGCAGTCGCCGAGCCGTCCGGCGCCGAGACCCCGCACGACGCGTGGTCCGACCCGTCCCGCATCGCGGCGGCCCACCTGCCACCTCCCGGCCCGGCGTCATGGGGCCGCACCTACTGGCCGAGCTAGCTGCAGCAGGCTCAGGGGCGCGGGGAACCGCGCACAGCACCGCAACCCCGCGCCCCCAAATAAGTACCCGTACTCAAGCGCCCCCCACGGCCAAGCCCCACGCTGGTGGCATGCTCTGGTCCGACCCCGAGAACGAGCCGCCCAAGGAACTGCGCGACATGCAGGACATGCTGCGGCGGCTGAGCGTTTTCCTGGCGCTGGCCATGGTCCTCGCGATGATCGTGATCGGCGTGCGCTAGGCACCGGCCCTCCCGGCGCCGCCGATACCCTGGTCCCATGACAGACCAGCAGCCGCGCCGCCGACTCGTCCTCGCCTCCCAGTCCCCGGCCCGGCTCGGCCTGCTCCGCCAGGCCGGGCTCGCCCCCGAGGTGCTCGTGAGCGGCGTCGACGAGGACGCCGTCACCGCGCCCACCCCCGCCGAGCTGGCCCTCGCCCTCGCCGAGGCCAAGGCCTCCGTCGTGGCCGCGAAGCCCGAGGTGCACGGCGCCCTGGTGATCGGCTGCGACTCGGTGCTCGACCTGGACGGCCGGGCCCTCGGCAAGCCGGCGGACGCCGAGGAGGCCACCGCCCGCTGGAAGGCGATGCGCGGCCGGGCGGGCACGCTGCAGACCGGCCACTGCGTCTGGGACACCGCCTCCGGCCGCCACGTCTCGGCCACCGCCTCCACCGTCGTCCGCTTCGGCGAGCCGACCGACGAGGAGGTCGCGGCCTACGTGGCCTCCGGCGAGCCCCTGTACGTCGCCGGGGCGTTCACCCTGGACGGCCGCTCGGCCCCGTTCATCGACGGCATCGAGGGCGACCACGGGAACGTGATCGGCATCAGCCTGCCCCTCGTACGCCGACTGCTCGCCGAACTCGGGGTCGGCATCACGGAGTTGTGGGCGCCGGCGGAGGGCTGACCGGGGAACCGTCGTCACCCTTGCCGTCCTCGGTCCGCTGCCCGGTCGCGGGTTCCGCGCGAGCGTCGTAGGTCATCAGCAGCAGCACGATGAGGGCGAGGGTGAGGATCATGAAGAGGAAGGCGTGCCAGCCGACCAGTCCCCAGGTGAAGGCACCGAGCAGCCCGTGCACCACGGCCGCGCTGATCAGCAGGATCCGGCCGAGGCCGGCGGGCGGACGGTCACGCAACGCCACGAGCAGGGCCACCAGCCCGCACAGCGCGAAGTACAGCCCGAAGACGACACCGCCGATCTTCGAGGACACGGACATCATGTCCGGGTCGAGACCGGCCAGGGACATGTCCTGCCGGTCGACGACGATCCCGAGGAACCAGTTCAGCGCCGCGACGCCGACCGCCTCCGCGAAGAGCACGACCGCCACGATCCACGCCACCGGCCTGCGCACTGACACCGGTCCCCACCCACTTTCGACCGCTGCCGCACAGGACAGCCGTTACCCCAAGTATGTTCGAGACAGCCGGAACGCTACTAACGGGTAAACCTCGCGACAAGAGGTCGGCAGGGAGCAAAGAATCATTGGGCCATTCGTAGGGACTCCACAAAGAAACGGAGTGGCCCGCGGCACCCTCTTACAGAGACCTTGCCCACATCAGGGGGCTAGGGTTTCCCCGAGGAGTCCTGCGTAACGCGGCACGACAAGGGATTTCGCGGGTCGAGCGAGCCTCGGGTCACACTCCGTGTGGGCAAGCTCACCATTGGGGATGGGTCGAAGTGCCGTGTCGGCAGTCCCTAAACTCGGCTTGTTTCAAGGAGGGAGCCTCAATCGTGCGCAAGGTGCTCATCGCCAATCGTGGCGAAATCGCTGTCCGTGTGGCCCGGGCCTGCCGGGACGCCGGGATCGCGAGCGTGGCCGTCTACGCGGACCCGGACCGGGACGCTCTGCATGTCCGCGCCGCTGATGAGGCGTTCGCCCTGGGTGGTGACACCCCCGGCACCAGTTACCTGGACATCGCCAAGGTCCTCAAGGCCGCGCGTGAGTCGGGCGCGGACGCCGTCCACCCCGGCTACGGATTCCTTTCCGAGAACGCCGAGTTCGCGCAGGCGGTTCTGGACGCGGGTCTGATCTGGATCGGGCCGCCCCCGCACGCCATCCGTGACCTGGGCGACAAGGTCGCCGCCCGCCACATCGCCCAGCGTGCGGGCGCCCCGCTGGTCGCGGGTACCCCGGACCCGGTCTCGGGCGCGGAGGAGGTCGTGGCCTTCGCGAAGGAGCACGGCCTGCCGATCGCGATCAAGGCCGCCTTCGGCGGCGGCGGCCGCGGCCTCAAAGTCGCCCGCACCCTCGAAGAGGTCCCCGAGCTCTACGACTCGGCCGTGCGTGAGGCGGTCGCCGCGTTCGGCCGCGGGGAGTGCTTCGTCGAGCGTTACCTCGACAGGCCCCGCCACGTGGAGACCCAGTGCCTGGCCGACACCCACGGCAACGTGGTCGTCGTCTCCACCCGTGACTGCTCCCTCCAGCGCCGCCACCAGAAGCTCGTCGAGGAAGCCCCCGCCCCGTTCCTGTCCCAGGCGCAGGTCGACGAGCTGTACGCGGCCTCGAAGGCGATCCTGAAGGAGGCCGGCTACGTCGGCGCCGGCACGGTGGAGTTCCTCGTCGGCACCGACGGCACGATCTCCTTCCTGGAGGTCAACACCCGCCTCCAGGTCGAGCACCCGGTCACCGAGGAAGTCGCCGGCATCGACCTGGTCCGCGAGATGTTCCGCATCGCCGACGGTGAGAAGCTCGGCTACGACGACCCGGTGCTGCGCGGCCACTCCTTCGAGTTCCGCATCAACGGCGAGGACCCCGGCCGGGGCTTCCTGCCCGCCCCCGGCACCGTCACCCTCTTCGACCCGCCCACCGGCCCCGGCGTCCGCCTGGACGCCGGCGTCGAATCCGGTTCGGTGATCGGCCCGGCGTGGGACTCCCTGCTGGCGAAGCTGATCGTGACCGGCCGCACCCGCGCCGAGGCCCTCCAGCGTGCCTCCCGCGCTCTGGAGGAGTTCACCGTCGAGGGCATGGCCACCGCCATCCCCTTCCACCGCACGGTCGTGCGGGACCCGGCCTTCGCGCCGGAACTGACCGGCTCCACCGACCCCTTCACGGTCCACACCCGCTGGATCGAGACGGAGTTCGTCAACGACATCAAGCCCTTCACCGCCCCCGCCGACACGGAGGCGGACGACGAGATCGGCCGGGAGACGGTCGTCGTCGAGGTCGGCGGCAAGCGCCTGGAGGTCTCCCTCCCCTCCTCGCTCGGCATGAGCCTGGCCCGCACGGGTCTGGCGGCCGGTGCCAAGCCCAAGCGCCGCGCGGCGAAGAAGTCCGGCCCCGCCGCGTCCGGCGACACCCTCGCCTCCCCGATGCAGGGCACCATCGTGAAGATCGCGGTCGAGGAAGGCCAGGAAGTCCAGGAAGGCGACCTGATCGTCGTCCTGGAAGCCATGAAGATGGAACAGCCCCTCAACGCCCACAAGTCCGGCACCATCAAGAGCCTGGGCGCCGAAGTCGGCGCCTCCGTCACCTCCGGCGCCCCCATCTGCGAGATCAAGGACTGAGCGAGCGTACGCGACGTCCTGGGCGCCCGGTGGACCACAACGGTCCGCCGGGCGCCCCGCCGTTGGTGCCGGGGACGCGACGGACCGTGCGGTGGCTCAGCGTCGGCGCAGATCCGCGACGCGTGCCCGTTCCGCCCCGGCGTTCTGCTCTCCCAGGGCCGTGGCCGACCGCAGGCCCGCCGCCGCGCCCGGGACCTGACGGCGCGGCCCCGGAAGCGGCACGTCCCGACGCTGCTGACGCGCCGGGACGGCATCATTTCCGGAGGCCCCCGGTCCCCCCGGACCGGTCGTCGTCGCACCCCCCGACGCGCCGGTCACGGCGATCTGCACGCCCTGGTCGGCCAGGGCCTGGAGCTCGGTGGCGGCCCGGTCGTCGTGGGCGGGCGGCTCGTCCGTGACCAGGCGCGTGATGACGTCCGTGGGCACGGTCTGGAACATGGTGTCCGTGCCCAGCTTGGAGTGGTCGGCGAGGACGACGACCTCGGCGGCCGCCTGCACTAGGGCGCGGTCGACGGACGCCGACAGCATGTTGGACGTGGACAGGCCCCGCTCGGCCGTCAGCCCGCTCCCGGACAGGAACGCCTTGGAGACCCGCAACCCTTGCAGGGACTGCTCGGCACCGGACCCGACGAGGGCGTAGTTGGACCCCCGGAGCGTGCCACCGGTCATCACGACCTCGACCCGGTTGGCATGGGCGAGGGCCTGGGCCACCAGCAGCGAGTTGGTGACGACGGTCAGCCCGGGCACCCGCGCGAGCCGGCGCGCCAGCTCCTGCGTCGTGGTACCCGCCCCCACCACGATGGCCTCGCCCTCTTCGACGAAGCCCGCGGCGAGGTCGGCGATGGCCGTCTTCTCGGCGGTCGCGAGATGGGACTTCTGCGGAAAGCCGGACTCTCGCGTGAACCCGCCCGGCAATACCGCACCGCCGTGCCGGCGGTCGAGGAGTCCTTCTGCCTCCAGTGCGCGCACGTCCCGCCGTACGGTCACTTCGGAGGTCTGGACGACGCGGGCGAGCTCACGGAGCGACACGGCCCCGTTCGCTCGCACCATTTCGAGGATCAATTGGCGACGTTCTGCAGCGAACACGAAACTGACAGTAACCCCAACGACCGTCTGCTTTCAGCAGTATGCGCCGAATAACAGAAGTTGTTCGCACACCAGAGCCGGAAGTGGTATACGGGCCTACCCGGGCCGCCTATGCCGCCCGCAAGCTCCGCAACTCCCCGTGACCAGCGGGGAGTCGATTCCAGCCGCGGCCCCAGTCGCTAGCTCTCGCCACCGGCCTTGCGCGTGTGCAGCTGCCGTGCAACCTCCGCGATCGACCCCGAAAGGGAGGGATACACGGTGAAGGCGTTCGCGATCTGTTCGACCGTCAGGTTGTTGTCGACCGCGATCGAGATGGGATGGATGAGCTCCGAGGCGCGCGGCGCCACGACCACACCACCCACGACGATCTCGGTACCCGGCCGGCAGAAGATCTTGACGAACCCGTCCCGGATGCCCTGCATCTTGGCGCGCGGGTTCCGCAGCAGCGGCAGCTTCACCACGCGGGCGTCGATCTTGCCGGCGTCGACGTCGGCCTGCGAGTACCCGACGGTGGCGATCTCGGGGTCGGTGAAGACGTTGGACGAGACGGTCTTCAGGTTCAGCGGGGTGACCGCGTCCCCGAGGAAGTGGTACATGGCGATACGCCCCTGCATGGCGGCGACCGAGGCGAGCGCGAAGATGCCGGTCACGTCACCGGCGGCGTACACGCCGGGAGCGGAGGTCCGCGACACCCGGTCGGTCCGGATGTGCCCGGAGTCCTTGAGCTTGACCCCGGCCTCCTCCAGGCCCATCCCCTCGGTGTTGGGAATGGCGCCCACGGCCACCAGACAGTGCGAGCCGGTGATGACGCGCCCGTCGGCGAGCGTCACCTCCACGCGGTCCCCGACACGCTTGGCGGACTGGGCCCGCGACCGCGACATGACATTCATGCCGCGCCGCCGGAAGACGTCCTCCAGCACGGCGGCGGCGTCCGGGTCCTCACCGGGCAGCACCCGGTCCCGCGACGACACGAGGGTGACCCGCGACCCCAGCGCCTGGTAGGCACCGGCGAACTCGGCGCCGGTCACACCCGACCCGACCACGATGAGTTCCTCGGGCAGCTCGTCGAGGTCGTAGACCTGGGTCCAGTTCAGGATGCGCTCCCCGTCGGGCCGCGCGTCCGGCAGTTCCCTCGGATGCCCACCGGTCGCGATCAGCACCGCGTCCGCGGTGAGCGTCTCCTCACTCCCGTCGGCGGCACGCACCACGACCTTCCGCGACCCGTCGAGCGCCTGCATGCCCTCCAGCCGCCCGCGCCCGCGCATGACCCGCGCTCCGGCGCGCGTCACGGAGGCGGTGATGTCGTGCGACTGGGCGAGGGCCAGCCGCTTCACACGCCGATTGACCTTGCCCAGATCCACGCCGACCACCCGGGCGGCCTGCTCCATGGGGGGGGTGTCGTCGGCGACGATGATCCCCAATTCCTCGTACGACGAATCGAAGGTGGTCATCACCTCGGCCGTGGCGATGAGGGTCTTGGACGGCACACAGTCGGTCAGCACCGATGCCCCGCCCAGACCGTCGCAGTCGACGACGGTCACCTCCGCGCCGAGCTGTGCGGCCACCAGCGCCGCTTCGTATCCGCCGGGTCCGCCGCCAATGATCACGATCCGAGTCACGTACTCCATTGTCCCGCACCCTTCAATGTGGGGCCGCCCGGGGGCACGTCTGTTACAAGAGCGACTCCCGGGGGCCCTGCCGTACCCTCTCCCCCATGTCGCTCTACGCCGCTTATGCCGGCAACCTCGACGCGCGGTTGATGACCCGCCGCGCCCCGCACTCGCCGCTGCGCGCCACCGGCTGGCTGAACGGGTGGCGGCTGACCTTCGGGGGCGACCACATGGGCTGGGAGGGCGCACTCGCGACCCTCGTCGAGGACCCGATCTCCCAGGTCTTCGTGGCCCTCTACGAGATCGCGCCGATGGACGAGGACTCGATGGACCGCTGGGAGGGCGTGGGGCTGGACATATACCGCCGCACCCGCGTCCGCGTCCACACCCTGGAGGGCGAGGAGAACGCCTGGACGTACGTCCTGAACGCCTACGAGGGCGGCCTGCCCTCCGCCCGCTACCTGGGCGAGGTGGCGGACGCCGCGGAATCGGCCGGCGCGCCGCACGACTACGTCATGGAACTCCGCAAGCGCCCCTGCTGAGCCACGGCCCCTCGTCAAAAGCAACAAAACAACAATCGCAATCCCGTGAGCTCTGTCATCTACGCGCGTAGGCGTAAACCGGCTACCCTCTTCGGCGTGAACGCATCTCTTCTTCCGGACGACATCCAGGGCGACCCCTACGCCGCCGCCGACGCCGCCGCGGCCCGCCTGCGCGAACTCACCGGCGCCGAGACCCACGACGTAGCCCTCGTGATGGGCTCCGGCTGGGCACCGGCCGTGGACGCGCTGGGCGCCCCCGAGGCCGATCTCCAGGTCACCGACCTGCCCGGCTTCCCCAAGCCCGCAGTGGAGGGGCACGGCGGCAAGATCCGCTCGTACTCCATCGGCGACAAGCGCGCGCTGGTCTTCCTGGGCCGCACCCACTACTACGAGGGCCACGGCGTGGCCGCCGTCTCCCACGGTGTCCGCACGGCCGTCGCCGCCGGCGCCAAGACGATCATCCTGACCAACGGCTGCGGCGGCCTGCGCGAGGGCATGCGCCCCGGCCAGCCGGTCCTGATCAGCGACCACATCAACCTCACCGCCACCTCTCCCATCGTCGGCGCCAACTTCGTCGACCTCACCGACCTCTACTCCCCCCGCCTGCGCGCCCTGTGCAAGGAGGTCGACCCCACGCTGGAGGAGGGCGTCTACGCCCAGTTCCCCGGCCCGCACTACGAGACGCCGGCCGAGATCCGCATGGCCCGCGTCATCGGGGCCGACCTGGTGGGCATGTCGACGGTCCTGGAGGCGATCGCCGCCCGCGAGGCCGGCGCGGAGGTCCTGGGCATCTCCCTGGTGACCAACCTCGCGGCGGGCATGACGGGCGAGCCCCTCAACCACGAGGAGGTCCTCCAGGCGGGCCGCGACTCCGCCACGCGGATGGGTGCGCTGCTGACGCAGGTGCTTGGGCGGTTGTAGCCCCGGCGCGTGCGGTGGGCGGGGGTGGGTGCGCGGCCCGGCGCTGCGGGGTGCCGCCGCGCCCACCCGTGCCGCCCCAGCGGCACGACTGCCCGCAGCGGCGGCGCCGCGGGCGGAGAACCGCGTACGGCGCGAAGGGACGTGTCGGGGGGTGTCCGCCCGCAGCGGTTGGCGCGTCAACGCCGGCACTTCCGTGGCCGACCGATTCCGCGCCGTTCCGAGGACGGACACCCCCCGGCACGGCCCGACCCACAACAAAACAGAACGCGCTACCCGCACCCCCACAAAACCCGCACAGGCCGCCGCAGGCACCCCGCACAGATCACGACCACACACGAGAGGCTGACCGACGTGCACGACGACCTCCTCGCACGGGCCACGGCATGGCTGGCCGAGGACCCCGACGCGGACACCCGCGCGGAACTCGCCAAGCTCATCGACGCCGAGGACCACGCCGAGCTCACCGCACGTTTCTCCGGCACCCTCCAGTTCGGCACCGCGGGCCTGCGGGGCGAACTCGGCGCCGGCCCGATGCGCATGAACCGCTCGGTCGTCATCCGAGCCGCCGCCGGCCTCGCCGCGTACCTCAAGAAGCAGGGAACCCCCCACGGGGGCGGCACAGCCGGTCTCGTCGTCATCGGCTACGACGCCCGCCACAAGTCGCAGGACTTCGCCCGGGACACCGCCGCGGTGATGACCGGCGCCGGTCTCAGGGCGGCCGTCCTCCCCCGCCCCCTCCCCACCCCCGTCCTCGCCTTCGCCATACGGCACCTCGGCGCCGTCGCCGGCGTGGAGGTCACCGCCAGCCACAACCCGCCCCGCGACAACGGCTACAAGGTCTACCTCGGCGACGGCTCCCAGATCGTGCCCCCCGCCGACGCCGAGATCGCCGCGGAGATCGACGCCGTACGCTCCCTGAACGACGTCCCCCGCCCCACCACCGGCTGGCAGACCCTCGGCGACGACGTCCTCGACGCCTACCTCGCCCGCACGGACGCCGTCCTCTCCGAGGGCTCCCCCCGCACCGCCCGCACCGTGTACACCGCGATGCACGGCGTCGGCAAGGACACCCTCCTCGCCGCCTTCGCCCGCGCCGGCTTCCCGGAGCCCGCCCTCGTCACCGAGCAGGCCGACCCCGACCCGGACTTCCCCACCGTCGCCTTCCCCAACCCGGAAGAGCCCGGCGCGATGGACCTCGCCTTCGCGAAGGCCCGCGAGACCGACCCCGACCTGGTCATCGCCAACGACCCGGACGCCGACCGCTGCGCCGTGGCGGTCCACGACGGCACCGACTGGCGCATGCTCCGCGGCGACGAGGTCGGCGCCCTCCTCGCCGCCCACCTGGTCACCCGCGGAGCGCACGGCACGTTCGCGGAATCGATCGTCTCCTCCTCCCTCCTCGGCCGCATCGCCGAGAAGGCGAACCTCCCGTACGAGGAGACCCTCACCGGCTTCAAGTGGATCGCCCGCGTCGAGGGCCTGCGCTACGGCTACGAGGAGGCCCTCGGCTACTGCGTCGACCCCGAAGGCGTACGCGACAAGGACGGCATCACCGCGGCCCTCCTGATCACGGAACTGGCCTCCGCCCTCAAAGAGACCGGCCGCACCCTCCTCGACCTCCTCGACGACCTCGCCGTGGAGCACGGCCTGCACGCCACCGACCAGCTCTCGGTCCGCGTCGAGGACCTCTCCCTCATCGCCGCCGCGATGCACCGCCTGCGCGAACAGCCCCCCACCCGCCTCGCGGGCCTCGCCGTCACGAAGGCCGAGGACCTCACCCGGGGCACGGACACGCTGCCGCCCACGGACGGCCTGCGCTACACCCTCGACGGCGCCCGGGTGATCGTCCGCCCGAGCGGTACGGAGCCCAAGCTGAAGTGCTATCTGGAGGTGGTCGTCCCGGTCACGGCGCACGCCGGCCTCCCCGAGGCCCGCGCGAAGGCGACGGACCTGCTGACGGCGCTCAAGCGGGACCTGTCGGCCGCGGCGGGCATCTGACCCCGAGCCCGGACAGCCGAAACTCCCGAAAACCCGAAAACCCGAACACCGAAACGGGACCGAACACCCGAACCCCGATGGGGTGCCCCCACCCGGGGGCACCCCATCGGGTGATTTCCCCCCGCCCGTTGACCCGCCGTCCCCTCCCGAAGCCACCCCCCGGGCAACGGTGGACCGGAAAACGCACCGCCGGTACACGCACGCGTCACCGGTCCGCGCACCGCCGAGCCACCAGGGAGCCGCCGCCGTGTCCTCGACCGCCCCCAAGACCACCCCCAGCGGACACATCCCCGGCACCCGACGCCCGCGGCCCCCCGCGACCGCCACTCCACCCCCGCGGAGCAACGCCCGCGCCCACGCCCAGCGCGTCCTGCGCGCCGCACACCGCGCCGCACGCCACGCCGCCCCCGCCCTCGGCTCCTATCTCGCCGTACGCCTCACGGGTCTGCTCGTGCTCGTGATCTGGGCCCCCCGCCGGCACCAGGACCTCTGGGTGAACCTCGCCGCGCAGTGGGACTCCGACTGGTACCTCGCCATCGCCGACCACGGCTACGACGACGAGCTCGGCACCGCCCACAACGCCAACAACCTGGCCTTCTTCCCGCTCTACCCGGTGCTGGTGAAGGCGGTGGCGGTACTCACCCCGGGCACGCGCGCGTCCACGGGCCTCGGCCTCGCGGTCGTCGCCTCGCTCATCGCGGCGTGGGGCATCTTCGCGGTGGGCGACCACCTGCACGGCCGCCGCGCCGGCGTGCTCCTCACCACGCTGTGGGCGGCGTTCCCGGTCGGCGCGGTGCAGTGGATGGGCTACACGGAATCGCTGTTCACGGCGTGCGCGGCATGGTCGCTGTACGCGGTCCTCACGGGCCGCTGGCTGTGGGCGGCGGCCTTCGCCACGCTCGCCGGGCTGACCCGCCCGACCGGCATCGCGGTGGCGGCGGCGGTCACCGTGACGGCGCTACTGCACCTGGTCCGCCACCGCGCCCTCGTCCCGCGCGTCCTCGCGGCCGCGGTCCTCGCGCCGCTCGGCTGGTGCGCGTACCTCGGCTGGGTGGGCCTGCGCCTGGGCCGCTGGGACGGCTACTTCGCCGTACAGCGGCTCTGGTACAACGAGCTGGACGGCGGCCTGCGGACGCTGCACCAGATCCGGTGGCTGCTGTGGCGCGACCCGACACCACAGTTGTTCCTGGTGATGGTGACCCTCACGCTGATCGCGTCGGTGGTCCTCTTCGGCCTGTCGGTGTGGGACCGCCAGCCCGTCGCTCTACTGGTCTTCACGGGCGTCATGCTGGCGATCGTCCTGGGCAGTGGCGGCGTGTACTTCTCCCGGGCCCGCTTCCTGCTCCCGGCCTTCCCCCTGCTCCTGCCGCTGGCCCTGCACCTGTCCCGCGCCTCCGGGCGCCACCGCGCACTCGTGCTGACGGCGGCGGTACTGGGCTCCACGTACTGCGGGGCGTACATGCTCCTGGTCTGGTCGGCCGCGCCCTGACACACCCTGCGTCCGGCCCGGCACACGGACCGGACCGTCAGCCCGTCAACCCATCAGGACGTCAGCCCATCAGGACGCCAGCCCGTCAGCCCGTCAGCCCGTCCCCAGCAGCACCGCGAGCAGCACCGCCCCGGCCACCACCGGCGCGACGATCTCGTACGCCCAGCGCACCGTCACCTCGCCCTGCGACGTGTCGGCCGGCTTGCGTGCCTCCAGCGTCTCGCGCAGCTCGTCCATGACCTTGTCGGTCTCCGCCCGCACCGGCCCGTCCGCCGCCGCCGCGCCGACCCCGGCACCACCGGTGCCGGCCCGCACACCGCCCCCGCCGAGGCCTCCGAGCACGCCACCGCGCCCCCGGCCGCCCCCGGAGGCCCGCCGCGACTCCTGGCGAGCGGCCTTCTTGCGGCCGCGCAGCGAGACGGGGATGGACCACAGCTGGTACTTGTCGCCGGACTCCGTGAAGACCTCGTTGGAGTAACCGGACCGGAACGAGGCGACCTGCCCCCAGGGCAGCACGATCACGCGGAAGGGATTGCGCACCCGCAGCCGGTCGTCGTTGGCGAAGACGGCGGGCCGCACGGTGTAGGCGGCGACGAGCGGCACCAGGAACAGCAGCGCGGCGAGCGCCATCCAGGGAGTGCGGCCCTCGCCCGCGACCAGGGCGTCGATGCCGAGCCACAGGGCGAGCGCGAGCAGCAGAACGCCGCCGGCGAGGCCCGCGGGCGAGCGGTAGATCCGGTCCTTGGACACGGGTACCGACGGCTGCGGCGATGGTGACTGGGGCTCCGGGGTCGTCATGGTGCCGATTGTGCCCGACGGCCCCGAGGACGCTCATAGGCGGTGCCGGTCCGCAGAATGAGCGCAGGGGACTGTACAGCCGCTACGCGCGTAGATATGCTCGCCTGGTGACCATGCCCACCACTGCATCCGCTGTTCCCGCACACGGACTCGCCGACGTCACCGCGTCCGACAGCACGCTGCGCCGCTTCCTCCACGGGCTGCCCGGCGTCGACACGGTCGGCCTGGAGGCGCGCGCCGCCTCGCTCGGCACCCGTTCCATCAAGACCACCGCGAAGGCGTACGCCATCGACCTCGCCATCTCGATGGTCGACCTGACGACGCTGGAAGGCGCGGACACCCCGGGCAAGGTCCGGGCGCTCGGCGCGAAGGCGGTCCGCCCCGACCCGACGGACCGCACGGCCCCCGCCACGGCGGCCGTCTGCGTCTACCCCGACATGGTGCCCGCCGCCAAGGCGGCCGTCGCCGGCTCGGGCGTCAAGGTCGCCTCGGTCGCCACCGCCTTCCCGGCGGGCCGCGCCTCGCTGGCCGTCAAGCTGGCCGACGTGCGCGAGGCCGTGACGGCGGGCGCCGACGAGGTCGACATGGTCATCGACCGCGGCGCGTTCCTCGCGGGGAACTACATGAAGGTGTACGACGAGATCGTCGCCGTACGGGAAGCCTGCGGTACGTCCGCCCGCCTGAAGGTCATCTTCGAGACCGGCGAGCTGTCGACGTACGACAACATCCGCCGCGCGAGCTGGCTCGGCATGCTGGCGGGCGCCGACTTCATCAAGACGTCCACCGGCAAGGTCGCGGTCAACGCCACGCCCGCCAACACCCTCCTGATGCTGGAGGCGGTCCGCGACTTCCGCGCGCAGACCGGCGTCCAGGTCGGCGTGAAGCCGGCCGGCGGCATCCGGACCACCAAGGACGCGATCAAGTTCCTCGTCCTGGTCAACGAGACCGCGGGCGGGGACTGGCTGGACAACCACTGGTTCCGCTTCGGCGCCTCCTCGCTCCTGAACGACCTGCTGATGCAGCGTCAGAAGCTGGCCACGGGCCGCTACAGCGGCCCCGACTACGTGACGGTGGACTGATCACCATGGCATCTGCATTCGAGTACGCACCGGCGCCCGAGTCCCGCGCCGTCGTCGACATCGCCGCGTCCTACGGCCTGTTCATCGACGGCGAGTTCACCGAGGCCGCCGACGGCAAGGTCTTCAAGACGGTCGCCCCGGCCACCGAGGAGGTCCTCTCCGAGGTCGCCGAGGCCGGTGAGGCGGACGTCGACCGCGCGGTGAAGGCCGCCCGCAAGGCGTTCGAGAAGTGGTCGGCGCTCCCCGGCTCGGAGCGCGCGAAGTACCTCTTCCGCATCGCCCGCATCATCCAGGAACGCAGCCGCGAGCTGGCCGTCCTCGAAACCCTCGACAACGGCAAGCCGATCAGGGAGACCCGCGACGCGGACCTCCCCCTGGTCGCCGCGCACTTCTTCTACTACGCGGGCTGGGCCGACAAGCTCGACCACGCCGGCTACGGCGCGAACCCGCGCCCCCTCGGCGTCGCGGGCCAGGTCATCCCCTGGAACTTCCCCCTCCTGATGCTGGCGTGGAAGATCGCCCCGGCGCTCGCGACCGGCAACACGGTCGTCCTCAAGCCCGCCGAGACGACCCCCCTGTCCGCCCTCTTCTTCGCGGACATCTGCCGTCAGGCCGGCCTGCCCAAGGGCGTCGTCAACATCATCACCGGCGACGGCCGCGCGGGCGCCGCGCTGGTCGCCCACCCCGACGTGAACAAGGTCGCCTTCACCGGCTCCACGGCCGTCGGCAAGCAGATCGCCCGCACGGTCGCGGGCACCCGCAAGAAGCTGACGCTCGAACTCGGCGGCAAGGGCGCCAACATCGTCTTCGACGACGCCCCCATCGACCAGGCCGTCGAGGGCATCGTCAACGGCATCTTCTTCAACCAGGGCCAGGTCTGCTGCGCGGGCTCCCGCCTGCTGGTCCAGGAGTCGATCCACGACGAGCTGCTCGACTCCCTCAAGCGCAGGCTCACCACCCTGCGCCTGGGCGACCCGCTGGACAAGAACACCGACATCGGCGCCATCAACTCCGCCGAGCAGCTGGCCCGGATCACCGCGCTGGCCGACCAGGGCGAGGCGGAGGGCGCCGAGCGCTGGTCCCCGGCCTGCGACATGCCGGAGAGCGGCTACTGGTTCGCCCCGACGCTCTTCACGAACGTCACCCAGGCGCACACCGTCGCCCGGGACGAGATCTTCGGCCCGGTCCTGTCGGTACTGACCTTCCGTACGCCCGACGAGGCGGTCGCCAAGGCCAACAACACGCCGTACGGCCTCTCCGCCGGCATCTGGACGGAGAAGGGCTCGCGCATCCTGGCGGTCGCGAACAAGCTCCGCGCGGGTGTGATCTGGTCCAACACGTTCAACAAGTTCGACCCGACGTCGCCGTTCGGCGGCTACAAGGAGTCGGGCTTCGGCCGCGAGGGCGGCCGCCACGGCCTGGAGGCGTACCTCGATGTCTGAGCGACTCAATGTGCTGAAGACCTACAAGCTGTACGTCGGCGGGAAGTTCCCGCGTTCCGAGAGCGGCCGGGTGTACGAGGTGACAGACGCGAAGGGCAAGTGGCTGGCGAACGCCCCGCTCTCCTCCCGCAAGGACGCCCGTGACGCGGTGGTCGCCGCGCGCAAGGCGTTCGGCGGCTGGTCCGGCGCGACGGCGTACAACCGCGGCCAGATCCTCTACCGGATCGCCGAGATGCTGGAGGGCCGCCGCGACCAGTACGTCGCGGAGGTCGCCGACGCCGAGGGCCTGTCGAAGTCCAAGGCGAGCCTCCAGGTCGACGCCGCGATCGACCGCTGGGTCTGGTACGCCGGCTGGACCGACAAGATCGCCCAGGTGGTGGGCGGCGGCAACCCGGTCGCGGGCCCGTTCTTCAACCTGTCCTCCCCGGAGCCGACGGGCGTGGTCGCCGTCCTCGCCCCGCAGGAGTCGTCCTTCCTGGGCCTGGTCTCGGTCGTCGCCCCGGTCATCGCCACCGGTAACACGGCGGTCGTGATCGCGAGCGAGAAGGCCCCGCTGCCGGCCCTCTCCCTCGGCGAGGTGCTGGCCACCTCCGACCTCCCCGGCGGCGTGGTCAACATCCTGTCCGGCCGCACGGCGGAGATCGCGACCCCTCTCGCCTCGCACCAGGACGTCAACGCCATCGACCTCGCGGGCGCCGACGAGACGCTGGCGAAGGAGCTGGAGGTCGCCGCGGCGGACAACCTCAAGCGCGTCCTCCGTCCACAGCCTGTGGACGACGTGGACTGGTCGGCGACTCCCGGCACCGACCGCATGACGGCGTTCCTGGAGACCAAGACGGTCTGGCACCCGACGGGCGCACTGGGCGCGTCGGGTTCGTCGTACTGAGCCGCCACGGCACCACCGCACCGCGACCGAGCCGTGCCCTCCCACCGTCCGGGGAGGGCACGGCTCTTCGTTTCACTTCATCGCTGAGTTGACCACAAGATTACAGTTGAGCCATCATGTGCTCATGACTGAGATCGCCATCAGCGCTGCCCGCTCCCAGCTCGGCGACCTCGTGCGCCGTGCAGCCCACGGCCGCGAGACCATCGCGCTCACCGACCACGGGCACGTGGCCGCCCTTCTCGTGTCACCGCAGGTGATAGAGGACCTGGAAGATGCACTGGCGGTTGCCGACTACCAGCGGCGCAAGGCGGAGGGAACGCTGGAGCCAGGAATCCCGCACGAGGAAGTCGGCCGGATGCTGGGGCTGCGGTAAGTGGCCTACGAGATCATCTGGGAGCCTCGCGCGACCAACGCGGCCGCACGTCTTCTCAAAGAAGACCCCAGTGGCCTGTCCGCCGTCTACGAAGCCGTCGACGCCCTCAGCACTCAGCCCCGCCCACGAGGTTCCGTCCCTTACGGATCACCCGACGTGCGACGCCTCCACGTCGGCGACTACCGGGTTCTGTACATCATCGAGGACGACGTGATCCGTATCGTCGTAACCCACCTCGGCCGGACCGCCTGAACGGCCGCACCAGTCAAAGGGCCGCGACCTCCCTCCAGGAGATCACGGCCCGACTTGCACAGGCGGCGTCAGCGCAGCAGCTGCGTCGCCTGCCCCGCCACCGGTACGCCGCCCAGGGACTGGGCCTGCGCGACCGGGCCGGTCAGTGCCGTCGAGGTGAGCGGCTGGAAGTCGGCGACCTTCGTGCCGACGCCGTTGTCCAGCGGGTCGACGCCGGTACCGGCCAGCGGGTTGGGCTTGAGGTCCGCGACCGGGCCGGTCACGTAGCCGACCATGCCGGTCGCCGCCTGGAGGCCCGCTTGCGGATCGATGTTGCCCATCGAGGTGGGGCGGGTGTGCGCCAGGCCGGCGATGGTCTCGCCGCCTTCCGCCCAGGCCGTGACCGCGCCCGCGCCCAGGGCCGCTCCGGCGGTCGCGAGGACGACCAGGGCGCGCTGGGCGTGCGGGGTGCGGGGGGACGCGTGTCGAGCCATCGCTGCTGCCACCTCTTGGTGTGAGTTGCTACGGACCACCGTGCTAACAGTGCGAACAGTGATCAGGTCACCGCGCACCGTAATCAAGGTGTGACGCGCACTTCAAAGCCGACCCGCGGGGTCGTACGGCGGCCGTTCGATGCCTCAGACTGGTGTCCCGTGAGCTCCCATCCGCCCATACCGACGCGAGTCGTGCTGCTCTGCGGCCCTTCCGGCTCCGGCAAGTCCCTCCTCGCCGCCCGCTCCGGCCTTCCGGTGCTGCGGCTCGACGACTTCTACAAGGAGGGCACCGACCCGACGCTGCCGCTGGTGCCGCAGAGCTCCGACATCGACTGGGACCACCCGGGGTCGTGGGACGCGGACACGGCCGTCGCGGCCATCACGGAACTGTGCCGCACCGGCCGTACGCGTGTGCCCCTCTACGACCTCTCGCTCAGCGCCCGGACCGGCGAGGAGACGATCGACATCGGACGCACCCCGCTGTTCCTCGCGGAGGGCATCTTCGCCGCCGAAATCGTGGCACGCTGCCGGGAGCTGGGCGTTCTCGCCGACGCCCTGTGCCTGAGCCGTGGCCCGCTGACGACCTTCCGTCGCCGCTTCCTGCGGGATCTGCGGGAGGGCCGCAAGTCCGTGCCGTTCCTGGTGCGCCGCGGTTGGCGGCTGATGCGGCAGGAGCGGTCGGTCATCGCCCGCCAGACGGCCCTGGGCGCCCACGCCTGCGACCGGGACGAGGCGATGGGCCGCCTGGCCGCCGCGGCGGCGGGCCGGTGCGCCACGGCGCGTACGGCCGCGTAACGCGCGCCCGCACACAGAGAAGCGGGACTGGACGGACCCCCCGGCCCTCCAGTCCCGCTCTCCTTGTGCTCCCCCGTGCTTCCCCCGTGTCCCCCCGTTGTTCCCCCGTGGTGCTTCCCCGTGAGTAAGAGCCCGGCATCCTCCCCCTGATACACCCCGGCTCCTACTTTTTTTCGCGGGCCCCCCGGCCCGCCGTCCTTCAGGCGACCAACTCGCCGAAGGCGTCCTCCCGGTCACGGCCGAAGCTGAGGACCTCGTCCTCGCGCAGCCGGCGGAGCGACCGCCAGATGCTGGACTTCACCGTGCCGACACTGATGTCGAGGATGTCCGCGATCTCCGGGTCCGTGCGGCCCTCGTAGTAGCGAAGGACCAGCATGGTGCGCTGGAGTTCGGGCAGCCGGGCCAGCGCCTGCCACAGGACCGTGCGCAGTTCGGTGCCGCGCATCGCGTCCGTGTCGCCGGCCGTCTCCGGCAGTTCCTCGGTCGGGTACTCGTTGAGCTTGCGACGCCGCCAGGCGCTGATGTGCAGGTTGGTCATGGTGCGGCGGAGATACCCGCCGACCGCCGCCTTGTCACTGATCCGCTCCCACGCCCGGTACGTCGAGAACAGCGCGCTCTGCAGCAGGTCCTCGGCCTCGAAGCGGTCGCCGGTGAGGTGGTAGGCGGTGGCGTACAGGGAGGCGCGGCGCTCCCGGACGTAGGCGGTGAACTCCGCCTCCGACAGCGAGCGACGCTCCCCCTCTGCCTCCCCGTACGCGGTCCCCCCGTGCGTCTCCCCCTGGTGGGCGTCGACCACCGCCATGTACGCGGTGTGCTGACGCCCGGTGCCGCGAGCGCACCCCCGCCCGCTCACGGCACCGGACTTCTCGGACCGGTGTGCGTGCACGTCGTGCAGACGCGTGACCACTGCGCTGGTGCTGGTGCCGTGCAGCGTGTTCATCTCGCGCCTCCCGTCGTGGACTTCCGGTGTTGCCTGTGACGAAAAGCCTGCCGCGGCGACTTCATGGCCGTGTCCGCCGACTGTCACAGACCTGTCACAGGGGTCCGTCACGTTCGCACCACCGTTCCTTCACAGGGTCCGGCGGCGTGGCGGGACCCCATCCGGACCCACAGGTCGAACCGCACCCCCTCCATGGGCCAGAATGAGCCCGTGCCTTCCCTGTTGCTGATCGAGGACGACGACGCCATCCGTACGGCCCTGGAGCTCTCCCTGACCCGCCAGGGCCACCGGGTGGCCACCGCTGCCAGCGGTGAGGACGGTCTGAAGCTGCTGCGCGAGCAGCGGCCGGACCTGATCGTGCTGGACGTGATGCTGCCCGGCATCGACGGTTTCGAGGTGTGCCGTCGCATCCGGCGCACCGACCAGCTGCCGATCATCCTGCTGACCGCGCGCAACGACGACATCGACGTGGTCGTCGGTCTCGAGTCGGGCGCCGACGACTACGTCGTCAAACCCGTCCAGGGCCGGGTGCTGGACGCCCGTATCCGGGCCGTGCTGCGGCGCGGGGAGCGGGAGTCGACCGACTCGGCGAGCTTCGGCGGCCTGGTCATCGACCGGTCGGCGATGACCGTGACGAAGAACGGCGAGGATCTCCAGCTCACGCCGACCGAGCTGCGGCTGCTGCTCGAACTGAGCCGGCGGCCGGGGCAGGCGCTGTCCCGGCAGCAGCTGCTGCGGCTGGTGTGGGAGCACGACTACCTCGGTGACTCCCGGCTGGTGGACGCCTGCGTGCAGCGGCTGCGCGCCAAGGTCGAGGACGTGCCGTCGTCCCCGACCCTGATCCGTACCGTGCGGGGTGTCGGCTACCGGCTGGATCCGCCTCAGTGACACAGGAACACCAGGGGGGTTCACGCGGCTGGGTCGCGGCTCGCAAGGGAGTCTGGTCCTGGCTGCGCTTCACCAGCCTGCGCCTGCGGCTGGTCCTCGTCTTCGGTCTCGTCGCGCTCACCGCCGCCGTGTCCGCGTCCGGCATCGCCTACTGGCTGAACCGGGAGGCGGTGCTCACCCGCGCCCAGGACGCCGTGCTGCGCGACTTCGAGCGGGAGATGCAGAACCGGGCGGGCGCGCTGCCCGAGCGCCCCAGCCAGGACGAGTTGCAGCACACCGCGGGGCAGATGGCCAACAGCAGCCAGCGGTTCAGCGTGCTGCTGGTCGCCGAGAACGCCGCCGGCGAGACCGTGTACGGCAGTTCCGGCGGCCTGGGCGGGTTCGCGCTCTCCGCCGTGCCCGAGTCCCTGCGCACGGCGGTGAACAAGGAGCAGAAGGTCACCTCCGCCAACAAGCACCCGTACCACCTGTACTGGCAGCGGATCACCGAGGACGACACCCCCTACCTGGTGGCCGGCACGAAGGTGATCGGCGGCGGGGCCACCGGCTACATGCTCAAGTCGCTGGAACCGGAGGCCAAGGACCTGAACTCGCTCGCCTGGTCGCTGGGGATCGCCACCGCGCTCGCCCTGCTCGGCTCCGCGCTGCTCGCGCAGGCGCTGGCGACGACCGTGCTGAAGCCGGTGCACCGGCTCGGGGTCGCGGCGCGCCGCCTCGGCGAGGGCAGGCTGGACACCCGGCTGCGCGTGTCCGGCACCGACGAACTGGCCGATCTGTCCCGGACGTTCAACAGCGCCGCCGAGGCGCTGGAGAAGCGGGTCGCGGACATGGCGGGCCGGGAGCAGGCCTCACGGCGCTTCGTGGCGGACATGAGCCATGAGCTGCGCACGCCGCTGACGGCGATCACCGCCGTCACGGAGGTGCTGGAGGAGGAGCTGGAGTTCGAGGGCGGCGGCTTCGACCCGATGATCGAGCCCGCCGTGCGGCTGGTGGTCAGCGAGACGCGGCGGCTGAACGACCTCGTGGAGAACCTGATGGAGGTCACCCGCTTCGACGCGGGCACCGCCCGGCTGGTCCTGGACGACGTCGACGTCGCCGACCAGATCACCGCCTGCGTCGACGCCCGCGCCTGGCTGGACGCCGTCGACCTGGACGCCGAGCGCGGCATCCACGCCCGTCTCGACCCGCGCCGCCTGGACGTGATCCTGGCCAACCTGATCGGCAACGCGCTCAAGCACGGCGGGTCGCCGGTGCGGGTGTCGGTGGCGCGGGCGGACGACGAGGTGGTCATCCGGGTGCGGGACCACGGGCCCGGCATCCCCGAGGACGTCCTGCCGCACGTCTTCGACCGCTTCTACAAGGCGAGCGCCTCCCGGCCGCGCTCCGAGGGCAGCGGGCTCGGCCTGTCCATCGCCCTGGAGAACGCGCACATCCACGGCGGTGGGATCACCGCCGAGAACTCCCCCGAAGGTGGTGCGGTGTTCACACTGCGGCTACCGCAGGACCCGCCGGCGGACGAGGACGCCGGGGACACCTCGGGTGACGGGAGCACGGGCAAGGACGCGAAGGGACAGGTCTGATGACCGTACGCCGCCTGTCGGCACTGCCCGGGCTGGCCGTGCTGGCCGCGCTGCTCGCCGGGTGCGGCATCCGGGCCACCGAGGTGCCCACGGACTACGGTCCCGCACCCTCGCGGGTGCGCTGCTCGCTCACCGAGCCGGACGTGTCGACGCAGGCCGCGCCCGGCGTGCCGGTGCAGGTCTTCCTGCTGTGCGGCTCGTCGCTGGTGGCCGTGGACCGGACGGTACGGGTGCCGGACGGCGTGGACTCCGGGCGGCGGGTCCTGGTGGCCCAGGGGCTGCTGAACGAGCTCGCGGCGTCGCCGTCGGCCGCGGAGAAGGAGGCCGGGTACACCACGGACGTACGCCGCGGCGTCACCGTGACCGGCCCGCGCCCCGGCGACCCGGAGGACACGCTGCGGCTCGACATCGCCCCCGACGACCTCACGTCGTACGCCCTCGCCCAGGTCGTCTGCACCTTGTCCGACTCGGCCGCGGGCGAAAGCGACGGCTCCGTCGTCCTGGCCGGCCCCGGCGACCCGTCCGCACGCCGCTACGTCTGCACGGACGAGGTCCGTGCCCGGCCGGGCAGCAACGAACCGCCGGCGGGCGAGGTCACGAACGGCTGACGGCTCCGCAACGCGCGGCAGGGGCCGGGGCGGGCTCGGGGACAGCCACGGGGGCCATGTGGCGCAAGCCTCACCCTTGCGGGGGAGGGGCCGGAACCGAGTGCGGCGGCGGCCGCGTCTAGGGATGCGTGCAGCGTCATGGGTTCCTCGGCGGCAGCGCCGCGCTCCGCATCCGTGTGACAGGAGGTGTCCTCCTGGTCGCACATCTCGCGTTCGTCGCCTGGTACACGCTGCGGCCGCTGGACGTCCCCTGGATACTGCCTCCCAACCTGCAGCCGCTCGACGGGGTCCGCGCCGACCTGGCGCTCGGCTGGCCCGCGGCGGCCCGGGCCATCGGCGGGTCGCTCGCCCTGCTGGCGCCGCTGGGCGTGCTGCTGCCGATGGCGGGCGGCAGGCTCACCGTCAGGCCGCTGGCCTCCCTGTCGCGCACCGTGGCGGCGGCGGCCCTGCTGTCACTGGGCATCGAACTGCTGCAGACCGGGGTGCCCGGTCAGGTCGTCGACGTCGACTCGCTGCTGCTGAACACGGCGGGCGTGGCCCTCGCGCACCTCGCCCTCGTCCCCGCGGGCCGGGCCCGGCTCCGTCGCAGGTCCGAGCGGGGGCGCCGGAAGGACGTTCCCCGGGATGAGCCCACTCAGGGTCGGACCCCGACGATTCCCAGGGTCGGTATCGCCCCGTAGAGCGACGCTTTGTTCCGTTCGTCTCCGTAGCGTGGAAGGCAGATGAAGGGGAAGCCGTTCGGCAGCCCCACCACACGCTCACGAAGGAGCCGCGATGTCCCGCCTCGCCCGCCCCACCAACGGCCGCATGATCGGCGGAGTGTGCGCCGCGCTGGCCCGGCGCTTCGGCACCTCCACCACCACGATGCGGGTGATCTTCGTGGTCTCCTGCCTGCTGCCCGGCCCGCAGTTCCTGCTCTACCTCGCCCTGTGGCTCCTGCTGCCGTCCGAGGAGAAGGCCGCCCGTACGGCCTGGTGACGGGCCCGTACGGGCCGTGACGGCGGCCCGATGGACGTACCTCCCCTCTGGTACACCGATGGGGCGCACCCGGAACACCGGGTGCGCCCCGTCGGCGCGTGGGGAGAGGCGGGGAGGCGGGCTCAGCCGCCGATCGGGAGGCCGTTGACCGGCAGGCCCTGGGTGGGCAGGCCCTTGGCCGGCAGGCCGCCGAGCAGACCGGCGACCGGCTTCGTCGGGCCCTCGGAGAGCTGCTGTTCGACTACCTGCTCGACGACCGGCTGTGCGGCGGTCAGACCCACGCCGGAGACGTGGCGGCCCTGCTCCAGGATGTTGCCCGCGCCGGGCACCACCTGGGAGACGGTCTCCGCGGGGAGCGTGCGGGCGACCGAGTCCACCGTCTGGGCGGTGTCCGGGAGTTCCGGGGCCGCGGTGGCCGCGCCCGCGCCGGCGGCGGCGAAGGCGGCACCGAGGGCGGCGACACCGAGGGTCTTGGCAGCAGACTGCTTCATGAAATGCGTCCTCGAAATGGGATGACGGGGATGTGAGCGGTCCTTGAACGTAAACACGCGGCACCCCTCACGGCAAACATCGAAATGCGGACGGATTGTGAAAGCCCGTCCGCATTTCCGTATTACCGTCGGCTGGCGCTCAGCCCTCGATCCGTGAAGAACCGCTGGTGGAAGCCGTCTGCTGGAACAGCCATTCGGACTTCAGCTCCGCATAACCGGGCTTGATCACGTCATTGATCATGGTCAGTCGTTCATCGAAAGGAATGAACGCTGATTTCATCGCATTGACGGAGAACCACTGCATGTCGTCGAGCGTGTAACCGAACGCGTCGACAAGGTGCTCGAATTCCCGGCTCATACCGGTGTGGGACATCAGCCGGTTGTCCGTGTTGACGGTGGCACGGAAGTGCAACCGACGCAGCAGCCCGATCGGGTGCTCGGCATACGAGTCCGCGGCCCCGGTCTGGAGGTTGGAGCTGGGGCACAGCTCCAGCGGGATGCGCTTGTCCCGGACGTACGAGGCGAGCCGCCCGAGCTTGACCGTGCCGTCCTCCTGGACCTGGATGTCGTCGATGATGCGCACGCCGTGCCCGAGCCGGTCGGCGCCGCACCACTGCAGGGCCTGCCAGATGGACGGCAGCCCGAAGGCCTCGCCGGCGTGGATGGTGAAGTGGTTGTTCTCGCGCTTGAGGTACTCGAAGGCGTCCAGGTGCCGGGTGGGCGGGTAACCGGCCTCGGCGCCCGCGATGTCGAAGCCGACGACGCCCAGGTCGCGGTAGCGGTTGGCCAGCTCGGCGATCTCCAGGGCGCGGGCGGCGTGCCGCATGGCGGTGAGCAGGGCGCCGACGCGGATGCGGTGACCGTTGTCCCGCGCGCGCCGCTCGCCCTCCCGGAAGCCCTCGTTGACGGCCTCGACGACCTCTTCGAGGCTGAGCCCGCCCTCCAGGTGCTGCTCGGGGGCGTACCGCACCTCGGCGTAGACGACGCCGTCCTCGGCGAGGTCCTCGGCGCACTCGGCGGCGACCCGGACCAGGGCGTCGCGGGTCTGCATGACGCCGACGGTGTGCGAGAAGGTCTCCAGGTACCGCTCCAGCGACCCGGAGTCGGCGGCCTGGCGGAACCAGACGCCGAGCCGGTCGGCATCGGTCTCGGGGAGTGCCGAGTAGCCGGTCGCGCGGGCGAGTTCGACGACCGTGCCGGGACGCAGCCCGCCGTCGAGATGGTCGTGCAGCAGAACCTTCGGCGCCCGGCGGATCTGGTCCGGCGTCGGAGTCTTCGCGGTGGTCTTCGCGGTGCTCTGGCTCGTCATTTCCGCACTCTAACGCCTACGCGCGTAGAACGTGAGGTGAACGCACGGACACGGAAAGCGGACCGGATACGGGGCCGCGGTGTACGTGCTCGCCGATATGTAACGGTGACTGCGATGACGGGTGGCGTACACCCGGTCTTCTGAGAATGTTCTGCCATGGCACAGCAAGCGACGCCGGTCCGCCAGGCCCGGCTGGGGCGAACGCTCGGTCCGGAGGGGACGGCGGTGAGCGGGGTGGTGCTGCTGCTCCCCGGCGGCGACGAGGTGTCCAGCCGCAAGCCGTCTCCGCTGCTGGCGGCCGCGTCCGTACGCGCGTTGGGGCGTCGGCTCGCGCGCGCGGGACGGGACGAGGGCCTGGCCGCACACGTCGTGCACTACCGCTACCGGGGCTGGAACGGCGCCGAGGCCCACCTCGCCCGGGACGCCGACTGGGCCGCCGACGAGGCCGTACGGCGCTACGGCGACGTCCCCGTCTGCCTGGTCGGCGTCGACATGGGCGGGCGGGCCGCACTGCGCGCCGCCGGACACGATGCCGTCAACTCGGCGCTGGCGATCGCCCCTTGGCTGCCCGACGAGGACGTGGCCGCCCCACCCGAACCGGTGAAGCAGCTCGCCGGGCGCCGGGTACTGATCGTGCACGGCACGAACGACGAGCGCAGCGACCCCGAGCTGTCGTTCCGGCTGGCCTCCCGGGCGAAGAAGGCGAACCGTGCGGTGTGCCGGTTCGAAGTGCACTCCGACGGGCACGGCTTGCGGCACTACCGGGAGGAAGTCGCCGCGCTCACCGAGGACTTCGTGATGGGTGTGCTGTTCGGGCACTCGTTCTCGCGGCCGGTGGAGGACGCGCTGGCCGCTCCCCCGCCGCTGGGGCTGCGGATGCCGCTGGCGGTGGGGTTCGGGAAGTCGTTGCGGCGGTAGGGACCGGGGGGCGTGGGGACTTCGGGACGGCGGCAGGCACTCCGGGTCCCGGCGGGCCGGGGTCAGGACGGGAGCAGGTGGCCCCGCCTCGACAGCAGGAACTTCTTGAACGCGGCCACCGGGGGCGTGTCCGTGCGGCCCGCCAGCCAGGCCACGCCGATCTCGCGGGCCGCGCGCGGGGCCGTCACCGTCAGTTCGACCACGCCGGGGCGGGGCACGGCGGGCGGCGGCAGCAGGGCGACCCCGAGGCCCGCCGCGACCAGGCCGCGGAGCGTCTCCGCCTCCTCCCCCTCGAAGGCCACCTTGGGCCGGAAACCGGCCTCCTTGCACAGGGCGTCGGTGATGCGGCGCAGGCCGTAGCCGGGCTCCAGGGTCACAAAGGCCTCGTCGGCGGCCTCGGCGAGGCGGATGCGCCTGCGCCCGGCCAGGGAATGGTCGGCCGGCACGACCAGGCGCAGCTTCTGCTCGTCCAGGCGGCGGGCGACCAGGTCGGGGGCGTCCGGGACCGGGGAGGTCAGGCAGAGGTCGAGCTCGCCGGCGCGCAGGCGCTCCAGCATGGCCTCCCCGTAGTTCTGGACGAGGCTGAAGCGGACGCGGGGGTGGTCGGCGCGGAAGGCGTGCAGCAGGCCCGGGACGGTTTCGGCGCCCATGGTGTGCAGGAAGCCGAAAGCGACCTTGCCGGTGGCCGGGTCGGCGTCCGCGCGGACCTCGTCGGCGGCGCGCTCGACCTCGGCGAGGGCGCGTTCGACGGAGCCGAGGAAGGTGCGTCCGGCGACGGTCAGCGCGAGGGTGCGGCCGCGGCGCACGAACAGGTCGACGCCCAGGTCCGCTTCGAGGCGGACGAGGGCGCGGGAGAGGGTCGACTGGGGGACGTTCATCTCCTGGGCGGCCCGGGTGACGTGCTCGGTGCGGGCGACGCCGGCGAAGTGCGCGAGGCGGGGCGCGAGCAGCGCGACGATGTCTTCTGTGTCACCGGACGGTGACAGGCGGGCCTGTGAGCTTTGCTGATGCACCATGGGAACGATTATGGCCATTCCATGCATTGGACGGATGAGTGACGCTCTTCGTACCGTCGCAGCATGACTCCCGCCGATACCGGGGCGTCCACCGCCGTGGGCGCCGCTGCATCCGTCTCCGCCTCCGCTCCCCCCTCCGCCCCCGTCGCCGACTCCCGGATGACCCCGGGCGGCCCCGGCTACCGCCGGATGAGCCTCGCCCTGTTCCTGGCGGGCGTCGCGACCTTCGCGCTCCTGTACTCCACCCAGGCACTGCTGCCGCTGATCTCGGGCGACATGGGCGTCACCGCGAGCGACGCGAGCTGGACGGTGGCCGCCGCGACCGGTGGCCTCGCGGTGTTCGTGCTGCCGATGAGCGCGCTGTCGGAGCGCTTCGGACGGCGTACGGTCATGACGGCGTCGCTGGCGGTCGCGGTGACCGTCGGGCTGCTGGTCCCCTTCGCCCCGTCGCTGCCGGCGCTCGTCGCGCTGCGCGCGGTGCAGGGCGCGGCGCTGGCCGGACTGCCGGCCTCGGCGACGGCGTACCTGGCGGAGGAGGTCACGCCGCGGGCGCTGGTCACCGCGATCGGCCTGTTCGTCGCGGGCAACAGCGTGGGCGGGATGAGCGGCCGGGTCATCACCGGCTGGGTGGCCCAGGAGTGGGGCTGGCGGGTCGCCGTCGGCGTGATCGGCGTCGTGGCGGTGGCGTGCGCGGTGGCCTTCCGGATGCTGCTGCCGGCGCCGAAGCACTTCACGCCGGGCTCGCTGCGCCCGCGCGTCCTGGTCCGCACGGTCCGCGACCACCTCGCGAACCCGCTGCTGCGGCGGCTGTACGCCATCGGGGCGCTGTTCATGACGGTCTTCGGCGGCGTCTACACGGTGATCGGCTACCGCCTGGCGGAGGCGCCGTTCTCGCTGCCGCAGGGCCTGATCGGCTCGATCTTCCTGGTCTACCTGGTGGGCACGGTCTCGGCGTCGACGGCGGGCCGGCTGGTGGGCCGCCTCGGCCGCCGCGGGGCGCTGTACCTGGGCGGCGGCACGACGGCGGCGGGCCTGCTGCTGTCCCTCGCCCCCTCCCTGCCGCTGGTCCTGCTGGGCCTGGTGCTGATCACGGCGGGGTTCTTCGCCGGGCACGCGGTGGCGTCCTCGGCGGTCGGCAAGACGGCCACGCACGGCCGCGCCCAGGCCTCGGCGCTGTACCAGTCCGCCTACTACGTCGGCTCCAGCGCGGGCAGCACGGTCGGCGCGGTGGCCTTCCACTCCGGCGGCTGGGCCGGAACGGTCGGCGTCGGGCTGCTGGCGGTGGCCGGTGTCGTGGCGATCACGGTGCTCGGCTCCCTGGCGGCGCGCCGGCAGGCCCCGGACACTCCGGTACGGGCCTTCGGCCTCCCTCGCTGACCTGCGCCTTTCTTGACTGCACAGGCCATTGTCAGTCCCCTGCGGTAGCTTCCGAAGTGCGAGGCGCGAAGACGCGCACGAAGGACGCCACAGGGGTGGGTGGACGATGACCAACGGCACCGTGACGACGGAGCTGGACTCCGCGCTGGACAAGCACCGGGTCGAGCTGACGGGGTACTGCTACCGGATGCTCGGCTCCTCCTTCGAGGCCGAGGACGCGGTCCAGGACACCCTGGTCCGCGCCTGGCGGAGCTACGACAAGTTCGAGGGGCGCTCCAGCCTCCGTTCCTGGCTCTACCGCATCGCGACCAACGTCTGCCTGGACATGCTGACCGCGGGCAACAAGCGGGCCCGCCCGATGGACCTGACGGACTCCACGCCGCTCGCCCAGGCCGCCCTGTCCCCCCGCCCGGACCACACCTGGCTGGAGCCGATGCCGGACGCCCGCGTACTGCCCTCGACCGCCGACCCGGCCGAGGCCGCGGTCGCCAAGGAGTCCGTGCGGCTCGCCTTCATGGCCGCGCTGCAGCAGCTGCCGCCCAAGCAGCGGGCGGTGCTGATCCTGCGCGAGGTGCTGGCGTGGAAGGCGAGCGAGGTCGCCGAGCTGCTCGGCACGACGGTCGCGTCCGTCAACAGCGCCCTGCAACGCGCCCGCGCGACCCTCGCCGAGCGGGCGGACCAGGGGGACGGCGCGGCGGTGTCCGACCCCCTGGACGAGGAGCAGCAAAAGCTCCTGGACCGCTACGTCGCGGCCTTCGAGGGCTACGACATGACGGCGCTGACGGCGCTGCTGCACGAGGACGCCGTCATGACGATGCCGCCGTTCGACCTGTGGCTGTCGGGTTCGGCGGACATCACCGGCTTCATGACGACCCTCGGCGCCGCGTGCGCGAACTCGCGGCTGGTGCCGGTCGAGGCCAACGGACTGCCGGCCTTCGCGCACTACAAGCCGGACGAGGAGGCGGGCGGCTTCGCGCCGTGGGCGGTCCAGGTGCTGGAGATCTCAGACGGCCGCATCACCGGGTTCCACTGCTTCCTCGACACCAAGCGGTGGTTCCCGCTGTTCGACCTGCCGCTCCGTCTCGAAGCGGAGGCCGACGAGGTCCAGTAGTCCGCGCAGGGCGGGGTCGGGGTCGCGCAGCCGGATCCGGCCCCCGGCCCGCCGGGCGGTGAGCTCCAGGCGGGCCAGCAGGTCGACGACGGCGAGCCCCGGCGGTCCCAGCCCGCCGACGTCGCAGACGACCACCCCGGCCCGGGTGCTTTCCAGCAGCGCGCGCACCTCGTCGCAGAGCCGGGGTGTCTCCCCTCGGGAGACAGGCCCGGGCAGCACGAGTACGGCGGGTGTCACGGCGTCCACGTGCGGTAGACCCGGCGCGGTCCGGGAACTCATCGGTGCCCGTCGGCAGAGATCACATTGACGTGCGCTCACCCGTCCCCGGAGGGTTTGCTGCATGCCCCACGTATCGCCTCCCCGCCCCATGCCGTTCCAGGCCCGTCCGCTCGGCGGGGAGGTGCCGTGCAGGGGGTGCTGACCGGCTTCGCGGTCATCGCGGTCGTCATCGCCGTCGGCTATGTGCTGGGCCTGCGGGGCCATCTCGGCCCCCAGGGACGCGAGGTCCTGACCAAGCTCGCCTTTCACGTGGCCTCCCCCGCCCTGCTGTTCACCACCCTCGCGACGGCCGACCTGTCGGTGGTCTTCTCCAGCCGACTGCTGGTCACGGCGCTGTCCACGGTCGCGGTGGCCGGGGTCTTCGTCGCGGTGGGGGTCGTACGGGGCTGGGGCGTGGGCCGGACGACGATCGGCGCGCTCTGCTCCGGCTACGTGAACTCCGGCAACCTCGGCATCCCGATCGCCGTGTACGTCCTGGGCGACGCCTCGCTGGTGGCGCCGGTGCTGCTGTTCCAGCTGGTGCTGGTGACGCCGGTGGCGGTGACGATCCTCGACCTGTCGGGAGGGGGCGGGAAGGGCCCGCTGTGGCGAGTGCTGCTGACACCGCTGCGCAATCCGATAGCGCTGGGCTCGCTGGCCGGGGTCGCGGTCGCCGCGAGCGGCGTACGGGTGCCGGACGCGGTCATGGATCCGGTGACCCTGATCGGCAACATGTCGGTCCCGGCGGTCCTGCTGGCCTTCGGTATCGGCCTGTGCGGCTCCACAATGCCCCTGCGGGGCGCGGAGCGGCAGCCGGTGCTGCTCGCCGTGGCGTTGAAGGCGGTGGGGCAGCCGGCGGTGGCCTGGGCGCTGGCGTCCGGGGTGTTCGGGCTGCGGGGCGCCCAACTGCTCGACGTGGTGGTGACGTCGGCGCTGCCCGCGGCGCAGAACCTGTACACGTACGCGTCGACGTACGGGGTGGGCGAGCGGCTGGCACGGGACGCGATTCTTGTGTCGACGGTGGTTTCGGTGCCGGTGCTGGTGGGGGTGGCGGCGGTGTTGGGGTGACGGCGGCTCAGCTTGTCGGAAAGACTCCGGTGTCGACCTCCAGGTCGAAGGGAGTCGGCAACGTCAGCTTCTCGCCGTATTCCACCGATGCCAGGACGCGATAGGTGCCGTCCTCGGGCACTCCGTAAAGCGTGGCCGTCGGGCATCCGCTGTGCCAGGGATCCAGCAGAAGGTAGAGAGGGGCACCGGCGCGGGCGTAGCCCCTGACCTTCTTGATCCGGTCATGGTTGGCGTTGCTGCGAGAGGTGACCTCCACCACCAGCTCCGCCTCACTCGCATGCACTCTCCTGCCCTGTCGCAACGCCGCCCTGGGCACAACGCACAGGTCAGGCTGGAAGACCCCCGCCGTCTCCGGGACCAGCAGACCCAAGGTCTGGTAGATGCCACACCCCTCTGGGACGGCGGTGTAGAGACTGAGTTGAAGCAGCTCGGCGGTGTCGTTGTGCGCTTCGGACGGCGGAGGCGCCACGGTGACGATCCCTTCGATGATCTCCACCTTGCTGCCCTCCGGAGCGTCCGTCTCCTCCAGGACACGGACGACCTCCTCCCAGCCCGCCCCTCCGGGGGTCGGCTCGGCACTGAGTGCGCTCATGGCGGTGTCTCCAATCGGTGCGTCACCGAGTCCAGCATGCCGAACGGGACCGGTGCAGGTCCACCGGTCCCGTTCACCCGATCGAGGAACCCCCTGGTCAGGCGATACGTTCCAGCACCACCGGCGACGCCGTGCAGGCCGTGCCCGCCGGGGCGACGTCGTAGGAGCCCTCCACCGCCGCGAGGGCGTACTCGAAGCGGTCCGGGGTGTCGGTGTGGAGGGTCAGGAGGGGCTGGCCCTCGGTGACCGTGTCGCCGGGCTTGGCGTGGAGTTCGACGCCCGCGGCGGCCTGCACCGGGTCCTCCTTGCGGGCGCGGCCCGCGCCCAGGCGCCAGGCGGCGACCCCGATGTCGTAGGCGTCGAGGCGGGTCAGGACGCCGGTGGCGCCCGCCTTGATCACGTGCTGTTCCTTCGACGTGGGCAGGGCCGCGTCCGGGTCGCCGCCCTGGGCCGAGATCATGCGGCGCCAGACGTCCATCGCGGAGCCGTCGGCGAGGGCCTTCGCCGGGTCGGCGTCGGGCAGGCCCGCCGCGTCGAGCATCTCGCGGGCCAGGGCGAGGGTCAGCTCGACGACGTCGGACGGGCCGCCGCCCGCCAGGACCTCGACCGACTCGCGGACCTCCAGGGCGTTGCCCGCGGTGAGACCGAGGGGCGTGGCCATGTCGGTGAGGAGCGCGACCGTCTTCACGCCGTGGTCGGTGCCGAGGCCGACCATCGTGGAGGCCAGCTCCCGCGCGTCCTTGATGGTCTTCATGAAGGCGCCGCTGCCCACCTTCACGTCCAGGACCAGGGAGCCGGTGCCCTCGGCGATCTTCTTGGACATGATGGAGGAGGCGATGAGGGGGATCGCCTCGACCGTGCCGGTGACGTCGCGCAGGGCGTAGAGCTTCTTGTCCGCCGGGGCCAGCCCGTCGCCCGCCGCGCAGATCACCGCGCCGGTGGTGTCCAGGACGTTCAGCATCTCCTCGTTGGAGAGGAGCGCGCGCCAGCCCGGGATCGACTCCAGCTTGTCCAGGGTGCCGCCGGTGTGGCCGAGACCCCGGCCGGAGAGCTGGGGGACGGCCGCGCCGCAGGCCGCCACCAGGGGCGCCAGCGGCAGCGTGATCTTGTCGCCGACGCCGCCCGTGGAGTGCTTGTCGGCGGTCGGGCGGGACAGGGACGAGAAGTCCATGCGCTCGCCGGAGGCGATCATCGCGGCGGTCCAGCGGGCGATCTCGCCTCGGTTCATGCCGTTGAGCAGGATGGCCATCGCGAGCGACGACATCTGCTCGTCGGCCACCTCGCCGCGCGTGTAGGCGTCGATGACCCAGTCGATCTGCTCGGCACTGAGTTCGCCGCGGTCCCGCTTGGTGCGGATGACGGAGATGACGTCCATGGCCATACCTGGCTTTCCTTACGGGATTGCGGGAGTTACTTGGTGAGGTGGTCGGGGCCGAAGGCCTGCGGGAGCATCTCCGAGAGGGGGACGATCCCCGCGGGAGTCTCCAGCAGCAGCTCCGGGCCGCCGAACTCGTACAGCAGCTGCCGGCAGCGGCCGCACGGCACGAGGATCTCGCCGTGGCCGTCGACGCAGACGAAGTGCGTCAGCCGGCCGCCGCCGGTCAGCTGGAGCTGGGAGACGAGCCCGCACTCGGCGCACAGGCCGATGCCGTAGCTGGCGTTCTCCACGTTGCAGCCGGTGACGGTGCGGCCGTCGTCGACCAGGGCGGCGGCGCCGACGGCGTACCCGGAGTACGGGGCGTAGGCCCGGACCATCGCCTCGCGGGCCGCCGTGCGCAGCGCGCCCCAGTCGGCGTCGGTCATTTGCCCTGTCCCTTCCGGTACTGCACGCCGTTCGCCTTCGGCATGCGCAGGCGCTGTGCGGACAGCGCGAGGACGACGAGGGTGACGACGTACGGCGTCGCGGAGACGACCTGGTTGGGGACGTCGTCGGTGGTGGCGTACCAGGCGAAGACCAGGGCGCCGACGACCACGGTGATCGCGGCCTTGACGTACTGCTTGCGGATCGCCAGCCAGATGGCGCCGGCGACCAGCAGCAGCGCGCCGAGCAGCAGCAGGGCGTGCACGTTGGCGGAGCCGCCGCGCAGGTTGAGGCTGTCGGTGTAGCCGAAGAGGCCGGCGCCGATGGCGAGGCCGCCCGGCATCCAGTTGCCGAAGATCATCGCCGCGAGGCCGATGTAGCCGCGGCCGCTGGTCTGGCCCTCCAGGTAGAAGGGGTTGGCCACGATGGAGAGGAAGACGCCGCCGAGGCCGGCCAGGCCGCCGGAGATGATCACGGCCAGGTACTTGTACTTGTAGACGTTGACGCCGAGGGACTCGGCCGCGACCGGGTTCTCGCCGCAGGAGCGCAGGCGGAGGCCGAACGGGGTGCGCCACAGGATGTACCAGCTGGCGGGGATCAGGGCGACCGCGATCAGGGTGAGCCAGGAGACGTCGGTGACCAGGCCGCCGAGCAGGCCGGCGATGTCCGAGATCAGGAACCAGTGCTGGTCGTTCAGGCTCTCCAGGCCGCTGGAGAGCCCTGGCACCGAGAAGTGGCCGAGCGACTCGACCGGCGGGGACTGCTTGGCGGAGCCGCCCTGGTGGCCCTCGAAGGCGAGCGGGGCGAGGTAGCGGGTGGCGCCGAGGGCGAGGATGTTGATGGCCACGCCGGAGACGATGTGGTTGACGTTGAAGGTGATCGTCACGATCGCGTGCAGGAGGCCGCCGAGCGCGCCGCCGACGATGCCCATCAGGACGCCGGTCCACGGCCCCCACTGGAAGCCGGCCCAGGCACCGAACCAGGTGCCGAGGATCAGCATGCCCTCCAGGCCGATGTTGATGACGCCCGCGCGCTCCGCCCACAGGCCGCCGAGACCGGCGAGGCCGATCGGCACGGCGAGCTGGAGCGCGGTGGACATCTGGCTGACGTTGGTGATGCCGTTGGCGCCGGTGATCAGGCGGACGATGGAGGTCAGTGCCAGGGCACCGGCGATGATCAGCAGCAGGACGGGCAGCGAGATCCGGCGGCCGGCCGGCGCCCCGTGCTCCAGCGTGGGCTGGTTGAGGTCGGTTGCGGTGGTCATCGGCCAGCCACCTCCTTCTTGGTGTTGTCGGTGGCGCCGAGGACGTGACCGGCGGCCAGCTCCGCGCCGACGCGGCGCTGCTGGCGGCGCAGGCCCCACTCGCGGACGGCCTCGTAGGAGACGACGACGGAGAGGACGATCAGGCCCTGCATGATGACCGCGATCTCCTTGTCGTAGCCGTGGAAGTCCAGCTCGGGGCTGGCCTTGTCGAGCCAGGCCCACAGCAGGGCGGCGAAGGCGATGCCGACGGGGCTGTTGCGGCCGAGCAGGGCGATGCCGATGCCGAGGAAGCCGATGCCGGTGGGGAAGTTGAGGCTGTAGGTGTGGGTGTCGCCGAGGAGGATCGGCAGGCCCGCGAGGCCGGCGAGGCCGCCGGAGAGCAGCATCGCGGTGAGCACCATGCGCCCCGGGTTGACGCCGCTGGCCGCGGCGGCGGACTCGGAGGCACCGGAGGCGCGCAGGTCGAAGCCGAAGCGGGTGCGGTTGAGGACGACCCAGTAACCGATGCCGAGCAGCAGGGCGAGGATCACCAGGCCGTAGATCTCGCCGGCCGCGCCCATGTCGATGCCGGGGACCCAGCCGGACTCGTGCATCTCGCCGGTGGTGTTGTTGTTGCCGATCTTGACGCCGAAGACGTCCGGCAGCCACAGGTAGCCGATCACGGAGGTGGCGATGGCGTTCAGCATGATCGTCGCGACGACCTCACTGACGCCGCGGGTCACCTTGAGGACACCGGCGATGCCGGACCAGAAGGCGCCGGTGAGGACGGCGGTCAGGAGGAGGAGCGGGATCTGGAGGGCGGCGGGGAGGTTGGCGTGGGCGCCGACGATCGCGGCCATCATGGCGGCGAGCTGGTACTGGCCGTCGACGCCGATGTTGAACAGGTTCATCCGGAAGCCGATGGCGACCGCCAGGGCCGCGATGTAGTACATCGACGCCTGGTTGATGATCAGGACCTGGATGTCGGAGAATCCAGCCTGCTCGAACATCAGGGCGAACGGTTCGACCGGGTTCTTGCCCGAGGCGATCAGGACGATCGCGCTCAGCACAAAAGCCACGGCGAGCGCGATGACCGGACCGGCCACCGCGAGGAGCACGCGCTCCTTGTCGAACTTCTTCATCAGCGGGCCTCGTCTTCCGCACCCGGGCCGCCGTCGGCCGGGGTCTCTTCGTGTTCGAGGTGACCGGAGGCGGCGCCGGTCATCGCCGAGCCCAGCTCCTCGGGGGTGATGGTGGCCGGGTCGGCGTCCGCGACCAGCCTGCCGTCGTAGATCACCCGGAGGGTGTCGGACAGGCCGATCAGCTCGTCCAGGTCGGCGGAGATCAGCAGGACGGCGAGTCCCTCGCGGCGCGCCTCGCGGATGTGGTCCCAGATCGCGGCCTGCGCGCCGACGTCCACGCCCCGGGTGGGGTGGGCGGCGATCAGGAAGCGCGGCTTGTGGCTCATCTCCCGGCCGACGATCAGCTTCTGCTGGTTGCCGCCGGAGAGCGAGGCGGCGGTGACGTCGATGCCGGGGGTGCGGACGTCGTACGTCTCGACGATGCGGCGGGTGTCCTCCTGAGAGCCCTTCGGGTTCAGCCAGACACCCTTGCTGTTGGGCTTCTCGGTGACGTGGCCGAGGATGCGGTTCTCCCAGAGCGGGGACTCCAGGAGCAGGCCGTGGCGGTGGCGGTCCTCGGGGATGTAGCCGACGCCCTGCTCGCGGCGCTTGCGGGTGGGCAGCGCGGTGATGTCCTCGTCGAGGAAGCGGATGGTGCCGGAGTCGGCGTGGCGCAGGCCGATGAGCGCGTCGACCAGCTCGGTCTGGCCGTTGCCCTCGACGCCCGCGATGCCCAGCACCTCGCCGGCGTGGATGGTGAAGGAGATGTCGTCCAGCAGGGCCTTGCCGCCGGGGGCCGCGAGGCGGAGCGTGTCGACGGTGAGGACCGGGCGGTCGGTGACCGTGGACTCGGCGGTCTGAGGGGTGGGCAGCTCGCTGCCCACCATCAGCTCGGCGAGCTGGCGCGGCGTCGTCTCGGCGGGCACGGCCGTCCCGACCGTCGTACCGCGGCGGATGACGGTGATCTCGTCGGCGACGGAGAGCACCTCGCCCAGCTTGTGCGAGATGAAGATGACCGACAGACCCTCGGCCTTGAGTTCGCGCAGGTTGTCGAAGAGGGCGTCGACCTCCTGCGGGACCAGGACGGCGGTCGGCTCGTCCAGGATCAGCGTGCGGGCGCCGCGGTAGAGGACCTTGAGGATCTCCACGCGCTGGCGGGCGGCGACGCCGAGTTCCTCGACGAGGACGTCGGGGCGCACACCGAGGCCGTACCGCTCGGAGATCTCCTTGATCTTCCGGCGGGCCCTGGCGCCGATGCCGTACAGCTTCTCGCTGCCGAGGACCACGTTCTCGAGGACCGTGAGGTTGTCGGCGAGCATGAAGTGCTGGTGGACCATGCCGATGCCGCGGACGATGGCGTCGGCGGGCGAGGAGAAGGCCACCTTCTCGCCGTCGATCGCGATGGTGCCCTCGTCCGGCTTCTGCATGCCGTAGAGGATCTTCATCAGGGTCGACTTGCCGGCGCCGTTCTCGCCGACGAGGGCGTGGACGGTGCCCTTGTGGACGGTCAGGTGGATGTCGTGGTTGGCCACGACACCCGGGAATCGCTTGGTGATCCCGGCGAGTTCGACGGCGGTCACCGATTCGTTGACCGCCGCTCCGGCCGGAGGGCTGCTGGACGCGTTGATGGCGCACTCTCCTGGGGACGGGGGCCGTCTACGCGCGTAGCGCCCCTACGGCATCTAAAAGCGGCGGCGGCACATCGACACGACGGGGTACGAGGAGGACTCGGAGGCGTCCTCCTCGTACCCCGTCGAGCGGTGCGACCACCGCGGTTACACGCTGTTCGAGGTGTTGCTCGGCTCAGCTGCTCTTGACCTTGATCTCGCCGCTGACGATCTTCTCCTTGGCCGTCTTGATGGCTGCCTGGAGCTCGGCGTTGTCCGCGAACTTCGGGTTGGAGTCCGAAAGGCCGACCTCGCCGGACTTCAGATCGCCCCGAACGATACCGGTCTCGGGCTTGCCGTCCTCGACCGACTTCGCCAGGTTGTACACCGCCTTGGCGACGTCCTTCGTGGCCGAAGTCAGGATCCAGTCCTTGTACTTCGCGAGGGCTTCCTGCTTGTACTGGTCGGAGTCGACGCCGATCGCCCAGACCTTGTTGGCGGCGGCGGCCTCGATGACGCCCTGACCGGAGAGACCGGCCGCCGCGTAGACGACGTCGGCCTTCTTCTCGATCTGACCCTCGGCGGCGGTCTTGCCCTTGTCGGGGCTGGAGAAGCCGCCCTCCTCCGCCGTCTGCGTCAGGTACTGCGAGATCACCTTGACCTTGGGGTCGGTGTCCTTGACGCCCTGCTCGAAACCGGCCTGGAACTTGTGGATCAGCGGGATGTCCACGCCGCCCACGAAGCCGACCGTGTCGGTCTTGGTGCTCTTGGCGGCGGCGACGCCGGCGAGGTAGGAGGCCTGCTCCTCGTTGAAGACCAGGTCGGCCACGTTCTTCGCCTCGATCGTGGCGTCGTCCACGATGCCGAAGGTGGTGTCCGGGTACTTCTCGGCGGCGCTCTTCAGCGCGGCGGCGTACGCGTAGCCGACGCCGACGACCGGGTTGTAGCCCTGCTTGGCCAAGGAGACCAGGCGCTGCTCCTTGTCGGCGTTGGTCTCGCCGTCGGTGGGCTCGATGTCGGCCGTCTCGTAGCCGAACTCCTTCTTCGCCTGCTCCAGTCCCGCGTAAGCGGCGTCGTTGAAGGACTGGTCGCCCTTGCCGCCGACGTCGTAGGCGATGGCGAGGCCCTTGTCGCCCTTGGACTCCGACGACCCGGAGGAGGTCGAGGTGCCACCGCAGGCGGAGAGGGCGAGGGCCAGGGAGGCGGTCGCTGCGCCTGCGACCGTGATCCGGGAAATCCGGCGCATGTCTGGTGCTCCTGTCGTACAAGCGCCGGGGACGGTTCGGGTACGGCGCTGGCTTCGCCGCAGATTAACGCGCGTAGACCTGCCTGAAAACCCCTTCTGTCCTTCTTGTTATCCGCCCGTGAGCAAGGGGCCGCCCACAGGAGCGGGGGCTTGCCGGAAGCAAACGGAGGGTGGCGGAGTGTGACGCCGGGCCGCCCTGTCGCGGCACGGCGAAGCGGGGGGGGGCCCCCGGGGCCCCCCCCCCGGACAGGTTGTTTGGGCCGGCGGTGGGTGGGGGGGGGGATTAGGTGGAGAGCGGTGTGGGGGCCGGCATGATTG